>NZ_JBIBWD010000012.1:0-239601 GCF_043080985.1 Streptomyces sp. NPDC014894
CTAAGCCTTTCAGCGCCGATGGTACTGCAGGGGGGACCCTGTGGGAGAGTAGGACGCCGCCGAACAATTTTTAGCCTCAGTCTTCCCGGACCTTGTGTCCGGGGAGGCTGAGGCATTTTTGCGTTCACCACCCTTTTCCAGACCCGTGCCTATTCCATGCTCAGCCGATAGTGGATCACCGGGTGCTTCAGCAGCGGGCGTGGACCGGGACAGGGCCCGGTGGAGGCTCGCTCGCCGTGGCCGCCTTCTCGACCTCGGCCAGTAGCCGGGCGCGCTCGGCACGATCGATATGGCGGCCGGCGACGACGACCGAGTCGATACGGCGGGTATGGGAGATGTCGTCCAGCGGATTGGCGTCCAGAATCACCAGATCCGCGCGGTCGCTCTCCAGCCCCAGCACCCGGGCGGGGGCTGTCGTCGCCGAGGCCAGCACCCCGTCGGCACGGCAGCGGTGCCTCGCTCGGCCAGCCGGTCGAACAGCCGGCGGGCGCTGGCGGGGCCGTAGGTGCGGACCGCCTTGTGCTCCAGCGGGTGCACCTGGCGGAACCAGGAGCGGTAGCGCGCGAGGCTCGACGGCTCGCGCGGGTCCAGACGTACCCTCGCCAGCTCCCGGCGGATCTCCTGTCCCTTGACGAAGTCCGCGCCCTCGCGCTTGACCCGGCGTACGGCGCGGCGGGCCGAGGCCGCGTCGGGGACCTCGATCACCTCACTGCCGCTGTCCTGGGTGAAGAGGGTCGGCGGGCCGTCCAGGATCGGGCTCGCGATCACCCAGCGCGCGCCCTCGATGAGGGTGGCGCCCGTGAACGCGAGTGTGCGGTCGTGATCTCCCGAGTCGCGGGGAGCGGCGCGGGCGGTGTGAGCTGTGGGGTGAGCAGTGTGCTGCCCGCGGTGGCGGCCGTTGTGGTGAGGACGCGGCGTCGGGTCGGCATACGGAAACCCCCTGGGGCGGGCGGCCGTTGGACGGCCGCTGACACGACTCTGCCGTCCGGCGGGGGTGAAGTCAGGGGGCTCAGACCGGTGATGGGGGTGTATTCACGACCACCCGGCGGGTCAGTGACTCAGCGGTTCGGGCCAGCGGGCGCGGGCCTGTTCGGCCGAACGCAGGAGGACCAGGGTCGGCAGGCCCTGGTCCTGGCCGGTGGCCAGCAGCTCCGGGAGCCGGGGAAGGGGGGCCACCGCGGCGATGTCGTCCAGGACGAGGGCCATTGGTGGGTCGAGCCGGCCGGCGGATGACCGTGCGGCCATGCGGCGGCCGTGCTCGACCACGTCTGCTGCCAGTGCCGTGAGCAGAGGCATCGCTCCTGGGCGGGATCTGGGGTCCTCAATGGGTTCACCCACCAGATAGAGGGTTCCCCCTTCATCCGCAAATGATTCCAAGGTGAGGGAATCAGTTCGGTTCGGAGTGCATGCCTCGCGAATATGGATGGAGGAGAGTCCGGAGAGCGCGCGGGCCACCAGCTCCTGGGCGACCTCGCGTCGCTCGGGGTGGGCGATGAGCGCCGATTCCAGCAGCCCGGCGAGTCCGCCCGCGGCCTTCGGGTGCGTACGGAGGATGCGTACGGCCTCCTGGGCGCCGCCGCCCTGGGCCCAGCGGTGGACCTGTTTGACGGGGCGGCCGTCCACGGCGGCGGCATGCAGCCAGCAACGCAGCAGGGTCTCGGCGGTGTCGGCCATCGCGGCGTCGATCAGGGCGCGGGGGCGGACGGGTGCGAGGAGGGCGGTGGCGCGGGCCGCGGCGGTGTCGGCGTCCTCGCAGCGGGAGGTCGGGGACCAGTGGAGCCGGGCCGGGGTGTCGCAGAGGTGGCCCGGGTCGTAGACGAGGACCGGGCCGAGTTTGGCGCGGGCGTCCTTGGTCTCGGACCAGACGAGCGGGTCGGAGGTGACGACGACGGCCGGGCCCTCGGCGTCCAGGACGGCCTGGAGCGCCGCCGGGCGGCGGGTGGCGGGGTCGCCGTAGACGAGACGCGGTGCGCGCGGGGCGGGGACGGCGGCGGGCGGTTCGGCCGCCGCGGCGGTGGGAGCCGGTGTCGCGGCGGCCGCCGCGACGACGGGTACGGGATCGGCGGCTGTCGCGGTCGGCGCGGGATCGGCCGGGGCCGCGTGGGGTGCGGCTTCGCGGGGTGTGGCTTCCTTGGTCATGGCGACCGGGGGTGGTGCGGGCACCGGAGCGGCCGCGGGGGCTCGCTCGTATCCCCTGTCTCGTACGGCCTCCGCGTTCTGCCGGTCCTGCTCGCGGCGGACGGCGTCCTGGTGGAGCCGCTCCGCGCGGCGGGCCGCCCGGAGGGTCTTCCAGCGGGCCAGGGTGCCCAGCGCGAAGACCGTCAGGACCAGCAGCACCATCAGCTCGCCGATCGCGATGCCCCAGAACAGGCCGTACCCCGACAGCTCCGCCGCCGGGGTCCCGGGCCAGGCCGCGGGCAGGTCCTGTGGGGCGGTGACCAGGGAGCGCACCGCCTGGGGGGCGTTCTTGAAGGTGACGTGCGCCGGCCAGGAGCCATGGGCGAAGAGACCGGACAGACCGGTCGCCGTCCAGGCCAGCACCAGCGAGCTGACGCCGAGGCCGAGCAGGCCCAGCAACAGCCCGTCGGGGACGCCGCCCGCCCGCTCCCGGTCGTGGCGGAGTGGTTCGGAGCGGCGCATCACGCCACCGTCGACTCGGAGGATTCGTCCAGTTTATGACGTTCGATCAGGGCCGCGCGCTGTTCCGCCTCCCACTCCGCGGCTTCCAGATCCTCGGAGAGCACGGGGCCCGAGGACTCGGTCATGGCCCGGTCGGTGAAGACCAGGGGCCGTTCCGCCTCGGTGATCAGGTGTTTGACGACCTGCACATTGCCGTTCACGTCCCAGACGGCGATACCGGGGGTGAGGGTCGGAATGATCTCTACCGCCCAGCGGGGCAGTCCGAGGACGCGGCCGGTGGCCCGTGCCTCGTCGGCCTTCTGGGCGTAGATCGTCCGGGTGGAGGCCATCTTGAGGATCGCGGCGGCCTCCCGGGCCGCCGCGCCGTCGACGACGTCGGAGAGGTGGTGGACCACCGCCACGAAGGAGAGTCCGAGCCGGCGGCCGAACTTCAGCAGCCGCTGGAAGAGCTGGGCGACGAAGGGCGAGTTGATGATGTGCCAGGCCTCCTCGACCAGGAAGATGCGCTTCTTCCGGTCGGGGCGGATCCAGGTGTGCTCCAGCCAGACGCCGACGATCGCCATCAGGATGGGCATCGCGATCGAGTTGCGGTCGATGTGGGAGAGGTCGAAGACGATCAGCGGCGCGTCCAGGTCGATGCCCACCGTCGTCGGACCGTCGAACATGCCGCGCAGGTCGCCGTCGACCAGCCGGTCCAGCACCAGGGCGACGTCCAGGCCCCAGGCCCGTACATCGTCTATGTCGACGTTCATGGCCTCGGCGGACTCCGCCTCCGGGTGGCGCAGTTGTTCCACGATGTCGGTGAGGACCGGCTGTCGGTTGGTGATGGTCTCGTTGACGTAGGCGTGGGCGACCTTGAGGGCGAATCCGGCCCGCTCGTCCAGGCCGTGCCCCATCGCGACCTCGATGATGGTGCGGAGCAGGGCCAGCTGGCCGGTGGTGGTGATGGCGGGGTCGAGCGGGTTGAGCCGGATGCCGCCGTCGAGGGCGGTCATCGGGTCGAGCCGGATGGGGGTTATCCCCAGCTCCTGCGCGATGAGATTCCACTCGCCGACGCCGTCCTCGCCCTGGGCGTCGAGGACGACGACCTGCCGGTCCCGGAAGCGGAGCTGGCGCAGGACATAGGTCTTCTCCAGCGCCGACTTGCCGTTGCCGGACTCGCCGAGGACCAGCCAGTGCGGGGCCGGCAGCTGCTGGCCGTACAGCTGGAAGGGGTCGTAGATGTATCCCTTGCCGCTGTAGACCTCACGGCCGATGATCACGCCCGAGTCGCCGAGGCCCGGTGCCGCGGTGGGCAGATAGACGGCCTGCGCCTGCCCGGTGGAGGTGCGCACGGGAAGCCGGGTGGTCTCCACCTTCCCGAAGACGAAGGAGGTGAAGGCCTCGGTGAGGACGGACATCGGATCACGCATGAGGATCAGGGCCCCTAACGGCGGATGCCGGTCGCGAACGGCAGGGTGTTCACAAAGGCCCGGTGGTGCTCGCGGTCGCACCACTCCAGTTTCAGATACGACTTGCCCGCCGACGCCCTGATCGTCCGCTTGTCCCTGGCCAGCGCCTCGGGCGAGCGGGACGACACCGTGATGTACCCGACCAGGTTGACGCCCGCCGCACCGCTGGCGAGATCTTCACCCCGCTGGTCGAGCCGTCCGTGCGCGGCGATGTCGCGCGGGTCGACCGTACGGTTCATCTTGGCGGCGCGGCTGGCGTCGGCCTCGTCGTTGGTCTTCTCGGTGAGCATGCGCTCGATGGCGACCTCGGTGGGCTCCAGATCCATGGTGACCGCGACCGTACGGATCACATCGGGGGTGTGGACGAGGAGCGGGGCGAGGAAGTTGACGCCGACCGGGGTCATCGGCCACTCCTTCACCCAGGCGGTGGAGTGGCACCAGGGCGCGCGGGTGGAGGACTCGCGGGTCTTCGCCTGGAGATAGGTGGGCTCCACGGCGTCCAGCTCGGCCGGCCAGGCGTTCCGCTTGGTCATCGCCTGGATGTGGTCGATGGGGTGGTCGGGGTCGTACATGGAGTGCACGAGGGAGGCGAGCCGGCCCTGGCCGAGCGGCTGGCGGACCCGGATGTCGGCCTCGGCGAGCCGTGCGCAGATGTCCGTCAGCTCGCGGGCCATGACGACGGCGAGCCCGGCGTCCTTGTCGAGCTTGCGGCCCTTGTTGCCGGCGGCCGCGCGGGCGGCGCGCGCCATGGCGTTGGCCTCGGCGGCCAGCTCGCGGGTGTAGTGCATACAGGCCACGAGGTAGGCGCGGTGCTGCTCGCTGGAGGTGGAGACCATCGACTGGAGCTGGTCGTAGGACTCGCGCAGCCACGGCGGGGAGTGGGTGTCGCCGCGCTGGGTGACGTCCTTGGCGTGGGCGTCGGGGTCGGCGGGGAGGGTGCGGGCGAGGATCTGGAGGCGGGTCACGAAGCCGTCGCCGTTGGCGACGTGCTTGAGGAGGGTGCCGAAGCGGTCGACCAGGGCCTCCTGGTCCTCGCTGTCGCGCAGCCCGACGCCGGGGCCCTCGATCTCGATGGCGGCGGTGACGGTGCGGCGGTCGGCGTGCAGCAGTACGGCGATCTCGTCGGGGCCGAAGGGGGCGGCGAGCCAGTTGATCCGGCCGATGCCGGGCGGCGGGCCGACTTCGACCTCACGGCCGTCGAGGGCGGTGCCGGCCTCGACGGCGGAGGAGCGGTAGGCGGTCTTGCCGCCGCGCACACTGCGTTTGAAGCTGCGGTTGATCTCGAACCATTTGTAGAAGGTGCGGTGCTTGTACGGGACGTACACGGCGGCGAGCGCGAGCATGGGGAAGCCCATCAGCAGCACGATCCGCAGGGTGAGCACGGGGACGATCAGCCCGCTCATCATGCCGAGGAACGCGCCGGCGATGATCAGGGCGATCTCGCCCGTCTCGCGGTTCTTGCCGATGATCGCGTTCGGCCGGGCCCGGCCGATGAGATACGTCCGGCGGGGCGCGATGGGATGGGACTGGGTCGTCAACGCCCTCCACCTCCTGTGCTCTTGCGGTTGCTGTGCGGGGTGTTCGTGCTGGGGGCGCTGCTACGGGGCGGTGGCGCGGTGCTGCCGCCGCCCGCTCCGGATCCGGCCGGGGAGGCGGTGCCGGTGGGGCGGCTGCTGTGGGCGGCCATGCCGCCGCCGACCGGGTTGGCGGGGCGGGGGGCTGAGCCGCCGCCGCTGTCGCCGCCGCCGGGGTTGCCCCGGGCGCTGTGGGTCTTGATGCCCTGGGAGACGAGGGCGGCGGGGGAGCTGATGACCGCGGCGGCGCGGTTCTCGACCCCGCCCTGGACGCGGTTGTTGCGGGAGGCCACGATCTCGTCGCCGAAGCCGGGGACGAAGCGGTAGATCATCCCGGAGGCGATGATGGCGAGGATGATGATGGCGAGGCCGGAGACGATCGCGCCGATGGAGTCGGTCTTCTCGGAGTTGGTGAGGGCGCCCGCGAGGCCGAGGACGATGGCGATGATCGGTTTGACCAGAATGATCGCGATCATGATGCCGGCCCAGCGGCGGACATTGCCCCACATGTTCTTGTCGACGAGTCCGGAGTAGACGACGACGCCGAGGAGCGCGCCGACGTACAGGACGATGGCGCGGATGAACAGTTCGAGGTAGAGGACGCCGGCCGCCACGATGGTGACGAGCGAGACGACGATCTGCATGATCGGGCCGCCGCCGATGTCGTTGCCCTGTTTGAGGGCGGCGGAGAAGTTCCCGAAGAACTGGTCGGTCTGGTCGCCGGTGCCGCCGGTGATGACCTCGGTGACGCCGTCGGTCGCGGAGACCAGGGTGTAGAGGATCAGCGGGGTGAAGGCGGAGGCGAGGACGGCGAGCCAGAGGAAGCCGATGGCCTCGGTGAGGGCGGTGGTGAGGGGGACGCCGCGGATGGCTCGCTTGGCGACGGCGAGGAGCCAGAGGAGGAGGGTGAGGACGGTGGTGGCGGCGAAGACGATGGCGTACTGGGAGAGGAAGGTGGTGTTGGTGAAGTCGACGGTGGCGGTGGACTTCACCGCTTTGGAGAGGGTGTCGACGGTCCAGGAGGCGGCGTCGGTGCAGGCGCGGCCGAGGGCGCCGAGGGGGTCGGCGGCGCTGGTGGGGTCGAGGGAGTCGGCGCCGCGGGAGCCGGAGCCGCCGTTGTTCTCCTCTTCCTCGCAGTAGCGCTTGGCGTTGCCCCGGAGGTGCCGGCACTTGTCTTCCTGGCTCGGGCTGGGGCTCGGCGAGGGCGCCGGAGTGGGCGCGGCGGCGGCGCGGGACGCGAACAGCACGAGCGAGGTCTGTGCCGCCGCCAGCAGAGTGACGACGGTCGTGGTCCGTCCGCGTCGCCGGGCGCGGTCGGCGGGCTGCCGGGATGCGGCTGTCGGCCGTGCCGGGCCGGCCGTGCGAGGGCGGGGGCTACCGGGCATAAGTGAACCCTCCGAATTCCGCGACGGCCTTGCTGATCTCGTCAGAGGTGGAGGCGGGGACGTCTCCCGGCACGGGCGCGGGCCCGTCCTTGTCCGAGTCGGCCGCGATTCGCCAGTCGCCCGCCGTCCACTTCAGCTCGAAGGTCCAGGTCTTCCAGGTGGTGCGTACGGGGTCGGTGGAGCCGGGACCGGACATGCCGATCAGTCCCATGTACCAGACCGAGACCCGGGCGGTGTCCTTGTCGAAGCTCTCCGTCCTGGTGCCGACGGGGACGGTGCGGGAGACGAAGGTGCTCCCCTTGGGCGCCTGGCCGCGGGCGTCGAGCCCCATGGTGCTCAGGAAGTCCGCCGAGTAGGCCTCGTCCTGAGGCCCCTTCAGCTTGGCCGCCGCTGCGGGGGTGTAGACCGTGTCCACGATCGTGTGACGGGCCTCGGTGTTGAACATGCCGTTCGAGCCGAGGGCGATGGCGAAATTGGAGGCCGCGCTCTGCGCGCCCTGTTCGTCGTGGGCGTAGCCCGTCGGGATGCCCTGGGAGTGGCCCTTGACCGGTTTGACGCCGGTGGCGGCCGTGGGCGCGGATCCGGGGCGGGGGGTGGCGCCCGGGGCGGCGGAGTCGGTGTCGGCGCCGTCGCCGCCGCCCCGGTTGGCGAAGGCGATGGCGGCGATGAGCAGGACGACGACTCCGACGACGGTGATGACGGAGCGGGAGCCGCGGGGCTGCCTGCGCGGCTCTCCGTAGCCGTCGGTGTCGCCGGTGCCGGGCAGGCGGGTACGGGTCTGGCCCGAGCCGCCGAAGCCGTCGTCGCCGCGGCTGCCCGGATCGCTTCGGTAGCCGTGGTCGTCCCCGAGGCTCATCTCGCGTACTTCCCCTCGCTCCGCCGGGGGAGACGCCCTCCCTCAGCCAGGTGCGGACCCGTGCCGTATGACACGGAGTCATACGACGACGGTAGTCGCGCTGCTGTCCGCGCGGGCGCGGTGTGGTGACTCGACATCGGGGAGACGCAACCTCTGAGGGTGGGCCGGGCACACGGGGAGGAGGGAAGGGGGCCGGGGGAGTGGGGGCGGGAGTGGGGTCAGACGGCCATCCCGTACACGATGGTGAACACGGTGCCCAGGGAGCCGATGATGAAGACGCCGGCCAGTCCGGCGACGATCAGGCCCTTGCCCTGTTCCGCGCTGAAGGTGTCGCGCAGTGCCGTCGCGCCGATGCGCTGTTTGGCCGCGCCCCAGATCGCGATGCCGAGGCAGAGCAGGATGGCCACGGCCATCACTACCTCGATCATCACCCGGGCCTCGTTCCCCAGGCCTCCGAAAGGCCCCCAATTTGGAGCGATTCCGCCAATGATGGTGGTGATATCGCCCTTTTCGGCTGCCAGGATCATGTGTAACTCACCGCCCCTGTCGGGTTGTTCGCTGCCCGTGCCCCTCGGCATGGGCCATCGCTCTATCTTCGCTGATGAAACCGCTCTCGTATGCCGACTTGGCGGGTCTCTTTACCCGATCTCCGCACGTATGACCGATGCCACTGTCCTGACCTGCGGAGAACTGGATCAGATCGCGATGTGGAGCCCATACCGTCACTCTGTGTATCACGGAGCGTGACTCCGGGCAATGACTGTCGTTGTTCCACCTTTGGGGCGCTCCTCACGTTTCGGGCGCGCTCTGTCCTCTTTGATGACGGAGGCGTCCGTTCTGTCGGGTGGGGCGCGTGGGGCCGCGGGGGCGGTCCCGGGGGCCGGGGCGGGGGCCGGTCGGGGAGGGTTTCGGCAACCCCCTTTCCGGCGGTGCGCACTTGGGTACGGTGTCCGGGGTGACCGGACACCAGGACCTTCGCGGCCGGATCGACACCACCCGCCCGCACACCGCCCGTATCTGGAACTACTGGCTCGGCGGGAAGGACAACTACCCCGTCGACCGCGAGGCCGGCGACCGGATCCGGGCGATCCATCCCGGTATAGGGGAGTACGCCAGGGCCGACCGGCTCTTTCTGGGGCGGGCGGTGCACCATCTGGCCGCCGGGGCCGGTGTGCGGCAGTTCCTCGACATAGGCACCGGCCTGCCCAGCGCCGACAACACCCATGAGGTCGCCCAGCGGAGCGTTCCGGACGCCCGGATCGTATACGTCGACAACGACCCGCTCGTCCTGACCCACGCCCGGGCCCTGCTCACCAGCACCCCCGAGGGGCGTACGGACTATCTGGACGCGGATGTGCGCGACACGGACGCCATTCTGGAGCGGGCGGCCCGGACGCTGGACTTCTCCGAGCCCGTCGCGCTGATGCTGCTCGGCGTGGTGATCTTCATAGAGGACGACGAGACCTCGTACGAGGTGGTCCGGCGGCTGATGGCCGAGCTGCCGTCCGGCAGCCATCTGGTGCTCTCCCACACGATCGTCAGCCCCGCGATGCCGGAGGTGGACGCGGCGGTCGCCTTCTGGAACGAGCACGGCACCCCCCGGCTCACCCAGCGCACGCCCCGTCAGGTCGAGCGGTACTTCGACGGTCTGGAGCTGCTGGAGCCCGGGGTGGTCTCGTGCTCCCGCTGGCGGCCGGGGTCGGAGCCGGGGCCGGTGTCCTCGGCGGCCGGGCCCGGTGGACCGGAGGGGGCCGATGGGCCGGGCGGGTCCGGTGAGCCGGACGAGGTCGCCATGTTCGGCGGTGTGGCCGCGAAGCCCTGACGGCCCGTGGACACCCCGTTCCGTCCCCTTCGTCCACCTCCTTAATCGACTGCTCCCGACCTACACTGACGCGGGGCGACGTACTCCCCATGGGTGAAGGGCGGTTGACGGTGCGTAAGGCGTGGCTGATCGCGGGTGTGTCCGCGGGCATGGCCCTGGTGTTCGTCGCGCTGCTGGTGATCGGGACCTTCTCCGCCGCGGCCGGCCTCTTCGGCGGCGCGGTCAACGGCAAGAACGGGGCCGTCGGGCTGGCCAAGGGCGCGGTGCCCGCGCGCTATCAGCCGCTGGTGCAGAAGTGGGGCAATCTCTGCCCGGCCCTCAACCCCGCGCTGCTCGCCGCCCAGCTCTACCAGGAGAGCGGCTGGAACCCGCGCGCGCAGAGCCACGCCGCCGCGCAGGGCATCGCCCAGTTCATCCCCGGCACCTGGGCCACCCACGGCGTCGACGGGGACAACGACGGCGACCGCGACGTCTGGGACCCGGCCGACGCCATTCCGTCCGCCGCCACCTACGACTGCGCCCTGGCCGGCTATGTGAAGAAGGTCGGCGGCGACCCCACCAGCAATATGCTCGCCGCCTACAACGCGGGCCCGTACGCCGTCATCAAGTACGGCGGGGTCCCCCCGTACAAGGAGACCCAGAACTACGTCAAGATCATCCGTTCGCTGGAGAAGAGCTTCGCCCGGCCCATCGGGCGGGTCGATCCCTCGCGGCAGGCGGCCGGGGCGATCGAGTTCGCGCAGAAGCAGCTCGGCAAGCTGTATCTGTGGGGCGGGAACGGCACCCCCGAGCAGGACGGGCGCTTCGACTGCTCCGGGCTGACCCAGGCCGCGTTCCGGACGGTGGACATCGAGCTGCCCCGGGTCGCCAATGACCAGTACAACGCCGGACCGCACCCCTCGCGGGACGAGCTGCTCCCCGGCGATCTGGTCTTCTTCTCCGACGATCTGACCAATTCCCGGGCCATCCGGCACGTCGGCATCTATGTCGGCGGCGGATATATGATCAACGCTCCCCGTACCGGCGCCGTGATCCGCTTCGACAAGATCGACACTCCGGACTACTTCGGGGCCACCCGGGTGACCGAGGATGGCGCGAAATCGCTTCCCACGCACCCTCCGGCGGCCTGACAGGGGCGCGCGGCATGGCCGGAAGCATCTGGTGAGCCACGGTCCTGAGCTGCGGCGACGTATTTCTCTTCGATAACGTCATGGTGATCGTTCGGTGGAGAGCGGAACGTCGGGCGTGAGCGGGCCGTTTCCTGGACGGAACAGCCGCGCGGCGGCGATCGCGGAGCGGCGGCGGCGCGCCTCCCGCGCGCCGGGGCCGGGGCCGTGACGGGCGCCGGACGGCACACACCGAGCATTTCAGGGCGATACAAAGGCAAGGGGCCGCAGCAGATGGCTGGACTCGCATCGGGGATCCCCCTCGCGGAGCCAAGGACGGGGCTTCCCCTCGCGGAGGCGAGCAGCGGGTCGGGCGCCGATCTCAATCTGCTCTACGACATCAACGGCCTGTCCAAAGCCGCCCCGCCGTGGGTCGATCGCGTCATGGGTTTCGTCGGCGAGTACGGCATCATGCTCGGGCTCGTGGTCGTCGGCCTCTGGGCCTGGTGGAGCGTGCGCGGCCGCGGCACCGCCGAGGACTCCGTCGCCGCCGTCACCGCGCTGGTCTGGGCGCCGCTCGCGGCCGCCGCAGCGGTGGTGGTCAACATCCCCATCCGCGGCTTCGTGGAGCGGCCGAGACCGTTCGTCGACCACAAGGGTCTGGAAGTCCTGGTCTCCGGCAAGACCGACTACTCCTTCGTCAGCGACCACTCGACGATGGCCATGGCGATCGCGGTCGGCATCTTCCTCGCGCACCGCAGGCTTGGATTCGCCGCGCTCGGCCTGGCGCTCACCGAGGGCTTCCTCCGCGTCTACATGGGCGTGCACTACCCGACCGACGTCATCGGCGGCTTCGCGCTGGGCACGGCGGTGACCCTGCTGCTCGCGCCGCTCGCGATGGCGCTGCTCACCCCGGTGGTGTCGGCGATCGCCGGATCGAAGCACGGCGGGGTGCTCGTACGCTCCAAGCGGCCCCGCTCCGGCGGGGACGGCGACCGCGCCGAGCCGCTGGGCATTCCCGAGCCGAGGACCGAAGGCGGCGGCGAGAAGGATCTCGCGGCCTGAGCCGCGGCCGGCGGCGGCCCGGAGCCGCTGAGGCCGACCGGAGCGCCTGAGGCCGACCGGGAAGACCCGCTGGGCCGCCGGGAAGCCCCTACGGCGGTACTGAGAGCCCGTCCGGACCGTTCCCCCTCCCGGGGGCGGCCCGGGCGGGCTCTCGGCTTCTCTGCTTCCCCGCTTCTCGGCCTCTCGGACCTCTCAGCGCCGCCCGTTGCGGCTGCGGCGCTGGTGACGGCGGACTATCAGGACGGTGGAGGCCGCGGCGAGCGCTCCCGTGCCCGCGACGGAGAGCGAGCTTTCGACCGGGCCCTCCGGCTTGGCCGCGCTGGGCGCCGGGGCGGGGCCGTGCGGCGCGGCGGACGCCGTACTCCCGAGGGGGAGGGCGAGCACGAGGACGGCGGCGGCGGTGAGCACGGCCGCCCGGCCGCCGGGGAGCGCGGAGCGGCGGAGGGATCGCCGCACGGTTCGCGGCGGGGACGGTATGGGCCGCGGTATGGACGGCACGGGCCGGGACATGGGCGGCTGTACGGATCGCTCTGCGGATCGCTTCATGGGACGACGTCCTTGGGGCCGGCCGGCGAGCGGCCGTCGAAGGCGGGTCGGCGTTCTCGCGAACACCCTGGTGAGACAAGGGCACCGCCCCCGCGCCCCGGCGGCCATTCGGACACCCCCGTACGGGCTACCGGCCCGCCGGCCCGGCTCCCCGGCCTCAGCCCCCGGGCGGCCCCGCCGGCTCCGGCGCGTGCGCCCGGGCGTCCGCGCGGGCGCGCTCCCGGGAGCGCCGGGCCGGACCCGACCAGCCGCAGGAACAGCGGGCCACGGCGAAGGAGCCGCGCTCGGAGTCGGTGGTGCGGTGCGGCGCCGCCGCGGGCGCCGGGATCTCTGACGGAAGCACAGGACCACGGTACGGGGGCGGGCGCGCCCGGGCGTCCGCGGTACGGGTCCGGGCGCGCGCCCCGGTGTTCGCGGCGGCGTTCGCGGTACGGGGACCGGGCGGGCCGGGGGCGTCCGCGTGACGGCGGGCCCCGGTTCTCGTTAGGCGGGACGGGCGGAGGTCTCTGGAGAACAGCGGTCCGGTGTTGGGGGTTGGCAGGCGATGGTGGTGCAGCACAGGCGCACGGGCGGGGCGGTCGCGGCGGTCGCGGTACTGGGCGCGATGGCGGTCGGCGGCTGTTCGGCGGTCGGGGCCGGCCCCGCCGACGGCGGCCCGGGCCACGAGACCGTCCACGGACAGGCCGGACAGGTCGCGGACGGACGGTCCGGCGAGGTGCGTACGGCGGCGGACACGCTGATCGCGGCGGGCAGCGCCCGGACGCGCACCGAGATGGAGTCGGCGGCCGGGGGCACCCGGGTGACCATCCGGGCGGCGGGCGGCTACGACTTCACCCGGCGCGAGGGCCGGCTCACCGTGGTCCTGCCCAAGGACCCGGCCGGGACCGACGACCGCCGTCCGGTCACCGAGCTGCTCACGCCCGGGGCGCTGTACATGAAGAACCGGGGCGCCGGGGTGCCCGCCGACAAGTGGGTGCGGATCGACACGACGACCCTGGCGGACGGGAACCTGGTCACCGGGGGCGCGACCGATCCGCTGGCCGCCGCCGAGCTGCTGCGGAGCGCCCGGAACGTGGTTCTGCTGGGGGAGGAGCGGCTCGACGGCGTCACCGTCCGCCACTACCGGGGCGACGCCGACATCGCGCGCGCCGCCCTGGCCGCCCCGCCGCACGCGCGGGCCTCGCTCGCCGCGGCGGCGAAAGGGTTCGCCACGGACGCCGTCCCCTTCGACGCGTATCTCGACGAGCAGGGCCGGCTGCGCAAGGTCCGCCACCGCTTCAGCTTCGCCAACGGCCGCGGCGCGGTCGCGGTCACCTCGACCACACTGCTGTACGACTTCGGGGCCCCGGTCACCGTGCGCCTGCCCGACCGACGGGACATTTACGCCGGAAAGATCAGGGGCTAAATGGTCCGGACGTGCCATGCGCGGTCGTCTCGCCACTCCCTACGCTAGGGAGTCGGTAACGGCAGGAAGAGGTGAAATGCACGTGGCTCCGCCCAGTACGACATTGGTCCAGGACCACGTGGCCCTCGCCGAGATCGAGCTGTGCGGCGATCTGATCATCGCGGCGTCGGCCGCGGACGGGGAGCGGCTCAGCTTCGACCGTATCGACGAGGTGCTGAAGGTGGCGGCCGAGCGCTCCGCGCGGCAGGCCGGTCACGGGCAGGCGCAGCAGGTCCGGCGGCCCCGGCACGGCTGACGGGGTGGGGCCGGGGCGGCGGTGCGCCCCGGCCTCTCCGCGTACAGAGCCCCGGCCTCTCCGCGTACAGGATGCCGTTCTCCCCGCGTACGGGGCGCCGGTCTCCCCGCGGGCCCCGGTCTCTCCGCGTACCGGGCCCGGTCCCCTGCGCCGACCGGCCCCGGTCACGGGTGACGGGCCCGGGGCGTCCAGGGCCCGGGACGCCCGCATACCGCCTTTTACGTACTACGTACGCAGAAGACGGGCGATCGCCTTCGTCGCCTCCTCCACCTTGGAGTCGATCTCGTCGCCGCCCTTCACCGCCGCGTCCGCGACACAGTGCCGCAGGTGCTCCTCCAGAAGCTGGAGCGCGAAGGACTGGAGGGCCTTGGTGGACGCCGACACCTGAGTGAGTATGTCGATGCAGTAGACGTCCTCGTCGACCATCCGCTGAAGGCCCCGGATCTGGCCCTCGATCCTGCGCAGCCGCTTGAGGTGCTCGTCCTTCTGGTGGTGGTAGCCGTGGATGCCGCGGTCGTGGTCCGTGACCGGGCCGCCCGTCGCTGCGGCGGTGTCCGTGACCGGGGGGCCGGCCGCCTCGGTGGTCGTCATCGGGTCCTCCCGTAGTCCTGCGCTGCGTGTCCGAAAATGATGTGCTGAAAGTGCGGGGCCGTATACCCCTCATGGGTATATGGTACCCAACCGCCGGAGAAAGGGTCGGCCCGCGCGCCCGAGGGTCCCCCGCTCATCCGAGTCCAGGATGGGCGACACTGAGGAACACCGGTTGGCCGTGGCCGGATGAATGCGCCTAGCATCAGCCTGTCCGAACCCAGAGCACCCGAGGACCCCACGTGCGATTTCGTCTGACCCCCAGGGAGACGAGCTTCTACGACATGTTCGCCGCGTCCGCGGACAACATCGTCACGGGCTCCAAGCTCCTGATGGAACTGCTCGGGGCCGACGCACCCGGACGGGCCGAGATCGCGGAGCGGATGCGGGCCGCGGAACACGCGGGCGACGACGCCACCCATGCCATTTTCCACCAGCTGAACTCCTCGTTCATCACGCCGTTCGACCGCGAGGACATCTACCGTCTCGCCTCGTCCCTCGACGACATCATGGACTTCATGGAGGAGGCCGTCGACCTCGTCGTGCTCTACCAGGTCGAGGAGTTGCCCAAGGGAGTGGAGCAGCAGATCGAGGTGCTCGCCCGGGCGGCCGAGCTGACGGCGGAGGCCATGCCGCATCTGCGGACCATGGACCACCTCACCGAGTACTGGATCGAGGTCAACCGGCTGGAGAACCAGGCGGACCAGATCCACCGCCGGCTTCTCGCGACGCTCTTCAACGGGAAGTACGACGCGATCGAGGTGCTCAAGCTCAAGCAGATCGTGGATGTGCTGGAAGAGGCGGCCGACGCCTTCGAGCATGTGGCGAACACTGTGGAGACCATCGCGGTCAAGGAGTCCTGACACCCGTGGACACCTTCGCCCTGATCGTGACCATCGGTGTCGCGCTCGGATTCACCTACACCAACGGCTTCCACGACTCCGCGAACGCGATCGCGACCTCGGTCTCCACCCGGGCGCTGACGCCGAAGGCGGCGCTGGCGATGGCCGCGGTGATGAACCTCGTGGGCGCGTTCCTCGGACAGGGCGTGGCCAAGACGGTCAGCGAGGGCCTCATCGCCACCCCCCAGGGCAGCAAGGGGATGGGCATCCTCTTCGCCGCGCTGCTGGGCGCGATCGTCTGGAACCTGGTCACCTGGTACTTCGGTCTGCCGTCGTCCTCGTCCCACGCGCTGTTCGGCGGGATGGTCGGCGCGGCGCTGGCGGGCGGCACGGAGGTGATCTGGTCGGGCGTGCTGGAGAAGGTCGTCATCCCGATGTTCGTCTCGCCGCTGGTCGGGCTGGTCGCCGGTTATCTGGTGATGGTCGCCATCCTGTGGATGTTCCGCAAGGTCAATCCGCACAAGGCCAAGCGCGGCTTCCGGATCGCGCAGACGGTCTCGGCGGCGGCGATGGCCCTCGGCCACGGTCTCCAGGACGCGCAGAAGACGATGGGCATCGTGGTGATGGCGCTGGTCATCGCGGATGTGGAGCAGCAGGGCGACGAGATTCCGGTCTGGGTGAAGATCGCCTGTGCGGTGATGCTGTCGCTGGGGACGTACGCGGGCGGCTGGCGGATCATGCGGACCCTCGGCCGCAAGATCATCGAGCTGGATCCCCCGCAGGGGTTCGCGGCCGAGACCACGGGGGCCTCGATCATGTTCGGCTCCGCGTTCCTCTTCAACGCGCCGATCTCCACCACCCATGTGATCACCTCGGCGATCATGGGCGTGGGCGCGACGAAGCGGGTGAACGCGGTCCGCTGGGGCGTCGCGAAGAACATCGTCATGGGCTGGTTCATCACCATGCCGGCGGCCGCGGCGGTGGCCGCGATGAGCTACGGAGTGGTCTGGCTGGTCTTCGGCTGATCGGCCCGCCGCCGGGGCCGGGCGACGAACGGGCCCGGTTCCCCGGCCCGCCCCCCGCCGTTGCCGATACGGCGCGTCACGGCCCCGAGACCACCGTCCCCCGGTGGCCCGGGGCCGTTGCCGTGTCCCGCCCGCGCCCGTGCTCGCCGTTCCGCCCCTGAGCCCCCCAGCCCAGCCCCCACCCGCGCCGCGCCCGGCCGTCGTGGCGCCGTACGACCGTGCCGACCGCGCGCGCGGCGGCCTCGGGCGGCTGCCCGGACCGGACCGTGCCGCGCCGGGCGGACCGGGCCGCGCGCGGGCGGGTCAGGGGCCGGAGACGCGGGCGGGCCCGTCCTCGAGGGGAGAGGACGGGCCCTTCGCCTCGCGGTGGCACCGCCATGCAGCACCGCGAGACGTCGTGGGACGGGCCCCGGGCGTACCGGGGCCGGCCGGGGCGGGATCAGCCGAAGCGGCCGGAGATGTAGTCCTCCGTCGCCTGCACGGACGGATTGGCGAAGATCCGCTCGGTCTCGTCGATCTCGACGAGCCTGCCGGGCTGGCCGACCGCCGCCAGGTTGAAGAAGGCGGTGCGGTCGGAGACCCGGGCCGCCTGCTGCATGTTGTGGGTCACGATCACGATCGTGAACCGCTCCTTCAGCTCGCCGATCAGATCCTCGATCGCCAGGGTCGAGATGGGGTCCAGCGCCGAGCAGGGCTCGTCCATCAGCAGTACGTCCGGCTCGACCGCGATCGCGCGGGCGATGCACAGCCGCTGCTGCTGGCCGCCGGAGAGACCCGAGCCGGGCTTGTTCAGCCGGTCCTTGACCTCGTTCCAGAGGTTGGCGCTCCGCAGGGACTTCTCGACGATGTCGGCCAGCTCGTTCTTCTTGTACGAGCCGTTCAGCCGCAGCCCGGCCGCCACATTGTCGAAGATCGACATGGTGGGGAACGGGTTCGGCCGCTGGAAGACCATGCCGACCGTACGGCGTACGGCGACCGGGTCGACGTTCGACCCGTACAGGTTCTCGTCGTCCAGCAGCACCTTGCCCTCGACCCGGCCGCCGGGGGTGACCTCGTGCATCCGGTTGAGCGTGCGCAGGAAGGTGGACTTTCCGCAGCCGGAGGGGCCGATGAAGGCCGTCACCGAGCGGGGCTCCACCGTCATCGAGATGTCCTCGATCGCCTTGTGGGCGCCGTAGTAGGCCGTCAGCCCGCTGACGTCGATTCGCTTGGCCATTTCAGATCACTTCCAGGAGGCCGCTAGCGGCCGGTCTTCGGGGCTTTCCAGCGGGCGATGCCGCGGGCCACCAGGTTGAGGAGCATGACGAAGGCGATCAGGACCAGGGCGGCGGCCCAGGCGCGGTCGTACGACGCCTCGCTGCCGACCCGGTACTGCTCCCAGATGTAGAACGGGAGCGACGACTGCGCGCCCTCGAACGGATTGGCGTTGATCAGCTGGCTGCCGAAGACCAGCAGCATGATCGGCGCGGTCTCACCGGCGATACGCGCGATCGCGAGCATCACACCTGTGGTGATACCCCCGAGCGCGGTCGGGATCACCACCTTCAGGATCGTGCGCCACTTCGGCACCCCGAGGGCGAGCGCCGCCTCGCGCAGCTCGTTCGGCACGAGCTTGAGCATCTCCTCCGCGGAGCGGACGACCACCGGGATCATCAGGATCGCCAGCGCCAGCGCGCCCATCAGGCCGGAGGGGCTCAGCTCGAACATCAGCATGATCGAGAGGATGAAGAGTCCGGCGACGATCGAGGGGATGCCCGTCATGACGTCGACGAAGAAGGTGACGGCCTTGGCGAGCGCGCCCCGGCCGTACTCGACCAGGTAGATCGCGGTCAGCAGACCGATCGGCACCGAGAACACGGTGGCGAGACCCACCTGCTCCAGGGTGCCGATGATGGCGTGGTAGACGCCGCCGCCCGCCTCGAAGCCGGGCACCCCGGCCATGGAGTGGGTGAGGAAGTAGCCGTCGAGCACCTTCGCGCCCCGGCTGACCGTCACCCAGATCAGCGAGAAGAGCGGCACGATCGCGAGGATGAAGCAGACCCAGACCACGCTGGTCGCCAGCCGGTCCTTGGCCTGCCGCTTGTTCTCGACCGCGGAGGTCACCGTGTACGAGATGAGGACGAAGAACAGGGCGGAGACCAGGCCCCACTGCGTCTTGCTGTGCCAGCCGGCCACCGCGCCCAGTCCGCAGCCGAGCGCGACCGCCGCGGCGGCGAAGCCCAGCGGGGCCCAGCGGGGCAGCGTACGGCTGCTGAGGCTGGAGCGCGGCGGGGGCGGGGTGGGGGTGGGCCGGTCCTGTACGGCTGTCTGGCTCATGCGTTGGCCCCCGAGTACTCCTTGCGGCGGGCGATGATGAGGCGGGCCGCGCCATTGACCAGCAGGGTGAGGACGAAGAGGACGAGCCCGGAGGCGATCAGGGCGTCGCGCCCCAGCTCATTGGCCTCGTCGAACTTCGCCGCGATGTTCTGGGCGAAGGTTCCGCCGCCCGGGTTGAGCAGATGCAGGGAGATCACGAAGCTCGGGGAGAGGACCGTGGCCACGGCCATCGTCTCGCCGAGCGCCCGGCCGAGGCCCAGCATCGAGGCGGAGATGACGCCGGAGCGGCCGAAGGGCAGCACCGACATCTTGATGACCTCCCAGCGGGTGGCGCCGAGCGCCAGGGCGGCCTCCTCGTTCATCTTCGGGACCTGGAGGAAGACCTCGCGGCTGACGCTGGTCACGATCGGCAGGATCATGATCGCGAGCAGGATGCCCACGGTGAAGAGCGAGCGGGCGACCCCGATCTCGGTCTTCTCGAAGACATAGGTCCAGCCGAGGAACTCGTCGAGCCAGAGATTCAGCCCTTCGAGGTACGGCACCAGGCAGAGCGCGCCCCAGATGCCGTAGATGATCGACGGGACGGCCGCCAGGAGGTCGACCACGTAGGCGAGGGGGGCGGCCAGTCTGCGCGGGGCGTAGTGCGAGATGAACAGCGCGATGCCGACGGCGATCGGCACGGCGATCACCATCGCGACGATCGAGCTGACGACGGTGCCGAAGAGCAGGACCGCGATGCCGAAGACCGGCGGGTCGCCGGCCGGGTTCCAGTCGAAGGTGGTGAGGAAGTTGCCCTCGTCCTTCGAGATGGCGATGGCGGAGCGATAGGTGAGGAAGGCGGCGATCGACGCCATGATCACCAGGAGCAGGATGCCCGAGCCGCGCGACAGCCCGAGGAAGATCTTGTCGCCCGCGCGCCCGGTGGAGGCGCTCTTCTCCAGTGGGGCCGGCGGGACCGGCGGGAGGTCAGTGGGTGTGGTGGATGCCATGGTCTTTCCGGTCTGGGTGAGGGGAGCGGGGTGACTCCCCCGGCGGCGGTGCACCGGATGGGGCGGCGGGCGGGGAGTGTCGGTCCCCCGCCCGCCCGCCCGGATTACTTCAGGCCGGCGACGGTCTCGCGGACCTTCGCGTTGATCTCGGCGGGGATCGGGGCGTAGCCGGCGCCGGAGAGCACCTTCTGGCCGTCCTCGCTCGCGGCGTAGCCCAGGAAGGACTTCACCGTGTCCAGGGTCTCCGGCTTGTTGCCGGTGTCGCAGACGACCTCGTAGGTCACCAGGACGATCGGGTACGCGCCCTCGGCCTTGGTCGTGTAGTCCAGCTCCAGGGCCAGGTCCTTGCCGGTGCCCTTGACCTTGGCGGCGGCGATCGCCTTGGAGGCGTTCGCGGAGTTGGCCTCGACCGGGGCGGAGGCGCCGGTGTCGATGCTGACCGTGGGGATCGACTGCGAGCTGGCGTAGGACAGCTCGAAGTAGCCGATCGCGCCGTCGACCTGCTTGACCTGGGCAGCGACGCCGGAGGAGCCGGAGGCGGCCTGGCCGCCGGGGGCGGGCCACTTCTTCTCGGCCTCGTAGGGCCAGTCGGCCTTGGCGGTGGCTCCCAGGTACTTGCCCAGGTTCTGGGTGGTGCCCGAGTCCTCGGAGCGGTGGAAGGCCTGGATCGCCTTGTCCGGGAGGGGCGTGCCCTCGTTCAGCTTGGCGATCGCCGGGTCGTTCCACTTCTTGATCTTGCCGTTGAAGATCTTGGCGATGGTGGCGGCGTCCAGGTTCAGATCGTCCACGCCGGAGAGGTTGTAGCCGATCGCGATCGGGCCGCCGACCATGGGCAGGTTGATGCCCTGGCCGGTCTTGCAGATCTGCTTGGACTCGGCGACCTCTTCGGGCTTGAGCGCCGAGTCGGAGCCGGCGAAGCCGACCGTGCCCTTGTTGAAGGAGATGATCCCCTCACCGGAGGACGAGGACTTGTAGTTGATCTCCACGCCCGAGCAGGCCGCCATGTAGTCCTTGACCCACAGGTCCATGGCGTTCTTCTGCGCGCTGGAGCCGGAGGCGAGGAGCTTGCCCTGGGCGCCTTCGCAGTCGATGTTCGAAGCGGCGCTGGTCTTGCCGTCGCCGCCGCTGCCGCCTCCGGTGTTGTCGTCCGAACCACACGCCGTGAGGACCAGGGCGCCGGTGACGGCCAGGGCGCCGAGCGCGGTGGCGCGAAGCCCGTTCTTGCGCTGAAGCTTCACTTTCGGGTGTTCCTTCCAGAAGCCGCCGGGGCGCTCTCCGTTGCCGGGCGCTGGTGGCGGCGTGTGTCGGGGGGTGGGGAATCCGGCCTGCTGCCGGTTACCGCGTAAGGCCGAAATTAGGCAGATCAGGTGAAGCGGCCCACGGGGGCGAGTGAACGCGAGGTGAACCGTGTCGGGCGGCTGGGTGCGGGCCCGGCGGGGGCGTACGGGGCCCGCCCGGGGAGCGCGGGGCCGGGGCGTACGAGGTCCGTCCGGGGGAGGGCCGTACGGGCGGGCGGGCGGCCCGCGCCGGGCCCGGCCTCAGCGGGTCGGCCGTATCAGCTCTCCGGCGTCCGGCCGCTCGGCGGGCGCGGGCGCGCGGTCGGGGGAGGGGGTGTGGCGAACGGGCATGATCCGCGACCGTACACCCCTTGTCCGGTACGCGGGGCGGCGTCGAACAGGCGCTCGGGGCGCTCGGGCCGGGTGCGCGCGTTCCCGTCCGGACGGAGGTCCGGACGGCGGACCGGCGGAGGTCCGGGCGGCTGTCCGGCGGGAGGTCCGGCGGTGTCCGGGGACGGTCGGGAACGGTCGGGGTGCGCGGTCAGCGCCCGCCGGACTCCGGGTGCGCGCCGTCGAGGAAGGCGGTCACCAGCTCGCGGTCGCGTTCCTGGGTGAGCCGCTCCCGCGCCCGCCCGGGGGAGAGCCAGACCACCCGGTCGACCTCGCTGTTGGGGGCGAAGACGCCGCCGGTGGCCTCGGCGGCCCAGTAGCGGACCTCCTTGGGGCGGCCCTCGACCTGATAGCGGACGGCGGGCAGCTCCTTCCCGGGCGCGCAGGTCGAGCCGGTCTCCTCCAGCACCTCGCGCAGCGCGCCGTCCAGCGCGCTCTCCCCGTGCTTGAGCTTGCCCTTGGGGTGCGACCAGTCGTCGTACTTCGGCCGGTGCACGAGACAGATCTCCAGGCCGTCGCCGTCCCCGGCGCGCCGCCACAGCACGCATCCGGCGGCGAGCACCGGTTCGCCGGCCGCCGTCACCGTCCGGCTCCGGTCCGGACCGAGGAGGTCTCCCGCCAGGTCTCCTGGAAGGCGAACCGGACCGCCTCCACCTCGTGGCGCTGGTCCGCGTGGAGGACGCCCAGCGCGTACGCGGTGGCCGGGGCGATCCTCGGGGTGCGGGCGGCGGCAGCGGCGGCGGCGGCCGCCTCGGCGGCGTCCCGGTGGCGGTCCAGCAGCCGCCCGGCGCGGGCCAGCACCGGATCCGGCTCCGGGCCGAGCACCTCCAGGGCGTACCGGTGGAGCCGCAGCAGCCGGCGGACCCGGTGCCAGGGGGCGTCCTGGGCCTCCTCGGCGCTGGCGGTCAGACCGTGCACCAGGGCCTCGGCGTTGTACGGGAGTCCCGCGCGGGCGAGCGGGAGCGCGGCCACCGACTCCAGCAGCAGCCGCCCGGTGGTCTCGGCGGCCGGGGGGTGCGCCGGGGCGGGCGCGCCGGGCCGGGTGCGCGGGGCGGGCGGCAGCTCGGAGGCGAGGAGGGCGACGGAGTCGGCGACCGCGTGGAAGCGGGCGGAGCCGAGGGCCTGGAGGGCGGCGGAGTGGGCGCGGGTCCGGCCCAGGGTCAGCTGCCGCTCCAGCAGCGCCCCGGCCCGGGCGGCTCCCACGGTGAGCGCGCCGCCCTCGGCGGCGGGGGAGGGGCCGGGCCGCCGGGCCCGGGGGGCGGCGGCGGTCCCGGCCGGGGCCGCCGACCTCGTCAAGGCTCCGGACCCGCCCGAGGACCCGGCCGAGGCCCCTGACCCCGTAAAGGCTTCGGACCCCGCGAGGGCTCCGGACCCGGCCGGGGCTCCGGACCCGGTCACGGCGTCGCCCGGTCCGGCTGTCCCGGGCCCCGGGGCCCCCGACAGCCGGCCGAGCGCGGCCAGCAGCCGGTTCAGCCGGGAGACGCAGGCGTGCTCCTGGGCGAGCGTGGTGGCGAGCCAGGCCAGCTCGGCGCGGAGCCCGTCCGCCCAGACCGGCTCCAGCAGCGGCCGGAAGGTGTGCAGTGTGCCGCCGATCCGGCGGGAGGCGGTCCGCAGCGCGCGGGCCGCCTCCGCCGCCCCCGCCGTGTCCACACCGCTCTCGCCGTGCAGCCGCAGACCGCGCAGGAACTCGCCGGCCCGCGCGTGCAGATATCCGGCGAGCGCGTCCCCGGCCGGGGAAGGGGCCGGGGACGCGGCCGGGGCGGGGGCCCCGGCCTGGGCGGGCACTCGGGAGAGTTCAGGATTGAGCACGCCTTCGCCTCCGGGCGTCAATGAGCATCTCCTGGACATTGCGCAGCGGCTGACCGTCCTGGTCGTTCGCGTGCCGGGTCCAGGCGCCGTCCGGGCCCAGATGCCAGGAGGACGTGGAATCGGACATGCCGGTCTCCAGCAGCCGGGTGAGGGCCGCGCGGTGGGCCGGGTCGGTGACGCGCACCAGCGCCTCGATCCGGCGGTCGAGATTGCGGTGCATCATGTCGGCGCTGCCGAACCAGACCTCGGGCTCGCCGCCGTTGCCGAAGGCGAAGACCCGGGAGTGCTCCAGGAAGCGCCCGAGGACCGAGCGCACCCGGACGTTCTCGGAGAGCCCGGGGACGCCGGGGCGGATCGCGCAGATGCCGCGCACCCAGATGTCGACGGGCACGCCCGCCATCGACGCCCGGTAGCAGGCGTCGATGATCGCCTCGTCCACCATCGAGTTGACCTTGATGCGGACATAGGCGGGCCGGCCCGCCCGGTGGTGGGCGACCTCCTTGTTGATCCGGGAGATCAGACCGTCGCGGAGCGACTTGGGGGCGACCAGCAGCCGGCGGTAGGTCTCCCGCCGGGAGTATCCCGACAGCCGGTTGAAGAGGTCCGAGAGGTCCGCGCCGACCTGCGGATCGGTGGTCAGCAGCCCCAGGTCCTCGTACAGCCTGGCCGTCTTCGGGTGGTAGTTGCCGGTGCCGACGTGGGAGTAGCGGCGCAGGGTGTCGCCCTCCTGGCGCACCACCAGGGAGAGCTTGCAGTGGGTCTTCAGCCCGACGAGCCCGTACACCACATGGCAGCCCGCCTCCTCCAGCTTGCGGGCCCATTTGATGTTGGCCTGCTCGTCGAAGCGGGCCTTGATCTCGACCAGGACGAGGACCTGCTTGCCGGACTCGGCGGCGTCGATCAGGGCGTCGACTATGGGGGAGTCGCCGGAGGTGCGGTAGAGGGTCTGCTTGATCGCCAGTACGTCGGGGTCGGCCGCGGCCTGCTCCAGGAACGCCTGTACGGAGGTGGAGAACGAGTCGTACGGGTGGTGCAGCAGCACATCGCGCTCGCGCAGCGCCATGAAGATGTCGGGCGCGGACGCGGACTCGACCTCGGAGAGGTCGCGGTGGGTGCCGGCGATGAACTTGGGGAACTTCAGCTCGGGCCGGTCCAGCGCGGCGATTCCGAAGAGGCCGGTCAGATCGAGCGGCCCGGGCAGCGGATAGACCTCGGCGTCGGACACCTTCAGCTCGCGGACCAGCAGGTCGAGGACGTACGGGTCGATCGACTCCTCGACCTCCAGGCGCACCGGCGGTCCGAAGCGCCGCCGCATCAGCTCCTTCTCCAGGGCCTTGAGGAGGTTCTCGGCGTCGTCCTCCTCGACCTCCAGGTCCTCGTTCCTGGTCACCCGGAACATATGGTGCGCGAGCACCTCCATCCCGGGGAACAGCTCCTCCAGATGGGCGGCGATGACGTCCTCCAGCGGCACATACCGCTGCGGGGAGGCCTCCAGGAAGCGGGAGAGCAGCGGCGGCACCTTCACCCGGGCGAAGTGCCGGTGTCCGCTGACCGGGTTGCGCACGACGACCGCGAGGTTCAGCGAGAGGCCGGAGATGTACGGGAAGGGGTGCGCGGGGTCCACGGCCAGCGGGGTCAGCACCGGGAAGATCTGCTGCCGGAAGAGGGTGAACAGGCGGGCCTGCTCCTTCTCGGTGAGATCGGGCCAGCGGATGAGGTGGATGCCCTCGTCGGCGAGGGCGGGGGAGACGTCCTGCTGGAAGGCGGCGGCGTGCCGGGCCATCAGCTCGCGCGAGCGGGTCCAGATCAGGTCCAGCACCTCGCGGGGCTGGAGGCCGGAGGCGGAGCGGGTGGCGACCCCGGTGGCGATGCGCCGTTTGAGGCCGGCGACCCGGACCATGAAGAACTCGTCCAGGTTGGACGCGAAGATCGCGAGGAAGTTGGCGCGCTCCAGCAGCGGGGTGGCCGGGTCCTCGGCCAGTTCGAGGACGCGCTCGTTGAACGCGAGCCAGCTGCGCTCGCGGTCCAGGAAGCGTCCCTTGGGCAGCTCGGTGCCGGAGCCGCCGCGATCGTCCTCCTCGTACCCGTCGAGATCCGAGTCGAGATCGGGCTCCAGATCGGAGACCGTGGCGGCGACGGTGTGCGGTCGGTGCGCGGCTATGGAACCGACGGACGGCTGGGGGTGCTGGACCGATGCCTCGGCGGGCTGCTGACTCATAAGCCCATTCTTCCGCGCGAAGGGGGCGAGGGGCGCGTCGGAGCGGGCGGTGGTGATCATTCCGTTGACGGCGGAGGGGCCGGAGGCGGGCACGGCGGGCTGCATTGAGTGAGGGTCGCAGCGCTGTCTGAATGGCCGGTGAAGTCGGGATGACGGCTGGGCAGCGCCCCGGTGCCGGGCCGTGCGGCCCGGGCGCCGGGCCGCCCGGGAGCCCGTGCGGCCCGGCTCAGGGGCCCGCCCGTACGGGTTCCCCCGCGCCGGGCGGTGTCGCTCAGGACTCCGTGCGGTACATCAGATCGACCTCGTGCGTGGTGAAGCCGAGCCGTTCGTAGACCGTGACGGCGGCCGTGTTGTCGGCGTCGACGTAGAGCATCGCGGTGGGCAGCCCCCGGGCGGCCAGATGGCGCAGTCCGGTGGCGGTGAGCGCCTTGCCGAGGCCGCCGCCCTGGGCGTCGGGGCGGATGCCGACCACGTACACCTCGCCGAGCCGCTCGGCGGCGTGCGTCTTGGTCCAGTGGAAGCCGATGATCTCCCCGTCGCGTTCGGCGAGGAAGAACCCCTCGGGGTCGAACCACTCCTCGGCCTTGCGGTCGTCCAGGTCCCGCTGGGTGAGCGAGCCCTGCTCGGGGTGGTGGGCGAAGGCGGCGGCGTTCACCGCGAGCCAGGCGGCGTCGTCCTGGCCGGGGACGAAGGCGCGCACCGTGACGCCGGGCGGCAGGACGGGCTCGGCGATGTCGAGGGGCTGGAGGGGGCGGCGCAGCTGGCGCAGCTCCCGGAAGAGGGTCAGCCCCAGCACCTGGGCGAGGTGGCGGGCGGCGGAGCGGCCGCCGTGGGCCCAGACCCGGAGCCGTTTGCCGGAGGCGGCGAGCAGCGCGTTGCCGAGCGCCCGGCCGTGGCCCCGGCCCCGCTGGGAGGGGTGGACGACGAGTTCGGCGGCGGGGGCCTCCACCGGGTCGACGTCCTCCAGCTGGGCGTATCCGGCCAACTGGCCGTCGACGGTGAGCAGGAGGTGCCGTACGCCGTCGCGCCGGCCGCCGCGCAGCCGGAGCCGGCCCTGTTCGGAGACGGCCTGGGTGCCGTCGTTCTCGGCGGCTTCGGCGAGCAGGTCGAGGACCGCCCCGGCCTGCTCGGCGGTCAGCTCCTCGTACGTGCCGATCTGCCTGCCGGGTCCCGGGTTCGCTGCGTCAGTCGTCATGGGAAGAGCCTACGGCGGCGGCCGTCCCGGGCGGCGGTCGTGGTCAGGCGCAACCGTGTGACGGGCGTCGCACTCATCGTGGGGGACCGTGGCAGAGTGTGGGCGCACATCGCTATCACGCACAGGGAGGCGCGCCATGCCGCCGAGGAGCTATCCGACCGCCCGTCAGCGGCGGTTGGGGGCGGAGTTGCGCAAGCTGCGCGAGCGCGCGGGCATGTCGGGCAGCACCGCGGCGGCGTTCCTGGGCGGCGAGCGGGCGCAGATCAGCCATATCGAGTCGGGCCGGTACGGGGTGAGCGCCGAGCGCGTCCGCCGGCTCGCCGCGCACTACTCGGCGACCGACCGGCATCTGGTGGACGCGCTGGCGGGGATGGCGGAGGAGCGGACGAAGGGCTGGTGGGAGGCGTATCGGGGGGTGCTCTCGCCCGGTTTCCTGGATCTGGCCGAGCTGGAGCACCACGCCACCGCGCTGCGGCAGATCGAGATGCTGCACATTCCGGGGCTGCTCCAGACCAGGGAGTACGCGCGGGAGTTGATCCTCGGGGGGATCTCCGAGCCGCCGCTCGCCGAGGTGGGCCCCCGGGTGGAGCACCGGATCGCGCGGCGCTGCGTCTTCGACCGTCCCGCGCCCACCCGGTACGAGGCGCTGGTGCACGAGGCGGCGCTGCGGATGCGGTACTGCGCGGGCGGGGTGGTGCGCGAGCAGCTGGACTTCCTGCACGAGGTCTCGCAGTGGCCGAGCGTGACGCTGCGGATCATCCCCTTCGACGCGCAGATCACCGGCTCGGTGCACTCCGTGACGTATGCGGCGGCGACGGTCGCGCCGCTGGACACGGTGCAGCTCGACAGCGCGTTCGGGAGCGGTTTTCTGGACGCGGAGGCGCTGCTCGCGCGCTATCGGGTGCTCTTCGACGTGGTCGGGGCGGCGGCGCTGGATCCGGACGAGTCGCGTGCGACGCTGCGGCGCATAGCTCGGGAACGGTGAGTCGGGGAGCGATGAGCGGACCGATCAACTGGCAGAAGTCCTCGTTCTCGGGGTCGGACGACAGTCAGAACTGCGTCGAGGTGGCCGGTGTCGACGGGGTGATCCAGCTGCGGGAGAGCGAGGATCCCGGGCAGGTCATCACCATGCCGGTGGACCGGCTCCGGGCGTTTCTGCTCGGGGTCAAGGCGGGGGAGTTCGATCACCTGGTCTGACCGGGGCCGGGTCCGTCCGCGTCTCTCCGCCTCCCTCCCCGTCTCTCCCCGCCTCTCGCCCCGTCTCTCTCCGTCTCTTTCTCCGGCGGTACGGGCGGGGCGTGCGCCGGGGTGTTTCGGTGCAACGGTGTGACGTCCCACTGTTGCGACTTGCGCTGTGTGGCGATACGGTCGCTGTGCGTCGCCCTCTCGGGCCGGCTTCTCCGGCGCGGCCCCCGGATCTGGAGGCGAGACATGCTCGCACCGTCCCATCTGGCGATTCTCGATGACACCGGGCCGAGCGCCCGTCCCGCCGGGCCGCCGACGCGCCCGGGGCTCTGGTACGAACTGCTGCTGCACCGGCCCTGCGCCGAGCACGAGAACGAACGGAGCCCGGAGCCGCGGGAGCTGGCCGCGCCCGACAGTCCCCGCCAGGCGATCCGGATGCTCCGCGGCTCGGTCCGCGCCTGGGCCGGGCGGATGTCGCCGCGCGACCGGTACGCGATCCTCGAAGCCCTCGACGACCACAGCGACAACGGGCTCTCCGGCGATGTGCAGGCGGTCGCCGCGCTGCACCGGGGGCTGCCGGTCGGCTTCGCCCACACCGCGCAGAACGGCGAGCACCTGGAGTGGGTGGTGCGGCCGGTCCGCTTCCTCACCCTGGTGTGAGCCGGGGGGCCCGGCGGGCGCGCGGCCCGCCGGACCCGCTGTCGTGCGGTCGGACGTTCCTCCCGGGGCCGCCGCTCAGAACTTCGGCCGGGGCTTGGCCGCGGCGGTTCCGCAGAACGCCGCGTCGGTGATGTCGACGGGCATGGCCCAGTCGCCGTTGAGGTTGTACGAGAGCTGCCGCCGGCCGTCCTCCGTGGTGACCGCGCCCGAGAGCGAGCCCAGGATCCCGCCGCCGTGGCCCCACAGCTCGGTGCCGCAGCTCGTCCGCTGGCTGATGATGCCGAGGCCGTAGCGGTACTGGCCGCCGAAGGCGTCGGCGGGCACGGTCGTCTTCATGGCCTTGAGCTGCTTCTCCGGCAGCACCTGACCGCGCATCAGGGCCTTGAAGAAGCGGTTGAGGTCGCCCGCGGTGGAGATGATGTCGCCGTCGGCCCAGCCCTGGGACCCGTTCATCTCGGTGACGTCGTGGATCGTGGTCGAGTCCGGCAGGGCGAGCGTCGAGTACGCCCGGCCGCTCGGCCTCGGCATCTGGACGCTGTCGCCGGGCTGGCTGGTGCCGCGCAGCCCCAGCGGCTTGATGATCCGCTTCCGCACCTGGTCCTCGTAGTCGTCGCCCGAGACCTTCTCGATGATCATTCCGGCCAGGACATAGCCGGTGTTGGAGTACTGGAACCGGGCCCCGGGCGCGAAGTCCGGCCGGTGGGACATGGCCACCTTGACGTGGAACTCCGGCGGCAGGGTGTCGTAGCGGTGCTTCAGATAGCTCTCGCCCTCCAGATACTTCGCGGCGTACTCCGGGTCGGCGGTGTAGTTGAAGATCCCGCTGGTGTGGTTGAGCAGCTGCCGTACGGTGATCCGGCCGCCGTCGTTGCCGTTGCCCGCGACGACTCCGGGCAGGTGCTTCTCCACCTTGTCGTCGAGGTCGAGCCTGCCCTCGGCCTCCAGCTGGAGCAGCACGGTGGCGACGAAGGTCTTGGTGATGCTGGCGATCCGGAAGCGGTCGTTCGCCCCGCGTTCCCCGCCGGTCTCCCGGTCGCCGACGCCCGCCGTTCCCCGCCAGACGCGGCGGCCGTCCCGGGACTCGGCCAGCACCCCGGGTATCCCCGCCGCGACCGTCGCGTCCAGCGCCCGCTGGGTGGCGCCGTGCCCGGGGGCGGTCCCGGTCCGGTCCCGCTCCCCGGCCTGGGCGGGGACGGTGAAGGCGGTGGCGGCGACGGCCGCCGCGGCCAGTCCGACCAGGCCCGTGCGCGCCGCGTTCCGTGCGTTCATGCCGTACTCCTCATGCGGTCGTGGGTGGTGGAGGTCATCGGTGAAGGGGCGCGAAGCTCTGGGCCCCGGCGGCCCCGCCCCGGGGGGCGACGCCGCAGTACTCGGCCTCCACCACTTCCTCCAGGCCCGCGACGCTCCAGTCCCCGTTGGCGTTGTACGCGAGTGAGTGCCGGCCGTCGGCGGTGGTCAGCGCGTTGGAGAGGGAGCCGATCCAGCCGCCGCTGTGGCCCCACAGCTCGACGCCGCAGCTGGTGTTCACCCGGTCGAGGCCCAGCCCGTAGCCGCCGGAGGCGTGCTCCGAGTGCGCGGTGGTGGTCTTCATCGCCTTGAGCTGCTTCTTCGGGAGCAGCTTTCCGCGCAGCAGGGCGCTGTAGAAGCGGTTGAGGTCGCCCGCGCTGGAGATGATGTCGCCGTCGGCCCAGGACTGGGAGGCGTTCTGGAGCGTGGCGTCGTAGATCTTCGTGGCCGCCGGGTCGAAGCTCAGCTTCGAGTAGCCCCGGCTGCTCGGCGCCGGCATCGAGGAGTCGTTCCCGGGCACGGTGGTGGCCCTGAGCTTCAGCGGCTTGATGATCCGCTTCCGCACCTGGTTCTCGTACGAGTCCCCGGTCACCCGCTCGATGACCAGCCCGGCCAGCACATAGTTGGTGTTGGAGTACGCGTAGTCCGTGCCCGGGGCGAAGACGGGCGGGTGGGACATCGCGACCTTGATCGCGGACTCCGGCGAGCGGTAGGCGTAGCGGTTCTTCAGAAAGCCCTCGGCGAGCATGTACTTCCGGGCGTAGGCCTCGTCGCCGTAGAAGTCGAAGATCCCGCTGGTGTGGTTGAGCATCTGCCGCACGGTGATCCGGCTGCCGTCGTGCCCCTGGCCCCTGACGAGTCCGGGGAGGTGCTTCTCCACGGTGTCGTCGAGGTCGAGTCTGCCCTCGGCCTCCAGCTGGAGCAGCACGGTGGCGACGAAGGTCTTGGTGATGCTGGCGACCCGGAAGCGGTCGTCCTCGCCGCGCGGTGCGCCGGTCTTGAGGTTCCCGACCCCGGAGACGCCCTTCCAGACGCCGTGCCGGTCCCGGACCTGGCCGGTCGCCCCGGGGAGGCCGCCCGCGACGATGGCGTCCAGCGCCTGCTGGGTCGCCTGGTGCCGCGGCTTCGGCGGCTCGGTCGCCGCCCGGGCCGGCGCGGCGAACGCGGTGAGGCCCACCGCCGCCGCCAGGAGTCCGACCGTCCCGGTGTGTGCCCTGCGCCGTACTGACATGCCCTGCTCCTCACTCGGCCCCGGCTGTTTCCGGGGTGCGCGGCCGCTGTGCCGCTCCGGCGCGGCGGCGGTGTCCGGCTGCCGGGCCCGGGGCGGTCCGCGGACTGACCTGTGACTGTGCGACCGCGGCGGCCGCCGCGGGCCGGCATCGCCTGAAGTGACCCCGGCGGGGGGCGGGGTGGTTGACCGGCGTGCCGCCGAAGGGCACCGAATGGCCGAAGACAGCTGTTGGCCGAAAAAGCGTTATTTGACCGGAAGTAACAGCGAAGGCAACCAGATCGTCATCTCATTCCCCTGTCGCGCTACGCGCGTTGACCCTAGGCTGCGCTCGCAGCCCTCATATCCACCGCGCAACCACCAAGGGGAGCGATGTCAGCCAGACCGCACAGGACGGGACGCCCGTCCATCAACCGCCGGATACTCGCCGTGGTCGCCGGACTGACCACCGTCGGCGCGCTCGTCGCGGCCATGCCCGCCGGATCCCACGAGGCGCAGGAGCGCAGCCACGGCCACGGCCGGACGGTGGATGTGCAGCTGCTGTCCTTCAACGACCTCCACGGGCACCTCCAGCCGCCCTCCGGCTCCGGCGGCCGGGTCACCCACACCAACCCCGACGGCACCACCAAGACCATCGACGCGGGCGGCGTGGAGTACCTCGCCACCCATCTGCGCGACGCCCGCAAGGGCAACCGCTACTCCGTCACCGCCGCCGCGGGCGATCTGATCGGCGCGACGCCGATGCTCTCCGGTCTCTTCCACGACGAGCCCACCGTCGAGGCGCTGAACCGGCTGGACCTCGATGTCTCCTCCGTCGGCAACCACGAGTTCGACGACGGCGCCAAGGAGCTGGCCCGGATCCAGAACGGCGGCTGTCACCCCACCGAGGGCTGCTACGAGCAGGGCAAGAAGTTCAAGGGCGCGGACTTCCCGTACCTGACCGCCAATGTGACCCAGGAGAAGTCCGGCAAGCCGCTGCTGGACCCGTACTTCATCTGGAAGAAGAACGGCGTCAAGATCGGCTTCATCGGAGTGACCCTGGAGGGCACCCCGGACATCGTCAACGCCGGCGGCATCAAGGGCCTGAAGTTCGGCGACGAGATCGAGGCGATCAACAAGTACACCAAGATCCTGGAGCGCAAGGGCGTCAAGGCGATCGTCGCGCTGCTGCACGAGGGCGGCTACCCCGCGTCGACCTCGTACAACTACGACTGCGACAGCCCCGGCGCGGGCGACGGCATCTCCGGACCGATCGTGGACATCGCCAAGAACGTCAGCCCGCAGGTCGACGCGCTGGTCACCGGTCACACCCACGAGGCGTACGCGTGCACCATCCCGGACCCGTCCGGCAAGCCGCGCACCGTGACCTCCGCCGCGTCCGCCGGCCGGCTGTACACGGACACCACGCTGACCTACGACCGCCGCACCCGTGACGTCGTCCGCACCTCCGTCGAGGCCGCGAACCACGTCGTCACCCGTGACGTTCCCAAGGCCCCGGACATGACCCGGCTGATCGACCGCTGGAACACCCTGGCCGGCCCGATCGCCAACCGTCCCGTCGGCCACATCGCCGCCGACATCGAGACCTCGGCCACCGAGGAGAGCCCGCTCGGCAATCTGATCGCCGACGCCCAGCTCGAAGCGCTCGCCCCCGCCGACAAGGGCGGGGCCCAGCTCGCCCTGATGAACTCCAAGGGCATCCGCGCGAGCATGGTGCACAAGGCGTCCGGAGCCGAGGGCGACGGGGTGGTGACCTACGGCGAGGCGTTCACCGTCCAGCCGTTCACCAACATGATGAACGTGGTCGACCTGACCGGCGCCCAGGTGATCACCGCGCTCCAGCAGCAGGTCAGCGGCGCGAACCTGGAGACGCCGAAGATCCTCCAGATCTCCCGCGGCCTCACCTACACCCTGGACTGGACGAAGACCGGCGCGGACCGCGTCGTGGCCTCCTCCGTGAAGCTCGACGGCGTGCCCGTCGACCCGGCGAAGACCTACCGCGTCGCCATGAACGAGTTCCTCTCCGGCGGCGGCGACGGCTTCGCCGTGCTGAAGGACCACACCAACAAGGTCGTCGGCGCGTCCGACCTCGACGTCCTCATCGGCCACCTGGCCGCCCACTCCAGCGCCGCCTCCCCGCTGACCCCGCCGGCCGTCGGCCGGGTCACGGTCGTGAAGTAGCCCCGTACGGTACGGCGGCGGGGCGGCGGGTCCACGGACCGGCCGCCCCGCCGGCGTTCGTCCCCGCGTCCCCGCGCAGCGGCCGTACCGGTCCGGCTCAGGGGTGGGTGGACGGGGGCGGGACCGAGGCTCCGGGGAGGCGGACGACGGCCCGCGTGCCGCCGCCCGTGGCGCGTTCCAGACGGATCTCGCCGCCCGACTGCTGGACGGTGCGGGCCACGATGGAGAGACCGAGCCCCGAACCCGGCAGCGACCGCGCGGACGGCGAGCGCCAGAACCGCTCGAAGACATGCGGCAGCTCGTCGGCCGGGATGCCCGGACCGTGGTCCCGCACGGTGAGCGTGCCGCCCTGGAGCCGCACCTCCACCGTGCCGCCCGGCGGGGAGAACTTCACCGCGTTGTCCAGCACATTGACCAGCGCCCGCTCCAGCACCGCGGCCTCCGCCCGGACGTACCAGGGCGCGAGTTCGGTCGAGAAGACCAGCTCGGGGCCGCGCAGCCGGGCCCGGCCCAGCGCCGTCTCCAGGATGTCGTGCAGCGCGACCACCGTCACCGGACCGCCCCGGACCGCGTCCGGCCGGGACAGCTCCTGAAGATCGCCGATCAGCGCCGCCAACTCCGTCATCTGCGCCTTCACCGAGGCCAGCAGCGCCCGCCGGTCCGCCGGCGGGATCGCCCGGCCGGTGTCCTCGCTCCGTGCCAGCAGCTCGATATTGGTCCGCAGCGAGGTCAGCGGCGTCCGCAGCTCGTGGCCCGCGTCCGCGATCAGCCGGGCCTGCCGGTCCCGCGAGGAGGCCAGCGCGGCGGTCATCGCGTTGAACGAGCGCGACAGCCGGGCGATCTCGTCCTCGCCGTCGGCCGGGATGCGGACGGTCAGATCCTCCGTGCGCGCCACATGCTCCACGGTGTCGGTGAGCCGGTCCACCGGCCGCAGCCCGGTCCGCGCGACCAGCAGCCCGGCCGCGCCCGCGCCGATGACGCCGACCCCGGCGAGACCGCTGAGCAGCAGCGCGAGACGGTTCAGCGAGGTGCTGATCTCGTCCAGCGGCCGGGAGACGGAGACCGCGACCTCGATGCCGCGGCCGATCTGCATCAGCGTGGTGTGCACCCGCACCGGCGATCCGTCGTCCGTGACGCTGTCGTGCAGGGTGCTCTTCAGGGTGCCGTTCGCGACGCCCACGTCCGAGGGCCGCACCTTGACCGGCTCGGAGTACAGACCGACACAGCGCGCGCCGTCGGGCGTGACCAGCTGGGTGTACGCGAAGTTCGGGGAGTCCTTGTCGGCGGGCCGCACGTTGTAGCAGCTCTCGTACGCCTGCCGGACCATCTCCACCGGTGCGCTGGTGTTCCGCAGGGTGGTGTTCAGCTCTTCGTACAGCTGGGCCCGGGTCAGCAGCCAGGAGACCACGGACACGGCCGCGACGGCGACCGCGACGGCGGTGGCCACCAGCAGGGCGAGCCGGGACCTCAGGGGGAGTGTGCGGAACCGGCCGGCCAGGCCCGTCACCCCTCACCGCCGCCCGCGCGCAGGACATAGCCCACCCCGCGCACGGTGTGCACCAGCCGGGGTTCGCCGCCCGCCTCGGTCTTGCGCCGCAGATACATCACATACACATCCAGGGAGTTGGAGCTGGGCTCGAAGTCGAAGCCCCAGACGGACTTGAGGATCTGCTCCCGGGTGAGCACCTGCCGGGGGTGCGCCAGCAGCAGTTCGAGCAGCGTGAACTCGGTGCGGGTCAGCTCGACCGGGCGCTGCCCCCGGTGGACCTCGCGGGTGACCAGGTCCATCCGCAGATCGCCGAAGGACAGGACGTCGTGCCCGTCGTCGCCCCGGGTGGCCGCGCCGGCGGCCGAGGCGTACGCGCTGCGCCGCAGCAGGGCCCGGATCCGGGCGAACAGCTCGTCCAGCTCGAACGGTTTGACGAGATAGTCGTCGGCCCCGGCGTCCAGCCCGGTGACCCGGTCGCCGACGGTGTCCCGCGCGGTCAGCATCAGGACGGGCACGGTGGAGCCCGTGGCGCGGATCCGCCGGGCCGCGGTCAGACCGTCCATCCGGGGCATCTGGATGTCGAGGACGATCAGATCCGGCTGGTACGTCTCCACTTTCGCGAGGGCGTCGACGCCGTCGACGGCGACCTCCGTGCCGTACCCCTCGAAAGCGAGGCTGCGGCGGAGCGCCTCCAGGACGGCGGGCTCGTCGTCGACGATGAGGATGCGTTCGCCTTCACGCGGAGTTGTCATGCCACCAGCCTTGCACGCGGTCGCCGGGGTCAGGCGTCGCCGTCGCGGAGGCCGCCGAGGACGTCCTTGACCGTGTCGACGGGGATCGCGAAGCCGAGGCCGACGCTGCCCGCGGCGTCGCCCGCGGCGCTCGGCGCGTACATGGCGGAGTTGATGCCGACGATCTCCCCGCGCATATTGATCAGCGCGCCGCCTGAGTTCCCGGGGTTGAGCGAGGCGTCGGTCTGGATCGCCTTGTACGTGGTGGTCGAGTCGCCGGTGTCCCCGTTGAACTGCTGCCCGCCGAACTCGAAGGGCCATCCGGTGTCCGGCCGCTGCTGCTGCCGCTCGGGCTCCTTCGCCACGGTGACGTCACGGTCGAGCGCGGAGACGATCCCGCTGGTGACGGTGCCGGTCAGCCCCTCGGGGGAGCCGATGGCGACGACCTCCTCGCCCACCGCGAGCTTCCCGGAGTCCCCGAGGGCCGCGGCCTTCAGACCGCTCGCGCCGCGCAGCTGGAGCAGGGCGAGATCCTTGCCGGGGTCGGTGCCCACGACGTCGGCGGTGTACGACTCGCCGTCGCTGAGGCGGACCGACACGGTCTGCGCGCCCGAGACGACGTGGTTGTTGGTGATGATCTCCCCGTCGGAGCTGATGACCACTCCGGAGCCGGTCGATCGGCCCGAGGTCCCCTCCGCCCGGATCTCGGCGATGCTCGGCATGACGGCCTCGGCGACCCCGGCCACCGTGCCGGCGCTGGTCGTCGACACATTGGTGCCCGCGACCCCGGCGCCCGGCGAGCCGCTCTCCGTCCCGCCCGTCCGGTCCACCAGCGTCGCCACCCCGCCCCCGACGGTCGCGGCCACGATCGCCACCGCCAGCAGCAGCCCGACCGGCCGCCGCGCCCGGGCGCGGCGCGTCCGCGGCGGCTCGGGGGGCTGCTCGGGCGGGGGCGGCCAGGCCGTGTCGTACGCCTGCGGCTGGTAGGGCTGCTGGGGCTGCGCTCCATGGTGGTCCGTCATGGGTACGACTGTTCCGGGCCCGGATGAGAACCGTCTGAGGCTGCCGTAAGAAGCGGGCGAGAAGTCGGTGGGACCCGGGTAAGAGGACGGGCGGTCCCGGCGGGGCGGCGCGCGGGCGGGCGGGCGGAAGCGGCTCCGGCGGGGCGGCGCGCGGTCGCGGGGCGGCGGTCCCGCGCGGCCGGCCCCCCGGATAAGGGCGCGCGGTCCCCCCCGGTTAAGGGCGCGCGATCCCCGGCGGTCCTTGCGATCATGGGCGGTCCGCCGCCCTCGAAGGAGCCGATGCACCGTGCAGGCCGTTCCCGCCGACCCGACCGTGGTCCACCCGATGCCCGGACAGCCGCGTGTGGTGCTGCTGAAGCCGCTGATCACCTCGCCGCTGATCGAGGCGGGGGAGTACTCCTACTACGACGACCCCGACGATCCGACGGCCTTCGAGACCCGCAATGTGCTCTACCACTACGGGCCGGAGAAGCTGGTCATCGGCAAGTTCTGCGCCCTCGGCGAGGGCGTGCGGTTCATCATGAACGGCGCGAACCACCGTATGGACGGGCCCTCCACCTTCCCCTTCCCCATCATGGGCGGCTCCTGGTCCGACCACTTCGACCTGATCACCGGTCTCCCCGGCCGGGGCGACACCGTCGTCGGCCACGACGTCTGGTTCGGCTACCGCGCCACCGTGATGCCCGGCGTCCGCATCGGCCACGGCGCGGTCATCGCCTCCGGCTCCGTCGTCGTGGACGACGTCCCCGACTACGGAGTCGTCGGCGGCAACCCGGCCCGTCTCATCCGCCGCCGCCACAGCGACGCCGACATCGCCCGCCTGCTCGACATCGCCTGGTGGGACTGGCCCGCCGAGCACCTCACCGAGCACCTCCGCACGGTGATGTCGGGCACGGTCGACGAACTGGCGGCGGCCGCGCCCCGGCCCGCCGACGGATAGGGCCGCCGTACCGTCCGGTCGCCGACGGGCAGCGCCTCTCCGCCGGGCCGCGCGCGCCCCGCGACCGGACCCCGCTCGGCTGTGCCCGGCCCCGCCCCGCCCGCGGCGCGCTATCCGCAGCCGCAGGAGCTGCGGATCACCAGACCCGAGGGGAACTGGCGGACGCGTTCGCGGCGGGAGCCGGCCAGCCGCAGGCTCTCGTCGAGGACGAGGTCGACGGCGGCCCGCGCCATGGCGGGGCGGTCGGAGGAGACGGTGGTGAGGGGCGGGTCGGTGAGGTGGGCTTCCTTGACGTCGTCGAAGCCGGCCACCGCCAGCTCCCCGGGGACGTCGATCCGCAGCTCCCGGGCGGCCCGCAGCACCCCGATCGCCTGGTCGTCGGTGGAGCAGAAGATCGCGGGCGGCCGCTCCGGACCGGCCAGCAGCTTCAGGGCGACCTGATACGCCTCGTACCGGTTGAAGGGGGCCTTGAAGAGCCGGCCCTCCACCGAGCGGCCCGACTCCAGCATCGCCCGGCGCCAGCCCTCGACATGGTCGGTCACCGGGTCGCCGACGGGCGGGGTGGTGTCCGGGCCGCCGAAGCAGGCGACATAGGCGTAGCCGTGCTCCAGGAGATGGCGGGTGGCGAGCTGGGCGCCGCCGATGTCGTCCGTGACCACCGCGACGTCGTCGACTCCCTCGGGGCGCTCGTGCAGCAGCACCACCCGGGCCTCCCACGCCTCGATCTCCTGCGCCGCCTGCTCGGTCAGCCCCTGGCTGACCAGGATCAGTCCGGCGACCCGCATCCCGAGGAACGCGCGCAGATAGTGGACCTCGCGCTCACGGCGGTAGTCGGAGTTCCCGACCAGCACCATTTTCCCGCGCTCGGCCGCCGCCTGCTCCACCGCGTGCGCCATCTCCGCGAAGAACGGCTGGCGCGCGTCGGGGACGATCATGCCTATGAGGTCGGTCCGCCGCGATGCCATGGCCTGTGCGACCCGGTCCGGCCGGTACCCCAGCTCCTTGATCGCCGCGAGTACCCGCTCGCGCGTGGCCGGGGCGACCGGCCGGGGTCCGTTGTTGATGACATAGCTGACGACGGCGGTGGAAGTACCCGCCAGTCGCGCCACATCGTCCCGCGTCACCTTGGCCACGCGCGGCAGTCTACGCGTGGTGACCTACCTCTGGGCAGGTCGTACGGCGGCTTTCTGCTGCTCGGAGGCGTCCTCCGAACGGGCGATCGCCGAGGCCGCCTCGGCCGCCTCCCGCTCCGCCTTCTCCGGCGCCACGAAGCGGTAGCCAACATTCCGTACGGTCCCGATGAGCGACTCGTGCTCCGGGCCGAGCTTGGCGCGCAGCCGCCGCACATGGACGTCCACGGTCCGGGTGCCGCCGAAGTAGTCGTAGCCCCAGACCTCCTGGAGCAGCTGCGCCCGGGTGAACACCCGACCGGGGTGCTGCGCCAGATACTTCAGCAGTTCGAACTCCTTGAAGGTCAGATCGAGGACCCTGCCCTTCAGCTTGGCGCTGTAGGTGGCCTCGTCCACGGAGAGGTCGCCGTTGCGGATCTCCATGGGGGAGTCGTCCGAGGTGATCTGCCGGCGGCCCATCGCGAGCCGCAGCCGGGCCTCGACCTCGGCCGGTCCCGCCGTGTCGAGCAGGACGTCGTCGACGCCCCAGTCCGCGGTGACGGCGGCGAGTCCGCCCTCGGTCACCACGAGGATCAGCGGGCTGCCGGGGCCGGTGGAGCGCAGCAGCTGACAGAGCGACCTGATCTGGGGCAGATCGCGGCGGCCGTCCACCAGGATCACATCGGCGCCCGGGGTGTCGACCAGGGCGGGTCCCTCGGCGGGCGCCACCCGCACGCTGTGGAGCAGCAGTCCGAGGGCGGGGAGCACCTCCGCCGACGGCTGGAGGGCGTTGGTCAGCAGCAGGAGAGAGCTCATCGCGCTCCACCCGCCTGTGCCCGGAGTGTCGTCGTCCTGAGGTCGTGCACGGTTCGCTCACCCATAACGTCGGTTCCTCCTCGGTCCCTGCGAGGACGTGGTGCTGCGGCCCTGCTTCGTACGGTTGGTTCACCTGTCTGTAACAACAGACAGGAAACACAAAAGGACCCGGGGGCTGCGTCGCCCGGATCCTCTCCCGAGCACAATAGCTCACATACGTTCTGAGCCAGAGGGCCGATTTCACCCTGTGGACGCCTCTTCGATCCCAGGCGGCTCCTGGTACAAAACTACCCGTACCGCCCTTATCGCGTCGGACGGTGTACGGATCGACGCGCGGTACGCGCCCGATACGCGTCCGGTGCGCGTCCGGGAGGAGGGGCCCGCCGCTCCCGCCGCCGTCGTCGCGACCGGCCGCGCCGGGACCGCCGGCCGGACCGCCGGACACCGTGCGGCGTACGGCGTCCGCCCAGCGTGCGGCGGGGGCGGACGGGCTTCTTCCGGCTTCTTCCGGCTTTTCCCGGGGGCGCGGCCGGTCCGGCGGGGACCGCTCCGGCGGCGGCCCCGGCGCGTCCGGCCGCACGCCGGCCGGGCGCTCCCCGTCGCCGGGGGCGGCGGCGGCCGGCCGGGCGGCGATCCGCATCCCGAAACGGTTCCGGGAAAGTCCGGAACTCCGGGGGCGCACGGAAGCACGGACGGTGGTGCGGGGATCACCGGGGGCGTGGGAGGCGCACGGAGAGCGAGCGCCCGCCCGGGCCCCGGCCCCTCGACCGAGCCCCGGCCGCACGCGGCTCACCGGCCTCCGGCCGTACCCGGATGGCTCATGATGGATGCCGACGAAGGGAGTCGCGCATGCCGGCGGGGACGATCCGCTACTGGGCCGCGGCCAAGGCCGCGGCCGGGGTCGCGGAGGAGCCGTACACGGCGGCGACGCTCGCCGAGGCGCTCGACGGCGCGCGGCGCAGACATCCGGGGGAGCTGACGCGCGTCCTCGCCCGCTGCTCGTTCCTCATAGACGGCGATCCCGTCGGGACCCGGGACCATGAGACGGTACGGCTTGCCGAGGGCTGCACGGTCGAGGTGCTCCCTCCGTTCGCAGGAGGGTGAACCCCAGCATGAGCAGTGATCAGCAATATCCGTACGGGCGGCAACAGCAGCCGCCGCAGCAGCAGCCGTACCCGGGACAGCAGTACGACGACCCGTCCCGCCAGGGCCCGTACGACGGCGGCCCGCACCAGGGCCAGGGGCAGTACCAGGGCCAGTACCAGGGGCAGCCGCAGGGCCAGTACCCGCGGCAGGAGCCGTACCAGGACCCGTACGCGCACCAGGCGTACCCCCAGCAGCACCAGCAGCACCAGCAGCACCAGCAGTCCGCCCCGCACCAGGACGCGGCCGCGCAGACCTGGGAGGGCGAGACCTGGGACACCCAGTACCAGCCGACCGTGCCGCCCCTCCAGCGGCCCGCCCCGGTCGCGGCCGAGGAGACCGCCTACCTCCCGCCGGTCCAGGGCCACGCCCAGCCCATGCCGCCCGCGAACCAGGCCGGGGCCCCCGCTCCGTACCCGAACCGGGCCGGAGCCCCCGGAGCCGCGGCGCCGTACGCGAACCGGGCCGCCGCGCCCGCGCCCGCCCCCGTCGCCGCTTCCGCACCCGAGGCCGCCGCCGGATACAGCAGCCCCACCATGGGCGGGAACACCCGGGTCACCGACGCCCAGCGCGCCCGCGCCGAAGGCCGTTCGCCGATCATCCCGCCGGGCATCGAGCCCGCCGCGCTGACCGCCGGACTCGGCGTGCTGCTCGCCGTCGGCGCGGCCGTCGGCGCCTACGGACTGCTGGTCCCGCTCGTCCTGCTCCAGGCGGTCACCGCGGCCGGCTGGTTCCGGCTGAACGGCATGTGGCCCGCCCGGCAGGGCATCGCCCTCGCCTTCGCGGGCGGTCTCGCCGCCGACATCGCGCTGCTCGCGGTCGGTCGGGAGCACGCGCCCGCCGCGATCCTGGGCACGCTCGGCGTCTGGGTGCTGATCATCCTCGTACTCCAGCTGCGCAGCCGCGCGAGCGCGGACGAGCGGATGCAGGGGCTGATGGCGACCCTCGCCTCGGCCGCGCTCGCCGTCCTCGCCACCGGCCATCTGGCGGCCGCCGACTACGCCGTGATCACCGGCGGGTTCGCGGTCGCCGCCGCCGCCGTGCTCCGCGCGCTGCCGCTGCCCGCCCCCGTGTCCCTGGTGGCGTCGCTGCTGGCCGCCGCCGCCGCGGGCCTCGCGGCCGGCGGGCTGACCGCCCTCGGCCCGACCGGGGGCGCGCTGCTCGGACTGGCCGCCGGAGTGCTGGCCCTGGTCGGACTGCGGGTGGCGAGCTACGACTACCCCTCCCGCTTCGTCCACTTCACCGCCGGGGTGGCGCTGCCGCTGACCGCCGCCGCGCCCGCGGTCTACCTCCTCGGCCGGGTGCTCGCCCCCTGAGTCCGCCGGGTCGCCGGCTCATGGGCCGGCGACCCGCGCGCCCCGGCGCGGGATCCTCGCCGGGGCCGGGACGCGCCAGGAACCATTGGGGTCGCCCGAACGTCGATCAGTACCGAGAAGGCGTCGGCGGCCGGGCGGTTGTCCCGGCCGGGTGAGCGGGCGCGGAAGTCGGACGGACCAGGGTGGGAGACACCGGACAGTGCGCGCGCTGCGAATACTTCTGATCATGGCTGTGGTCCTGGGCGTCCTCTTCACCGCCGCGGACCGGCTCGCCGTCAATTTCGCGGAGTCCGAGGCGGCCGACAGGATCCGCAGCAGCCAGGGGCTCCCCTCGGCGCCCGAGGTGTCGATCAAGGGCTTCCCCTTCCTCACCCAGGTCATGGACAAGCGGCTGGACGACGTCGACATCAGCCTCACCGGCATCACCGCCCGGGCCGGCGGCCGCACGGTCGCGGTCACCGAGGTGAAGGCCGGGCTGGACGACGTCAGGATCGGCGCGGGCTACTCGTCGGCCGTCGCCGCCCGCGCCGAGGGCTCCGCCCATATCTCGTACGAGGACCTGAGCAAGTCCGCGCCCCGGGGCGCCTCCATCGTCTGGGCGGGCGCCGAGCGCTCCGCGAAGAACCAGGTGAAGCTGGTGGGCCCGCTGGTGGAGGTGCTGAAGGGCGCGGGCATCGAGGTGCCGGGCCCGGCCGCGGCCCTGATCGGGGACCGCGAGGTCACCGCCTACAGCACGGTCGAACTGAGCGGCGGCGGCACGGTGCGGATGAAGGCCGACGCCCTGCCGGAGCTTCCGGTCCCGGGCCTCGACGAGCAGCTGCGCCGGGTCGTCGACTACGACCTGAAGATCGAGGGCATGCCGTCCGGCATCGCGCTCGACCGGCTGGAGACGACGAAGGACGGGCTGCGGATCACGGGCACGGGCAAGGACGTGGTCCTGGCCGGTTAGCTCCGGTGCGCCCGGGCCCGGAGCCGGTGGGGGCCCGGGACTCCGAGGCCGGCACGGGCCCCGGGCCCCCAGCTCCGAGCGCCGGGCCTTCAGCTCCGAGCGCCGGGCCCCGGCCCCGAGACGGGGCCGAGCCCTTCGAGGACCTACGCGCCGCCCCGGCAGGCGGCGAGCAGCAGGCCCAGATGGCGGCCCGCCAGCAGCAGCGGGCGCTCGTCGCGGGAGACCTGGGCGGCGAGTTCCGCGCCCTCCAGGGCGCTGATCACGGTGACGGCCAGTTCGGCGGCCTCCGTCTCGGGGATGCCCGAGGCGCGGAGCTTGGCGACGACCAGCTCCTGCCAGCGGGTGAAGGCGTCCGCCGCGGCGCGCTGGATGTCGGGGAAGCGCCCGGCGGTGCCCAGGGCGGTGGCGGTCACCGGGCAGCCGTCGGCCCAGTCGGATTCGCGCAGCCCCTCGGCGAGCACGCGGGTGAGGGCGGCGAGGGCCTCGGCGGGATCGTCGTGGCCGTCGAGGATCTCCCGCAGGATGGCGGAGAACTCCTCGTCGCCCCGGTGGACGGCGGCGACGGCCAGCTCCTGCTTGCCGCCAGGGAAGAAGTGGTAGACGGAGCCCAGGGTCGCCCCGGCCTCCTGGGAGATCTGCTTGATCCCGGTGCCGTCGTACCCCTGGCGCTGCATCAGCGCCGAGGCCGCCCGTACGATCCGCTCCCGGGTGCCGGGCCGGTCGCCGGATCCCGGATCCCCCTGCTGCCGTGTCCTGGTCTGCATCCTGACGAATCTACTGGATGGAACGACCATTACAGAACCGTGCGGAGTCCGCCCCCGAGCGGTGCGCGACCGCTACGGAACAGCACGGTCCGGTGACTGGCCGCATGGTGAGACGTGCTTGTCCGAGGGGTAGAAGGCAGGGGAGCGCGAGCCGCCGAAGCGCCCTCCGGCGACCTTGTGCGCCCCTTCTTCGTATTGAATACTGGACGATCGCGTCTCAATATGCGACACACCGGTGACATCGCCCCCGAGTCGTCCCTACGATCGGGCGTATGAAGCAGCGACAGGCGGATCTCACGAAGCGGCGGGCAGTCGACCTGTGCCGCGTCGCCGCCATGCTCTGTCGCGCCGTCTGAGCGGAGCGTTCGCTCCCCGTCCCGTGGCCCTTCGACCTCTGATCAGGGCCGCCCCCCGTGCGGTACTGCCGCCACTGGCGTGTACCCGCGCAGCGTTCTTCGCACCACCCGCCGCACACTGCCCCGGAGGAGAAACAGCATGAGCCGCAGCGACGTCCTGGTCGACGCCGACTGGGTCGAGGCCCACCTCGACGATCCGCAGGTCGCCATTGTCGAGGTCGACGAGGACACCTCGGCCTACGAGAAGAACCACATCAAGAACGCGATCCGGATCGACTGGACCAAGGACCTCCAGGACCCGGTCCGCCGCGACTTCATCGACCAGGAGGGCTTCGAGAAGCTCCTCTCGGCCAAGGGCATCGGGAACGACACCACCGTCGTCCTCTACGGCGGCAACAACAACTGGTTCGCCTCCTACGCGTACTGGTACTTCAAGCTCTACGGCCACGACAACGTCAAGCTCCTCGACGGCGGCCGCAAGAAGTGGGAGCTGGACTCCCGCGACCTGGTCGACGCCGTTCCGTCCCGCCCGGCCACCGAGTACCGGGCCAAGCCGCAGAACCTCGCGATCCGCGCCTTCCGCGACGACGTCGTCGCCGCGATCGGCACGCAGAACCTGGTCGACGTGCGCTCCCCCGACGAGTTCAGCGGCAAGCTGCTCGCCCCGGCGCACCTCCCGCAGGAGCAGTCGCAGCGCCCCGGCCACGTGCCCAGCGCCCGCAACATCCCGTGGTCCAAGAACGCCAACGACGACGGCACCTTCAAGTCGGACGACGCCCTCAAGGCGCTCTACACCGACGAGCAGGTCGATCTGGCGAAGGACACCATCGCCTACTGCCGCATCGGCGAGCGCTCGGCCCTGACCTGGTTCGTCCTGCACGAGCTGCTCGGCGTCGAGAACGTCAAGAACTACGACGGCTCCTGGACCGAGTACGGCTCCCTGGTCGGCGTGCCGATCGAGCTCGGCGCCAACAAGTAACCCTGACCCGCGAGCATTTGGAGAGAGCTGTATGTGTGGAGCGAAGGCGGGCGGCCCCGACGCCTCGACGATCAAGCCCGGTGAGACGACGATCCAGGGACAGGTGACCCGCGACGGCGAGCCCGTCACCGGCTATGTCCGTCTGCTGGACTCCACGGGCGAGTTCACCGCCGAGGTCCCGACCTCGGCGACCGGTCAGTTCCGCTTCTACGCGGCCGAGGGCACCTGGACGCTTCGCGCCCTGGTCCCGGGCGGCACGGCGGACCGTACGGTCGTCGCGCAGACCGGTGGTCTCGCGGAGGTCGCGATCGCGGTCTGAGCGCCGGCACCGCGATCGCGGGTGACCTTCGCGGTCACACCGAAACGGCCGAAGGGCCGCACCCCCGGGGGTTGGACGCCACTGGAATCGGGGTGCGGCCCTTCGGTCGTTCCCGCCCGGCCCTCGCCGCGCGCGGGCATCCGGGGCACCGGGGGCGGTACGGGGGAGGGCCCTGCTCCACGGCCCCCGGCGACGGGCGTGTCGGGGGCGTTCCGCCGTACCCTGGAGGCATGTACGCACGGCGTCGGCGTGCCTATTTCCTGCTGATGGGCGGATGTCTCCTGCTCTTCGTCTCCGCCTGGGCCTTCGTGCGGCTCTGGTCGGTCCCCGCGGCCGTCGCCATGTGCGTGGTCGCCATGGTCATCCCGCCGATCGCGGCGATGGTCGCCAACCGGCGGGGCCCGGACGACCGCTGGTGGGACGACCCGTCCGGGGACCCCGAGTCCGACCGGTGGTGGGACGAGCTGGACGGCCGCCGCAGACCGGGCTCGGGAGACCGCCAGTAGCCCGCCCCGACGCGCCCGGGTGACCACGACGCGCCCGGGCGGTCCGGACCCGCCCGGGCGGTCCCGGCACGCCCTGTGGAGCGCCCGCCGGCGGGTCTCGTCGCGCCCGGGCGGAGGCCGGCGGCCCGGCAGGAGAGGTCCGTCAGTAGACGAGGGCCTGCGCGTCGTCCGCCATGATCTCGCTGACGAAGACCTGCGCCCCCGCGACGCGCACGCCCTCCAGCACATCCCCCTCGCCGATCTCCCGGCGCGCCGCGCACTGGGTGCACAGGGTGATCCGCCCGGCCGCCAGGATCGAATCGATCAGGTCCGGCAGCGGGGCCGCGTGCGGCAGCTCGAACTCGGCGGCCCGGCCCGGCAGCGCGAACCAGGAGGACTCCCCGGTCAGCCAGAGCGACACCTCCACCCCGCTGGCCACGGCGACCGCCGCCACCGTGAAGGCCTGGGAGCAGCGCTCGGGCGCGTCGGCGCCTGCGGTCACCTTGATCACGAGCTTTTTCGCCATGACCGCACTGTAGTGCGCGGCCCCGGCGGCGCGTCCGCGGCCGCCGGCGGGGCGACCTCACCGGGATCGCCGGGCCCCCACCCATTAGGCTGGGCCCCGGACCGGACGTACCGTCCGTCCCGCCCACCGCTCATCCGAGGAGCCCCCCGTGCTTGAGGCATTCTTCGAAGCCCTGCTGGTCCTGGTCTGCATCGGCGTCGGCGCCTTCGCCTTCCTGACCGTGAAGAAGCTGTACCAGGGTCAGCGCTAGCCGTACCGCGCGGACGCCCTCCCACCGCCCGACGGCGCACTCCGCCGACGTCCTACAGATCGCCAGAGCTGATCATGATCGAGATTCCGTCCGACCTGAACCCGGACCTCGTCCCCCTCGTCTTCCTCCTGGGCACATGGGAGGGTGCGGGCGTCTCCGACTTCCCCGGCGCCGAGAAGTGCAACTTCGGCCAGTCCGTGACCTTCAGCCATGACGGCCGGGACTTCCTGGAGTACGTCTCGCACAGCTGGGTCCTCGACGCCGAGGGCAACAAGGTCAGGCCGCTGGAGAGCGAGCACGGCTACTGGCGGATCGACAAGGACCGCAAGGTCGAGGTCGTCATGGTCCGCGACCAGGGCGTCGTGGAGATCTGGTACGGCGAGCTGGCCGACCAGAAGCCCCAGATCGACCTCGTCACCGACGCCGTCGCCCGCACCGCGGCCTCCGGCCCGTACAGCGGCGGCAAGCGGCTCTACGGCTATGTGAAGAGCGATCTGATGTGGGTCGGCGAGAAGTCCACCCCCGATGTGCCGCTGCGGCCGTACATGTCGGCGCATCTGAAGAAGGTCGTCACCGCCGACCAGGTCGAGAACTGGGCCAAGGACCTCGGCGACCTCCCGGACGACGGAATCGCCTTCTTCAAGTAGCCGGCGGCCCCGCGCGAGGCGCGGCGGGGCGACGCGACAACGGACCGGAACCCCGGCGCGGCCCGCCGCCGCCCCCGGGGCCCGGTCCGTTCCGTTTCACGGCCCGCCGCCGCCGCGGAATCCGTTCGCGGCATCGGCCCGCGCCGGTCTCCCGCCTACACTGAGGGCGTGGTGAGCACCGACTGGAAGAGCGATCTGCGGCAGCGCGGCTATCGGCTGACTCCGCAGCGCCAGCTTGTCCTGGAGGCCGTCGACAGGCTGGGGCACGCGGGCCCCGACGATATTCTGCACGAAGTGCGCAAAACCGCCGCCGGCGTCAATATCTCCACGGTCTACCGCACCCTGGAGCTGCTGGAGGAGCTGGGCCTGGTCGCCCACACGCACCTCGGCCACGGCTCCCCCACCTATCAGCTCGCCGACCGGCACCACCACATCCACATGGTCTGCCGGGACTGCACCCGGGTGATCGAGGTCGACGTCGAGATCGCCGCCGCCTTCACCGACAAGCTCCGCGCGGACTTCGGGTTCGACACCGACATGAAGCACTTCGCGATCTTCGGCCGCTGCGGTGACTGCACGGCTGAGGCTTCAACTACCGAGTCGTAGGCTTTCCCCATGGCCACTGTGAAGAGCCCCCTGCTGTCCCTCCCCGGCGCCGTGCCCGCCGAGGGATCCGACGAAGGCGTCGCCGCGCACTACGGCGACCTCTTCCGCGAACAGCGCGCCCTCGCCGACGGCGCCGGGATGGTCGACCTCTCCCACCGGGGCGTCGTCACCGTCACCGGCGACGACCGGCTGAGCTGGCTCCATCTGCTGCTCACCCAGCACATGACCGACCTCCCGGCCGGACGGGCCGCCGAGGCGCTGATCCTCACCGCCAACGGCCACATCGAGCACGCGCTCTATCTGGTCGACGACGGCACCACGGTCTGGGCGCATGTCGAGCCCGGGACCCAGGAGGCGCTGATCGCCTATCTGGAGTCGATGAAGTTCTTCTACCGGGTCGAGGTCGCCGACCGCACCGACGACATCGCGGTGGTCCACCTCCCGGCCGGCTCCATCGCCGACCTCCCGGCCGGAGTCCCCGTACGGGAGACCGCGTACGGCCGCGATCTCTTCCTGCCCCGCGCCGACCTGGAGGCGTACGCCTCCGTCCACGGCCCGCCGGCCGGGATCCTGGCGTACGAGGCGCTGCGCGTCGAGGGCCACCGGCCGCGCGTCGGCTTCGAGACCGACCACCGCACCATCCCGCACGAGCTGGGCTGGATCGGCACCGCCGTCCATCTGGACAAGGGCTGCTACCGGGGCCAGGAGACCGTCGCCCGCGTCCAGAACCTGGGCAAGCCGCCGCGCCGGCTGGTCTTTCTCCACCTGGACGGCAGCGAGGTGCATCTGCCCGGCCCCGGCACCCCGGTGCGGCTCGCGTCGGACGGCGAGGACGGCCGTCAGCTGGGCTTCGTCACCAGCTCCGCCCGCCATCACGAGCTGGGCCCGATCGCCCTCGCGCTGGTGAAGCGGAACGTTCCGCTCGACGCCCGGCTGCTGGCCGGGGAGACGGCGGCGGCCCAGGAGCCCGTGGTCGAGCCGTAGCCCCGGCCGCCCCCGGACCGCCTACAGGTCCAATACCACCGTGAACGGGCCCTGGTTCGTCAGCGAGACCCGCATGCTCGCGCCGAACCGGCCCGTCTCCACCCGCGCCCCCAGCTCCCGCAGCCGCGCGACCACCTCGTCGACCAGCGGCTCGGCCACCGGGCCGGGCGCCGCCGCGTTCCACGTCGGCCGACGGCCCTTCCGGGCGTCCCCGTAGAGAGTGAACTGCGAAATCACCAGCAAGGGCGCATTCACGTCCGAGCAGGACTTCTCACCCTCCAGAATCCGCAGCGACCACAGCTTGCGGGCCAGCCGCTCCGCCTGCTCCGGGGTGTCCTCATGGGTGACCCCCACCAGCACACACAGCCCCTCGCCGACGATCTCGCCGACCGTCTCGGACCCCGAATCGTCCGTCACGACGACGCTCGCGCCGTCGACTCTCTGCACCACCGCACGCATACGGACCAACCTATCCGGGGCTGAACGGGTGCAGAGCACCTGCGTCGGACGGCGGGGGAGTGGCACGATGCACGAAGGCGGGGTGCCGCACCGGTCGAGGGGACGGAATTACGCATATGAGCACATCTGGAACCGGGCAGCCGGCCGGTCCCTTCACCACTTCGGCCCACCCGCCCCCGACGGCCGCCAGAGCCGCCGCCACGGCCACCGTCCACCCCCCGCTCGGCGGACCGCACGCCCTGCGCCCGCCCCAGCAGCGCACCACCATGGACGCCTTCGCCGACCCGCCGCAGTACGATCTGCGCGCGCTGCGCCTGCCCGAACTGCGCACCCTGCGCCGGGACTCCCAGCGCGACGAGGCCGATCTCAGCTATGTACGGCGGCTGCTGCACGGCCGGATCGACATCCTCCGGGCCGAGCTGGCCCGGCGCACCCAGCCGCAGGCCGCCCCCGTCGTGGACCGGCTCGTGGTGGACCGGCTCTCCGAGATCCTCGCCGACGCTCCCTCGCGCCACCGCGCCTCCGCCCGCCATGTCACCCTCTCCACCCCGCACGGCGAGGAGTACCGGCGGCTCGCCTCCGACATGCTCGGCGATGTGGAGCTGTCGGACCTGACCGCCCGGACGGACGAGGAGCTGCACGCCGGAATGGGCCGGCTGATCCGATACGAGCAGCAGGTCTCCCGCCGCCGCCAGCTGCTCCAGCGCACCGCCGACGATTGCAGCGCGGAGATCGCCCGCAGGTACCGTGAGGGAGAAGCCCAAGTAGACGACCTGCTGATCTGAAGCGATCCTTCCGGAAGCGGGTTCCCACCCGCCCTGGAGACCGACCATGACCACCGCAGCCCCCGCCATACCCCCGGTCCTCGCCGACGTCGTACGATCCGGCTTCGTCGAGGGCCACCACCGGGGCTCCCTGGTCGTCCTGGCCGCCGACGGCAGTGTGGAGTTCGCGCTCGGCGACCCCGCCGCCCCCGTCTTCCCGCGCTCCTGCAACAAGCCCTTCCAGGCCGCCGCCGTGCTCCGGGCCGGTCTCGATCTGTCCGGCGAGCGCCTCGCGCTGGCCGCCGCCAGCCACTCCGGCGAGGACTTCCATCTCGACCTCGTCCGCACCATGCTCCACGAGCAGGGCATCGACGCCGATGAGCTGCGGACCCCGCCCGATCTGCCGCTGGACCCGGTCGAGGCCGAGCGCTATCTCGCGGCCGGCCGGACCCGCGACCGGATCACCATGAACTGCTCCGGCAAGCACACCGCGATGCTCGCGGTCTGCGCCCTCAACGGCTGGGACCGCCCCTCCTATCTCGACCCGGCCCACCCCTTGCAGCGGCTGGTCCACGAGGTCGTCGAGGAGGCGGCGGGCGAGCCGGTCGCGGCCGTGGGCGCCGACGGCTGCGGCGCGCCGCTGATGGCGATCAGCCTGACCGGCCTCGCCCGCGCCTTCCGCTCGCTGGTCCTCGCCGAGCCGGGATCGCCCGGCCGGCGGGTCGCGGACGCGATGCGCGCCCACCCCGAATATGTGGCGGGCACCCGCCGCCCCGACACCTGGCTGATGCGCGAGGTCCCGGGGGCGCTCTCCAAGATGGGCGCGGAGGCCGTACAGGCGGTGGCGCTCCCCGACGGCCGGGCCCTCGCGTTCAAGATCGACGACGGCTCGGGCCGGGCGCTCGGCCCGGTGCTGGCCCGCGCGCTGTCGCTGCTCGGGGTCGACTCCCCGGTGGTCTCCCGGATCGGGGACGCGCCGCTGCTCGGCGGGGGCGAGCGGGTCGGGGAGATCCGTCCGGCGTTCTGACCGGTACGGCGCGCTGACCCGGCCGCCCCGGGCCGGTCGTGCCGGGCCGCCCCGGACCCGGCCGCCCGGGACCCGGCCCGGGACCGGTCGCGCCGGGGTCCCAGGAGCGGTCGCGGTGAAGGGCGGCGGGGCGTGGGGATCGGTCGCGGCGGGGACCGGCGGCGGGTCGGGCCGGGTCGCCGCGAGGACCGGCGCCGGGGTCCCAGGAGCGGTCGTCGTGGGCGCCGGCTGCGGGCGGGAAGGCCGGGGAGGCCGGGCGGTGCGGGGCCGGGCGGTGCGGGGCCGGGCGGGTCCGGCGTACGGCCGCGCTCATCGGTTCCGTACCCGGAACAGGGCCGCCGACGCGGCCACCGACACGATGAGGATCCCGCCGCACCAGGCCAGCGCCGTCCACGGGTCGTTCCCCACCGGCTCGGAGAGCAGCAGCCCGCGCAGGGACTCGATCAGCGGGGTCGCCGGCTGGTGCTCCGAGAAGGCGTGCAGCCAGTCGGGCATGGTGTCGATCGGGACGAACGCGCTGCTGGGGTAGGGCAGGAACGACATGAAGAAGGTGAAGCCGCCCGCCGCCTCCGGGCTCCGCGCCAGCAGTCCGACCGCGGTGGAGAGCCAGGAGAGCGCCACCAGGAACGCGGTCAGCAGCCCCACGGCCGCCAGCCACGACGCCGGGGAGGCGGTCGGCCGGAAGCCGATCAGCAGCGCGGCGGCCACCACCAGGGCGGTGGAGAGCAGATTGCGCAGGGTGCTGGCGGCGACATGACCGGCCAGGATCGCCGTACCGCCCACCCCGAGCGAGCGGAAGCGGTCGACGATGCCGGTCTTCATGTCCTCCGACACCCCGATCGCGGTGGTGGCCGCGCCGAAGGCCGCGCACAGCACGAGGATGCCGGGGACGACATAGGTGACATAGGCCGTGCCCGTGTCGATCGCGCCGCCGAAGAAGTAGACGAAGACCACCATCAGCATCAGCGGCAGCGCCATCGAGGTGATGACGGCGTCGACATTGCGGACGCTGATCCGGATCCGGCGGCCGGTCATGGTCGCCATCCGGCCGAACGGACCGAGCGGGGCGAGGGTCTCAGACATGGGCGGGCTCCTGGCCGGTCAGGGTGAGGAAGACGTCGTCGAGAGTGGCCTGCTGGACGGAGAAGCGGAGCACATCGCACCGCTCGGGGTCGGCCCGGTCCAGCAGCGCCCGGATCCCGGCGGCGCTGCCGTCGGTGGGAAGGGCGATGGTCAGGCTGTCGGGGGAGTGCCGGATCTGCCAGGGCCCCTGTGCGGAGCTGTGGCCCGGGCCGTCGGCCCGGGCCGGGATCCCCCCGGCCTCGGGGCCCACCCGGGAGGCGACCCGCAGATAGGCGGCCGTGTCGGCGAGCACGAGGTCCAGACGGTGGCCCGCGACCTTCGCCTTCAGCTCGTCGGCGGTGCCCTGGGCGATCAGCCGCCCGCCGTCGACCAGCGCGATGCGGTCGGCCAGCCGGTCGGCCTCCTCCAGATACTGCGTGGTGAGGAAGACCGTCGCACCGCCCGCCGACAGCTCCCGCACCACGTCCCACAGACCCGCCCGGCTGCGCGGGTCGAGACCGGTCGTCGGCTCGTCGAGGAAGATCACCTCCGGTTCGCCGACCAGCCCGGCGGCGAGATCGAGCCGCCGGCGCATCCCGCCCGAGTAGGTCTCCGCACGGCGGCGGGCGGCCCCGGTCAGATCGAAGCGCTCCAGCAGCTCGCCGGCGCGGCGGCGGGCCGCGGGGCGGGAGAGACCGGAGAGCCGGGCCATCATCCGGAGGTTCTCCTCGGCCGTCTGCTTCTCGTCCACCGCGGCGAACTGCCCGGTCAGGCTGATGAAGCGGCGGACGCGGGCGCGCTCGGCGACCACGTCGTACCCGGCGACGCGCGCCCGGCCGCCGTCCGGGTCGGTCAGGGTGGCGAGGATGCGGACGGTGGTGGTCTTGCCCGCGCCGTTGGGGCCGAGGAGCGCGAAGACCTCGCCGCGCTCGACGCTGAGATCGACGCCGGCCAGGACTTTGACGGGGCCGAAGGACTTGGTGAGGCCGGTGGCCTCGATGGCCGTCGATCCGGCCCGGCCGCCCGCGGGGAGTCCGCGGCGGTGGGGCTGTTGGGGCGTGTGCCGTTCATGGCGCTGGTGCGCGGAGTGCCGCTGATGCATGGCCAACCCTTCTGCGTATGCCATACGCGTTATTGCGTAAGGTTTACGCATTACTAGGATGGGCGTCAAGCCGACGGCCGAAGGCGAGGGGTGATGAAGGACAGCAGTGACGCGGACACGGGCCTGCCCGCCAGCATCGAGGCGGCGTGGGGTCTGCGCGAGCGGCCCTCCAAGGGGCCGCGGCCGGGACTGAGTCTCGACCGCATCGTCGCCGCCGCGGTCGCGGTGGCGGCGGCGGAGGGGCTCGGCGCGGTGTCGATGGGCCGGGTCGCCAAGGAGCTGGGCGTCTCCACCATGTCCCTCTACCGCTATGTCGCGGCCAAGGACGAGCTGTACATCCTGATGCTGGAGGCGGCCGTGGGCCCGCCGCCCGCGCCCCCCGCCCCCGGGACGGGCTGGCGCGAGGCCATGACCGCCTGGGCCCTCGCCCACCGCGCCGCCCTGCGCCGCCATCTCTGGGCCCTGCGCATCCCGGTCTCGGGCCCGCCCGCCACGCCCAACTCGGTGGCCTGGTGGGAGCAGGGGCTCGTCGCCCTGGCGGAGACCGGGCTCGACGAGGGCGAGAAGCTGTACGTGATCATGCTCGTCACCGGTTACGTCCGTGACGAGGCCCTGGTGATGGCGGACGTCGACACCGCGATCGCCTCCACCGGGCTCACCGCCGACGAGGTCATGCGCCGTTACGGCCGCACCCTCCAGCGCCTCGCCGACCCGGCCCGCTACCCCTGTGTCGCCCGGGTCCTCGCCTCCGGCACCCTGCTCGAACCGGGCGAGCCCGACCGCGATTTCGCCTTCGGTCTGCGGGTCCTCCTGGACGGCGTCGAGGCGCTGATCGACCGGACGGCCGCGCGGGGGTGAGGGTGCGCGGGCCGTTCCCCGTTCCCTGTGCGGGGCCCGTTCCCCGCACCCGGACGGTGCCTCGTGCCCGGGCCGTTCCCCGTACCCGGACTGCGCCTCGTGCCCGGGCCGTTCCCCGTGTCCGGGCCGGGGCGGCCCTCCCCGTACGCTCGGCTCCATGAGCGGTGAGACGGGCGGTCTGCGGGAGCGCAAGAAGCGGCAGACATATCAGGCGATCTCCGATGCGGCGATCGCGCTCTTCCTGGCCAGGGGCTTCGACCGGGTCTCCGTCGCCGAGATCGCCGCCGCCGCCGGGATCTCCAAGCCGACCCTGTTCCGCTACTTCCCCGCCAAGGAGGACCTGGTCCTGCACCGGCTGGCGGACCACGAGGACGAGCCCGCCCGCGTGGTGGCCGCCCGGCCGCCGGGGACCTCGCCGCTCGACGCCCTCCTGGCCCACTTCCTCGCGGGCCTCGACCGCCACGACCCGGTGACCGGGGTCAACGACGAGCCGGAGGTGCTCGCCCTCCACCGGCTGCTGTACGGGACCCCCGGCCTCGTCGCCCGGCTGTACGCCTTTCAGGGCCGCTCCGAGCGGGCGCTCGCCGAGGCGCTCGGCGGCGGCGGGGTCCGGGAGCGGCTGGCCGCCGGGCAGATCGTCGCCGTACTGCGGATCCTCGCCGAGGAGAACGCGCGGCGGATCGCGTCGGGCCGGAGCGCCGACCAGGTGCGCCCCGGCGCGGCCGACGCCGCCCGGCTCGCCTTCGGCCAGCTCCGCGACGGGCTGGAGCGGCGAGAATTCTAAAACCCGGTTAAAAATGTAACTCAGTTACGCTAGCGTCGCCGCCATGACCGATCTGAGCCATGCCCTGAACCGGGAGCGCGCGCACCACGAAGCCTGCCGCGCGGCCCTGTCCCGAATGGCGGAGGACGCCGTGCGCGATGTCCGCACCGGGGAGAACGCCTTCGCGTCCGGAGCCGACGCCGAAGTCCTCGGCCGCCATCTTCGCGGCCGCGCCGAGGAATTGCGGGAGGAGCCCGACGGTCCTCTCTTCTTCGGCCGGCTCGACTTCGCCCACGACGACAGCGCGGGCGACCACCGCGCGCAGAGCTACCACATCGGCCGCCGCCGAATCGCCGAAAACCCCCTGAAACCACCCCTGGTCATCGACTGGCGCGCCCCTGTCGCCCGCGCCTTCTACCAGGCGAGCGCCCGCGATCCCCAGGGAGTCGCGGTCCGCCGCCGCTTCGGCTGGGCCCCCTTCGGCTCCGGTGAGCCGGCCGATCTCACGGGTCTGGAGGACGAGCGTCTGGGCGGCGCGGGGACGACTCTCCGGGACGGGCCCGCTTCTTCGGCCGGGTCCGCCTCGCCGGACGAGCCCGCCGGGTCCGCCGAGCCCGCCGGGTCCGCCGAGCCTGCCGAGCCTGCCGAGCCTGCCGGACCCGCCCGGCCCGCCGGGTCCACGGGGTCAGCCGGAGCCCTCGGCACCCTCGGCACCCTCGTCGCCGAGGAGATCGAGCGCCCGCGCCTCGGCCCCATGCGCGACATCGCCGCCACCATCCAGCCCGAACAGGACGACCTCGTACGCTCCCCCCTCGCCCAGTCCCTCTGCGTCCAGGGCGCGCCCGGCACCGGGAAGACCGCCGTCGGTCTGCACCGCGCCGCCTACCTCCTCTACACCCACCCCCGGCGCGTCCAGCGCTCCGGACTGCTGGTCCTCGGCCCGAACCGCGCGTTCCTCTCGTACATCGCCGAAGTCCTGCCCTCCCTCGGCGAGAGCGGCGTCCGGCAGTCCACCGTCGACGACGAGATCGCCCGCCACGAGGTGCGCGCCCGGGACAGCCCCGCCGCCGAGGCCGTCAAACACGACGCGCGCATGGCCGGGGTGCTCCACCGGGCGCTGTACGCGCGCGTGGTGCCGCCCGCCGACGGGATCACCGTCCCCGACGGCTCCTACCGCTGGCGGGTCCCCCGGGAGGAGCTGGACCGCGTCGTCGCCGAGGTGCGCGCCGAGACGCCCCCGTACGCCGTCGGTCGCGAACGCGTCCGCAGCCGCGCCGTCCGGGCGGTGCGGCTGACGGCCGAGCGACGGGCCGGGCCGAGGGGCGGGGCCTGGGAGCAGCGGATCGGGCGCTCCCGTCCGGTCGCCGCCTTCGTCGACGCGGTCTGGCCCGGCGTCCGGCCCGAGGAGGTGCTCGCCGCCCTGCTCGCCGACCCGGCCGACGAGGCGCTCCGCCCCGGCGAACGGGAGGCGATCCGCTGGGCCCGGCCGCCGCGCTCGTACCGCGCCGCGCGGTGGAGCGCGGCCGATCTGGTGCTGCTGGACGAGATCGCGGGGCTGATCGAACGGCCGGAGGGCTTCGGCCATGTCGTGGTGGACGAGGCCCAGGACCTGTCGCCGATGCAGTGCCGCGCGATCGCCCGGCGCGCCGGGTTCGGCTCGCTGACCGTCCTCGGCGACCTCGCCCAGGGCACCACCCCGTGGGCCGCCCGCAGCTGGCCCGAGCAACTCGCCCACCTGGGGCGGAAGGACGCCGCCGTGATCCCGCTGACCACCGGGTTCCGGGTGCCGGCCGTGATCGTCGAGCTGGCCAACCGGCTGATCGGCGGGCTCGGCGTCGAGGTGCCCGAGGCCCGGTCCCTGAGGGCCGGCGGCGAGCTGACGATCCGCCGCGTGGACGATCTCGTCGCGGCGACGGTCGACGCGGTGCGGTCCGCGCTCTCCCGCGACGGCTCGGTCGGGGTCGTCGCCGACGGGCCCGAGGTGCCCCGGCTGCGTACGGCGCTGGCCGCCGAGGGCATCGGGACGGCCGACGTCACCGGGCCGAACGGGCCCGGGGCGGCCCGGGTGACGGTCCTGCCCGCGACCCTCGCCAAGGGACTGGAGTACGAGCATGTCGTCGTGGTGGAGCCCGCCGCGATCGCGGGCGCCGAACCGCGCGGTCCGCACCGGCTGTACGTGGTCCTCACCCGCGCGGTCTCCCGTCTGGACGTCCTGCACCGCCGCCCGCTGCCGGCCGCACTGACGGACCCCGGCCCGGGTCCTGGCCCCGGTCCCGGTCCCGGCTCCCGCCCCGGTCCTGCTCCCGGCCCGGGCCCTGCTCCCGGTCCCGGCTCCCGCCCCGGTCCTGGATTCGGCCGGTGACCGGGGCCGGTGGTCGGTACGCGGGTCAGGCCGGGGCCGCCTCCCGGAGGAGAGGCACGGCCGGCGCGCCCTCGGCCAGCGGAAGGCCCCACCACCAGGCGACGACCGGGATGTCCAGCGGTACGTCCCGGTCGTCGGTGGGCGTGTCGCTGAAGGAGCTGGGCAGCTGGGCCGGGTCGTGCGGGGTGGTGTAGCGCAGAGAGCTGATGCCCCAGTCCTGCGCGCCTCTGATGAAGTGGGCCAGGCTGGTGAGATAGCGGCGCAGCTGGGGGCTCGCGGTCGCCATGAGCGAGTCGTTGAGCCGCAGATACCGGCACATCACCCGGTCGCGCTGGGCCACGGCGGTGGCGAGCGCCTGGCCCGGGCCCAGTCCGTGGTGGTGCTCCAGCACCCGGATCACATTGAGCCAGTAGCCCGGGCCGCGGCTCTCCTTGTGGTGGGACAGGAGGTCGTTGTCCCAGGTGATGATGAAGGACGCCATCTCGGCGGCGGCGCGGGTGGCGGGGCTGTCGCGCTCATGGGGCTGGAGTTCGTAGCCGTGGGCCATCTCCAGCAGCGGGAGGACGACGGTGGTGGCCCCGTCGTAGAGCCGCATGAGCGTGTAGTCGTTCAGGTCGGGCACGGTGCCGGCGCGGCGGTGGTCGGCCTCCCACGCGACGGAGAAGAAGTACTCGCGCAGCGCGTCGACCCAGCGGGCGGTCTGGCCGTGGGTGCCGTATCGGGAGACGCGGGCGCGCAGATCGCGGAGTCCGACGGCGAGCGGGTCGTGGGCGAGCAGCGGCGTCTCGGGGTTCTGCGCGATGCGCAGCAGCCGGTGCAGTACGGCGATCAGCTCGCCGGGGCGGTGCCCGAGGTCGCTCTCCTCGCAGTAGCCGTCGTCCACGCCGAAGAGCCAGAGGACGAAGTCGGAGAGCAGGGAGACGACCTCGTCGCGGCCCTCGGGGAGGATCATGGCCGAGAAGGTGCCTATGTCATGGCGGACGAGCCGGGCGCGGAGTTCGTCGGTGCCGATGCCGATGGTCTCGGCCCAGGCGGAGGTCTGGGCGTCGATGGCGGCGTGCCGGGGATGGATGGCGGGGGGTATCGGGGAGAAGATCGGCGGAACGGTCAGCTCGGGCCCCACCTTCGGCCACCTCTCTGCTGGACCGGATCCGGTCTGCGGGTCCGGTCTGCGAAACCTTCTTCGGAACCTTGTTCGGAACCTTCTGCGGAACCTTCTTCGGGGCGGCGGTCCGCCGGCGCGCCCGGCGGAGGGCGCTGTGCGGTCCGCTCTCGTGCGGTCGGGTCGTCGGCTGCCGGGGCGTCGGGGCGTCGGGGCGGTGGGGCGTGGGGTGTCGGGCGTTGTTCGGCCGGTCGGCCGTCGCCGCTCGGTGAAGGACTCTGGTGTGAAGGCCGGTGGTGGAGAGGCGGCGTCCGGACTGCCCCCGGGAGAGGACGATTTGCGGAACGCGCTGTGCGAAATGGTTCTCGGCGGTGCCTCTTTCGGGCCGGGTGACACCCTGCGACTGATCAACTACGGCGCATCGTACTCACCGGTCACACGGCTTCCAACAGGCCCTTTACGCCACCTCGGACCCCCTGCGCACCTCCCGTGCCGGGGTCGCCGTGCCGTCCGGAGCCCGGCCCCGGAGCGTGGCGGTGCTCTCGAACGCAACGGTTCTGAACGGAGATTCCCTGATGGCGGGGGATCGGTCCGCGGGGCCGGAGGGCGACACGCCGAAGCGGCGCTCGCGGGCCCGGGACGGCCGGCCGGTCGGCGCGGCACGGTTCCGGAGGAGCGGGTTCCCCGGAGAGCCGAACCGGCAAATCATCCGATACGGCCGGGGATCGGCGGCGTCGGCGGCCGTCCGGACCGCCTTCCCGGCGCCGATTCCCCGCGTGTCGACCTCGCGCCGGGCCGCCGCGAGCCCCTGGCGTGGCTGGAAGTGTTCGCTCTGATGTTCAGAGAGTTGCGGGCAGGTCTGGATTCCCTCCCGAGGCGGGTCCGGCGGGCGGTCCGCCGCCCATCACACGGTGATGGAAGAGGGCTTTCGGGCGGCGGCCGTTGCCCTCCGGGGCCTCTGTCCGGTTATCACTCATAGAATCTTCATAATGTGATGCAACCATTCACTCATCCCCCCTGTCTGGACGTTATGAGTCAGCAGACTCATAGACCTCCGGGCACCCAGAGGGCGCGTGTGTCGCGTCTCGGAGCCCCCTCTGAACTGGGAAAAATATGCGCATTCGTGCATCTGTCGCCGTGGTAACCGGCGCTCTGGCGCTCACTTCTCTGACCGCTCCCGCCGCTCAGGCAGATGACAGCCCCTCCGCGGCGGCCGCTCGTTCGGCGTCCGCCGCCAATGGCGCGAAGGGCGCGAACGATGTCCAGCTCGGCGACACCAAGATCTCCAAAGTCGTGATCAACGGCGGCAAGCCCGTCGTGGCCGCGACCGCCGACAAGACGATCAAGGTCTCCTTCACCGCCAGCGACAAGTCCGGCATCGAGAGCGCGGACGCCTTCCTCTGGCACGGCACGGAAGCCAACACCGACGGCTTCATCGGCGCCGTGGAGGACTCCGCCAAGTGCGGCAAGGGCACCACGCCGACCTGCACGCTGACCTTCGTCATCGAGCCCTGGTGGAATCTCAGCAAGAACTCGCTGGGCACCAACTGGAAGGTCGACGCCACCGCGTTCGGCAACGACGGCGACTTCACCATGCGGGACAACGTGAAGTCCTTCAACATCCTGCGCGCGGCCAAGCTCACCGTGAACGCCACGCCCGAGCCCGTGAAGAAGGGCAAGACCCTCACCGTCACCGGCGCCCTGACCCGGATCAACTGGGAGACGGAGAAGTACGCGGGCTACACCGTCCAGCCGGTGAAGCTCCAGTTCCGCAAGAAGGGCGCCAAGACCTACTCGACCCTCAAGACCGTGAAGACGGACAAGAAGGGCAATCTGAAGACCACGGTGAAGGCGACCGTCGACGGCGACTACCGCTACAGCTTCGCCGGCACCAACACCACCCAGGCCGTGGACTCCGGCGCCGACGCCATCGACGTCCGCTAGGTCCTTCGGGCCTCATCGGTCACACCCGCGCACGGAAGCGCCCGGGTCGCACACGGCAGTGCCCCGGCCCGTCGGGCCGGGGCACTGTGCCGCCGGGGCCGCCCGGCGCCGGGGGCCGCGCGGGGGCGCGGCCGGCCGGGCGGACCCGTACCTCGGGGAGCCGGGGGCTCCCGCACTACTTCTTGAACAGGGTCCCGTCGAACCGGGCCCAGTCGTACATCTGGTGCACGGCCTGGCCGAAGATCGGAATGCTGATGTGCTCGAAGACGTCCTCGAGGAGATCGATGTCACCGGTGGAGATCAGCGGCCCGTTGATGTTGATGAGTCCGCCGGACAGGGCGCCTGCGCGGGGCTCCTGCTCCTGAGCGTGCGCGGTACCGCCCGACATCGCCAGGGCGATGCCCGTGGCCACCGAGACCGCCAACCCCGCACTGCGTACGCGACGCTTCATTAGCTCTCCGATTCTGAGAATCCCAGGGTGTCCGGATCAGCCCAGCGCCAACCGCCCGTCGAGACGGGTGAGTTGAGGGTGTTGCCACTGGGGCTGAAGTTCCGTCAGCTTCCCATCGGGTCAAGGGCAAGTAAAGCGCCTGACAACAGGTTAATGATCATCGGCTGATTCTCGACCCGACGGCCTTCCGGCCTTGCTCCGCGTGGGATTGACGAGACGTCAGCGACGGCTCAGGATCTCGGTGATCCGGGTGAGACCGTCGCTCCCGCGGCCCCTTCCCGCGGCTCGGCGGGCCATGCCCTCGGCCGCGCGCATCACCCCCGCGCCGCCTCCTCGGGTCTGCGGGCGAGGAGGAACGCCTGCCTGCCCTGCGTGGCCCTCTCGCTCTCGTACGGCTCGCGGACCGTCCGGGCGGTCAGCACCAGGCCCGCCCCGCGCAGCAGCTCGGCGACGCGGCCGGGATCCGTCCAGTAGACGTCGAGCGAGAGTTCATGCCCGTACGCCCGGTCCAGCCGCCGGTGCAGATCCCCGGCCTTGAACGCCAGGAGCAGCCGCCCGCCCGGGGCCAGCACCCGGTGGAACTCGGCGAACACGCCCGGCAGCAGCTCCGGCGGGGTGTGGACGGTGGCGTACCAGGCGACGATCCCGCCGAGGGAGCCCGCCTCCAGATCGAGTCCGGTCATCGAGCCCTCCTCGAACCGGATCCCCGGGTGCGTCCGGCGGGCGACCTCCACCATCCCGGGCGACAGATCGACGCCGAACGCGTCCACGCCGAGCGCCCGCAGAAGGGCGGTGACGCGCCCGGCGCCGCAGCCGACATCGGCGACCGGTCCGGCCCCCGGCGTCCGGACGAGTTCGGAGAACGCGGTGAGCATCGCCCGGTCCAGCGGCTTGTCGTCCAACTCGCCCCGGGCGAGCCGCTCGTAGTCCACGGCGACGGTGTCGTAGGCCGCCCGGGTGGCGTTCACATGATCGGCTTCGGAAGTGGTCATGACCGCCGACCGTATCCCCGTCCCTGCCCCGGCCCCCCTCGATTCCGGCCGGTTCTTCGGATGTCGGAAGCCGGCCCTAGGGTGGTCGTCACACAGGTCCGCCGACCGGTTGGAGGCTCCATGTCCCTGCGGATGACCCTGAGCGCGGTAAACCTCGACTGCCCCGATCCGACGGCCCTGGCCGCGTTCTACCAGCGGGCCACCGGGCTGGAGCCCGATCCGAAGTCGACCGCCGAATTCGCCGGACTCCGCCGTTCGGACGGCTTCTACATCGGCTTTCAGCGAGTCGCCGGCCACCGGCCGCCGACCTGGCCCGACCCGGACGTTCCCCAGCAGCTCCACCTCTGCTTCGACGTCGTGGGCGCGGACCTCGACGAGGCCGAGGCCCGGCTGCTGGAGCTGGGCGCGGGCAGACCGGACCACCAGCCGAACGAGGACCGCTGGCGGGTCCTCACCGATCCGGCCGGGCACCCCTTCTGCATCATCGCCAGAGGCTGACCGGGAGCGGTCCGGGTATCACGCGCGCGATGCCGGACCCGGCGCGCTCTCCTGGAAGACTTCGACCGTGCCCACGTGGATAACCCCGCGCCGGTTAGGCGTGACCGCCGTCCTGTACGCCGTCTTCGTCGGCGGCTGGTTTCTCGGCCAGCCCCTTCACCAGGTCGGCTGTGAGCCCTCCGGGCCGCCGACCGCGGCCGCGCGGCCGGTGACGATCGCGGAACCCGGCGATGTCACCGACGACTTCTCCCGGATGGCGGTGCAGGTCACGACCATCGCCGACTACGAGATCATCCCCGCCGACGCGGTCGTCGCGTGCGACCTGTGGACGCCCCGCCCCCGTCTGGTGGCCTGGGTGATCGGCGACTGGCGCTGACCGGCTGACCGAACGGCCGGCTGACCGACTGGCCGCGCCGGGACCCGCGCCGCCGCCTTCGGGCCCGTACCCCGCTACAGCCAGTCGTGTTCGCGTGCGTAGCGCGCGGCCTCGTGCCGGGTCCGGGTCTGGGTTTTCCGCATGGCGTGCGAGAGATAGTTGCGTACGGTGCCCTCCGCCAGCCGGAGGCGGGCGGCGATCTCGGCGGCGGAGTACCCGTCGCCGGTGACGCGCAGGACGTCGATCTCGCGGTCGGTGAGCGGGCAGTCGTCGACGACCGCGAGCGCGGAGACGTCCGGGTCGATCCAGCGCCTGCCCTCGTGGAGGGTGTTGATCACCCAGGTGATGTGCGACGGCTCCGCCGACTTGGTGACGAATCCCTGGACGCCGAGTTTCAGCGCCTTGCGGAGCACTCCGGGCCTGGCGTGCCGGGTCAGCATCAGGACCACCTGGTCAGGGCGGGTACGGCGGATCTCCGCGACGGCGCCGAGCCCGTCCACCCCGGGCATCTCCAGATCGATGACGAGCACGTCGGGCCGGTGCCGCAGGGTCGCCCGGACGGCCGACTCGCCGTCGTGCGCCTCGGCGAGCACGGTGATCTCGCCCTCCAGGGTCAGCAGGGACGCCAGCGCCTTACGGAGCAGCGCCTCGTCGTCGGCGAGCACCACGGTGGTCATGGGCCGTCCTCCCGTGCGGCGGAACGCGATCTCGCGGAGGCCGCGCTCAGGGGGCGGGGCGCGGTCCCCGGGCGGGGCCCTGGCGAGCGGGGTCCGGGCGAGGGGGCCTCCTTCGCGGGGGCCTCCGCCGGGCCGGGCTCCGCCGAGGGGCGGGCCGCCGGGCGGGTCTCCGGTGAACGGGGTTCCGCCGGGCGGGGTTCCGGTGAACGAGATTCCGCCGGGCGGGCCTTCGGTGAACGAGGTTCCGCCGGGCGGGCCTCCGGCGGGCGCGGCGTCGTGGCGTCGCGCGGGCCGGGGAAGGACGCGGCCGTGAGAAAGCGCCCGTCCCGCTGCTCCACGGTCAGCTCGCCCCCCTCGTCGCCCACCCGCTCCCCGAGGGCCGCCAGCCCGCCGAGCGCCGGAAGGGGAGTCTCGGGCGCGCCGTCGTTGACGATGGAGATGCCCGAGTCCGAGAGCGTGATCCGCACCCGCGTGGCCCGCGCGTGGCGCAGGATGTTGGTCGTCGTCTCGCGCAGGACCTGGCCGAGCAGCGCCTTGACCCTCTCGTCGGCACCGGCACCGGCACCGGCACCGGCGCCCGTCCCGGACTCGCGGTTGACGCGTACACGGATCCCCGCGGCCTCGAAGAGGTTCCTCGCGTTCTCCAGCTCCACGGCGAGATTGAGCCGCCGCTGCGCGTGGGCCAGCTCCCTGGTCTCCGTGATGGTGTCGCCGACCAGGGCGTACACCTCCCGCAGCTCCCGCTCCGCGCGCTCCACATCGGTGCGCATCAGCTTCTCGGCCAGCATGATCTTCAGTTTCACCACATGCAGGGTGTGCCCCTGGATGTCGTGCAGATCCCCGGCGAACCGGATCCGCTCCCGGACGACGGCCAGCTCCGCCTCGCGTTCCCGCGCCTGCTCCATGAACGCGTAGAACAGCCGGTTGGCGAACATCAGCCCGGTCGCCACCACGGTGATGCCCGCCGGGATGAAGACGTACTGGATCAGCACGCCGGGCACATCGTCCGGGGACTCCAGCAGCTTCGCCGCGCCCACCGCGCCGACGAACGCGGTGAGCCCCAGAGCCGCCGCGCGCCGGTGGCGGGTCAGCCGGGGGACGAGATAGGGGCCCACGATCGTGATGCCGTAGTACGCGGTGTGACTGTCGGCCACCAGCACGCCGAACGGCCACACGGCCGCGGTGACGATCAGGCAGGGGAGCGCCACCCTGGAGGTGTCGCCCGCGGTCCACCGCTCGACGACCACCAGGGCCGCCAGTACGCCCACGGCCAGCACGACGGCTTCCCACCAGGTCCGCGCGTCGACCGCCACCAGCAGCGCCCCGACCGCCGCGAGCGGCGGGACGATCATGGTGAGGTTGAGTCTGCGCAGCCGTTCCTCCGTCGTCCTGATGTCCTCGGGCATCTCGTACGCGGTCGGCGGGGCGGGGCTCATCGGCCGTCTCCCGGCCGCCGCGCGGGGGCCGGCGGAGCGCTCGGCGCGGCGGGGGTCGCGGTGATTCCGGTCGGCCCCTGACTGTTCTCGGACCAGGGCTCCATTCAGCCAGGGTAGAGACCGAGGCGCTCCGCGTCATACGACGGCCGTTTCCCGGGCCGCCCCGGGGCTCCTCTCCCGACGAATGTCATGGCGAAGTGATGACACCACGCCACTGCCGGACGGACGCGACGGACGATGTGATCGGTGCATGACCTCGAACCCCGTCATCGACGTTGAACGTCTGAACCTCAGCTACGGCGACTTCCACGCCGTGAAGGATCTGTCCTTCCAGGTGGCGAAGGGGGAGCTGTACGCGCTGCTCGGCACCAACGGCGCCGGCAAGACCTCGGCCCTGGAGACCGTCGAGGGACACCGTACGGCCGACTCGGGCACCGTGCGGGTCTTCGGGCGGAACCCGCGGGACCGGCGCGCCGTGCGGCCCCGGATGGGCATCATGCTCCAGGAGAGCGGGTTCTCCCCGGACCTGACGGTGCGGGAATCGGTCCGGCTGATCGGCAAGCTCTCCCTGCGCGCCGACCGGGTCGAGCGGGTGCTCAGCCTCGTCGATCTCACGGAGAAGGCCGGCACCCTGGTGTCCCAGCTCTCCGGCGGCGAGAAGCGGCGGCTGGACTTCGCCACCGCCGTGTACGGACAGCCTGAGCTGATCTTCCTGGACGAACCCACCACCGGCCTGGACATCCAGTCCCGGGACGCGCTCTGGGACGCCGTGGACAGACTCCGCGAGGACGGGTCCACCATCGTGCTGACCACGCACTATCTGGAAGAGGCCCAGCAGCGCGCCGATCGCATCGGGCTCATGCACCAGGGCGTGCTCCACCGGGAAGGGACCGTCGCCGAGCTGACGCGGACCCTGCCCGCCGTCATCCGCTTCTCCCTCCTGGCCGCCGCGTCGTCGTCGCCGGTGCCGGTGCCGGTGCCGACGCTGCCGCTGCCCGCCGCGCGGGAGAGCGACGGGAGGTTCCTCGTCGAGACCTTCGGCCTGCAGAAGGACCTGCACACCCTGCTCGACTGGGCCCACGCCAACGGGATCGAGCTGGGAGAACTCCACGCCGGGCCGACCCGGCTCGACGATGTCTTCCGCTCCCTCGGCGACGGCTAGGGCCCTTCCTCCGGCTCCCCCGGACGCCCGCGCGCGTCGCCCCTCGGGCCGGCCCCGGCGCTCGGGGCGCCCGTCCCCTCCACCCCTCCCGGACGCTTCCGGAACGTCCCCGAAAGGACCTTCGCCATGCTCTCCATCGCTCTCGGCGAGCTGATCCAGATCTTCCGGAACCGGCTGGTTCTGGTCACCAGCATCCTGATGCCCGCGGCCGTCAGCGCGTACTTCATCTACCAGCACGAAGCCTTCGCGACCCTGGGCAGCCTCGGATACATCGCGGCGGTGGTGACGTTCACCGTGGGCGCCTTCGGGCTCTACACCACCACCGTCACCACCCTCGCCTCGCGCCGCCAGAACCTCTTCCTCAAGCGGCTGCGCTCCACCCCGGCGAGCGACGCCGGCATCCTCTCCGGGCTGATGCTCCCGGTCACCGTCCTCGCGGTGGTCCAGGTGATCGCCATCCTCACCGCGCTGGCCGTGGTCGCCGGCGGGCCGGCCAACGTCCTTCTCCTCGCGGCGGCGGTCCTCGCCACGGTGATCATGATGCTCGGCCTGGGGCTGGCCACGGCGGGTCTGACGAACTCCCCCGAACACGCCCAGGTGACCACGCTGCCCGTCAGCCTCGGCGCCATCGCCGTCGCGACCTGGGTGGGGATCTCCGGCACCGAGGAGCTGACCCTGCTCAAGCGGCTGCTCCCCGGTGGCGCGGCCACCGAACTGGTCCTCAACGCCTGGAACGGCGGCGTTCCCGTCGCCGACTCCCTGCTTCTCCTGCTCCCCACCCTGGGCTGGGTCGCCGTGGCCGTCGTCCTGGCCTCCCGCCTCTTCCGCTGGGAACCCCGCCGCTGACACCCCCGCCGCCGCCCCCGATTCCGATCGCGCCCCGGCCTCCCCAAGCGGCGACGGCCCCGCGCCTCCCCTCGGCGCGCGGCATCTGCCGGGCCGGTCGGGTGTTGAGCCGGGACACGGCGGTGGGAACCGGTGCGGTGAGGCGACCTGGCGGTTTCGACCTGCTGGGACGAGCACGTCGGAACCGTCGGGTCGCGCTTCCTGCGAGCTTCGGCGAATTGACGTACGTCGGCGCCGGCTGGATCGAAGGCACGCGGGCCCGGGGCGGAACCGTCTCGCACTCAGAAGTCCACGTCGCCTCCGGCCGTGTCGGCTCCTCCGCGTCGAGGCGTGCTCGGCAGGGCGTGCGCGAGCAGGGTCTTCGCCGCCGTCCGCGCGTGTCGGCCGTAGTCCGCCTCGCCGAGCACCATGGCGCGACTGGCCGCCCCGTCCGCGAGGGTGACCAGTTGTTCGGCGAGCGCGGCGGGTTCGTCGCAGCCCAGCTCCGTCACCAGCGCGGTGACCAGCCGTACCATCCGCAGTTTCTGTTCGCGGGCGTAGGAGTGGACCGCGCTCTCGGGGTCGGGGAACTCCGCTGCGGCGTCGATGAACGGGCATCCCCGTACCGGTATCGCGTCCGGCACGGGGTCGAACAGCCCGAGGATCCGCTCCAGCGGGGGCATGTCCTCGCGGTTCAGCACGTCTTCCAGCGTGGCACCCGACGCGGTGAGGTCCTGGAGGTGGGCGATCACCAGGTCGCTCTTGGTCCGGAAATGCGCGTAGAGCGTCCGTTTGGACACGGGCGCCGCCTCCGCGACCTGCTCCATGCCGGTCGCGTTGATGCCGTGGGTCGCGAACAGCTGGGCGGCGGCGGCCAGGATGCGCTCCCGTCCGCCCCGTCCCCGCCCCCTCGCGGATTCCGTAGTCGTCGCACTCATGCGTCAAGCATACGGAAGCGTTTACTTCGAGAGGGGATGCCTGCTAGGTTCCCGCAATGTAAACGATTGCGTTTACATTGATTGCCGTCGAGGAGTCCTTCGTGAGCCTGTTGGTCCCCACCGAGCCGAGCGACTGTGCGGAGAAGCTGATACGCGGCCGTCGCTCGACCCGCGCGTTCCGTCCGGAAGCCCTCCCCGAGGACACGATTCGTGCGATCTTCTCGCTGGCCGGCGCCGCGCCGTCCAACTCCAACGCACAGCCCTGGCGGGTGGAGGTGGCGAGCGGCGCCACGCGCGAACGCCTGGCCGACGCCTTGCGGGTCGCCCACGCCGAGAAGCGCGTCTCGGTCGACTTCCCGTATCCCGAGGGCCTGTACTCGCCGGTGCTCCAGGCGCGTCGGTCGGCGTTCGGCGCCCAGCTGTACGGAGCGCTGGGCATCGAAGCCGACGATCACGAGGCGCGGGCGGCCTACGACGCGGAAAGCCTGCGCTTCTACGGCGCGCCGCACGCCGCGTTCCTGTTCGTCACCGGGGACGGCGGGGCCCGGTCGGCCGCTGACGTCGGCGCCTATATGCAGACCCTGCTCCTGGCGATGACCGCCTACGGCGTGGCGAGTTGTCCACAAGGGCTGCTGAGCTTCTACGCCGACACGGTCCGCGCCGAACTCGCGGTCGGCGAAGGGCGGCTGCTCGTGGGCATCTCCTTCGGCTACGCCGACGGAGCGGCGCCCGTCAACCACGTCAGGACCGAGAGGGCTGCGCTCGAAGCGGTCACGACTTTCCACGGCTAGTCGGTGCGCACTGCTCCTGGTGCCGCGGCAGCCCCCGGCGCCGCTCCGGCCGCACCACCTCGGGCGACCGGCCGCGACGGCACGTCGGGCCGCCACGATGGTCGTCGACCGACTCCCCCGACTGCGGACCTGCCCTCGTCGGAACCCGAGATCGCGCCGCCCACGCCCCCGCGCCCCTGCCTGCCCGCGAACCCCGGGATCCCGGACTCCAGCCGTTCCGCGAGCTGATCTTGGGTCCAGCCGCTGCGGCCCGGTTCCGCCCAGTGGCGTTGTCCGCCGGGTGGCGGTACAGCGTGGTGGCCGGGTGGCGGCCGCATGTGATGGCGGCCCTGGAGGCGAGGGCGGCCTGGTCCCGCCCCATGACGGACCAGCTCGGTCTTCGGGGCCCGCGGTGCACCGCCCTTCACGCCGACACCGGCTACCCGGTGACGGGCCACGGGCCGGCCGGAGGAGCGTGAACGTCGTGCGGTTGCCCCCTGACCACCTGGACCTGCGGGACGTGCGTCGCCGTGTCGATGCGGTGCTGCAGGAGTTCCTCGACCACGAGGCCCTCCCCGGTCGTCCAGGCCCGCGTGTCCAGGAAAAGTCCAGCAGCGGCCCGGAGGGGCGGGCGTCCAGCCGGTGCGCCGCGGTCGACGGACTGCCCGGCACCGGCCCCTGGGCCACTCGGCCGGTGCGCGGGCCGAAGGGCCCGGTCGCTCAGGTTCCGCCGGGTTTGCCCGTCGAGACCAGCAGGAGGACGGACGAGCCCGGTGCCACCGGTTCTGCGCCGCCCCGGGGCTGACTGCTGATCACCTGCCCGGCGGGAGCGTTCCAGTCCGTGTGCCGCATGATCGTGCAGCTCAGTCCGAGTCCGCGCAGCAGGCTTCCGGCCTGTTCGACCGGCATGCCGGCCAGGTCCGGCAGCGCGATGCCCGCTCCCGCGGTCTGCTCCTGCTCCTGTGTCGGAGTCGGATCGGCGCTTCCGCTCTTGGGGGTGCCGGTGGCGAGCGGGGTGCACGCCCCGTTCGCCGGTGGGGACAGGGACGGGGAGGCGCCGGGCGCGGGCGGCACGGGCTTCAGCGCGAAGAACCCCACCGTGGCGCACGCCAGCACGCAGCACGCCGCAGCGGTGCCGAGGAGCGCCCGGCGGGTGCGGCTGCGGCTGACGGTTCGCTCGATCGCGGCCGCGTCGACGACCGGCGCCGTCGGCCCGTCGGCGAAGGAGGCCACCGCGGCACGCAGCTCGGCTTCGAGGCCCGGCTGGAACGGGGCCGGTCCGGACGACGTGTTCCTCACTTCGTACCTCCGAAAGCGGCCGACGGCGTGTGCGGCGCCTGGGCGCCCGATACGGAATCGCGCAGCTTGGCCAGGCCGCGGGCGAGCTGGGACCTCACCGCACTCGAAGAGATGTCCAGGACGTCGGCGACCTGCCGGGCGTCCAGATCGTGCAGGTAGTACAGGACCACCACGCTGCGCATGCCCATCGGCAGCCCGAGCAGTGCCTCGATCAGTTCCGCGCGCAGATCCACCTGCCCGAACCGGTCCCGGGGGTCGGCCGTCTCGGGCACCCCCGACAGCCCGGGGCGCTCGCCCCGGCGCGACAGCCGCCGCCAGCGGTCGTTGGCCAGGTTGACCAGCACTTTGCGCACGTACGCCTCCGGCGAGTCCGCCACCGCGACCTTCCGCCACTGTCGGCACGCCCGCTCCAGCGCCTCCTGCACCAGATCCTCGGCCACGTGCACGTCACCGGTCAGCGCATACGCGGTGCGGAACAACGCTCCCGACCGCTGTGCGACGAACTCCGTGAATCCGATGCCCGGACCGCTCCTGCGAAACCTCACCCGCCGACCTCCTCTCCTCGTCCCGTCCCGATCACTGCCCCCATGACGGCGGAACGGGGCCGAGTGCTGCACCGAGCCGCCGGCAGTGACGTGAATCACAGCCGGGACGGAAGGGTGTCCCAGGACCTCGCGCCGCTGCCGCCCGGGGTGCGGGCGGGGCCCGGCGAAGCGGAGGGCCGCCGGGCGGGCGGCCCGCAGTCGGCCGAGCCGTCAGAAACTCGACCGGCACCCCGGACCTCCAGGCAGTTGATCAACACGACTGCCGAAGGTTCAACCACCACGGAACCGCAGGTCAAAGGGCTCCGGAGAGCACGGAGGGCTTAGCGCCGGTTTTCGTTCCGATGTTCCTCAACCTCCGTTGCCCCGACAGCCAGTCCGAGCGGCCTCCAGCCGGCTGAAACCTCCCACGCGGCCCGCCGCGCTGGCCACGAAGCTTGAAACCTCGGCCAGAAACCCTGAACACACAGGCCGAGTGGCGTGAAACTGGCCAGTTGGCCTGCACAGTCTCATGTGGCGCGACACACTATTGCAAGCATCTGCTTGCAATAGTTAGCAAGGGTGGGGCACCATCGGGTCATGGCATCACTCAACGTCGGCAATCTCGGTGAGTACCTCCGCGAGCAGCGGCGCACCGCCCAGCTCTCGCTGCGGCAGCTCGCCGAGGCCGCCGGGGTGTCCAATCCGTATCTCAGTCAGATCGAGCGCGGGCTGCGCAAGCCGAGCGCGGAGGTGTTGCAGCAGGTCGCCAAGGCGCTGCGGATCTCCGCCGAGACGCTGTACGTGCGGGCCGGGATCCTCGACGAGCGGGACCGGGACGAGCTGGAGACGCGGGCCGTCATCATCGCGGACCCTTCGATCAATGAGCGGCAGAAGGCCGTTCTGCTCCAGATCTACGAGTCCTTCCGCAAGGAGAACGGATTCGAGACCGCGACGGGGTCGGACGACCCCGACGCGAGCGGACGAACGGAACCGGATCCGGGATCGGAGCCGGGACCGGCTTCGGCTCCGGATGCGGAGCCCGTGGCGGACAAGGGCTCCGGCACGGCCCAGGGCGCCGCTGCCGAGGGCCCCCGCAAGGGCGACGGCAGTGACGCCGGCCAACCCTCACACTGAACTGCTTTCCAGGAGGACCACAGCCATGGCCATCACCGATGACCTCCGCAAGACGTTCACCGACCCCACCCCCCTCTACTTCGCCGCCGGCACGGCCGACCTCGCCGTCCAGCAGGCCCGGAAGGTGCCCGCGCTGCTCGAACAGCTCGCGGCCGAGGCACCCGGCCGGATCGAGGCCGTGCGGAACGCCGATCCGAAGGTCGTGCAGTCCCGGGTGAGCAGCCAGGCCAAGGAGGCCCAGGCCACCGTGCAGGCCAAGGTCAACGAGGTCTTCGGCGGATTCGACGCCGATCTGAAGAAGCTGGGCGAGACCGCTCAGGACTTCGCCCTGCGCGGAGTCGGCGTCGCCGCCGAGTACGCGGTCAAGGCCCGGGAGACCTACGAGAAGGTCGCCGAGCACGGCGAGCAGACGGTCAGGACCTGGCGCGGCGAGGCGGCCGAGGAGATCACCGAGATCGCCGTCGCCGTCGAGCCCGAGCCGGCGAAGAAGGAGTCGGTGCGGACGGAGCCCGTCAAGCCCGCTCCGGCGAAGGCCGCGCCCGCCGGCTCCCCGTCCGCCAACGGCCGCCGGCCGAAGGACGCGGCCGCCGCGACGGACGCCGGCTCCGGGGCCGACAAGCCCGCGGCCCGCAAGCCCGCCGCCCGCCGCGCGGCCCCGAAGAAGAACACCCCGCCGGTCGCCTAGACCGTCTCGCGGGCCCCGGCCGGTCCTGAGGACGGTGCCGGGCGCGCGTGCGGGAGAACGGACCGGACGCCTTTGGGAGTGTCCGGTCCGTTCTCCGGGTACCGTGGCGGCGGGGCCCCTCTCTCACCCACTAGGCCTAGGCGGTGCTCAGCATGTTGCGCACGAGTTTCGAGTTGACTCTCTGGCTGGTCGTGGATCTGGTCTTCCTGGTCACCTCGGTGACCGCGCTGATCATGGCCGCGATCGCCCGCGAGGACGCCTATCGTGCTGCCGACAAGCAGACCAAGAGCTTCTGGCTGATCATCCTCGGCGTCACCGTCGCGCTGAATCTGACCGTCTCGATACTGTTCCTGTCGCTGGCGGGACTGATCGCGTCGATCGTCTTCTTCGTCGATGTACGGCCCGCCCTGGCGCAGGTCTCCGGCGGTGGCCGGGGGCGGCGCGGCGGGTCCAGCAGCGACGGCCCCTACGGTCCGTACAACGGCGGACGGTAGTCCGGCGCACCGCTCGGCGAGACTCCGGGGGCTCCTGTCGGCGGCCTTCCGGAGCGGCGCGTCCGGCGCTCCCGCGGCTCCGGACCGGCGCGCGCGGAGGCCGCCCGGGCCCGGCTCAGCCCCGGCTCAGCAGCAGGACCGCCACATCGTCCGTCAGCTCGCCGCCGTTGAGCTCGCGAGCCTCCGACACCGCCGACTCCAGCAGGGCCTCGCCCTCCAGCCCCGCCGACAGTCTGCGATTGATCATCCGCAGCATGCCCTCGTCGCCCAGGCGCTCCTTCTCTCCCGGGCCGGACCGTCCCTCGATCAGCCCGTCCGTGTAGAGCATCAGACTCCAGGCCCCGCCCAGCTCCACCTGCCGGCGCGGCCAGCGGGCGCGCGGCAGCAGCCCCAGCGCCGGGCCGCCGCTCTCGTACGGCAGCAGCTGCGCGGCCCGTCCGCCCCGGGTGATCAGCGGCGAGGGGTGACCCGCCAGACAGAGCCCCGCCCGCCGCCCGTCGGGGGCGATGTCGACCGTGCAGAGCGTCGCGAAGATCTCGTCGCTCTCCCGCTCGTGCTCCAGCACCCGCTGGAGCGTCGAGAGCAGCTCGTCCCCGCACAGCCCGGCGAAGGTCAGCGCCCGCCACGCTATGCGCAGCTCCACACCGAGCGCCGCCTCGTCCGGGCCGTGGCCGCAGACATCGCCGATCATCGCGTGGACCGTGCCGTCCGGGGTGCGGACGGTGTCGTAGAAGTCCCCGCCGAGGAGCGCCCGGGAGCGGCCGGGCCGATAGCGGGCGGCGAACCGCAGCCCCGAGCCCTGGAGCAGGGGAGTGGGCAGCAGTCCGCGCTCCAGCCGGGCGTTCTCCTGGGCGCGCAGCCGTGACTCGGCCAGCTTCATCTGCGCGGTGTCGGCGCGCTTGCGCTCCACCGCGTACCGCACGGTGCGGTGCAGCAGCCGGCCGTCCAGCTCGTCGCGGAAGAGATGGTCCTGGGCCCCCAGCCGGACGGCGTCGGCGGCGCGCTCCGCGTCGGCGGAGGTGGTCAGCGCCAGCACGGCCTGCCGGGGCGCGAGGCGCAGCACCTGGCGGAGCGCGCCCAGCTCCTCGTCGTCCGCCGGGCCGCCGGGCAGCGCCAGATCCACCAGCACGCAGTGGACGTCGTCGGTGAGCAGCCGCTCGGCCTCGGTGAGATTGCGGGCGCTGCGCACCCGGACCCGGGGACCCGCGGTGTCGGGCAGCTCGGGGACGGAGAAGGCGCCCGCCGGGTCGTCCTCGATCACCAGCAGGACGAGATCACCGCTGACGGCGCCGCCTTCTGCGGTCTCCGCGGCGGGGGCGGTGCGCTGACGCGGTACGGGTACGGCCATTGATCCGGGTTCCTTCCCTCCCCCCGAGGGCGCGACGGGACGCCGAACGACACCCCGCCAGACGGGGACCTTAGCGTCAGCCCCCGGGGCAGCGGAATGAGGAGACAGGTCACAGACGCCATATGCCGGGCATGGGCGGTCAGTTGGCGGGTCTGTCATGACGAACATCACCCCTCCGGGCAGGGCCTCTCACCCCTGCGGGCACGGTGGGTCGCCCTCTCCGTACGGTGTGCGCCCGCCGTGCGGCGCAGGTCACCCCGGTCGCAGCCGGTCCGCCGGGCCCGTCACCGGTCGGGGCGCACCACTCCGAGGATCTTCATCGAGCCGGCTCCGGCCACGGTGACGTCCCGCCCCGGCCGGGGGGCGTGCACGATCGATCCGTCGCCTATGTACAGCCCGACATGGCTCGCGTCCGCGTGGTAGATGATCAGATCGCCGGGGCGCAGATCCCCGACCGCGACCCTGGGCAGCTGCCGCCACTGCTCCTGCGAGGTGCGCGGGATGTTCCGTCCGGCGGCGGCCCAGGCCTGTGAGGTCAGTCCGGAGCAGTCGTAGGAGCCGGGGCCCTCGGCGCCCCATGAGTACGGCTTGCCCAGCTGCGCCGAGGCGAACTCGACCGCCTTCGCGCCCCCGGCGGTCGCCTTGCCGTCCCGGCCGCCGGCGCCGCCGTCCGGTGAGGCGTCCGTCCGCGCGTCGTCCGCGCGCCGGCGGTCGCGGGACTCCAGCCATTCGGCCTGGGCCTTCGCCGCCGCCTCGCGCTCCAGCTCCAGCAGCCGGGCGCGCTCCTTCTTCGCGAGGCGCTTCTCCAGCTTCTCCGCGGCGGTGATCTTTTCGGTGATCTTCTTCTTGGCCTCGTTCTGCCGGAGGCGGTTGCTCTCCAGGGTCTGCCACTGCGCTCCGGCGTCCCGGGCGTACGCCCGGAGATCGGCCTGGGCGCGGTCCAGCTCTCTCAGAAGATCCCTGGTGGCCTTCATGCCCTGCTTGACGCGGTCGACGCCGTCGAGGAAGAGACGGGGATCGTCGGTGAGCATCAGCTGGGCCTCGGCGGGCAGACCGCCGCCCTGGTACTGGGCGCGGGCTGTGGCTCCGGCGCGGTCCTTCAGCTCCTTGATGCGGTCCTCGCCCTTGTCGATGCGCTGCGCGAGCCGGGCGATCTCGCCGGACTGGCGCTCGGCCTCCTCCTTGGCGAGGTTGTACGCGTCGGTCGCGGACACCGCCTGGTGATAGAGGCCCTCTATCTCCATCCGCACCTCCTCCAGCGATCTGTCGCCGCCCTCCCGGCCGCGGTCCGGCGGCTCAGGGGCGCGGGGGAGCGGACCCGCCGAGGGCGCCGCCGGGGCGAGCGGCGCCGCGAACGCGGCGCCCGGTGCGACGAGCACGGTCAGGGCGCAGACCGCGGTGATCGCGGCGATGGCACAGCGGCGTCGGTTCACGACTCCCCCTCCGATGGCGACTGACTGCGGCGACCAGCTGATTTACCGTCAGTAACTTACGGACGCTGCCGCGATGGTGCCACGGCGGTCCGTGAATCGACAGAGGGCCGCCGGTGGGCCGCCCCCTTCTCCCTTCCCACGTCTCGCTGACGAACGGCGAGCCCCGCGTGTTCCCTGTTCGTACACGCGTTCACCCGTACGAGGGAGCGAGCGCCGCCCAAGCCACGGTGACCTCGCCCTGTCGCCACCGCTTGGGGCCGTCCGTCAGCGGCCAGTCGGCCGCCAGCTCGCGCACCGCCCGCATCCAGCGCTGCCGCGCCCCGAGCGAGGCGTACGGGGCCGCCGAGGCCCACGCGCGGTCGAAGTCGCGCAGGAACGCGTGCACCGGCTCGCCCGGGACATTGCGGTGGATCAGCGCCTTCGGCAGCCGTTCCGCCAGGTCGGAGGGGCGGTCCAGGGAGCCGAGCCGGGTCGCGAAGGTCACCGTGCGCGGGCCCTCGGGCCCCAGCGCGACCCAGACGTGCCGCCGCCCGATCTCGTCGCAGGTGCCCTCGACCAGCAGACCGTCCGGCGCGAGCCGTCCGCACAGCCGCGCCCAGACGGCGGCGACCTCGCCCTCCTCGTACTGCCGCAGCACGTTCGCCGCGCGGATGAGCAGAGGCCGGTCCGGCGCCGGCAGCTCGAAGCCGCCGTGGACGAAGCTGAGCCCTTCGCGTTCGTACGGCTTCGCGGAGGCGACCCGGCCGGGGTCGATCTCGATCCCGATCACTTCGCAGCGCGGGTCGGCGGTGCGCAGCCGCCGCAGCAGTTCGAGGGTGGTCCAGGGGGCCGAGCCGTATCCGAGGTCGACGGCGAGCGGCCGGTCGCTGCGGCGCAGCGCGGGGCCGTGGGCGGCGGCGATCCAGCGGTCCATCCGGCGCAGCCGGTTGGGGTTGGTCGTCCCGCGGGTCGGGGTGCCGACGGGGCGGGTCATGACAGCGAGCGTATGCGCCCGCCGGACCCGAGCCCCACGCCCCCGATGCCCGCATCGCCCCGCCGCCCGCCCGGCCCCACGCCCCCGACGCCCGCATCGCCCCGACGCCCGCCGAGCCCCACGCCCCCGACGTCTGCCGCGCCCGCACCGCCCCGCCGCCCGCCGGGGCCGCGAGCCCCCTGGGCCCCGGGGCCACCGCGCCCGGCCCCCACGCCCCCCGTACGCCCCTGAAGCCTTCCCCGCGCCCCCGGATCGCGCCCCGCGCCCCCACGGCCGCGCCCCGGCCCGGGAACCAAATCCGCCCGCCCAATCGTAATGATTTGGCAAAGTGCCGGAGCAGAGGAAATGGAAGAAGGTGCTCCACTGTTGTGCGCCGTGGAAACCCGGCTCTGCCCATGCCGGAACGAGGAGGAACGCCGACGTGAGCCAGTACGTCTCCCGCCTCGGCAGCGGCTTCCTGCCACCCCGGATCAGGTTTCCCGGCGGGCATCGCAAGCCGCGCCGGATCGCCATGCTCAGCGTCCACACCTCCCCGCTCCACCAGCCGGGCACCGGCGACGCGGGCGGGATGAACGTCTACATCGTCGAGCTGGCCAGACGGCTCGCCGCGATCAACATCGAGGTCGAGATCTTCACCCGGGCGACCGCCGGCGGGCTGCCCCCCTCGGTGGAGCTGGCCCCCGGGGTGCTCGTCCGCCATGTCGACGCCGGACCGTACGAGGGCCTCGCCAAGGAGGACCTGCCCGGTCAGCTCTGCGCCTTCACCCACGGGGTGATGCAGGCCTGGGCCCGCCACCGCCCCGGCCACTACGACCTCGTCCACTCCCACTACTGGCTCTCCGGCCATGTCGGCTGGCTCGCCGCCGAACGCTGGGGCGTCCCCCTCGTCCACGCCATGCACACCATGGCCAAGGTCAAGAACGCCTCCCTCGCCGAGGGCGACACCCCCGAACCGTCCTCGCGGGTCATCGGCGAGACCCAGATCGTCAACGCCTCCGACCGGCTGATCGCCAACACGGCGGAGGAGGCGGACGAGCTGGTCCGCTTCTACGACGCCGATCCGGCGAAGGTCGCCGTCGTCCACCCCGGGGTCAATCTCGACCGCTTCCGCCCGGCCGACGGCCGCGCCGCCGCCCGGGCCCGGCTCGGGGTCCCGCAGGACGCCTTCGTACCGCTCTTCGCCGGCCGGATACAGCCGCTGAAGGCCCCCGACATCCTGCTGCGCGCGGTCGCCCTGCTGCTGGAGGGGAATCCATCCCTCCGCTCCCGGCTCCATGTGCCCGTCGTCGGCGGCCCGAGCGGCAGCGGTCTGGCCAGACCCGAAGGGCTCCAGAAGCTCGCGGCGCGCCTCGGCATCGCCGATGTCGTCCACTTCCATCCGCCGGTCTCGCAGGAGACGCTCGCGGACTGGTTCCGCGCCGCGTCCGCGCTGGTGATGCCCTCGTACAGCGAATCCTTCGGCCTGGTGGCGATCGAGGCCCAGGCGGCGGGCACCCCGGTGGTCGCCGCGAGGGTCGGCGGCCTCCCGGTCGCCGTGCGCGACGGGGCGACCGGGCTGCTGGTCGACGGCCACGACCCCGCCCAGTACGCGCGGGCGCTCCACCGGCTGCTGATCCACCCCCCGCTCGCCGCCCGGATGGGCGCGGAGGCGGCCCGGCACGCCGAGTCCTTCGGCTGGGACACCGCCGCCGCCGTCACCTCCGACGTCTACACGGCGGCGATGTACGAACACCGCCGCCGGGTACGCTCGCACCATGTCTGACGAGCGCCGGCCCACGGAGATCATCGAGCGGGCCCTGGAAGACGCCGAGCTGACCTGGGAGAGCCCTGAGCCGGGCTCGTACGTGGTCACCCTTCCCGGCACCCGCAAGCTCTCCACCACCTGCTCCCTGCGGGTCGGCAGACACTCCCTCTCGGTGAACGCCTTCGTCATCCGCCACCCCGACGGCAACGACCCCGCCGTCCACCGCTGGCTGCTCGAACGGAACCTCCGGCTCTACGGGGTCGCGTACGGGATCGATCACCTCGGCGACATCTATCTGACCGGCCGGCTCCCGCTCTCCGTGATCGTCCCGGACGAGCTGGACCGCCTGCTGGGGTCGGTGCTGGAGGCCGCGGACGGGGCCTTCAACACCCTGCTGGAGCTGGGGTTCGCCGAGGCCATCCGCAAGGAGTACGCCTGGCGGGTCTCGCGCGGGGAGTCCACCAGGAACCTGGACGCGTTCACCCATCTGACCGGCGCCGCCCGCGACGCCGAGCCAGGCTGACCCCGCCCCGACACCCGCCCCCGCGCGACGCCGAGCCCGGCTGACCCCGCCCCGACACCCGCCCCCGCGCGACGCCGAGCAGAGCCGACCCCGGCCCCGACACCCGACCGCCCGCGCTGGTGTGCGGGAGATCTCGACGCGAGGCAGAATCCTGCCCATGCGCGACAAAACGGGCGGTTCCGGGGGTGGGTCGGGCTCCGGCCCCGCCACGCCCCCCTCCGAGGAGGCCGCCCCGGGGGCCCGGGGCCCCGCCGGGTCGGCGAACCAGACCCTGGCGCTCGCGGCGATGATGTTCGCCGTGGCGATGACCTTCATCGACCAGACGATCGTCGCCATCGCCGCCCCGGACATCACCGACGAACTCGGACTCACCGCGTCCGGCATGCGCTGGGTCGTCAACTCCTATCTGCTCGCGCTGGCGGCCTGCTTCGCGCTCGGCGGCCGGCTGGCCGACATCCACGGCCACCGCACGGTGATGCTGACCGGCACCCTGGTCTTCGTCATCGCCTCGGTGCTCTGCGGCTGCGTCCCCGCGAGCGGATTCGCCCAGACCTGGATGATCATCTTCCGTGCTGTTCAGGGGGCGGGGGCCGCGCTGATGTTCCCGGCCGCCCTCGCCGTCGTCACGGCGGTCTTCCCGGTGGAGCGCCGGGGCCGCGCGATCGCCCTCTTCTTCGGCGTCTCCGGCGGACTCACCGCGATCGGCCCGCTGCTCGGCGGTGTGCTCACCGCGTGGACCTGGCGGGCGATCTTCTGGGTGAACGTCCCGGTCGCCGTGATCGCGATCGTCCTCACGGTGCTGGCCCGCATCCCCGACGACGCGCGCAGGGAACGCCTCGATCTGCCGGGCGCGTTCCTGGTCGCGGCCGGGATGGGCCTGAGCGTGCTGGGACTCCAGCAGGCCTCCTCCTGGGGCTGGGGATCCCTCGCCACCTGGGGCTGCGTCATCGGCGGACTGCTGCTGCTGATCGCCTTCTGCGTCTACGAACTCCGGGTCCCCGAACAGCCCCTGATCAAGCTCCGGGTCTTCCGCGACCGGGCCTTCAGCGTCGATACGGCGGTGCTGTTCTTCGGGATGCTCGCCTTCGTCCCGCTGTTCTTCTTCGCCTCGGTCTACGCGCAGGTCTCGCTCCGGAAGACGCCGAACGAGGCGGCGCTGTATCTCCTCTACTTCTTCCTCGGCTTCGTCCTCGCCTCCCAGGTCGGCGGGCGGATGCTCGACAAACGGGGCGCGCGCCCGCCGCTGCTGCTGGGCACGGCGCTCGCCACGGCCGGCTTCGCCCTCTGGGCGGCGAAACTGACGGATCTGTCGTACGGCGCGCAGTGGCCCTATGTGGTGCTGTCCGGCGCGGGGATCGGCCTTCTGCTCGCCCCGGCCTCGACGGACTCGGTCAACCGGGCGATCGACGCCTCGTACGGGGAGGTCACCGGCATCACCCAGACGGCGCGCAACTACGCGGCGGCGGTGGGGCTCGCGGTGTACGGGACGGTGCTCAGCCATGTCACGGTCGACAAGGTGACCGCGACGCTCCACGCGCAGGGCCTGCCGCGGGACGAGGCCCGGCGCACCGCCCACGACATCGCCCAGTCGGTCGCCGGCCACGGGGACGGCCGGGGGACGGGCGACGGTTCGGTGACCTCCGCGATGCGGGAGACGGGGGACGCGGTACGGATGGACTTCGCCGAGGCCAACCAGTGGGTGTTCTACGGGATGGCGATCGCCCTGGCGCTGGCCTTCCTCTGCGCGCTGGCGCACCCGGGGACCCGCGTGACCTCCGCCGCCCCGGACCCCGGCCCCGCCGAGCGCTGACTCCCCGCCCTCCCCGCCGTCCGCCCGAGTCATCCCTCCCCGTATTTCCTTCCCTCCGCCCGGCGCGGACAACGGCCCCGCCCTGGCTCTCCCCCGCACCGGCCGAAAAGAACGGTCCACGGCCTGAATGCAGAGGAATCTTGAATACGGAATCCCCTATTCAAGGTGACCTGCGCCACATGTCTTGTACGGGGAGCGCAATCCGTTTCCGCCCGGCCGGATGAGGGGCGTACAGGCCAACCCCGTTGAACGGCTGTCACCTCGGCATTCCCCGCTCCCGGTGCGCCCTCGCGCGCGCCCCGACCGCGCTATTTACCCCCGTACGACTTCGGTGGACGATTCGATCACCAGCACCCACCCCAACAGCACCATCCGGCACTCGGAACAGCGCGATCGCACCTCATTTCACACACCACGTGACAGAAAAGGGATGCCAAGTGCGCCAGATGAGACGTACCGTTCTCTCCTCCCTCGCCGCCGCTGCCCTGGTCCTCGGATCGGGCCAGCTCGCCTCGGCCGAGTCCACCGCGCAGACCCCGCCGGCCGGTGACTCGTCCACCGTCAGCAAGACCGCCGAGCTGGCCGGTGGCGAGGGAGTCGACTCCCGCCGCGCCGCGCTGGAGGTCGAGAAGTACTGGACCGCCGAGCGTATGGCGCAGGCCATTCCGGCGGACAACTTCCTTCCCGCGCCCCCGGGATCGGGCAAGGGATCCGCGCGGAAGGCGGGCCCCACCGGAAAGCCCGGCACCACTCCCGCCGCCGCACCCGCGAAGAAGAGCAAGACCGGGGCCCGGGTGGCTGACTCGGCGGCGGTCGGCAAGGTGTTCTTCAAGAATCCGGCGGACGGCAAGAACTACGTCTGCTCGGCAGCCTCCATCAACAGCCCCTCGAAGCAGATGGTGACCACCGCCGGTCACTGCGTCAACGGAGGCGGCACGAACGGCACGGCCGGTCAGTGGATGCAGAATTGGACGTACGTCCCCCGCTATCGCGACGGGGTGCGGCCCTTCGGCACCTTCGCCGCCAAGCAGTTCCGCACCTTCACCAGCTGGACCAACAACAGCGATCTGGCGCGGGACGTGGCCATGGTGACCACCTGGCCGCTCAACAACAACAAGGTCGTCAATGTCACCGGCGGCCATGGACTCAGCTGGAACTTCAGCCAGAACCAGGCCACGACCGTCTTCGGATACCCCGGAAACCACAACAACGGCCAGGTCCAATGGGTCTGTCAGGGCACGACCCGCGCGGCGGGCGCGTCCTACAGTGAGCTGCAGTGCAACTTCGGCGGCGGATCCAGCGGCGGCCCCTGGCTGCGCACGTACAGCGAGGCGAACGGTCTCGGCTCGCAGAACGGCGTCATGAGCACCATCAGCGGCGGCGGCTGGAACCAGACGCCCTACTTCGACAACGCCGTCAAGCAGATGTTCGACGACCAGGGCAGCGTGACCTGACCCGCCGCCGCTTCGCCGGGGCGTCGGCCCCGGCGGGGCGGCCGACCGGTCAGACCCGCTTCACGGCCTCCGCCGCGCCGACCGCCTCCGCCGCACCGAGGCCCTTCGCCGCACCGGCCGCCTCCCCGCCGAGCGCCGCGCCGGCCGCCTCCCCGCCGACCTCCCCGCCGACCGCCTCCCCGCCGGCCGCCCCCCGCCCCGCCGCCGGAGCCTCCGGCCCCGCGGCGATCTCCTCCTCCGGACCCCGGGGAAGATTGCGCATCAGCGCCCAGTACCCGAGCCCCGCCGCCGTCCCCAGCACGGCGCACATCCCCCACAGCCACTCCGCGCCGAACCGGTCGATCACCACGCCCGCCACCAGCGGGGCGATCAGCGTCGCCACCGACCACGTCATCGTGTACATGCCCTGGTACCGGCCCCGGCCGTGCACCGGCGAGAGCCGCACCACCAGACCCGTCTGCGTCGGCGCGTTGACGATCTCGGCCAGCGTCCACACGACCACCGTCAGCGCGTACAGCCCGATCGACCCGGCGAACGCGGTGAGCCCGAACCCGTACCCGGCCAGCACCGACGAGAGGATCAGCAGCCGACGCGGGTCGCGGTGCTCGATGTACCGGGTCACCGGGATCTGGAGCACCACGACGAGTACGCCGTTGAGCGCCATCACCGTGCCGTAGTCCGAGGCCGACAGCCCGTCCTCGCCCATCGCCAGCGGCAGCCCGACATGCCCCTGCATGAAGATCAGGGCGATCGCGAAGGACAGTCCGACCACGCCCATGAACCGGCCGTCGCGCAGCACGGTCCCGAGTCCGACCTCCGGCACGGCCGCGCCGTCGGCCGCGGGGCGCTCCGGCCTCGACTCGGGCAGCTTCACGAAGATGAAGACCGCGCAGATCAGCGTCATCACGGCCTCGCCGAGGAAACCGGCCAGATAGCTGTACTCGGCGATGAAGCCCGCCGCGACCGCAGAGATCGCGAAACCCAGATTGATCGCCCAGTAGTTGAGCGAGAACGCCCGCACCCGGTCCTTCGGCGGCACGATGTCCGCCATCATCGCCTGGACGGCGGGCCGGGAGGCGTTGGACGCCGCGCCCACCGCGCACGCCACGGCCGCGATCGCCGCCGGATGGTGGACGAAGCCCAGGGCGGCGACGGACACGGCGGTCGCCGTCTGGGAGATCAGCAGCGTGGGCCGCCGCCCCAGCCGGTCGGCCATCACCCCGCCGCCGAGCGAGGCGACCACCCCGCCGAGCCCGTACAGCGAGACCACCAGACCGGCGTACGCGGCCGAGTGGCCCTGGTCCGAGGTGAGGTACAGCACCAGGAAGGTGGCGACGAAGCCCCCGAGCCGGTTGACCAGCGTGCTGGTCCACAGCCACCAGAACTCCCGGGGGAGCCCGGACACGCTCTCCGTGACGGCGCGGCGAACGCCTCTGAGCAGACCGGCTGTGGACATGGATCCCCCCAGGACCTACGACGGATGGCAGATGTAAGCGTCACTCTCCGAAAGAGAACGTTACGTAGGCCGTGGTCCCGGCGGCCAGTGGATTGACACGGATCGTCAAGAGTCGCGGCGGACCGCCGGGTGTACGCCCCCAAAGCCGGAGACGCCCACCGCCGGAGAGAGAGCCGTACACCCGTCCATTAGGCTCGGACACATGGCCGACGCACCGTACAAGCTGATCCTCCTCCGCCACGGCGAGAGCGAGTGGAACGCGAAGAACCTGTTCACCGGCTGGGTGGACGTCAATCTCACGGAGAAGGGCGAGAAGGAGGCGGTCCGCGGCGGTGAGCTGCTGAAGGACGCCGGTCTGCTCCCCGACGTACTGCACACCTCGCTCCAGAAGCGCGCCATCCGCACCGCCCAGCTCTCGCTGGAGGCCGCGGACCGCCACTGGATCCCCGTACACCGCTCCTGGCGGCTCAACGAGCGCCACTACGGCGCTCTCCAGGGCAAGGACAAGGCGCAGACGCTCGCCGAGTTCGGCGAGGAGCAGTTCATGCTCTGGCGCCGCTCGTACGACGTCCCGCCGCCGGCCCTCGAGGACGGCACGGAGTTCTCGCAGAGCGACGACCCCCGTTACGCCACCATCCCGCCGGAGCTGCGCCCGCGCACCGAGTGCCTGAAGGACGTCGGCGTCCGGATGCTGCCGTACTGGTACGACGGCATCGTCCCGGACCTGCTGGCCGGCCGGACCGTCCTGGTCGCGGCCCACGGCAACTCGCTGCGCGCGCTGGTCAAGCACCTCGACGGCGTCTCCGACGAGGACATCGCCGGGCTGAACATCCCGACCGGCATCCCGCTGGCGTACGAGCTGGACGCCGACTTCAAGCCGGTCAAGCCGGGCGGCACCTACCTCGACCCCGACGCGGCCGCCGCGGCGATCGAGGCCGTGAAGAACCAGGGCAAGAAGAAGTAGCCACGACACCCGGCATGCCCCCGGTCGCGGATCCCTCCGCGCCCGGGGGCATGTCGTGTGTCCGCCCCCGGACGCGCTCCGGCGAACGGCTCCGCGGCCCCGCAGGCCGTCCCGTGAAGAGGGCCCCGGCGTCCCGGACCGCTCCGGGACGCCGGGGCCCTCAGGGGCACTCGGTCGCGGCTAGCCGCAGCCGCCGCACTGGCACTGGCCGCCGGACTGGCAGCCGCACTGGCAGCCCGGTCCGCAGCTGCAGGACAGGACCGGCGAGAACGCCGTCCCGGCCGGGATCACGCGCCGGGGATCTGATGTCGGGGAATCGGCCATGGGCCCTCCTCATGAGCGTACGAGCCGTTCAGGACGTACGGAACATGTCCCACAGCGCTGTACGAGACGGTCCCGTACGCCGGTACGGGACGGCCCGTACCGCGGTGTACGGGGCATGGCTGTGCAGCGGGCGGTCAGGGAGCCCCGCCTCCCGCTATTGCACGCCAGCGCGGGCGGGCGCATCAACAGCGCGCGGAGGCACGCCGCCGATCCCCGAGTCTTCGCGCTACGCGCCCTCCACCTGAGTCGTCGCCTGAAGCTCGTCCGCGTGCTCGCCGGTGACGAGATAGACGACCCGCTTCGCCACCGACACCGCGTGGTCGGCGAACCGCTCGTAGTAGCGGCCGAGCAGCGTCACATCGACCGCCGTCTCGATGCCGTGCTTCCAGCGGTCGTCCATCAGATGCTGGAAGAGCGCGCGGTGCAGCAGATCCATCTCGTCGTCGTCCGTCTCCAGCTGAAGCGCCAGATCGACGTCCTTGGTGATGATCACCTCCGCCGCCTTCGCCATCAGCCGCTGCGCCAGCTGGCCCATCTCCAGGATCGTCGCCTGAAGATCCCTGGGCACCGCCGACTGCGGGAAGCGCAGCCGGGCCAGCTTCGCCACATGCTGCGCCAGATCGCCCGAACGCTCCAGGTCGGCGCTCATCCGCAGCGAGGTCACCACGATCCGCAGATCCGTGGCCACCGGCTGCTGGCGGGCCAGCAGGGCGATCGCCCGCGCCTCCAGATCGTGCTGGAGGTCATCGACCTTCTGGTCGGCCGCAATGACAGTTTCGGCCAATTTCAGGTCGGCATCGAGCATGGCCGTGGTGGCGCGCCCGATGGCCGACCCCACCAGCCTGGCCATTTCGACCAGGCCCTCGCCGATCGAATCCAGTTCCTCGTGGTACGCGTCCCGCATCGAGTTCCCTTTCAGCTGCCTGTGAACAGAGGTCCGGGTGGGGCTCTCGGACCCCCACGCTCCCACGGTGGGTCCGAAACGCGTCGAGGGCCTCCCGGTCACATGAACCGGCCCCGTCCCCTCGGTGAACTCTGGGCGACGACTGTTCGAGACGCCACCCGATTGGCTGTGACCATGTCCGTGGGCCCGCCTAACCTGGAAGCATGGACGTGAACGCGGCGGTCGCCGCAGTGGCTGCGATCGCCGGTCTGCTCACCGGCGTGATCGCCATGCTGGCGTTCCGCTGGAGCGAGCGGGAACAGCGCAGACCCACCCGCACCTCACTGCACACCGACGCCGTGCTGCCGCCCGGCGTCGACACCGTGCTGTCCGTGCTCCGCTCCTCCGCCGTCGTGCTCGACGAGAGCGACTCCGTCGTGAAGGCCAGCTCCGCGGCGTATGCGCTCGGTCTGGTCCGTGGCGGAAAACTGACGGTCGAGGCCATGCTCCAGATGGCCCGCGACACCCGGCGCGACGGTGAGATACGTCAGGTCGAGCTGGATCTCCCGCGCCGCGGCACCGGCCGCGGCGAGGCGCTCGCCGTCTCCGCCCGGGTCGCCCCCCTCGGCTCCCGTCTCGTCCTCCTCCTGGTCGAGGATCTCACCGAGGCCCGCCGGATCGAAGCGGTTCGGCGAGACTTCGTCGCCAATGTCAGCCATGAGCTGAAGACGCCCGTCGGCGCGCTCTCGCTGCTCTCCGAGGCGGTCATGGACGCGTCCGACGACCCCGAGGCGGTCTACCGCTTCGCCGGCCGGATGCAGATCGAGGCCACCCGGCTCACCAATCTCGTCCAGGAGCTGATCGACCTCTCCCGGGTGCAGAACGACGACCCGCTGGAGGACGCCGAGCCGGTCCGGGTGGACGAGCTGGTCGCCGAGGCGATCGACCGCTCCCGGCACCCCGCCTCCACCAAGCAGATCACCATGGCCAGCGGAGGCGCCTCCGGCCTCCACATCTGGGGCAATCGCGGCAAGCTCGCCGCGGCCCTGGGCAATCTGGTGGAGAACGCGGTCAACTACTCGCCGGCCCGCACCCGCGTCGGCATCTCGGCCCGCAGACTCCCCGCCCCCGGGGGCGAGGGCTCCCAGGGCGGCGGCTTCGGCGGGCTGATCGAGATCGCCGTCACCGACCAGGGCATCGGGATCCCCGAGAAGGACCGCGAGCGCATCTTCGAGCGGTTCTACCGGGTCGACCCGGCCCGCTCGCGCGCCACCGGAGGCACCGGCCTCGGACTCGCCATCGTGAAACATGTGGCAGCCTCGCACGGCGGGGAGGTCACGGTGTGGAGCACCGAAGGACAGGGTTCCACTTTCACCCTCAGACTTCCCGAAGCGGGCTCCGCCCGGGACCGTACGACCTCCGGACCCGACGCGACGCCCGAAGCCCCTTCCGGAACCGATCCCCATCCCCTCCCGGGGGCCGGCTCCGACACCGGAACCGGAACCGGATCTTCCATGGATCCGGGCCACCGCCCGGGGACCAGCACCACGACCAGCACCGCGACCAGCCCCGGGACCGACCCTCACCCCGGGACCGACCGCCCTCACCCCGGGACCGACCCTCGCCCCCGGACCGACCCTCACTCCGCAGCCGGCCCCGGGACCGACCCTCACCACGCCGGGACCGGCTCCCGGACCGGCGGCGGGACCGGAGCCCCTCCCGGGGCCGCCCCCGCCGCCGGAACCGACACCCCCCGCCCGGATCGCGTCGACCAGTACGACGACCGGCCCCGGCCCTACGACACCGATCCGCACACCGACATCCCTGCCCCGGAGGTCCTTCCGTGACCCGAGTGCTCGTCGTCGAGGATGAGGAATCATTCAGCGACGCCCTGTCCTACATGCTCCGCAAGGAAGGCTTCGAGGTCGCCGTCGCGACCACGGGCCCCGAGGGGCTCGACGAATTCGAACGCAACGGCGCCGACCTCGTCCTCCTCGATCTGATGCTGCCCGGGCTGCCGGGCACCGAGGTCTGTCGCCAGCTCCGCGGCCGCTCCAACGTCCCGGTCATCATGGTGACCGCCAAGGACAGCGAGATCGACAAGGTCGTCGGGCTGGAAATAGGAGCCGACGACTACGTCACCAAGCCCTTCTCCTCGCGGGAGCTGGTCGCCCGCATCCGCGCGGTGCTGCGCCGCCGCGGCGAGCCGGAGGAGGTCACCCCGGCGGCCCTGGAGGCCGGCCCGGTCCGGATGGACGTCGACCGCCATGTGGTCACCGTCTCGGGCGGCAAGGTCGATCTGCCGCTGAAGGAGTTCGACCTGCTGGAGATGCTGCTGCGCAACGCCGGCCGGGTGCTCACCCGGATGCAGCTCATCGACCGCGTCTGGGGCGCCGACTACGTGGGCGACACCAAGACCCTGGACGTCCACGTCAAACGGCTGCGCGCCAAGATCGAGCCGGACCCGGGCGCACCGCGCTATCTGGTGACGGTCCGCGGCCTGGGGTACAAGTTCGAGCCGTAGACCGTCCCGGGCCCGTACGGCGGCGTACGGGCCCCGCGCGGCGCGCGGCGTAAACGGGTGGGCCCCGCCGGAGAGATCCGGCGGGGCCCACCCGTATGGCCGCTGGGGCGTCGTATCAGCCCGTGGTCTCGGTCTCGGCGGCGTCCGGGGACTCCGCGCCCTCCGAGGCGGGGGCGGACGCCTCGCCGGACTCGTTCTCGCCGCCCGGCTCGCCGCTCGCGGGCGCCGACGCGCCGTCGGAGGGCGCGGCCGGTGTCTTGGACGCGGGCGGCGACGGCAGGCTGCTGGGGCCGAAGCCCTCGAAGTAGTCCGTCGCGGGCACCACGAACGTCTGGAGCTTCACATCGCCGGTCTCGCTGAGGCGGAAGACCGTCTCCTGGACGCCGCCGATGTTCTTCGTCAGCGCGGTGCCGTTGTCGATCACCGCGGAGGCGTTGCCCTTGCCGCCGATCACGATCGAGCCCTGCGCGGGCACGGTGAGCAGGCCGGAGCCCGTCGCCGGGGTGAGCTTCACCGCGTCGCCGCCGGTCAGCGTGATCGACTCGACGGTCTGCGGCTTGTCGCCCAGGTTGAAGACGGTCGCGGAGACGACCGCGGGGCCCTCGGCGCCGGACTCGGGCTGGGTGATCACATTCGCGTTCTGGATGGCGATCGTGTCGACCTTCGCCTCCGCGGTGTCCGGCTTGACGCCGAGGGTCTGCGCGTTGTTGCCCGCGCCGCAGGCGGTGAGGGCGGCGAACGAGAACGTGACGGCGGTCACGGCGAGGGCACGGCGTCGAAGGCGGAGGGCGCCGGCGGACGGAGTTCGGGGGAGGCTCACGACGGCGGCATCTCCTTGACGTACGGACTGACGGTTGACGGGTCGGTCGAACCGGCGTAATCGCGGTGGGGACCGCGTCGGTTCGCGATACCGTCCGAGATCAACTCAGTTCGCCGACAGATTACAGAGCCGTCGCTCCGGGGTCGCACCCGACCCGCCCCTTCGTGGCGCGGCCGCCCCGGGCGGCTCCCGTACGCCCGCCGCCGCCCGGCCCCGGACGAGCCGCGCCCGGCCGGCCCGCCCGGCGGCCCCCGGCCCGTTCCGCACGCTCCGCCCGCCGTTTCCCGCTTCCGTCCGGCGCCGGTCCGCCCGCCGGTCCACCTGGTGTTCCGTCGGGCGCCCGCCGGTTGTTCCGCCCACTGTTCCGCCCACTGTTCCGCCCGCTGTTCGGCCGGGCGCCCGCCCGCCGTTCCGGGGAGCCGTTCCGGGGGTCCGTTCCCGGGATCCGTTACGCCGCCGTTCCGGACACGCCGCGCGGAAGTTCCCGGAGGGCCGTTTCGGGGGCCGTTCGCATATCGGCGGTGATCAATTCCGTCGCCCGGAGGGCATTTTCCGTAATGCCTTCGGCGTGACTTCGTTGATCAATTCTGGATTCCCGGCCACCGGCGTCCGTACGGGTGACCGACGGCCGAACGGAGTAGACCAAGTTCACCGTCGGGAATCCGGCAAATCGGGACGTTCACCCACGTCTGAGGGGCTCACGGCCGGTGTGACGCGCCGGTTTCCCTCCCCATGTGCAGCCGCTCCCACCTGCGAATACCCCCTTCCGGAAGCCGCTCGCAGCACGTTCGTGTTGCTGTTGTCAAGCCCCGAGATATGCCCTGACCTGCGAAAACGCCATTCAGAAGAAGCTGTATCCGTGTTACCCTGGATAGCCACGGAAGGGGTACCTGTCACATGACGTTCAAGGTTGGCGACACCGTGGTCTATCCCCATCACGGGGCCGCGCTGATCGAGGCCATCGAAACTCGCCAGATCAAAGGCGTGGACAAGACCTACTTGGTGCTCAAGGTCGCTCAGGGCGACCTGACGGTTCGTGTGCCGGCGGACAATGCGGAGTTCGTCGGTGTCCGCGATGTGGTCGGTCAGGACGGGCTCGACCGGGTCTTCGAGGTGCTGCGCGCGCCGTACGCCGAAGAGCCGACGAACTGGTCCCGCCGCTACAAGGCAAATCTTGAGAAGCTCGCTTCCGGCGATGTCATCAAGGTCGCCGAAGTCGTGCGCGACCTGTGGCGTCGTGAGCGTGAGCGCGGTCTTTCCGCAGGTGAGAAGCGGATGCTCGCCAAGGCTCGCCAGATCCTGGTGAGCGAGCTCGCCCTCGCGGAGAACACCAACGAAGACAAGGCCGAGGCTCTGCTCGACGAGGTCCTCGCGTCCTGACGCACGACGCACCAATGCCGCGGTGCCCGCTGACATGCCATGATCATCTTTGATCACGGGTCTGTCGCCGGGCGCTGCGGCATGTTCGTATCCCCCCACAGGGGTCCTACGCACCACACCACGCACGCACAGCAGTACCTGACTCCTGTGGTGTGCCGGGCCCGGGCGACTGGCGCAGACCAGTGGTCACGGAAGGGTCAGACAAGGCGTCGCGCCCGGCACGCTGTGGCCATACCCATGTCGGCCAAGGAAACAAACCTGCCGGAGTACAACCGATGACAGACGCATCGCAGCCGCCCCGCACCGCAGCCGTGATTCCGGCCGCCGGAAGAGGGGTACGACTGGGCCCCGGCGCCCCCAAGGCGCTCCGCGTGCTCAACGGCACGCCCATGCTCGTCCACGCCGTACGAGCCATGGCGGCCTCCAACGCCGTCTCGCTCGTCGTGGTCGTCGCCCCGCCCGAGGACACCCCTTCGGTGAAGACCCTCCTCACCGATCTCACCCTCCCCGACCGCACCGACATCGTCGTCGTCCCCGGCGGCGAGAACCGCCAGGAGTCGGTACGCCTCGGTCTCGCGGCCCTCCCCGACGACATCGGCACCGTCCTCGTCCACGACGCCGCCCGCCCCCTGGTGCCCGTCGACACCGTCGACGCGGTCATCGAGGCCGTACGCGACGGAGCGCCGGCCGTCGTCCCGGCCCTGCCCCTCGCCGACACCGTCAAAGAGGTCGAGCCGGGCGAGGGCGGCGCGCCCGAACCCGTCGTCGCCACCCCCGAGCGGGCCCGGCTGCGCGCCGTGCAGACCCCGCAGGGATTCGACCGCGCCACCCTCGTCCGCGCCCACGCCGAACGCCCCGGCGACGGCGGCGACGGCGCGACCGACTGCGCCGGACTGGTCGAGGCGCTCGGCGAGCCCGTCGTGGTCGTGCCCGGACACGAGGAGGCGTTCAAGGTGACCCGCCCGCTCGATCTCGTACTGGCCGAGGCCGTGCTCGCCCGCAGGAGGGCCAATGACGGCTTCTGACACCCCGCCGGTCCCGCTCCCGCCGATCCCGCTCGTCGGCGTCGGCACCGACGTCCACGCCTTCGAGGCCGGCCGCGAGCTGTGGTGCGCCGGGCTGCTCTGGGAGGGCGAGGACGGCCTCGCCGGGCACTCCGACGGCGATGTCGCCGCCCACGCCGCCTGCGACGCCCTCTTCTCCGCCGCCGGCGTCGGCGACCTCGGCGCGCACTTCGGCACCGGCCGCCCCGAGTGGTCCGGCGCGTCCGGCGTCGCCCTGCTGACCGAGGCCGCCCGGATCGTCCGCGCCGAGGGCTTCGAGATCGGCAATGTCGCCATCCAGGTCATCGGCGTACGACCGAAGATCGGCAAGCGCCGGGCGGAGGCGCAGAAGGCGCTGTCCGCCGCCGTCGGCGCCCCGGTCTCGGTGTCCGGGACGACGACGGACGGCCTCGGGCTCACCGGCCGCGCCGAGGGCCTCGCCGCGCTCGCCACCGCGCTGGTGCTCCCCCGTCGCCCCGCGCCGGGGGCCTGAGCGGGCCCGAGCCCGTACGCCGCGCGTACCCGCCGGGGCCCGGGCGGGCCCGCGCTTCTGCGCCGGACGGACGGAAATCCCCGCCGGGTGTGGTGCGCCTCACCCGGCGGGTACTGGTAACCCGTACCGCCCGTGTGATCAGTTCGCGTCCATCCACCAGAAAGGCCGCACCCATGACCGCCGCGCTCTCGGACGAGCTGAAGACGCTGCTCGACAGCCCCGTCTTCGTGAACATCGCGACCATCCAGCCCGACGGCAGTCCCCAGGTGTCGCCGGTATGGGTGAAGAGGGACGGGGACGACCTCCTCGTCTCCACCACCCTGGGCCGCCGCAAGGAGAAGAACCTCCGCCGCGACCCGCGGGTCACCGTCGTCGTGCAGCCCTTCGACGCCCCCTACACCTACGCCGAGATCCGCGGCACCGCCGCCCTCGACACCGAGGGCGGACAGGAGCTGATCGACGAGCTGGCCGTGAAATACACCGGCAAGCGGTACGCGGAATTCAACCCCGCCGCGGGCGAGGACGCGCCCCGCGTGGTCGTCCGGATCACCCCGCGCAAGATCGTCGGTCGTATCTGATCGCACAGCGGGCTTGTACGGGTGCACAAAGTTCCGCCCCGCGGTCCGCAAGGGTCGCGGGGCACGGCCGTACGGCCACTACCCTTGTCGCGTGACTATTCGCCTGTACGACACCAGCGCCCGGCAGATCCGTGACTTCACCCCGCTCGTCCCGGGCTGCGTCTCGATCTACCTCTGTGGTGCGACCGTGCAGGCCGCCCCGCACATCGGGCACATCCGGTCCGGGCTGAACTTCGACATCATGCGCCGCTGGTTCGAGTACCGCGGCTACGACGTGACGTTCATCCGCAATGTCACGGACATCGACGACAAGATCATCCAGAAGTCCGCGGAACAGAACCGCCCCTGGTGGTCCATCGGATACGCCAACGAGCGCGCCTTCAACGAGGGCTATGACGCCCTCGGCTGCCTGCCGCCCAGCTATGAACCGCGCGCCACCGGCCACATCACCGAGATGGTCGAGATGATGCGCGGCCTCATCGAGCGCGGACACGCCTACGAGGCCGACGGCAATGTGTACTTCGACGTCCGGTCCTTCCCCGGCTATCTCCAGCTCTCCAACCAGGAGCTGGACGATCTGCGCCAGCCCTCCGGCGAGGGCGAGACCGGCAAGCGCGACCAGCGCGACTTCGCCATGTGGAAGGCGACCAAGCCCGGCGAGCCCAGCTGGGAGACCCCGTGGGGCCGCGGCCGCCCCGGCTGGCACCTGGAGTGCTCCGCCATGGCGCACAAGTACCTGGGCGCCGCCTTCGACGTCCACGGCGGCGGGCTCGACCTCATCTTCCCGCACCACGAGAACGAGATCGCCCAGGCCAAGGCCTTCGGCGACGAATTCGCGCGCTACTGGGTGCACAACGCCTGGGTCACCATGAGCGGCGAGAAGATGTCCAAGTCGCTCGGCAACTCGGTGCTGGTCTCCGAGATGGTCAAGCACTGGAAGCCCATCGTGCTGCGCTACTACCTCGGCACCCCGCACTACCGCTCGATGATCGAGTACAGCGAGGAGGCGCTGCGCGAGGCCGAGTCCGCGTTCGCCCGGATCGCCGGCTTCATGCAGCGCGTCTGCGAGAAGACCGGGGGGCCGGTCGACGCCGCCGACGAGGTGCCGCTCGCCTTCGCCGAGGCCATGGACGACGACCTCGGCGTCCCGCAGGCCCTCGCCGTCATCCACACCACCGTCCGCCAGGGCAATTCGGCGCTCGCCGCCGACGACAAGGAGACCGCGGTCGCCCGCCTGGCCGAGGTGCGCGCCATGCTCGGCGTCCTCGGGCTCGACCCGTTCGACCCGCACTGGGCGGGCGACGCCGACGGCGGCGAGGATCTGCACGGCGCGGTCGACACGCTCGTACGCCTGGTCCTCCAGCAGCGCGAGGCGGCCCGGGCCCGCAAGGACTGGGCCACCGCCGACGCCATCCGCGACCAGCTCCAGCAGTCCGGGCTCGTCATCGAGGACGGTCCGGACGGTCCGCGCTGGACGCTCGGCCCCCGCTGAGCCAGGACGAATGTGCCGCCCGGCCGTCCGGGCGGCACACTGTCATACGTACACACATACGAGGATTCAGGAACAGGTAACAGTCATGGCCGGGAACAGCCAGCGCAGAAACCGCCGCACGTCCAACAAGAAGGGCGCGCAGGTCGGCAGCGGTGGCCAGCGACGCCGCGGCCTTGAGGGCAAGGGCCCGACCCCGCCCGCCTCCGCCCGCAAGGGGCACGTGAAGAATCGCGTGGCCAACGCCAAGGCCCGGCAGACCACCCGGCGGCCCGTCGCCCGCCGCGGCGGCAAGGGCACGTCCGAGATGGTCGTCGGCCGCAACCCGGTCTTCGAGGCGCTGCGCGACGGAGTGCCCGCCACCACGCTCTTCATCCAGCAGTACATCGACAACGACGAGCGCGTCCGCGAGGCGATCCAGCTCGCCACCGGCCGGGGCAACCTCCACATCATGGAGGCCCCCCGCCCGGAGCTGGACCGGATGACCAACGGGCTCAACCACCAGGGGCTCGTCCTCCAGGTCCCGCCGTACGAGTACGCGCACCCCGAGGACCTCGTCGCCACCGCCGCCGACCACGGGGAGACCCCGCTGATCGTCGCGCTCGACGGGGTCACCGACCCGCGCAACCTCGGCGCCGTCGTCCGCTCCGTCTCCGCCTTCGGCGGGCACGGCGTCGTCGTCCCCGAGCGCCGTGCCGCGGGCATGACCGCCGGCGCGTGGAAGACCTCCGCCGGCACCGCCGCGCGCACCCCGGTGGCCCGCGCCACCAATCTGACCCGCGCGCTGGAGGGCTACCAGAAGGCCGGTCTCACCGTCGTCGGCCTGGCCGCCGACGGCGAGCACGAGGTCGGCGACCTGGCGGCGCTCGGCAATCCGCTGGTCATCGTCGTCGGCAGCGAGGGCAAGGGCCTCTCCCGCCTCGTCGGCGAGACCTGCGACTATCTGGTCCGCATCCCGATGCCCGGCGGCGCGGAGTCGCTGAACGCGGGCGTCGCGGCCGGTGTGGTGCTGTACGAGGCGGCCAAGCGGCGCGCCTGACCCGGCGCCCGCCCGCTCCGGCGTCCCCGCCTCCCTCGCACCGAGGGGCGCGGGGACGCGGTCTTTCCGGCGGGGGCGCGCGCGGAGGCTTGACGGCGCGCGTACGACAGGTTGACGCCGGGAGGGCACACCTCCGCCAACCCTCTCACCAGCCTTGACGGGTCTCGGACAGATAGGGCCGGTCGCGGCAGTGTCCAAACTCCATGTCACTCGGTTAGATGAGTGTGGACACCAGAACGCCCCGGTCCGGGTTCGACGATCAGCCCGCGCTGAGCATGATCAAGGTTGACTGCGACCCCGCGCAGGTCATCGTGAACCACGCCAGCTTCCGGGTGCAGCTCGCCCAGAGGCCGCGCCCCGCGCGAGCCATGGCGGACACCGCCATGATCCCCGGGGCGGCGGTGCGGCGGCGGGCGCCCGTCGTCTGGAGCGGCAGATCCGCCCCTGGCGACTCGGGCGCGACCGGTCTGCTCCAGGCCGTGCGCAACAGCACCGCCACCGCCGAGCGCGACGGCTACGCCCCGCACGACGCGGGCTCGACCCAGGTCATCCCCCGGGTCCGGCTCCCCGAGGGCGCGTCCGGCGCGGACGACACCGCGCCCAACCCGGTCGCCGGATCCTCCGGGCGACCGCTGCTGCCGCCGATGCGGCAGGCGGTCGGCGCGTACGACGCGTACCCCACGTACGACTCGGGACCCTACGACGACGAGCCGGAGGACGGGGACGAGGCCGCGGGCGACGGCCGCACCCAGCGCCACGGCAACGACGTGGTGCGGCACGCGTACTACCCGGGCCGCCGGATGAACCTCGGCGTGGTGCTGCTGCCGCTGCGGGTCTTCCTCGGCTTCATCTCCATCTACGCGGGCATGGGCAAGCTCTGCGACCCCGTCTACTTCGACGGCGGCGAGCGCGGGTCCATGGTGAAGTGGCTCAACTCGCTGCACCCGTGGGCGCTCGCCGAGCCGCTGCGCGACTTCGCGCTCTCCCACCCGGTGGGGGCGGGGCTCACCGTCGCCTTCCTCCAGGTCGTCGTCGGCGTGCTCACCGTCCTCGGGCTGTGGCAGCGGGTCGCGGCCGTCGTCGGCGCGCTGCTCTCCGCCGCGCTGATCCTCACGGTCACCTGGAAGACCGTGCCCGCGTACGACGCGCCCGACATCATCTACCTCGCCGCCTGGTCGCCGCTGATCATCGCGGGGGCCCCCGTCTACTCCATCGACGGGCGGCTCGCGGGCGAGGCGTGGCGGACGCTCGGGCCGCGGTCCGAGCTGTGGCAGCTGCGGCAGCGGGTGCTGCGGCGCGGCGCGGTCGTCACCACCGTGGTGGTCGGGCTCACGCTGCTCATCGGCTCGATGCTCGGCGGGGCGGTCCGCTCCACCGAGATGGTCACCGTGCCCGGGCCCAACCAGGACCCGACCAACCACCTCCCCGGCTCCCCGCTCCGCGAGGACCGGCCGTCCGGCGCGAGCGCGTCGGCGGGGCCGAGCGGGGACGGCGAGAAGCGGAAGAAGAAGCCCTCGCCGACCGCGAGCCGGCCCGGCGGCACGCCGGAGCGGCAGCGGTCCACGCCCTCCTCGACCGCCGGGGCCACGGTCCCGGAGACGGCGTCCACCGGGGCCGGGCGGCCCAGCCAGACCCAGGGCACGGGCAGCGGCCAGCAGCAGCCCACCCGCTCCCAGCCCGCCCAGCAGCAACAGCAGCCGGCCACCGGCACGGACCCGTCCACCGGGGGCGGGGGCACGGGGAGCGGGGGGTCCGGGAGCGCGCCGGGGACGAGTACGGATGGGACGGGGGCTACGGGGGGCGGGTCGAGTACGGGGGAGACGTCGACCGGGGGCAAGGTCATCGGCGGCCTCCTGGGCTGACCCGGCCTCTCCCTGCCCGGGGCCTCGCGCCCCGGGCATTTCCAGCCCGTCACGGTGCCGAACCCACTCGTCGTGGTGCCGAACCCACCCGTCGTGGTGACGAACCCAGCCCGTCTCGGGGGACAGACCCAGCGGTCGCGGTGACGAACCCAGCCCGTCTCGGGGGCAAACCCAGCCCGTCCGGCGATTGAGGACGGACCTCGGATCGGAGGTCCCGGGTCGGACAGGCGCCCCTTGCCTCGGCGCGCTCCTGCCTGTCCGGTGACCGAGTCCAGCCCGTCTTGGGGGCAAACCCAGCCCGTCCGGCGATTGAGGACGGACCTCCGCCCCGGAGACCCCGCACGGGACCCGCCCCGGGTGCGCCCTCAGGCAGCCCCACAATCCCCCGGCCCGGCGCAGGGCCCCCCGGGGGCCCGGGGGCCGTGGTGGCCTCTCCAGCGCCCGTACAGGGCTGTTGAACGGTGGAGGGGGTTGTTCCGTGCGGGGTCCTCGGATGCAGGTCCGTCCTCAATCGCCGGACGGGCTGAGAATGCCGGTGCGAAGGTTCCCGTTCTGTGCGGGGTCTCCGGCCCGAGGTCCGTCCTCAATCGCCGGACGGGCTGGGATTGCCCCCGAGGCGGGCTCGGTTTGTCCGCCGGGCGGGCTGAGAGTGCCGGTGCGGAGGTCGCTGTTCCGCGCGGGGTCTCCGGCCCGAGGTCCGTCCTCAAACGCCGGACGGGCTGGATTTGTCCCCGAGGCGGGCTGGGGTTGGCCCGGGACGGGCAGGGTTTGCCCCCGAGACGGGCGGGGGTTGGCCCGGGAGGGTCAGTGGGGGTGGGAGGAGAGTTCTTTGGCGGCTTCGGTGAGGTCTTTGGCGGTGTCGATGGCGCGCCAATACGCCCCGTTCGGCAGCGGGAAACCCGCCAGCCTGCGCTCCCGGGCCAGCCCGGGGAAGGTGGTCCGCTCATGGTCGCCGCGCTCGGGGAGCAGCTCGGTGAAGGACGCGGAGAAGACGTACACGCCCGCGTTGATCAGATACGGCGACGGCGGCGACTCGATGAAGTCGGTGATGTGCCCAAAGGCGTCGGTCTCCACCGCGCCCCAGGGAATTCGCGGCCGGGCCAGCGCGAGGGTGGCGACGGCGTCGCGCTCGGCGTGGAAGGCGGCCATCTCGCGGAGCGAGAACCGGGTCCAGATGTCGCCGTTGGTCGCGTACCAGGGCTGCTCGGGGTGGGGCAGCCGGGCCGCCGCGTGGCGGAGGCCGCCGCCGCGGCCGAGCGGCTCGGGCTCCACGACGGTGGTGACGCGCAGCGGCAGTTCGGCGCCGGCGAGCCACTCCTGGAGGACTTCGGCGAGGTGGCCGCAGGAGACGACGGCGTCGGTCACGCCCTCCGAGGCCAGCCAGGACAGCTGATGGCCGATGATCGGGGTCCCGGTTCCGGGGATCTCGACCATCGGCTTGGGGCGGTCGTCGGTGTACGGGCGCAGCCGGGAGCCCTGGCCGCCCGCCAGGACCACGGCCTGCGTCGGATACGTAGGCGTATGCATGCCGTGAACGATATGCGCAGCGGGGCCGCGGCGGCCCGTCAGCTCCCCTGGGTCTGCTGGGCGACGCCGGAGGCGAAGGAGGTGTCGCAGACGGGCTTGGAGTAGACCTGGGCGCGGGCGGGGCCGAAGCGCTGCACGGCGGCGCGGCCGAGGGAGCGGGCGATCGACATGCAGTGCTTGGCGAGGGAGGGGCGGGCCTCCACCTCGCGCTGGAGGCGGGTGAGGGCGGTGCCGGGGTCCTTCTCCTGGAGTTCGGTCAGGAGCCGGTCGCGCAGCACGTCCTGCGGGGCACGGGACTTGGCGCGTACGGAGACGTTCTGGGAGGAGGCGGTGAGGATCTGCTCGCCGGTCTGCCCGGCCCACGGGACGCTGGTGACCGCGAGGGTTCCGGAGAGCACCAGGACGACGGGCAGAACGAGGGCGAGTGAGCGGCCGATTCGGCGTGCTGAGTGGGTCACGCGAGCGAGCGTAGCGGGCGGTGATGATTTGGCGACATTTAGTCACTCACGTGGGGGACGGTTCGAGGGGGCCTTTCGATTTCGCGGTTGACGGCTGATGGCGAAATGCCCGTAGTGGTGGTTTATTTCGCCGGATACGTGTAACGGCCCCGCGGATTCCGCGGGGCCGTCGCAGTCGTTCTCGTGGGGCGCGTCAGTCGGTGAGGCGCTCGCCGGTGGAGGTCGCGAAGACGTGGATCTCGTCCGGACGCGGCACGACGTGCAGCTCCGAGCCCTTCTCGGGCACGGACCGGCCGCCGACGCGGACGACCAGTTCCTTGTCCTCGCCGCCGACCTTGGAGGCGCCGTAGACGAAGCCGTCGGAGCCCAGCTCCTCCACGACGTTCACCAGCACGGCGAGGCCGGCCGGGGCGTCCTGGGAGTCCTTGGTGAGGGACTTGGCGGCGGCGCCGTTGTGCTCGACCACGTCGAAGTGCTCGGGGCGGATGCCGACGGTGACGGTCTTGTCGCCGCGGTCGGCGGCGGCGGTCAGCGCGGTGCGGGAGACCGGGACGACGCTGTTGCCGAACTTCACGCCGCCGTCGGTGATCGGGACCTCGATCAGGTTCATGGCGGGGGAGCCGATGAAGCCGGCGACGAAGAGGTTGGCCGGGCGGTCGTACATGGTGCGCGGCGAGTCGACCTGCTGGAGCAGACCGTCCTTGAGGACCGCGACGCGGTCGCCCATGGTGAGGGCCTCGGTCTGGTCGTGGGTGACGTAGACCGTGGTGATGCCCAGGCGGCGCTGGAGCGAGGCGATCTGCGTACGGGTGGAGACACGCAGCTTGGCGTCGAGGTTCGACAGCGGCTCGTCCATGAGGAACACCTGCGGCTCGCGGACGATGGCACGGCCCATCGCCACACGCTGCCGCTGACCGCCGGAGAGCGCCTTGGGCTTGCGGTCGAGGTACGGGGTGAGGTCGAGGATCTTCGCGGCCTCTTCGACCTTCTTGCGGATCTCCGCCTTGTTGACGCCGGCGATCTTGAGCGCGAAGCCCATGTTGTCGGCGACGGTCATGTGCGGGTAGAGCGCGTAGTTCTGGAACACCATGGCGATGTCCCGGTCCTTGGGCGGCAGATGCGTGACATCGCGCTCGCCGATGCGGATCGCTCCGCCGTTGACGTCCTCGAGACCCGCGAGCATGCGCAGGGAGGTCGACTTGCCACAGCCGGAGGGGCCGACGAGGACGAGGAACTCGCCGTCCGCGATCTCGATCTCCAGCTGGTCCACAGCGGGCTTCTCGGTGCCCGGGTAGACCCGGGTCGCCTTGTCGAAAGTGACAGTTGCCATGGCGGTATGTCCCTCCACCGGCAGGAACGTGCCGGACGATCCGAGTAAAGGATTGGTGTAGTCCACCCGTGTGGACTGGTGGTGACGCTACCTGGCCTTTTCTGTTCTGTCAGTAACAGGAAGGGAACGAGATTTCCGTCCGGGCGCGCACGGCGGTTTGGTTACACTGCTACGGCTGCCTCCTTAGCTCAGATGGCCAGAGCAACGCACTTGTAATGCGTAGGTCGTCGGTTCGAATCCGACAGGGGGCTCTGATCAAGCCCGGCTCAGACACTGTCTGAGCTGGGCTTTCTTCATGCGGCGGCTAGGCCGGCGGTGGCGGGGCGGCCGCCGGGTCCGGTGCGGGGCCGGGCCAGACCAGCAGGACCGGGCACGGGGCGTGGTCGACGACGAAGCGGGTGGCCGGGCCGAGGCTGTGCGGGCCGGGGCGGGTGCGGTCGCCGTCGCGGGCCAGGACGAGCAGCGCGGCGCCCTCGGCCGCGGACACCACCTCGCGTTCGGGCCGGCCGGTGCGGTCCAGCAGGATCGCGGGGCGGTCCAGCCGGGCGGCCGCGCCGGCGAGCAGGCGTTCGGCGGCGGAGGCCGCCAGGCTCTCCAGCGGGACGGCCGGATCGCGGTCGGGGCGGGAGCGGCCGAGCAGTCCGGCGTAGGCGCCCCGGGCGGCGTCCGCCGCCTCCGGTCCTGTGACATGGAGCAGCAGGACGTCGTCGTCGCGGGGCGCGTGCGCGCGGACCGCGTCCACGCACGCGGCCCAGGTGCCCTCCACGATCCAGGCGATGACGGTCACTTCAGCCTCCGACGACGCTCAGCGACACCCACAGTGCCACGACCGAGAGCACCAGCGCGGCAGGCACGGTGAGCAGACCGAGCCGGGTGAACTCCCCGAGCCCCACCTCCGTGTCGTGGGCGTGCACGATCCGCCGCCACAGCAGGGTGGCCAGGGAGCCCGCGTAGGTGAGGTTGGGGCCGATGTTCGCCCCCAGGAGCACCGCCAGGACCGCCCCGGGCCCGGTCGGCGCGGTCAGCGGCAGCAGCACCAGCACGGCGGGCAGATTGTTGATCAGATTCGCCAGCACGGCGGCGAGGACGGCGATCCCGAGCAGCGCCGCGAGCCCGGTCCCCTCCGGGACCAGCAGGCCCAGCGCGTCGCCCAGCCCGTTGTCGACCACGGCCCGCACCACGACGCCGAGGGCCAGGACGAAGGCGAGGAAGGGCACGGCGGCGGCGCGCGTCAGGGCCGCCGGGGAGGTGCGCCGCCGGATCAGGGCGCGGACGGCGAGCACCGAGGCCCCGGCCGCCGCCGCCCAGGCCGGCTCGATGCCGACGGCGGAGGTGAGGACGAATCCGGCCAGGGTGCAGACCACGGTGACGAGGGCGAACACCGGCACCGGGACCGGCGGCCCGTCGTCGGCCGGGGCGTCCGCGCCCGCCGCCAGATCCACCGCGAAGAAGCGGCGGAAGACCGCGTACTCCACCGCGATCGCCGCCAGCCACGGCAGCGTCATCAGGGCGGCGAAGCGGGTGAAGCTCAGCCCGCTCGCGGCGAACGCGAGCAGATTGGTCAGATTGGAGACCGGGAGCAGCAGCGAGGCCGTGTTCGACAGATGGGTGCAGGCGTAGACGTGCGGCCGGGGCCGGGCCCCGAGGCGGGCGGCGGTCGCGAACACCACCGGCGTCAGCAGGACGACGGTGGCGTCCAGGCTCAGCACGGCGGTGATCGAGGACGCGGCGGCGAACACATACGCCAGCAGGGTGCGCGGCCGGCGGCGCGCGGCCCGCGCCATCCACGCCCCGCAGGCGCGGAACAGCCCCTCGTCGTCGCAGAGCTGGGCCAGCACCAGGATCGCGGCGAGGAAGCCGACCACCGGGGCCAGCTGTTCGGCCTCCGCGAGGGCGTCGTGCGGTGAGATCGCGCCCGCGGCGACCACCACCAGGGCCGCGGGGACGGCGACCACCGCCTCCGGCCATCCCCAGGGCCGGACGACCGCACAGGCCAGGATCGCGATCAGCAGGACGACGGAGAGCGTCTCCGCGAACGGGGCGTTCAGGGCAGGACCCTTCTCTGCGGGGGGCGAGTGACCCTTCATCATCCGTCCGCCGGGGCCGGCCCGCGCCGCCGGGCCGCCTTCTCCGGCGTCCGGATACCGCGTCCGGGTCAGTGGCGTCCGGGTCAGTGGCGGCCCGAGATCCGGTCGGCCAGCCGGGCGATCCGGTCCGTCTCGGCCGAGCGGGCCGCCGACTCGCGCCGGTCCGCGGCCCGGTACGCCGCGTACATCGCCCGCACCCCCAGCCAGCGCAGCGGCTCCGGCTCCCAGCCGCGCACCCGGTGGTTCACCCAGGGCAGCGTGGTCAGCGCGGTCGCGCCGGTCTGCCCGGAGTCCTGCTGGATCAGATCGCGCAGGGTGCGGGCGGCGAGATTGGCGGTGGCCACGCCCGAGCCGACATAGCCGCCGGCCCAGCCCAGACCGGTGGAGCGGTCGAGGGCGACCGTGGCGCACCAGTCCCTCGGCACCCCGAGCACCCCCGACCAGGCGTGGTCGACGCGTACGCCCGCGGCGGTGGGGAAGAGCCGCCCGAGCATGTCGCGCAGCGCCTCGACCGTGGCGGGCCGGGTGCGCCCGTCGTCGTCGGTGCGCGAGCCGTAGCGGTAGGGGACGCCCCGGCCGCCGAGCGCGATCCGGTCGTCGGCGGTGCGCTGGGCGTAGACATAGGCGTGCGCCAGATCGCCGAGGGTCTCGCGGCCCTCCCAGCCGATGGTCTCCCACATCTCGGGAGGCAGCGGCTCGGTGGCGATCATGGAGGAGTTCATGGGGAGCCAGTCGCGCCGGCGGCCCTTGAGGGCGGCGGTGAACCCCTCGGTGCAGCGCAGGATGTACGGCGCGCGGACCGTGCCGTACGGAGTGACCGCGTGCTTCGGCCGGATCTCGGTGACCGGGGTCGACTCGTGGATCGTGACGCCGAGCGCCGTCACGGCCCGGGCGAGGCCCTTGACCAGCTTGGCCGGGTGGAGCCGGGCCCCGTGCGGGGTCCAGCCGGAGGCGATCGCGCCGCGGACCCGGACGCGTTCGGCGGTCTCCCGCGCGCCGTACAGGACGCGGTCCGTCTCGCCGAAGGCCAGTTCCACCGCGTGGAACGCCCGCAGCCGGGCCGCCTGCGCGGGGGAGCGGGCGACCTCCAGCACCCCGCCGCGGTGGATGTCCGCGTCGATGCCCTCCTCGGCGGCGACCTCCACGACCTCGTCCACCGACTCGTTCATGGCCCGCTGGAGCCGCACGGCCGCGTCATGGCCGTGCAGCCGGGCGTACCGCTCCCGTCCCGCGACGCCGTTGTAGAGCCAGCCGCCGTTGCGCCCGGACGCCCCGTATCCGCAGAAGGCGGCCTCCAGGACGGTGATGTTCAGAAACGGGACGGCCTTCTTCAGGTAGTACGCCGTCCACAGGCCGGTGTAGCCGCCGCCCACGACGCAGACGTCCGCCGAGGCGTCGCCGGGGAGCGGCTCGCGGGGCTCGGGCAGGCCCTCGTGCGCGTACCAGAACGAGATGCCGCCGTTGACGGTGTTGTCCCTGGTCATGGTGTCCCTAGCTGCTCGGGGGCCGGGTGTGCGGACGACTGTACGCATCCGGCGCGGGCCGGGAAATCGATGGAGCGGGCCAGGGCCCGGGCGTACCGTCGGGGCATGATCGAGGTCCCGGACGCGCTCGCCGACAGTCACCGTCTGCACGGGGGCGGGGCGAGCCGGGCCTTCATCGCCGGACTCCCCGGCCGGACCGCGCGTTTCCTCGATCGCTGGGAGCTGCGGCAGGACGGGCCGCCCCTGCACGGCATGGTCGCGCTCGCGCTGCCCGTCCGGGGCCGCGACGGCACGCCCGCCGTGCTCAAACTCCAGCCGCTGGACGAGGAGACCGCGGGCGAGGCGGACGCGCTGCGGATCTGGGACGGGGACGGCGCGGCCCGGCTGCTCGGCCACGATCCCGAGACCGGCACCATGCTGCTGGAACGGCTGGACTTCGGCCGCCCGCTCGCGGCGGAGCCGGACTCGCGCGAGGCGGTCCGGATCCTCGCGGAGCTGCTCGCCCGGCTCACCGCCGGGCCCGCGCCCGCCGGGATGCGAAGGCTCGGCGACCTCGCGGCCGAGATGACCCGCGACGCCCCGGACGCGGTGCGGGCGCTGGCCGACGAGGCCGGCCGGCGGCTGCTGCTGGACTGCGCGGCGGCCGTACGGGAGGTCGCGGACGAGCCGGGCGACCGGCTCCTCCACTGGGACCTGCACTACGGCAACGTGCTGGCCGCCGAGCGCGAACCCTGGCTCGCCATCGACCCCAAACCGCTCGCCGGGGACCCGGGCTTCGATCTCTTCCCCGCCCTCGTCAACCGGTACGACCCGGCCGAGACGCTCTGGCGGTTCGACCTGATGACCGAGACGCTGGGGCTGGACCGGGAGCGGAGCCGGGCGTGGACGCTCGGCCGGGTGCTCCAGAACGCCCTGTGGGGGCTGGAGGACGCCGACGGCGACGGCGAACTGGACGAGGAGCAGGCCGCGATCGCCAGGGCGCTGCTGGGACGCGGCTGACGCACCCCTGCCGGACGGCCCCGGTACGGGAACGGGGTGGCGCGCCCGATCTTGTCTCGGGCACCCTGACCTCATGATTCGTACAGCTGTCCCGGGGGACGTCCCCGCGATCCACCGCATGGTCCGTGAACTCGCCGAGTACGAGAAGGCCCTGGACGAGGTCCGCGCCACCGAGGAGCAACTACGCGAGGCGCTCTTCGGCGAGCGGCCGGCCGCCTTCGCGCACATCGCCGAGAGCGACGACGGCGAGGTCGTCGGATTCGCGCTCTGGTTCCTGAACTTCTCCACCTGGCGCGGCGTGCACGGGATCTATCTGGAGGATCTGTACGTCCGTCCCGAGCGCCGGGGCGGCGGGCACGGCAAGGCGCTGCTGACCGAGCTGGCCCGGATCTGTGTGGAGCGCGGCTATGAGCGGCTGGAGTGGTCCGTCCTGGACTGGAACGCTCCGTCGATCGACTTCTACCGGTCGCTCGGCGCGCGGCCGCAGGACGAGTGGACGGTGTACCGGCTGACGGACGAGGCGCTCACGGCGCTGGGGTCGTAGGCCGGTCCGGGCCGGGGCCCGCCGGGTCCGGTCGGGTGGCCGTCGGGTCGGGCCGGGTCCCGCCGGGTCGGGTCCGGTCGGGTGGCCGTCGGGTCCGGTCGGGCGGCGGTCCCGGTCCTGCGGGGCCTTCCGGGGGCTTCCGGGACCCTCCGGGCCCGGGGCGACGGGGGCCCCGGCCTCCTCGGGGCAGGAGGACGGGGTTCCCCGGGCTCACGGGATCAGGACGACCTTGCCGACGGTGTCCCGGGTCTCCATCGCGCGGTGCGCGCGGGCCGCGTCCGCGAGCGGGAAGCGGTGCACGACGGGCCGGAGCCTGCCCGCCGCGGCCTCCGCGAGGGAGCGTTCCTCCAGACCGCGCAGTCCGCCCTCGGCCCGCTCCAGCATCACCGGGCCGAGGACCATCTCGGAGGTGATCCCGCGCTCGGCCAGCTCCTCCTCGGGGAAGGTCAGCGGGGAGCCGCTGCGCAGACCCTCGCTCGCCCAGCCGAAGACGAGATGCTTGCCGCCCTTGGCGAGAAGGTCGACGGCGGCGCGGCCGGTCGCGCCGCCGACCGAGTCGAAGACGACGGTGGCGCGCCGCTCGCCCAGGTAGTCGCGGACCTGCTCGGGCCAGTCGGGCTGCTTGTAGTCGACGGCGATGTCGGCCCCGTTGGCCAGCACGCTGGCGACCTTGGTCGGCCCGCCCGCCAGGCCGACGGCGGTCGCGCCGGCGTTCTTGGCGTACTGCACGAGCAGGGTGCCGATGCCTCCGGCCGCCGCCGGGACGATCGCGATGTCGTCCTCGCCCAGCTCGGCGAATTGAAGGATCCCCAGTGCGGTCCGGCCGGTGCCGATCATGGCGACCGCCTCGGCCGGGTCGAGTCCGCCGGGGATCTCGTGGAGCCGGTCGGCGCCGGTGACGGCGAGTTCGGCGTATCCGCCGGGGGCCATGCCCAGATGGGCGACGACCGTTCTGCCGAGCCAGGCCGGGTCCGTGCCCTCGCCGAGCGCGTCGACCACGCCGGCGACCTCGCGGCCCGGGACGGTCGGCAGCTCGACCGGCGCGGGGTAGGGGCCCGCCATGCCCTCCCGCAGCGCGGTGTCCAGGAGGTGGACGCCCGACGCGGCGACGGAGATCCGCACCTGGCCGGGGCCCGGGACCGGGTCCTCGATCCGCTCGTGGACGAGGTTCTCGGCGGGGCCGAAGGAGTGGAGACGGATGGCGCGCATGACGGGCTCCCCTGAGTGCGGTGGTCGTGGTGTCGTGGACAACTGTTCATCCTCAAGGAAGCTTGAGGTCAAGGGGCGAGCCCGCCCGGTTCGCGCCGCCTCCCTGAGCCCGCCCGGTTCGCGCCGCCGCCCTGGCCCGCCGGGACCGTGCCGCCTCCCTGAGCCGCCGGGACCGTGCCGCCGCGCCGGCCCGCCGGGCCCGCCCCCGCCCGCTCCCTCAGCAGCGACACCGCCCGCAGCGCGCTGCTGAACGACACCTCGCAGAGCAGCCCCGGTGCCGCGACCTGGTCCCCCACCAGATACACGCCGTCGCCCCGGTCGATCGCGGGCCGGTCCCGCCAGGTGGTCCCCGGCCGGTCCAGCGCCCCCGTACGCCCCTGGGAGAGCGCCTCGCGCCGCCACTCCGAGCGTTCGCGCCAGCCCGGGAAGCCCAGATCGAGCAGGGCCTCCGCATGGGCGACCCCGTCCGCCTTCGACCGGCCGGGGGCGATCGGCAACTGCCCCTGGACCAGGGAACGGCCGGCCGGTGCGAGCGTGCGGTCCTGGGCGGTGAAACGCTCCAGCCAGCCCGGCGCGTCCAGGTCGGAGACGATGAACGCGTCCTTCCGGCCGGTGCGCAGCGCCAGGTCGACCAGGACGGCGCGACCGCTCTCCCAGCGCAGGGAGTCGTCCTTCAGCAGTCCGCGCGCGGCGTCCAGCGAGGTCGCGACGATCACCGGACCGCTGTTCCCGGGCAGGGCCTCCACCCGGGACCCCGTCTCCACGCGCACGCCCAGATCCAGCGCGCGGCGCGTCATCCGGTCGACGATCCCGCCCCAGCCGCCGCGCGGGTATCGCGCCTCCGGCGGCAGACCGGCGGCGCGCCGCAGCCGCTCCTGCACGAAGGCGGCGGAGAGGGAGCCGGGGTCGTGGTGGAAGAGGGCCACCCCGACGTAGTGGGCGGCGGCCCGCGCGCCCGCCTCGCCGACGCGCGCCGCGCCCCAGCTCAGGAAGTCGGCGTCGACGGGGGCGGATCCCGGTCGGCTGCGCGCCAACCGCACCACGGCGAGCGGCGGGAACCGGCGCAGCGCGCCGCCGTGCCGGAAGCGGAAGCGGGCCCCCTCCAGCGGGGGGATCGCGGCGAGCGGGCCGATCAGATTCCGGCCGGCCAGCCAGGCCCAGTGGGGGCCGCCCCGGTAGAGGGCGTGCGGGCCCTCGTTGGTCCGGTACGGGCCGTCGGCGGTCCGGGCCCGGCCGCCCGGGGCGCGGTGGGACTCGTACAGCGTGACCCTGAATCCGGACTCGGCGGCGGCGATGGCCGCGGTGAGCCCGGCGAAGCCGCCGCCGACGATGGTGACGCGGTGCATGGCTGCCCTTTCCTCGTCCTCGGGGAGCTGTCGGGTGCTCCGGGAAGAGAGACGGGCGGCGGGGCGCGGTTTGTGACATCGCGCGGCGCGGACCGCGATGCGGCGCGCGGGGGCGTACGAAGGGGGCGGCCCCGGGACCCGGCGGCGCGGGCGGGGGACGCGCACGGCGGCCGTGCGGGAGGCGTACGACGGCGGCGCGTGCGGCCGGGGTGCGCGCGTGCGGCCGGGGTGCGCGCGGGCGTACGGCGGGGTCGCGCCCGGGCCCGTCAGATGCGCGGGAAGCGCGCCATCAGGTCCCAGACGACGGGGTTCTCGCCGAGGTCCTCGTGCAGATCGGTCAGATCCGCGATCACGTCCTGGAGGAAGTCCCTCGCCTCACGCCGCAGCTCGCTGTGGCTGAAGCTGAGCGGCGGCTCGTCCCGGCGCATCCAGTCGGCCTCCACGTCGACCCAGCCGAATCGCCGCTCGAAGAGCATCCGGTCGGCGGACTCGGTGAAGTCCAGCTCGGCGCGCTGGGGCGCGGCGGCCCTGCTGCCCCTGGGGTCGCGGTCGAGGCGCTCGACGATGTCGCACAGGGCCCACGCGAAGTCGAGGACCGGGACCCATCCCCAGGCTGTGGAGACCTCGCGGTCGGCCTTGGTGTCGGCGAGATAGACGTCGCCGCAGAAGAGGTCGTGGCGCAGGTCCGTGGTGTCGGCCCGGCGGTAGTCGGTCTGCGGGGGGTCCGGGAAGCGCGGGGAGAGGGAGTAGCCGATGTCGAGCACGCTCCCGATGGTGTCACGCCCGCCGCCGGTGCACGCTCCCCGGGCCCGGCCGGACCCGGGGAGCGCGGCCCGGCGGACGGCGGACGGGGCGGGTCCTCGGCGAAGGACCCGCCCGGCCTGCTCAGAAGCGGTTGGGCTGGGGGAGGAGCGGGGAGGAGGGGGCCGTTCCCGACTTACGGGGGGCCGGGGCGGTGCAGGTGGTGTCCTTGGCGGGGAGCTTCCCGGTGGTCAGGTAGTCCGTGCCCGCCTTGTCCGCGCAGGCGCTGCCGCCGAAGAGGTAGACGCCGTGGCCCTCGCCGTTCTTGACGGTGACCATCTTCGCGCCGCGCATCGCCTTGCGCAGTCCGAGACCGGCGGAGAGCGGGGTCTGCGAGTCCCACTCGTTCTGGATGATCAGCGAGCCGACCTTGTTGTCGACCTTGGTCGCGGCCTCGCCGGACTTGTTCCAGAACGCGCACGGCTTGATGTTGGACGCGAAGTCCCCGTACAGCGGGTAGCGCGCCTTGTCGCGGATCGCGTCCTTGCGGTAGCGCTCGGTGTCGCGCGACCAGGCGGCGGAGTTGTCCCCGCAGGCGACGGCCCAGAAGACCGCGTCACCGTTGTCGGCCGGCGCGGGCTTCAGGAAGGCGGGCCGGGGGGCCTGCGGCAGCGGCAGGGCACGGCCGGAGGTCTTCTTCGCGGAGGCGTACTTCTTCAGCTCCACGACGATGTCGGCGGCGGCGCGCACATTGAAGAACTGCTGCCGCATGATGTCGCGCAGCGCGTACCCGTCGTACTTCTCGCCCTCGATGTCGATCGGCTTGCGGTCCGCCTGCGCGATCAGGTCCCAGAAGGTCTTGCTGACCTTCGCGGGCGAGTTTCCGAGCTTGTACGTGGCGGAGCGCTCCGCCGTCCACTTCGTCCACCGCTGGAAGGCGGGCTCGACGCCCTCGGCCCACACCTGGATCATGCCGCGCCAGGCGAGCTTGGGGTCGACGGCGCTGTCCAGGACGAAACGGCCGGTCTGCTTCGGGAACATCTGGCCGTAGACGGCGCCGAGGTAGGTGCCGTAGGAGTAGCCCAGGTAGTTCAGCTTCTTCTCGCCGAGGACGGTGCGGATCAGATCCATGTCCCGGGCGGTGTTGCGGGTGGTGACGTGCGGGAGCTTGTCCCCGGCCTTCTTGCGGCACTTGTCGGCGACGCCCTTGGCCCAGGCGACGTCCTTGGTGAAGGTCTTCGCCTGGTACGGGCGTGGCCAGCGCATGTCGCCGTCGGAGAGCCCGCAGCTGATGGCGGCGGACTGGCCGACGCCGCGGGGGCTGAAGCCGATGAGGTCGTACCGCTCCGTCACGGACTTGGGCAGCGCCCCCTTCAACTCCAGCGGCAGGCTGAGACCGTCCCCGCCGGGGCCGCCGGGGTTGGAGAGCAGCACGCCGTGCCGCTTGCCCTTGACGCTCGTGTTGTAGCGGGATATCGCCACGTCTATCTTCTTGCCGCCCGGCTTGGCGTAGTTGAGCGGCGCCTTGATCTTCGCGCACTGGAACGCGGCGGGCAGCTCCGGGGAGCACCGCTTCCACGACGGCTTCTGCTTGGCGTACTGGGCCAGGGGACTCGCGGGGGCCGGGGCGGCGTTCGCGGTGGTGGCGACCGCGGGGGCCAGCGTCGCCATGACGCTCACCGCCAGCACGGGCACGAGTCGTCGTCTCTGCATCGAGTACGTCCTTAAGGGCAGTTGAACGGGTCAGGGCTGACCCTCTCGCGCCGTCCGGCTCCGGTAAACATCCGGCCGGACGGTCATTCGCTACGCCTCAGGATGGACGCCGCCGCGAGGAATCGTTCGCGCGGGGTAGCGGTACGGGGGCGAAAACCCTTTAAGGAAGGGGCTCCTGGGGCGCCGCCCCGGCCAGCAGCCCGGCCAGCTCCCTGACCCGCGCGACCAGCTCCGGGGGCTCGTGCACCTCGAAGCGGAATCCGAACAGCGCCACATACAACGCCAGTTCGTCCAGCGAGTCGGAGCCCGCGTGGAGGACGCAGCTGTGCTCGTCGACCTCCTCCAGGACGCCCGTCGTCGGCGGGATCCGCTCCGCCGCCGCCGCGATCGGCGCCCGCAGGGTGAACCGGCCCCGGTAGCGGTACGCCGAGGTCGAGATCCCCCGGGCCGTATGGCCCGCGAAGCCCCCCTCCGGGGCCTCGCGCGGGGTGAAGCGCGGTCCCGTCGGGACCCGGGGGCGGAGCCGGTCGACGCGGAAGGTGCGCCAGTCGTCGCGGTCCAGGTCCCAGGCGACGACGTACCAGAGGCGGCCGGTGTGGACGAGCCGGTGCGGTTCGGTGCGGCGGACGGCCTGCTGTCCGTCCCGGTCGGCGTAGTCGAAGCGGAACTGCTCGCGGGCGCGGCAGACGGCGGCCACCGCGGTCAGTACGGCGGGGTCGACGGCGGGTCCGCCGGACGGCAGGGCGTCCATGACCGACTGGAGGGTGTCGACCCGGTGCCGGACCCGGGCGGGGAGCATCTGCCGGAGCTTGGCGAGCGCGCGCAGGGAGCTTTCCGCGATGCCCGAGACGCCGCCGGCCGCCGCGGCGCGCAGACCGACGGCGACGGCGACCGCCTCCTCGTCGTCCAGCAGCAGCGGCGGGAGCTTGGCGCCCGGGCCCAGCCGGTAGCCGGCCGCGCCGGGCGTGGCGTGCACGGGATAGCCCAGCTCGCGCAGTTTGTCGATGTCACGGCGGACGGTACGGGGATCGACGCCGAGCCGGGCGGCGAGCTCGGCGCCCGGGGCGTCGGCCCGCTCCTGGAGCAGGGAGAGCAGCCGGAGGAGTCGGGCGGAGGCGGCGGTCGGCATGACCTTCCAGAGCTGGGGCGGAAACTGTCCTAGGCGGATCCTACGGTGGTGTCATGACGAACGACGAAGCCATCACCCCCTTCCGGATCGACGTCCCGCAGTCCGAGCTGGACGCGCTGCACGCCCGGCTGGACACCGCCCGGTGGGCCGCCCCGCTGCCCGGCGAGGTGACGGGGGAGCGGGCGGGGAGCTGGGGCGCCGGGGTCCCGTCCGGCTGGCTGCGCGAGCTGGCCGACTACTGGCGGCATGGCTACGACTGGCGCCGTGCCGAGCGCGAGCTGAACGGTTTTCCCCAGTTCACCACCGTGATCGACGGCCAGCGGGTGCACTTTCTCCATGTGCGCTCGGCCCGGCCGGACGCCACCGCGCTGATCCTCACCCACGGCTGGCCCGGCTCGGTGGTGGAGTTCCTCGATCTGATCGGCCCGCTCACCGACCCGGTCGCCCACGGCGGACGCGCCGAGGACGCCTTCCATGTGGTGATCCCCTCGCTGCCCGGCTTCGGCTTCTCCGGCCCGGTCGCCGACGCGGGCTGGGACACGGCGCGGATCGCCCGGGCCTGGGCGGAGCTGATGCGCAGACTCGGATACGAGCGGTACGGCGCGCAGGGCGGCGACATCGGCGCGGCGGTCGCGCCGGAGCTGGGCCGGGCCGAGCCCGGCCGGGTCGTCGGCGTCCATGTGAACGGCGGCCCGGGGCCCATGCCCCCGATGCCGCTGCCGGAGGAGGAGCGCGCGGCGCTGACCCCGCTGGAGCTGGACCGGGCGGCGCGGATCGAGGCCTTCATGGCCGAGGAGTTCGGCTATATCTCGATCCAGTCCACCCGCCCGCAGACCCTCGCCCACGGACTGGTCGACTCCCCGGTCGGACAGCTGGCCTGGATCATGGACAAGTTCCGCGAGTGGACGCATCCGAGGACGGCGCTGCCGGACGAGGTGATCGACCGCGACCGGCTGCTGACCAATGTGATGCTGTACTGGCTGACCGGCACGGCGGGCTCGGCGGCGTACGTCGGGTACGCGCAGGAGTCCGGCTGGGGCGAGGCGGCGGAGAACTCCGGCGTGCCGACGGCGGCGATCGTCTTCGCGCACGACGTCGGCATCCGGCGGTACGCCGAGACCGAGCACACCATCACGCGCTGGACGGATGTGGAGGGCCGGGGCGGGCACTTCGCCGCGCTGGAGGAGCCCGCGCTGCTCACCTCGGACATCAGGGAGTTCTTCCGCCCGCTGCGGTGACCGCGGGCGGATCACCGCGGCGGGCGGCCGGCGGGAGCGCCGCGCCGGGCCCGCCGGCCGCGAGCGGGCCGCCGGCCGCCGACCGTCCGCCGCGACCGGCCTGGACCGTCCGGCACGCCGAAGGGCGGCACCCCCTGGGAGAGGGGTGCCGCCCTTCGTACTGCTGGAGCTGCCGATCCGCGGGGGATCAGAAGTCCATGTCACCGCCCGGCATGCCGCCCGGAGCGCCGCCCGCGGCGGCCTTCTCCGGCTTGTCGGCGATGACGGCCTCGGTGGTCAGGAACAGCGCCGCGATGGAGGCCGCGTTCTGCAGGGCAGAGCGGGTCACCTTCGCGGGGTCGATGATGCCTTCGGCGATCATGTCGACGTACTCGCCGGTCGCGGCGTTCAGGCCGTGACCGATGGGCAGGTTGCGCACCTTCTCGACGATGACGCCGCCCTCGAGACCGCCGTTGACGGCGATCTGCTTGAGCGGGGCCTCCAGCGCGAGCCGCACGGCGTTCGCGCCGGTCGCCTCGTCGCCCTCGAGGTCCAGCTTCTCGAAGACCGAGGAAGCCTGGATCAGCGCCACGCCGCCGCCGGCGACGATGCCCTCCTCGACGGCCGCCTTCGCGTTGCGAACGGCGTCCTCGATGCGGTGCTTGCGCTCCTTGAGCTCGACCTCGGTCGCCGCGCCGGCCTTGATGACGGCCACGCCGCCGGCCAGCTTCGCGAGGCGCTCCTGGAGCTTCTCGCGGTCGTAGTCCGAGTCGGAGTTCTCGATCTCGGCACGGATCTGGTTGACCCGGCCGGCGACCTGGTCGCTGTCGCCGGAGCCGTCGACGATGGTGGTCTCGTCCTTGGTGATGACGACCTTGCGGGCGCGGCCCAGCAGGTCCAGGCCGGCGTTCTCGAGCTTGAGACCGACCTCCTCGGAGATGACCGTGCCGCCCGTGAGGATGGCGATGTCGTTCAGCATCGCCTTGCGGCGGTCGCCGAAGCCCGGAGCCTTGACGGCGACGGACTTGAAGGTGCCGCGGATCTTGTTCACGACCAGCGTGGACAGAGCCTCGCCCTCGACGTCCTCGGCGATGATCAGCAGGGGCTTGCCCGACTGCATGACCTTCTCCAGCAGCGGAAGGAGGTCCTTCACGTTGCCGACCTTGGAGTTCACGATCAGGATGTACGGGTCGTCCAGGGACGCCTCCATACGCTCCATGTCGGTGGCGAAGTACGCCGAGATGTAGCCCTTGTCGAAGCGCATGCCCTCGGTGAGCTCGAGCTCCAGACCGAAGGTCTGGGACTCCTCGACGGTGATGACGCCTTCCTTGCCGACCTTGTCCATGGCCTCGGCGATCAGCTCGCCGATCTGGGTGTCGGCGGCGGAGATGGAGGCGGTCGAAGCGATCTGCTCCTTGGTCTCCACGTCCTTGGCCTGCTCCAGCAGGGCACCGGAGACGGCCTCGACGGCCTTCTCGATGCCGCGCTTGAGGGCCATCGGGTTGGCGCCGGCGGCCACGTTGCGCAGACCCTCGCGGACGAGAGCCTGGGCGAGAACGGTCGCGGTGGTGGTCCCGTCGCCGGCGACGTCGTCCGTCTTCTTGGCGACTTCCTTGACCAGCTCGGCGCCGATCTTCTCGTACGGGTCCTCGAGCTCGATCTCCTTGGCGATGGAAACACCATCGTTGGTGATCGTGGGCGCGCCCCACTTCTTCTCAAGGACGACGTTGCGGCCCTTGGGACCGAGGGTGACCTTGACGGCGTCGGCGAGCTGGTTCATCCCGCGCTCAAGGCCGCGCCGCGCCTCCTCGTCGAACGCGATGATCTTTGCCATGTGAAGTGTCCTCCACGGACTGGTGGGAAGCTCTGGCCGGACCGCGCTGGCGCCCGCGACGGACGGTCTGCGCGCCGTGTGGTTCTCTGCCCCACCGGCCCGCGGACCTCACCTACTCGATCCATGTTCTGTCACTCTCACTAGGAGAGTGCTAACGCCAATGATTAGCACTCGACCCCTCCGAGTGCAAGCGCCTTCGGGAGAACCGGCCCCTCGGGCGGTCCCCCGGCCGGCCCCCCGAACGCCTCGAACGCACCCCGGACGCCTCCCGCGCCCCCGTGCGCGGACCCCACACACATGTGGGGTCCGCACCCCGTTTCCGGGATGCGGACCCCACATGCGTGAGCGCGTCGGTGGCCGATCGCGTCGCAGGTGTCGCAGGTGTGGATCGGACCGCGGGATCAGACCGCGAGCTTCACCATGTCCGCCTGCGGACCCTTCTGTCCCTGCGAGATTTCGAACTCGACTCGCTGACCCTCCTCCAGGGTGCGGTATCCGTCCATCTGGATCGCGCTGTAGTGGACGAATACATCCGCACCACCGTCGACCGCGATGAAGCCATACCCCTTCTCCGCGTTGAACCACTTGACGGTGCCCTGAGCCATGCCTAACTCCCCTATTACTGGCCCTTGCGCAGGACCGCACCTCGCGGACCCGGGTCAGACCTCACCCGCCGTGAACCGCCCCTCCAGTGACGGAGGAAGGCCCCACAGGTGTGCGCCGGAACGCGTCGACCGCGGCTGAATGTATCTGCCCAACTGCCCTCTGCAACAGGTCAATCGGACGAGAAATCAGGGCATGGCCGATCCTGAAATTAGCCTGAATTCAAGAAATTCCGGGGCAAGTCGGGCCCGGCAAAGGAGACTTAAGAGACAAATCAAGCGCACACATTGGCTGCTTCTTATCGCGCGCGGCGCATTCTCATATGCCAGGGGGCGCGCTCAGCCGAGGGGCGTTCCCCAACTGTAGCGCGTTCAACCCTGCAGAATTGCCCCCTCCGTTTCTCTCCCGGAGGGGGCAATCGATGGGACGGCGGGCGGGCGCGGCGAACGCCCGGCGGATCAGCCTCCGGCGACCGCCGGAATGATCGAGATTCCCGCGCCGTCCGGCGTCGCGGTGGAGAGTCCCTGCTCGAAGCGGACGTCGTCGTCGTTGACGTACACATTCACAAAGCGGCGCAGCTTGCCCGTCTCGTCCAGGACGCGCGCGGCGATCCCCGCGTGGTTCTTCTCCAGGTCCGTGATCACCTCGGAGAGGGTGGCGCCCTCGGCCGTGACCTCGGCCCGGCCGCCGGTGTAGGTGCGCAGAATGGTCGGGATACGGACGGTGACGCTCATGTTCAGCTCTCCCAGGGGTTTCAGTGGGCCAGGCCGGCGTCGCGGAACGCGTCCAGGCTGGGGCGGATGGTCGCGCTGGGTCCGGTGGTCGGGGCCACCGCGTCCAGGGTCTTGAGGCCGTCTCCGGTGTTCAGCACGACCGTGGTCAGCGACGGGTCGAGCAGACCGGACTCGATCAGCTTGCGGGTCACGCCCACGGTCACCCCGCCCGCGGTCTCCGCGAAGATGCCCTCCGTACGGGCCAGCAGCTTGATCGCGTCCACGATCTCCGCGTCGGTGACGTCCTCGACCGCGCCGCCGGTGCGGCGGGCGATGTCCAGGACGTACGGCCCGTCGGCGGGGTTGCCGATCGCCAGCGACTTGGCGATGGTGTCCGGCTTCACCGGGCGCACCACGTCATGACCGGCCTTGAAGGCCGCCGACACCGGCGAGCAGCCCTCCGCCTGCGCTCCGAAGATCTTGTAGGGCCGGTCCTCGACCAGCCCCAGCTTGATCAGCTCCTGGAGCCCCTTGTCGATCTTGGTGAGCTGGGAGCCCGAGGCGATCGGGATCACGATCTGATCGGGCAGCCGCCAGCCGAGCTGCTCGCAGATCTCGTACGCCAGCGTCTTGGAGCCCTCGCCGTAGTACGGGCGGAGGTTGACGTTGACGAAGCCCCAGCCCTCGCCGAGCGGGTCGCCGATCAGCTCCGAGCAGAAACGGTTCACATCGTCGTAGTTGCCCTCGATGCCGACCAGTTCGCCGCCGTAGACGGCGGCCATGACGACCTTGCCCTGCTCCAGGTCGTGCGGGATGAAGACGCAGGAGCGGAAGCCCGCCCGCGCCGCCGCCGCGCCGACCGCGCCCGCCAGATTCCCGGTGGAGGAGCAGGACAGGGTGGTGAAGCCGAAGGCGCGGGCCGCCTCGACGGCGATCGCGACGACGCGGTCCTTGAAGGAGTGCGTCGGGTTCCCGGAGTCGTCCTTGACGAACAGACCGCCGGTCACGCCCAGTTCACGGGCGAGGTTGTCCGCCTTGACGAGCTTGGTGAAACCGGGGTCCAGGCTCGGCTTGTCCGCCACGTCGGCGGGGACGGGCAGCAGCGGCGCGTACCGCCAGATGTTCTCCGGACCGGCCTCGATCCGGGCGCGCAGCGCCTCGGGGCCGTCGGAGGGAAGGTCGTAGGCGACTTCCAGGGGGCCGAAACAGGAAGCACAGGCGAAGATCGGGCCCAGTTCGAAGCGCTCACCGCACTCGCGGCACGACAGCGCCGCGGCGGGGCCGAGATCGACGGAGGCGGCGGGGGTGACCGGGGTGGCGGGATCAGTCTGCACAGGCATGGAGGGAGGCCCTTTCTCCTCATCTTTCCCATGGCGAGGCTCGCCATGAGACGGATTTGGCACCTTCCCGAGCCGGGAGCCTCACGCGCTGAACAGCGACTGAGACCGGCTGGAGGGTTGCCGGGGCTTCAACGGGCCGTATCCCTCTGCCCCTCTGGATGAGCGGTATTCGATTGTGGAACGCGGGACCGACCCCGACATGCGACGGGCGTCCGCGTTGTTCAAGACTGTAACCGAAGGCATGGACGGTTGAGATAGTCGTCCGCACCGCGAGATGCGTCACAGGGCTGCTGTGGGGAGTGGGTACACGTGCTCGATGAAGTGGAGCACTGGCTGACCAGGAGGTCCTGGTCGGCCGCCGACCGCCCGCTGCCGAGGCTGCTGGCGGCCAAGCGGTCGGCGTCGGCCACCGTGAGCGTGGTGCTGCCCGCGCTCAACGAGGAGGCGACGGTCGGCGACATCGTCACCGTCATCCGACGGGAGCTGATGGGGTCCGCCGCGCTCGTGGACGAGCTGGTGGTGATCGACTCCGGTTCCACCGACCGTACGGCCGAGACCGCCGCCGCGGCCGGGGCGCGGGTGGTGCACCGGGACGCGATACTGCCCCGGCTGCCGGCCGTCCCCGGCAAGGGCGAGGTGCTCTGGCGGTCGCTGATGGTGACCCGCGGTGACATCGTGTGCTTCGTCGACGCGGATCTGCGGGACTTCTCGGCCGACTTCGTCTCCGGGATCGTCGGACCGCTGCTCACCGATCCGCGGGTCGACTTCGTCAAGGCGATGTACGACCGCCCCCTCGACGACCTCCCGGGGCAGGGCGGCCGGGTCACCGAGCTGGTCGCCCGCCCGCTGCTCAATCTGCACTGGCCGCTGCTGGCCGGGTTCGTCCAGCCGCTGGGCGGCGAGTACGCGGCCCGGCGCTCGCTCCTGGAGCGGCTGCCCTTCCCGGTCGGCTACGGGGTGGAGCTGGGGCTCCTGGTGGACGCGCTGCGCGCGGTGGGCCTGGACGCGCTCGCCCAGGTCGACGTCGGCTCCCGCAAACACCGCCACCAGGACGGGCAGGCGCTCGGCCGGATGGCGGCCGCGATCTACCGTACGGCGCAGCTCAGGCTGGAGCGCGGCCATCTGGTGCGGCCGTCGCTGACCCAGTTCGAGCGCGGCGCGGACGGCTTTGTGCCGCGTACGCATCCGGTGGACACCGAGGAGCGGCCGCCGATGCGGGAGATCCGCGAGTACACGGCGCGTCGCGCGGCCTGAGTCCGGTCCGCTCGCCGAACATCCTAAATATGAACTATGCGCGTCATGCCGGTCATGTCCGCCGCATTCGTCGTGTCCGTCGTGTCCGTCGTGTCCGTCGAGACCCTTGCGGGGGGCGGGCCGGCCGTGTCCGCCGGATGGCGGCGGCGCCGGTCGTCGCCCTGCTCGCCGGCGCCGTTCTGCACGGCCCGGCGGCGGCCGACGGCCCGGCCGCCCGCGGCGGCGGAGCGGGGGCCGGCGCCGGGGCCGAGCGGCTGTGGCTGCTCGGCGGGCTCGCCCTGAGCCTCGCCGCCGCCGCGGTCGTCGCCTTCGCGGCAGCGCGGGGCCGCCGCCACGAGTGAACCGGGCGGGGGCGCGCCGGGCCGGCGCGGGCGAGCCGCCCGGGGCCGCGCGTGAGCCACTCGCCCCCGCGCCCGACCCGCCCGCCCCCGCGCCCGACCCGCCCGGTGCCGCGCCTGACCCGCCCGCCCCCGCGCCCGACCCGCCCGGTGCCGCGCCTGACCCGCCCGCCCCCGCGCCCGACCCGCCCGGTGCCGCGCCTGACCCGCCCGGTGCCGCGCCTGACCCGCCCGGTGCCGCGCCTGACCCGCCCGCCCCCGCGCCTGACCCGTCCGGCGTCGCGCCCGACCCGCCCGCCCCCGCGCCTGACCCGCCCGCCCCCGCGCCCGACCCGCTCGGTGCCGCGCCTGAGTCCCCCTGCCGTCGGGAGCGAGCCGCTCGCCCTCCCGCCTGAGCCGCCCGGCGTCGCGCCTGAGTCCCCCTGCCGTCGGGAGCGCGCCGCCCGCCGTCGGGAGTGAGCCACCCGGAGACACGGCCGCCGTACGCACGTTTGAGGGCCCACCCCACGGGCTAGGTTTCGCGACATGGTCTCCGAGCCCCCCGCAGCACCGGTCCGCGCCCAGATCCTCGTCGCGTCGAACCGGGGCCCGATCTCCTACACGCTGGGCGACGACGGCGCCCTCGACGCCCGTCGCGGCGGCGGCGGACTGGTCTCCGGCCTCTCCGCCATCGGCTCCGACGAGGACGCCCTGTGGGTCTGCTCCGCGCTCGGCGACGGCGACCGCGAGGCGGTCCGGCGCGGGATCGGCGAGCCCGGCGTGCTCATGCTCGACATCGACGCGGAGACCCACGCCGCCGCGTACAACGGCGTCGCCAACTCCGTCCTCTGGTTCGTCCACCACCTGCTCTACCAGACCCCGCTGGAGCCGGTCTTCGACGCGGACTTCCGCCGGCAGTGGAGCGCGTACGAGAGCTACAACCGCGACTTCGCCCGCGCCCTGGCCGACCACGCCGCCGACGGGGCCGCCGTGCTGGTGCAGGACTACCATCTGGCGCTGGTGCCCGGACTGCTCCGCGAGCTGAGGCCCGATCTGCGGATCGGCCACTTCTCGCACACCCCCTGGGCCCCCGCCGACTACTTCCGGCTGCTCCCCGACGACATCGCCGAACAGCTGCTGCGCGGACTCCTCGGCGCGGACCGCACCTGCTTCCTCACCCGCCGCTGGGCCGACCTCTTCACCGACTGCGCCACCCGGGTGCTCGGCGAGAAGGCCGTCGCCGGGGCCCGGATCGGGGTGCACGGACTCGGCGCGGACGCCGGCTTCCTCACCGAGCGGGCGCACCGGCCCGACGTCGACGAGCGGATGGCGGCCCTGCGCGAGCAGATCGGACCCGACCGGAAGACGATCGTCCGGGTGGACCGCACCGAGCTGTCCAAGAACATCGTGCGCGGACTGCTCGCCTACCGGGAGCTGCTCGACACCCGCCCCGAGTGGCGCGGACGCGTGGTGCACGTGGCCTTCGCCTACCCCTCCCGGCAGGATCTGGCGGTCTACCGCGACTACACGGCCGAGGTGCGCCGGGTCGCCGACTCGATCAACGAGGAGTACGGCGACGAGGGCTGGACGCCGGTCGTCCTCCATGTGAAGGACGACTTCGCCCGCTCGCTCGCCGCCTACCGGCTGGCCGACGTCGCCCTGGTCAACCCGATCAGGGACGGGATGAACCTGGTCGCCAAGGAGATCCCCGTCGTCTCCGACGCGGGCTGCGCGCTGGTGCTGTCCCGGGAGGCGGGGGCGTACGAGGAGCTGGGCGAGGACGCGATCACGGTCAATCCGTACGACGTCACCGGCACCGCCGAGGCCCTGCACCGGGCGCTGACCATGCCCGCTGACGAACGGTCCCGCCGCACCGCCCGGCTCGCCGCCGCGGCGACCGCCCTGCCGCCGCACCGCTGGTTCCTGGACCAGCTGGAGGCGCTGCGCGCGCTGTAGCGGCCGGGTCCGGGCCCGCCGGGGGCCCGGACCCGGGCGGCTACAGCCGGTCCGCCAGCGCGGCCAGGAACTCCACCACCGAGGCCGGGCCCGGGAGCAGCAGATCGGCCCGTTCGGCCAGCTCGGGCACCTCCGTGCCGCCGCTGCACACCAGCAGCCCGGCCGCCCCGTCCGAGCGGAGCTTCTCCACCGCCGCGAAGGCGGGCAGATCGCCGAGGTCGTCCCCCGCGTACAGCACCGTCTCGGCGCCCGTCTCGCGTACGTACTCGGCGAGGGCGACGCCCTTGTCCATGCCCGGCGGGCGCAGCTCCAGGACCATCCGGCCCGGCTCCAGGACGAGGCCGTGGCGGGCCGCGAGCGCGCCGAGCGGCTCGCGCAGGGCCTCGAAGGCGGCCAGGGGGTCCTGGGCGCGCCGGGTGTGGACGGCGAGCGCCCGGCCCTTCTCCTCGATCCAGACGCCCCGCCAGGCCCCGATCCGGTCGAGGAAGCCGGGCAGTTCGGCGCGGACGGCGGCGACGCCCGGGTGCGGGGCGGGGGTGTTCACGGCGCCGGTGACGGCGTCCCACCGCTCCGAGCCGTAGTGGCCGAGGACCACCAGCCGGTCCAGGCCGGGCGCCCCGGCGAAGCCGCCGTGGCGGACCGCGACCCCGGCCGGGCGGCCGGTGACCACCGCCACCGACGCGACCTTCGGCGCGAGGCGCGCCAGCGCGGGCACCGCGCCGGGGTGGGCCCGGGCCTGTTCGGGGTCCGGCACGATCTCGGCGAGGGTGCCGTCGAAGTCGAGCGCGACGACGGCGCTTCGGGGCCGTGCGAGGAGCGCGGCGAGACCGTCCCGGCCCGCGGGCGTCGACGGCGACGGCAGTGGATGCGCGTACGGGGAGCTGCCCATGCCCCCGACCCTATCGGCGCTCGCGTTTCTCGTCTCTGACCCGGCGCAGCCGATTGACGGTGACGGGATCGTGCCGCAGGGCGCGCGCGTCGTCGAGCAGGGCGTTGAGGAGCTGGTAGTAGCGGACCGGGGAGATCCCGAGCCGCTCCCTGATGGCGCGCTCCTTGGCGCCGGGGCCGGCCCAGGAGCGGTGCTCCATGGCCAGGACGGCCCGCTCGCGCTCGCTGAGCGGCTCGATGTCGGTCATACGTCCAACATAGCCATGCGGGCGGGAGCGGGCCGGGGGGCGTCGGGCTTCGGGGCGGGCCGGGCTCGTGGCGTGCCGGTCCGGCGGCCCCGTGCCGGGCGCTCGCTACTCCTCTTCCCTGGCCTCGGCCGCCGTCGCGTTCTGCGCTATCCCCTCCAGCACCTTGGCCGGGGAGGCGCCGGGCGCGACCGCCTTGCCGATGTTCCGCTTGATGTCGTCGCTGACGGAGGCCCAGGAGGTCTTGTCGACCGGGGGCAGCTGCGCGCTGGGCAGCTCTTGCAGGAACTCCCGCAGATCCTTGTGCTGCGGGTCGGTCTCCATCGCCTCGGAGGCGGAGACGGTCACCGGCAGCAGATCGTTCTGCGAGGCGAAGGCGAGGACGTTCTTGTCGCTGAAGAGGAAGTTCAGGAAGTCGCCGATCTCGTCCTTGTTGCCGTTCTCCTTGAAGCCCATGATCCAGTCGGCGACGCCGAGCGGGGCCTTCGTCTTGCCGTCGCGGCCTGGGACCGGGACCTTGCCCAGCTCGATGCCGGCCTTCTCGGCCTGCTTCATCAGCGAGGGGTGGCCGTTCAACATCCCGACCTCGCCCTTGGTGAAGGCGGCGAAGGCCTCCTTGCGGTTCAGCTCTCCGGGGGCCCCGGGGCCGGTCAGCTCGGTGTCGACCAGATTCTTCTTGATCCAGTCGAGGACGGCGGTGTTGTCGGCGGTGTCGATGGAGTAGTTGCCGCTGGGGTCCACATAGCCGGCCGAGTCACCGCCGAGCAGCCACATCATGGTCTCGATCTGGGCCTCTTCGGGGCCCAGCGGCAGGGCGTACGGATGGGTGACGTCCGTCTGGTCCTTCAGCAGCTCGGCGGCCTGTCGCAGGTCCGCCCAGGTCTCGGGGGCCTTCTCCACCCCCGCCCGCGCGAACAGCTCCTTGTTGTAGAAGAGCAGCCGGGTGGAGGCGGCGAACGGCAGTCCGTACTGCACCCGGCGCTGTTCGCCCGCGCTCACCAGCGGGCCGAGGAAGTTCGACTGCACCGGTACGGAAAGGAGTTGGTCGGCGCTGTAGAGCTTGTCGGCGGCCGCGTAGTCGGCGTACGCGCCGATCTGCGCCATGTCGGGAGCCTTGCCCTCCTTGACGAGTTCCGCGACCTTTCGGTCCACGTCCGTCCAGGGTTCGATCTGGACCTCGACTTCGATGTCGGCGTTCTGCGACTCGAATTCCTCGATGAGTCCGGTCCAGTAATTCTTGCTGCTCTGGCCGCCGTTGACGTCGTAGTCCGCGGCGACGAGGGTAAGGGTGACCTTGTCCGAGGATCCGCCGGAGGCTCCGCACCCCGTAAGAGCGACGGCCGTTCCCAGTGCGGCCGCCGCGGCCGTCAGTTTCAGGAAGTGCCGTTGCACAGCTCTTCTCCCACCTTGCCGATTGCTGGATGCGCGCCGGTCTGTCACGGCCCCGCCCGTCCGGGCGAGCTGCGATTTTCCACCATCGGCGGTTGAGTGGTCTATGCCGCGCGGTCTCACTTCTGCAACGTCTGTTCCGCAGAAGGGTTTTGTAAACCACCCTCGCTGGGTGCCATTGCCCGGATGTGTCCGGGCCTGCTAAGCACGTCTCGGCACGAAGTGGTCAAGTGCCGGTCCGTATGCACGTGTACGCGCTAGGAGCCATGCCGCATGTCCCGTACCGCAACAGAGATAGCGACTCAACCGGCCTGCTGGCGCCGGGCCGAACAGGCCGCGGCGGACTTCGGCGGGCTCCCGAGGCCGGGGGAGCGGGTGGCCGTCACCGGCTGCGGGACGTCCTGGTTCATGGCGATCGCCTACGCGGCGCTGCGGGAGGCCGCGGGCCAGGGGGAGACGGACGCGTTCGCGTCGTCGGAGTTCCCGGTGGGGCGCGGGTACGACCGGGTGGTGGCGATCACCCGTTCGGGTACGACCACGGAGGTGCTGGAGCTGCTCGCCGCCCTCCGGGGCACGGTCGCGACGACGGCGCTGACCGCCGACCCGAAGACGCCGGTGATGGAGGCGGCGGACGCGGTGGCGGTGCTGGACTGGGCGGACGAGGAGTCGGTGGTCCAGACCCGGTTTGCGACGACCGCGCTGGCGTTCCTGCGCGCGGGGCTCGGCGAGGTCCCGGGGCTGAAGCCGGTCGCCGACGCGGCGGTGGACGCCGAGCTGGCGGTCACCGAGCCCCTGCCGGAGGCGGTGGTGGGCGCGGAGCAGTGGACCTTCCTGGGCCGGGGCTGGACGTACGGGCTGGCGCTGGAGGCGGGGCTGAAGATGCGCGAGGCGGCGGGGGCGTGGACGGAGTCCTACCCCGCGATGGAGTACCGCCACGGCCCGATCGCGATCACCGGGCCCGGTCGGGTGGCCTGGGTCTTCGGCGACCTGCCCGAGGGCCTCGCGGGCGACGTCGCCCGGGTCGGCGGCGAACTGGTCGCCCGCCCCGGCGTCGACCCCCTCGCCGAGCTGGTCCGCGCACAGCGCCTCGCGGTCGCCCTCGCCGAGGCGAAGGGGTTCGACCCGGACCGCCCGCGCAATCTCTCACGGAGCGTGATCCTCTCCCCTGAGGCGTAAGCGCCCGCGCGGCGCGACGGGACACCCCTCCCACAGCGCCCCGGCCCCCTGCCCGCCGCGCGGCGCTCGCTCCCCGGGTCCGCCTTTCCCCGGCAGGTGCGGCCCCGCACGGGTCGCCCGCCTCCGTGCGGGTGCGCCTGGCTCCGTGCGGCCGGGCCCGCGCCCTCGCGCGGGGCTCGCTCGCCGGGCCCGGCTTGAGGCGCCTCTGCCCGGGGCGGGCCCCCGCACGGGCGTGTACGCCTCGCTCCTCGCGGTCGGGTCCTTCGCGGGCTCGTTCCCTCGCCGCGCGGTGTCCGCTCCCCGGGTCCGCCTTGAGGCGCGTCTCTCCCGGGGAGGGTGTGGCCCCGCGCGGGGTCGCCCGCGTCCGGGCGGGTGCGCCTCGCTCCGTGCGGTCGGGCCCGCGCCCCCGCGCGGGGCTCGCTCGCCGGGCCTGCCTTGAGGCGCGTCTCTGCCCGGGGCGGCCCCGCACGGCTCGCCCGCGTCCGTGCGGGTGCGCCTCGCTCCGTGCGGTCGGGCCCGCGCCCCCGCGCGGGGCTCGCTCCCCGGGTCTGCCTTGAGGCGCGTCTCTGCCCGGGGCGGCTCCGCACGGGTCGCCCGCGTCGGGGCGTGTACGCCTGGCTCCGTGCGGTCGGGCCCGCGTCCGTCGCGCGGGGCTTGCTCCCCGGGCCTGCGTTGAGGCGCGTCTCTCCCGGGGAGGGTGTGGCTCCGCGCGGGGTCGCCCGCTTCCGTGCGTGTACGCCTGGCTCCGTGCGGCCGGGTCCCTCGCGGACCCGCCCCCTGCCCCCCGCCGCGCGGTGCCCGCTCCCCGGGAGGCCACGGCCTCCCGGCGGGCCCGCGCCCGCCGAGGGGCCCGCGTCCGGGTGGGCGCGGGCCCCGGGCCGGGCCCGGGCCCCGGCGGCCACCACCCCCCGGCCCCCGCCGGCCCCCGGGCCGCCCCCCCGTCCGCACGAAGCGCGGGCCGGATCCCGTTGGTCGGCAATTGGCCCCGGGGGCTGGATCCGTGCGGGGGGAGAGGGGGATTCGCGGGGTGTGGAGGGGGTGGTTCCGCGGGGTTGGGAGGGGTGGATTCGGAGGGGGTGATGTGTGGTGGAAGGGCGTGCGACCTGCGAAGGAGTTTGTACGGTTGCGCAACAATCGGGTGTAGTGGACTAGACCTTTCGGGGCCTCTCGCGCGAGACTGTCCACGTGAGACACGTCATCGCCCTCGATGTGGGCGGCACCGGCATGAAAGCCGCCCTTGTCGGCGCGGACGGGACCCTCCTCCATGAGGCCCGGCGCGCCACGGGGCGGGAACGTGGCGCCGAGGCCGTCGTGCAGTCCATCCTCGACTTCGCCGGCGACCTTCGCGCGTACGGCCAGGAACACCTCGGAGGGTCCGCACTCGCCGCCGGCGTCGCCATCCCCGGAATCGTCGACTCCGACAAGGGCGTGGCGGTGTACGCCGCCAACCTCGGATGGCGTGACGTCCCCCTGCGCGCACTGCTGAGCGAGCGACTCGACGGAGTCCCCGTCGCCCTCGGCCACGATGTCCGTACGGGCGGACTCGCCGAGGGCCGGATCGGCGCCGGGCAGGGTGCCGACCGCTTCTTCTTCGTACCGCTGGGCACCGGGATCGCGGGCGCGATCGGCATCGACGGCGCCATCGAGGCCGGGGCCCACGGCTACGCGGGCGAGATCGGCCATGTCGTCGTCCGCCCCGACGGCCCCGACTGCGGCTGCGGCCAGCGCGGCTGTCTGGAGACCCTCGCCTCCGCCGCCGCCGTCACCCGCGCCTGGGCCCTCGCCAGCGGCGACTCCGCCGCCGACGCCGCCGACTGCGCCAAGGCCGTCGAATCGGGCGATCCCCGAGCCGTCGCCGTCTGGCGCGACGCCGTCGACGCCCTCGCCGCCGGACTGGTCACCGCGCTCACCCTGCTGGACCCGCGCACCATCATCATCGGTGGCGGTCTCGCGGAGGCCGGGGAAACCTTGTTCACACCACTGCGGGCCGCCGTCGCGGAGCGAGTCACGTTCCAGAAGCTGCCCTCCATCGTTCCGGCCGCCCTCGGAGACACCGCTGGATGTCTGGGCGCCGGGCTGCTCGCCTGGGATCTGATCGCCACCGACTCGGAGGTAACCGCCTAATGGCCGCTCGCGCAGCACTCGCCGACAGCGCCGCCCGCGCCGACAGCACCGTCCTCACCGGGGCCCGGGTCGTCCTGCCGACCGGCACCGTGGAGAACGGCCGGGTGACTGTCGACGGTACGAAGATCGCCGCCGTCGCCCCCGACGACGCCCCCGCCCGTGATCTGTCCGGTCACTGGATCGTGCCCGGCTTCGTCGACCTCCACAACCACGGCGGCGGCGGCGCCTCCTTCACCGGAGGCACCACCGAGGACGTCCTGCGCGGTGTCCGCACCCACCGCGAGCACGGCACCACCACCCTCGTCGCCTCCCTGGTCACCGCCGAGACCGACTTCCTCGCCCGCCGCGCCGGCGCCCTCTCCGAACTGGTCGAGCAGGGCGATCTCGCCGGCATCCACTTCGAGGGCCCCTTCATCTCCCCCTGCCGCAAGGGCGCGCACAGCGAGGAACTGCTGCGCGACCCCGACCCGGCCGAGGTGCGCAAGCTGATCGACGCCGCGCGCGGCACCGCCCGGATGGTCACGCTGGCCACCGAGCGCCCCGGCGGCCTCGACTCCGTACGGCTGCTCGCCGAGCACGGCGTGATCGCCGCCGTCGGGCACACGGACGCCACCTACGAGCAGACCGTCGCGGCCATCGACGCGGGCGCGACCGTCGCGACCCACCTCTTCAACGCGATGCCGCAGATCGGCCACCGGGCCCCCGGCCCGATCGCCGCCCTGCTGGAGGACGAGCGGGTCACCGTCGAGCTGATCAACGACGGCACCCATCTGCACCCCGCCGCCCTCGAACTCGCCTTCCACCGCGCGGGCGCGGGCCGGGTCGCCTTCATCACCGACGCCATGGACGCGGCGGGCTTCGGGGACGGGCGCTACCAGCTCGGCCCGCTCGCCGTCGACGTCGTGGACGGCGTCGCGCGCCTCGCCGAGGGCGGGGCCATCGCGGGCTCCACGCTCACCCTGGACACCGCCTTCAGACGGGCCGCCACCGTCGACCGCATCCCGGTCGAGGACATCGTCCGGGCGATCTCCGCCAACCCCGCGAAGCTCCTCGGCGTCGACGACCGGGTCGGCTCCCTGGAGACCGGCAAGGACGCCGACCTCGTCGTCCTGGACGAGTCGTTCCGCCTCAAGGGCGTGATGCGGAAGGGCGCCTGGGTGATCGAGCCCTAGCGTCCCGGCCCAACGGGTGCGCCGACAGGGGCACATGGGTGATTCGCCCCAGTTGGGGTGAAGGCATGGCAAAGCATGGCAAGGCGGTTGGCCCAGGGTCTGGGCCAACCGCCTTCCTTTTGGCATGATCAGGACCTGATCAGGACGTGCATCAGCGCAGTCGGCCGAAGGGGTGTCGCGGTGATTCTGACGGTCACGCTCAACACCGCGCTCGACATCACCTACACCGTCGGTGCCCTCACCCCGCACACCAGCCACCGCGTCGGCGAGGTCACCGAACGCCCCGGCGGCAAGGGCCTCAACGTCGCCCGGGTGCTCTCCGCGCTGGGCCACGAGTCCGTCGTCACCGGCTTCGCGGGCGGCCCGGTCGGCGAGGTGCTGCGCGGCCTCCTCGCCCCCCTCCCGCCGCGCGACGCCCTCGTCCCCACCGCCGGCGGCACCCGCCGCACCATCGCCGTCGTGGACAGCGCCACCGGCGACACCACCCAGCTCAACGAGCCGGGACCGGTCGTCGCCCCCGAGGAGTGGGCCGCCTTCCTGGAGCGGTACGCCGCACTCCTGCGGGACGCGGACGCGGTCGCCCTCTGCGGCAGCCTGCCGCCCGGAATCCATGTCGGGGCGTACGCCGAACTCGTCCGCCGGGCCCGCGCGGCCGGGGTGCCCGTCCTGCTCGACACCAGCGGGGAACCGCTGCGCCGGGGCGTCGCCGCCCGCCCCGACCTGGTCAAGCCCAACGCCGAGGAACTCGCCCGGCTGACCGGCGCCCGGGAGCCCCTGCGCGCCGCCCGCGACGCCCGCCGCCGGGGCGCGCGCACCGTCGTCGCCTCCCTCGGCCCCGACGGGCTGCTCGCCGCCGGCCCGGACGGCGTCTGGCAGGCGGCCCTGCCCGAACCGGTCCGGGGCAATCCCACCGGAGCCGGCGACTCCGCCGTCGCGGCCCTGCTCGCCGGAGCGGTGGAGGGCCTGCCCCGCTCCGAGTGCCTGGCCCGCGCCGTCGCCCTGTCCGCCGCGACCGTCCTGGCCCCGGCGGCGGGCGAGTTCGACCGGGAGGCGTACGAACGGCTGCTGCCGCGCGTGAGGGTGACGGAGCGCCCGGGACCCGCATGACACCCGACGCGGCCCTGTCCGCCGTACGGGCCCGGCGGACGCGACCCCGCGCCGCCGGGGCGTGACGAACGGGCCCGCGCCCGGGAAGTGAGAACGGACCATGCCACTCGTCAGCACCGCTGAACTCGTCTCCGCCGCCGTCGCCGGGCGGCGCGGCGTCGCCGCCTTCAACGTCATCACCCTGGAGCACGCGGAGGCGATCGCCGCCGGCGCGGAGAGCGCCGGCGCGCCCGCCGTCCTGCAGATCTCCGAGAACGCGGTCCGCTTCCACGGCGGCGAACTCTCCGCCATCGCCGCCGCGAGCGCCGCCGTCGCCCGCGCGTCGAGCGTCCCGCTCGCCCTCCACCTCGACCATGTGGTCTCCGCCGGGCTGCTGCGCGCCGCCGAGGGGCACGGCTTCAGCTCGGTCATGTTCGACGCGTCGAAGCTGCCGTACGAGGAGAATGTGCGGGCCACGGCGGACGCGGTGCGCTGGGGCCATGAGCGCGGCATCTGGGTCGAGGCCGAGCTGGGGAGGGTCGGCGGCAAGGAGGGCGAGGCCCCGCTCGGCGCGCACGCCCCCGGGGTCCGCACCGACCCCGCCGAGGCGGCCGCCTACACCGCCGCGACCGGCGTCGACGCGTTGGCGGTGGCCGTGGGCTCCTCGCACGCGATGACCGAGCGCACCGCCGCCCTGGACCACGAGCTGATCGCCCGGCTGCGGGACGCGGTCCCCGTACCGCTGGTGCTGCACGGCTCCTCGGGCGTCCCGGACGCCGAGATCCGCGCGGCGGTCGCGGCCGGGATGGTCAAGATCAATGTGGGTACGGCGCTGAACGCGGCGTTCACCGGCGCGGTACGGGACTTCCTGGCGGCCGGGCCGGGGACGGTCGACCCCCGGAAGTATCTGGCCCCGGCCCGTACGGCGATGGCCGGGACCGTGGCGGGCTTTCTGGGGCTGCTGGGCGCCCCGGACGGCGGCCCGGGTTCAGTGCCGGGACCGGCCGGGCCCCGGACGCCGGATCAGAGCGCCCCGTCGCTGACCTGAAGCCAGTCGAGCACGGCGTCGCACTGATTGCCCTGCTCGCACGAGATCCTGATCTCGTTCTCGCCGTCCTTCAGCGTCACCGGCGCCCAGGTCGTCTGCCAGTTCTTCTCCCACTCCGCGTCGCTGGAGTTGATGAAGTCCTTGAGGCCCAGCGGGTTGGTGTTCGCCTTGCCGTTGATCGTCAGGGTCGCGTTGGCGTCCTTGTTGGGGATGGCGTAGCGGACATAGAGCCGGTAGTCGCCCGCGCTCGGGACCTTCGCCTTCCAGGTGACCGACGCGCCGACGGTGTTGAAGGCGCTGACGTACGCCCCTCCGGTGCCCTGCGCGCCCTCGATGTCCTTGCTGGTCGCCGCGCCCCCGCCGAGCCGCAGGGTGATGGCGTCCTGCTTGGGCAGGGCCTCGGCGGGCTCCTCGGCGGACTCGGACGGCTCGGTGCTGGGCTTCCCCGGCTCGGCCGGGGCGGAGGACCCGGTCTGCTGCGGCTCCTTGTCCCCGTCGGACTGGTTCTTCTTGTCGTCGTCCTTCCCCAGCACGGCGATGGTGATGCCGATCACCACGACGGCCACCACGGCGATCGCGCCGATCAGCAGACCCTTGGTGTTGGGCCCCCGGCCGCCGGAACCGCGGCCGCCCTGGTGGGGCACGGTCTGGGTGGGCGGGCCCCCGGCGTGGGCCTCGGGCGCGGCGTACTGGGCGTAACCCTGCTGGGGATGGCCCTGCTGCTGCGGATGACCCTGCTGGGGGTATCCCTGCTGCGGGTGGCCGGGCTGCTGGGGGTAACCCTGTTGCTGCGGGTAGCCCTGCTGCTGCGGGGCGTACTGCTGAGGGCCGCCGTACTGGCGCTCGCCGACCGCCCGGACATGGTTGTACGAGGTCCTGGGGACTCCGGGCTGAGGCGCCGCGGGACCCGGGTAGCCGTAGCCGCGCCCCCGGCCCGAGGGCGATGTGGCGCCCGCCGCGTGCCCGTCCTCGTACAGATATCCGAACGGATCGTCGTCCTCCGGCGTGCTCGCGCCGTTGTTCCCGGCCGTCATCCCTGGTCCCTCCTCACCGTCGTCAGCCCTACGCCGACGCGGGCGAGCCTACCCGGTTCGGCGTAACGGAATGGGTGGCGTTGACCCCAATCGGGGCCATCGTCACAAGACCAGAACATGACAGCCGGTGGCGTCAGCCGGCCCGCCGGTGCACCTTCGACCGGGACCGCTTCTCGATGTACATCCGCTGGTCGGCGGATTGCAGCACTTCCTCGACGGACATGCCGCAACTCGCCCAGCTGATGCCGAAACTGGCCCCGACCCGCACCCCGCGACCGCCCACCCGAATCGGCAGAATGATCGCGTTCCGCAGCCGTACGGCGAGATCCGCCGCGTCCGCCGCGCCGAGGCCGTCGGCCAGGACGACGAACTCGTCGCCGCCGAGCCGGGCCACGGTGTCGCCCTCGCGCACCCCGCGGGTGAGCCGCCGGGCCACCTCGACCAGCACCGCGTCACCGGTCTGGTGCCCGAACCGGTCGTTGATCGACTTGAAGCCGTCCAGGTCGCAGAAGAGCACCGCGAGTCCCTTCGTGCCGTCGTCCACCTCGTCGTCGGGCGCGATCGCGTGCACATGGTGGTCGTACGCGGCGCCCACGGGGCCGAAGTCGAAGCCGTCCGCGTTGAACAGCGCGCCGCTCTCCGGGTCGAACGCGCCGTCGCCGCCCTCCTCCGGGGAGCCGGGCGCGGCGGGCGGCCGCTCGCAGAGCTTGGCGCTGAGCCGGGCGCGCAGCTCCGCGCTGTTGGGCAGCCCGGTGAGCGCGTCGTGCGAGGCGCGGTGCGCGAGCGCCAGCTCGTGGCGCTTGCGGTCCTCGATGTCCTCGACATGGGTGAGCAGGAAGCGCGGGCCGTCGGTGGTGTCGGCGACGACCGAGTTCCGCAGCGAGACCCAGACATAGCTGCCGTCGCGGCGGCCGAGCCGCAGCTCGGCCCTGCCCCCCTCGGCGGAGGTGCGCAGCAGCGTGCCGACGTCCTCGGGGTGCACGAGGTCCGCGAAGGAGTACCGCCGCATCGCGGAGGCGGGGCGGCCCAGCAGCCGGCACAGCGCGTCATTGGTGCGCAGCAGCCGCCCGTGCTGGTCGCCGCCCATCTCGGCGATCGCCATCCCGCTGGGCGCGTACTCGAAGGCCTGGCGGAAGGACTCCTCGCTGGCGCGCAGCGCCTGCTGCTCGCGTTCGAGGCGGACGAGGGCGCGCTGCATGTTTGCTCGCAGCCGGGCGTTGCTGATCGCAATGGCGGCCTGGGAGGCGTACATCTGGAGGGCTTCCTGCCCCCAGGGGCCCGGACGGCGGCCGTTGCGCGGCCGGTCGACGGAGATGACGCCGAGCAGTTCGCGGCCGCCGCCGGAGGTGAACATGGGCGCGTAGAGCCGGTCCTGGGGGTGCCACTCGTCCTCGAAGCGGGGATCGGGGCCCTCGGTGTGCCACTGCGGCACATCGTCCTCGATGAGCACCCAGCCCTCGGTGTGCGGGATGAACCGCAGCTCTCCCCAGGCCTCGCCCATGGACAGCCGGCGCTCCCAGGAGGGCCGGGAGCCGACGCGGCCGGTGATCAGAGCCTCCGCGGCGGCGCTGCCGGCGAAGGCGGCGACGACCAGATCCCCGTCGGGGCGTACGAGATTGACGCACGCCAGCTCATAGCCGAGGCCGGCCACGATGCCGTCGGCGACGGTCTGCAGAGTGTCGGCCAGGCTGCGGGCGGTGTTGAGATCGGCGACCACTTTGTGCAGCTGCCGCAGGGTCGCAAGACGGACGTACGGCTCCGACTCGGTCTCCATGCTCGCTCTCCCCGAGACCTCGACAGCAGACTCCAGGTTTCTCTTCGGCCTTCTTGTGCGGTCTTCTCGTTGCGGTATCCCGGCCACTGAATCACAGCGAGCTGTCCACCCGGTACACAGGGTCAACAAATAAGCCCCTCTGTGACTCAAGTCACATGGGCGGGTGAATGGCCGCCGGAGCGGGTGTACGGGCGTACGGGCCGCTCCGGCGTCTCCGAACGCAAATCCGGCGTCCGGCCGGGCCGGAAGTCCTAGGACCACGTTGGTCCCCTGGTCCGATGCGCGACGGGCGACGACGAGGCTAGCGTGCCCCGTGTGCCGCAGACGACGATCGCTTCCGAGACCAGCGGGCCCCTCGGCCCCGATTCCGACAGCGCGATCCCGCATCCTGATGGGGTGAGCAACGAGGAGTTCCGTGCGGCCATGGCCCGTCTGGCCGCGGGAGTGGTGCTGGTGACCGCCCACGACCCCGACGAGGGGCCCAGGGGCGAGGACATCGGCATGACGGCCACCGCCTTCGTGTCCGTGTCGCTGGACCCGCCGCTGGTGATGGTGAGCCTGCGCAACGGCTCCCGGATGGACGACCTCCTCGCCGAGCAGCCGCACTGGGCGGTCTCGGTCCTCTCCGGCAGCCAGCGGCACATCGCGGGACGATTCGCCATGAAGGGCCGGGTCAGCGACCGGCTGCTGTTCGAGGACATCCCCTGGAGCCGGGGCGAGGTGAGCGGCGCGCCCCTGGTGGGCGGGGCCCTGACCACCCTGGAGTGCCGCACCGAGCAGCGCGTGGTCGCCGGTGACCACACCCTGGTCATCGGGCGGGTGCTGAAGGTGGGGCCGGCGGGCGCGGACGGCGGTCCGCTGACGTACTTCCAGGGGAAGTACCGGCAGCTGGGCTGAGCCGCGGCGGGTGTCCGGCCGGGCCGGGCCGGGATCACCGTGGGATAGCCGGGGGTCGTTCCGGGGCGTCCGGGAGCGCTCCCACGGGTTTGCCGCGCATGGACTTCCCTCCCACGGGTTTGCCGCGCATGGACTTCCCTCCCGCGGGTTCGCCGGGCATGGGCTCCTCGTCCGCGGGCGTCCCGCCCGCGGGCTTCCGTACGCCGGGCGGCGGGGGTTCCCGTACGCCGTGCGGTCCGTACGCCGTGCGGGCGCGGCGCGCCCGTCAGTGCCAGTCGCGGCCCGACCGTCCGCGCTTGGTGTCCGAGCGCTGCTTCTTCTGCCGCAGCCGCCGCTCGTTGAGCCCGCGCGGGATCTTGCGCGCCCGGCGCGGCTTCGGCGGCGGGGCCGTCGCCTCCGCCAGCAGCGCCGCCAGGCGCACCGCGGCGCTCTCGCGATTGCGCCACTGGGAGCGGTGCTCCGAGGAGCGGACCGAGACCACCCCGCCCACCAGCCGGCCCGCCAGCCGCTCCAGCGCCCGCTCCTTCCACACCGGAGGCAGCGCCTCCGTGCGGGCGAGGTCGAAGCGCAGCTCCACCTGGGAGTCGCTGGTGTTCACATGCTGACCGCCCGGTCCGGACGATCTGGAGAATCGCCAGATCAGCTCGGACTCCGGCAGGGAGACCGAGCCGCGGACGACATAGGGACCGGACATGCCCCCATGGTCGCGTGTCCGTGATGTTCACGTCATCTCGATTTCTCTGGAACCGGCGCTTCCGCAAGGAACCCGCGGCTGCCTTGTCTGCGTTAAGACGGGTACCGGCGGATCCGGGAAGGCCCGGACCGGCGCACATCCGCACACGAAGGGGACTTCCCAATGGCAGTAAGCCTGACCAAGGGCGGCAACATCTCTCTGACCAAGGAGGCCCCGGGCCTGACCGCCGTCACCGTCGGCCTCGGCTGGGACGTCCGCACCACCACCGGCACGGACTTCGACCTCGACGCCTCCGCGATCGGGGTGGACGGAGCGGGCAAGGTCGCCTCCGACGCGCACTTCGTCTTCTTCAACAACCGCGCCACGCCCGACCAGACCATCGTCCACACCGGTGACAACCGCACCGGCGAGGGCGGCGGCGACGACGAGCAGATCAACGTCAATCTGGCCGGTCTCCCCGCCAATGTCGCCAAGATCGTCTTCCCGGTCTCCATCTACGACGCCGTCGCCCGCACCCAGAACTTCGGCCAGGTGCGCAACGCGTACATCCGCGTCGTCAATCAGGCCGGCGGCGCCGAGATCGCGCGCTACGACCTGAGCGAGGACGCGGCCGTCGAGACCGCGATGGTCTTCGGCGAGCTGTACCGCAGCGGCGCGGAGTGGAAGTTCCGCGCGGTCGGCCAGGGGTACGCCTCGGGCCTGGAGGGCATCGCCCGGGACTTCGGCGTCAACCTCTGAGCCGGTGATTCACCCTGGGTCGCCGAGCCGGAGAGTCTCTGAACCGCTGGGTCCCTGAACCGCTGAGCCTCTCGGTCCGGTGCGGCCCCGGTCTCCCGCGCGTCCGCGCGGAGGGCCGGGGCCGCTCCCTCAGGAGGCCGACGGCGCCGACGGGGCCGACGGAGCCGACGGGTTCCTCGGCGGGAAGAGCCGCTCCCGCAGCGTCTTGATCGCGTCCCCGGTGGCCACCAGGTCCAGCGTCTCGAAGGACAGCTCCCAGTCCACCGCGCCGCGCTCGCCGAGGGTGAACTGCTCGACGATCCCGTACGTCACCGTGCTCGCCGACGACTCGGTCGGGCCGACCTTCGCGTGGCCCACCCACTCCTGGTAGACCGTGCGGCCCTTGCGCACGGTGTGGCCCGGCTCCAGCTTCATCGGGCCGTGGACCCTGCCGTAGAACCGGCCGAGATACTCCTGGGCCGTCGCCGTGGACGTGATCGGACCGCTCAGCCCCGGGCCGGTCAGCCGCAGCCCGCGCGCGTCCGGCACCAGCGCGGACATGTCACCGCTGTTCCACGCCCGCTTCCGCCGCTCCTTCCACTCCGCCGTGCCCGGCTTCGGCTGCTGCCGTGCCGCCGCCGGCGGCACCGGCTTGTGGCGCGGAGCGCCGGCGTCCGGCCGCCCCTGCGGGCCCGCCGGACCCAGCCCCTCGAAGAGCCGGGGCAGGCTCGGCTCCAGCGGACGGAACAGCTCCGTCTGGTCCCAGAACCGCCGCCCCTGTTCCACCAGCTCGCCCCGCAGCACCAGCCGGTGCGTGGTCACGTAGTCGACCTCGGCGGAGGTCCCGTTCGCGGCGGTCACGGTGCCCGTGTTGCGGGCCTTGACGAAGATCACCCGGCCGTCCGGGGAGGAGTCCGCCGACAGCGGCACGAAACGGTAGTCCGGCATGACGGTCAGGACCGCCTTCATCTGCTCCTCGATGGCGGCGAGGCCGATCGGCGCGGGGAGACCGGTGTCCATCAGAGTGCCGTCCCGGGTGAAGAGCTTCAGATACTCGCAGACCGTCGGCTTGTCCCCCCAGGCGGTGTAGGCGGCCATGAACGCCGCCGCGTTCGGCGGCAGCGGCGACTTCCGGCCGGCCTCCCCGGCCCGGACCGGGGCCTCGGCCGGGGCCGGGGCCGCGCACGGCGCGGGGGCGGACGACGCCGAGGCGGCGCCCGTGCTCAGCGGCAGCATCGCGGCGGCGGTCAGAAGAACCAGCAGAGGGCGGATACGCGACGACATGAGGTGCTCCGGTCTCTTCGGACTCAAGGGCCCCGGGCCCGGTCGGGGCCGCCGAGGCGGTACGGACTCACAGGCCCTCACGGGCCTTGCGGGCGACTCGTGCGCCCTGACGCAGAGTCTGTCCGCGGCCCGCCGCCCGGTCGATGACGTCCGAGGTAATGCCGCCGGCCCCGTCTTCCGCCTCCGGCCCGCTCTCGCCCCTGCCTTCTGCCTCGGCCGTGCGCCCACGCCCTCTGCCCGTCACCCCTCTGCCCGTCACCCCTCTGCCCGTCGCCCCCGTGCCCCGCTCAGGGCCCGGGCGGCCGGCCCTCCCCGTACAGCCAGACGTCCCACACCCCGTCGAGATCCCGGCCCGAGACCCTCTCGGCGTACGCGGTGAAATCGGCGGTCGACGCGTTCCCGTGCCGGTGCTCGCGCGCCCACCCCCGCAGCAGCCGGAAGAAGACCTCGTCCCCCACCGCCAGCCGCACCTGGTGCAGGACCATCGCGCCCCGCTCGTACACCGGATCGTCCGAGATCCGGGCCGCCGACGGCGGGCGCGCGGGCGGGAAGTCCCAATTGCCCGAGTCCGCGAACGCCCGGTCGAAGCTCCGCCCGACCGGGGTGGAGCCGAACTCCTCCGCCCACAGCCACTCCGCGTAGGTCGCGAACCCCTCGTTCAGCCACATGTCCCGCCACGACGAAGGCGTCACCGAATCGCCGAACCACTGATGGGCGATCTCGTGCGCCAGGATCTCCGGCGTGAACGACCCCGCCGGGAAGACCGGCCGGCTCTGCGTCTCCAGGGCATAGCCCACCGCCTCGTCCGGCACCACGATCGCCCCGGCGGACGAGAAGGGATACGGGCCGAAAAGGCCCTCCGCCCACTCCAGCGCCTCCGGGATCCGCCGCGACAGACTCTCCGACACCGCCTCGTCGACCGCCGTCACCACCGGCACACCCGACCGCGTCCGCGACGACCCGACCTCGAACCGGCCGATCGCCAGCGTCGCCAGATAGCTCGCCATCGGCTCCTTCGACCGCCACCCGAACGTCGTCCGGCCCCCGGAGGTCCGCTCGCCCGCCGGCTCGCCGTTGGAGACCGCCTCCAGCCCCTCCGGAACCGTCACCGACAGGTCGTACGTCGCCTTGTCGCTCGGATGGTGATTCCCCGGGAACCAGGCCATCGAGCCCATCGGCTCCCCCACCGCCAGCGCGCCGTCCGGAGTCCTCAGCCAGCCCTCCTCCGAACCGTCCGCGTCGGTGATCGCGCTCGGCGCGCCCGCGTACCGCACGACGGTACGGAACAGCCGGCCCGCGGCGACCGGCTCCGCCGGACGCACCGCCAGCTCGTCGCCGTCATGACCGGTCCGCGCCCCCGCGCCGTCCACCGTCACCTCCGACGCGGAGAGCCGGTGCAGATCCAGATGGAAGACGTCCAGCTCCCGGGTCGCCCGCGCCAGGATCTCCGCCGTGCCCGCCAGCCGGCCCGACCCCGGGTCGTACTCCAGCGTCAGCAGATAGTGCCGGACGTCATAGCCCCCGTTGCCCAGCGTGGGGAAGAGCGGATCGCCCACCCCCGCCGCGTCCGGCCCGCCCCCGACAGCGGTCTGCCCGCCGCCGGAGCACCCCGCGAGGAGGAGCACCGCGACGGCGGGCGAGAGAAGACGCGTACGAGCTGACCGGCCCACGCGGGCGATCCTAGGGCTTGGCCGACGGGGCGGCGCGGACCCGAGCGGGCCGGGTCTGAGCGGGCGGACCGGGGCGGACCGGAGCGGGCCGGAGCGGGCCGGAGCGGGCCGGAGCGGGCCGGAGCGGGCGGCCGGGTCCCGGCCCGGCGACGCCCGCGCCCGAGCGCCGGCTGCCCGAGTGCCCGCGGGCCCGGGCCCCGCTGCCCGAGTGCCCGCGGGCCCGTCAGCCGTCCGAGCCCGCCCGCCGTCAGCGGGCCAGCGCCGCCACGCCAGCCTTCGCGAACTCCTCGTCCTGCGCGCCGCTCGGCGCGCCCGCCACCCCGATACCCGCGATCGGAGCGCCCTTGACCTGCACCGGGGCGCCGCCGCCCAGGAACAGCGTGCCCGGGATGTCCTTCAGATTCGGCGTCGACTCCAGCCGCTTCACCAGCTCCGACGTCGGCGCGTTCCACGACACCGCCGTGAACGCCTTCCGCTCCGCCGACTCGTACGACTGCGGGCCCGCGCCGTCGCCGCGCAGCGTCACCAGCGTGTTGCCGTTCCGGTCCACCACCGCGACCGTCACCCGCTGGCCCGCCCGCTCCGCCGCGTCCAGCGTCGCCTGCGCCGCCCTCGACGCCGCGTCCACCGTCAGATGCGTGGTCTGCTGCAGATGACGGTTCGAGGTGTCCGCCTTCACCGCGGCACGCGACTCGGCGGCGGGGGTGGAGGCGTTCGCGGAGACCGCGCCGAACGTGCCCGCGCCCAGCGCGGCGGCGGCGACGGCGCCGGTGAGGACACGGGTGCGGGTCGACATCTTCTTCATGATCCTTGGCTCCTGTGGCTGGATGCGGGATGACCGGTCGGCCGGGTCCGGCGGACTCGCCGATCCCTCTGCCACCGATCCTCCGGCGGCGGGACCGCCCCGGCCGTCGGCGTACCGGCTGCTCCGCGCAGGCATGATGGACGAGGCCCGGGTCGACCGATCGGCTGATGCGGGGATCCCCGCGCCGGGTCACGATGCGGGGAGCGGGGCCGGTCGCACGGCGGGCCCGAGCGTCAGCGGTCCGCCGAAGCAGGAGAGAACGTCATGTCCCAGCCCCGCCGGCCCCCGGACGCCCAGGAGGCCCCGGCACAGGACGTCCCCGCCGCCGACCGGGACGTCCGCGCCCCGGCACAGGACATCCGCGCCGCCGACCGGGACGACCGATGGCTCGACACCGTCATGAACACGGCCTTCATCGCCCTGCTCGCCGGAGCCCTCGTCCGCTACCTGATCAAGCACCCGGAGAGCCCCCGGGCGCCCTGGGTCATCTCCCTCAGCGCCGCCCTCGCCGCCCTTCAGCTCGCCGGACACCGGCTCACCGCCCGCGCCCACGGCCGCGGCGAACGCCTCCGCCTCGGGCTCGTCGTCGGCTGCTGGGTCGTGATCGTGCTGCTCGCGCCCAGCTTCGCCTGGTGCGCCGTACCCCTCATCTACACCGGGCTCAGATCCCTGCCCACCCGCGCCGCCGTCGCCCTCGTCGCCGTGCTCTGCGCCCTCGTCATGCTCGCCGAATGGCGGCTGCGGCAGGGCCTCGACCCCAACCTCTTCCTGCTGCCGCCCGTCGTCGCCGTCCTCGCCACCGCCGTCTTCCTCCACATGCGCCGCCAGGCCGACCGGCTGCGGAACCTCGTCGACGACCTCCTCCGCACCCGCCGCGAGCTGGCCGCCACCGAACGGCGCGAAGGCGCGCTCGCCGAACGCCAGCGGCTCTCCATGGAGATCCACGACACCCTCGCCCAGAACCTCTCCAGCCAGCAGATGCTGCTCCAGGCCGCCGAACGCACCTGGGACAGCGACCCCGGACGCGCCCGCGGCCATGTCCGCACCGCCGAGTCCATCGCCGAACGCAGCCTCGCCGAGGCCCGCCGCTTCGTCCACGACCTCGCCCCCGCCGAACTCGCCGAGGGCGGCGGCCTCGCCCAGGCGCTGCGCACCCTCGCCGAACGCGAGAGCGCCGACGCCCTGCCCGTCCGCTTCCACCTCGACGGGACCCCCGGCGAACTGCCCGACCGGGTGCAGTCCGCACTCCTGCGCATCGCCCAGGGCGCGCTCGCGAACGTACGCGAACACGCCGGAGCGACCTCCGCGACGCTCACCCTCAGCCACCTCGACGACCAGGTCGTCCTCGACATCGCCGACGACGGCGTGGGATTCCGCCCCGCCGAGCGGGCCCCCGGCGTACGCGACCCGGGAGTACGGGGGCACGGCCTCGCCGCCATGCGCGCCCGGCTCCGGCAGCTCGGCGGCGTCCTCACCGTCGAATCCGCGCCCGGCGAAGGCACCGTCCTCTCCGCCGCGATCCCCCTCGAACGTCCCCTGGAGGACCGATGACCGCCGTACGGATCCTGCTCTGCGACGACCACGCCGTCGTCCGCGCCGGGCTGCTCGCCCTGCTCGGCAGCGAACCCGACATCGAGGTCGTGGGGGAGGCGGGCAGCGGGGAGGAGGCGGTGGCCATGGCGGCGAAGCTGCGGCCCGACGTGGTGCTGATGGATCTTCAGCTCGGGGCCGGGATCGACGGCGTGGAGGCGACCCGCCGGATCGCCGCCCCCGACGTCCACGTCCTCGTCCTCACCACGTACGACACCGACGCCGACATCACCCGCGCCATCGAGGCCGGCGCGACCGGCTACCTCCTCAAGGCCGAACGCCCCGAGGAGCTGTTCACCGCGATCCACGCCGCCGCCCAGGGCCGCACCGTCCTCTCGCCGCCCGTCGCGACCCGCGTCATGGACCGCATGCGCGGCGCGGGGCGGCCCACCCTCACCGACCGCGAACGCGACATCCTCGGCCAGCTCGCCCGCGGCCTCGGCAACCGCGAGATCGCCCGCGCCCTCTTCATCAGCGAGGCCACCGTCAAAACCCACCTCGGCCGCATCTACGCCAAACTCAACGTCGACACCCGCACCGGCGCCGTCTCCACCGCGAAGGAACTCCGCCTCCTCCCCTGACCACCGACGCCCTACCGAACTGCCCCCCCAGCCCCGCCGGCGTCACACCCGGCCCGGGCGGCGTCATCCCCAGCCCCGCCGGTGTCATACCTGACCCGCGCGGTGTCATCCCCAGCCCCGCCGGCGTTTGAGGCGCGTCACATGGGCCTGCGCTGAACCGTGCCCTGCCGGTGTCATACCTGGCCTCGTCGGCGCGATACCCGGCCCGGGCGGCGTCATCCCCAGCCCCGCCGGCGTTTGAGGCGCGTCACATGGACCTGCGCCGAACCGTGCCCTGCCGGTGTCATACCTGGCCTCGCCAGCGCGATACCTGGCCCGGGCGGTGCCATTCCCAGCCTCGCCGGCGTTTGAGGCGCGTCACGTGGGCCTGCGCTGAACCGTGCCCTGCGGGCGTCATACCTGGCCTCGTCGGCGCGGTACCTGGCCCGGGCGGTCTCACCCAGCCCCGCCGGCGTTTGAGGCGCGTCACATGGGCCCGCGCTGAACCGTGCCCTGCGGGCGTCATCCCCAGCCCCGCCGGCGTTTGAGGCGCGCGAGTCGGGCCCGCGCCGAACCGAGCCCCGCCGGCACACCACCCACCCCCCTCCGAAAAGACGGTGCGGCGCGCCCGGTCCACGGCGAGACTCGGCGTATGAATACGAAGATCAACCGAATCAACCCCGAGAAGCTCCACCAGACCCCCGGCTACCACCACATCACCGTCGTCGACTCCGGCCCCGTCGCCCATCTCTCCGGCCAGTGCCCCCTGGCCCCCTCCGGGGATCTCGTGGGCGACGGCGATCTCGACGCCCAGATCGACCAGGTCGTCGCCAACACCCTCGCCGCGCTCGCGGAGCTCGACGCACAGCCCGAGGACGTCGTGCGCTCGGTGATCTATGTGGTGGGCACCGAGTCCGAGACGCTGGCCGGGGCGTGGCACCGGCTGAACGCCTCGGCGATCGGCGGCGCGTTCTCCACCGCCAGCACCCTGCTCGGCGTCACCGTGCTCGGCTACTCGGGTCAGCTGATCGAGGTCGATCTGACGGTCGCACTGCCCGGCTGACGGGCCGCCAGCCCCAGCACCGGCCCCTCCGGGGTGTGGAGGAGACCGTCGTGGAAGCGGTGGCCCGCGCGGGCGGCTGCGGCGGGCAGATCGTCGACCGTGACCGTCAGCCGCCAGCCCGGCGGGCCCCCGGCGGCGAACTCGGCGAGGTGCGGCTCCGCGCCGAGTACGTCCCGGTAGAAGCGGCGGGCCCCGTCGGGGTCGGCGCGGCCGAGGACCATCGGGCGCGGCTCGGTCCAGCCGCTGAAGGTCCGGGCCTGCCAGAAGGACACCGCCGCGCCGAAGGGATCGAGCAGGGTCGCCATCCGCCCCTGGTCGCCCGCGTCGAACGGAGGCACCACGAGCCGCGCCCCGCGCCCGGTCGCCGCCTCGGCCCGCCGGTCCACGTCGTCGACGGCGAGATAGTGCGCGAGGTGCGCGGGGGTGCCCGGCGGATAGACCGGGTCCGAGAGGTCGCTGACCCCGCCGATCGGCTCGCCGTCCGCGTAGATCTTGGTCGCCCGCCGCCAGTCGTTCTCGTCGACGGCGAAGCGCCAGCCGAGCACATGGGTGAGGAACTCGGCGGCGCTGTGCGGGTCATGGGCTTTGAGGTCCATCCAACAGAACGTGTTCACCTCGCCGTGATAGCCGCTCCCAAAGAGGGTCGGCAACCGAATTCCGGTGTCAACTTTCGGGTACGGGAGGTTCCGCGTCCCGTACCCGAAGGGCGCGGGACCACGCGACCTCCGGGCGACGCGCGCCGGGCCCCCGCCGGGAGAGCGTGGCCCCATGGGCAGCGAGAGCGGGGAGGACCGGATGGCGTCGCCGGAGGCGAACTGGAGCGTCGTGGGGGTGCTGGGCGCCGCCCGGGGCGCGACGGGCGGCGGGGACACGATCGGCACCGAGCATCTGCTCGTCGCGATCGCGGACGTCCGGGGCGACGCGGGCCGGGCGCTCTGCGTGGCGGGCGCGACCGTCGCCGCCCAGCTGGCCGTCCTGCGCGGCCGGGACGAGGGATCGTGGCTCAGCGCGGACGACCGGGAGGCAAGCCTGCCGTCGGAGCGGGTGCTGGGCGACGACGGCGACAGCGGGCGGCTCAGCGGGGCCGCGATCCGGGCGTTCCGCTTCGCGATGGGGCGGGCGCGGGAGGAGAACGCGAAGAAGTACACGGCCGAGCAGCTGCTGCGCGGGCTGCTGGACGACGCCGAAGGCCGGGCCGCCGAGGTGCTCCGGATCTGCGGCTCGTCCCCGGAAGAGGTGCTCCGGGCGCTCGACGGCGCGCCGCCGGAGGACGGGATCGACCCGCTGCTGAGGCCCACCCGCGACGCCCTCCTCGGCCGCCGTGCGCGGAAGCCTCCCTTCTGGAAGCGGCTGCTGCTCGTCTTCACCAAGGGCGTCAACCTGGCCGCCGCGCCGGTGACCTGGGTCGGGCTCGACTGTCTGGAGCAGTCCCGCGGGCTCGGCCAGGAGGCGGGCACCGAGCATGTGCTGCTCGCCGTCCTCGCCACCCACGAGGCCGGTCTGCGCCATCCGCACATGGCGGCCGAGGGCGGGGCCGATCCGGAGGTCCGCCGGGCGGGCGGGGCGCGGCTGGCCCGGATGGGCGTCGACTACGCGTCGGTGTACCGGGCGGTCGAGCGCGCCGACTTCGACCTCGGGTCGGACGAGCGGGACTTCGACGCCTTTCTCGACGCCGCGGAGGGCGACGAGGGAACCGGCCCCCTGGTGGACGCCCTCCTGCGGGGCGACACTCGGGCCCGGCGGCTCCTCGAGTCGCTGGGCTTCGCCGTCGACCGGACGGGCCCCCCGCCGAGCGGCCCGATGAGCGGCCCGATCTGACCGGGGTCCGCGAGGGATCGGCCGGCTCGGCGCCGGGGCGTTCGCCCGTGCGACACCGTCGGTCCGCTCGGACCAGGACTGAGGAGTGACCTCATGAACCGTCCCGCGCGAACGCCGCTCTTCATCGACGGCGCGTACACCGAGGGTTCCGGATCGCGGACCTTCGAAGTGATCAGCCCCGCCACCGGCGAGCCCGTCGGCTCGATCCCGCTGCCCGGCGCGGCCGAGCTGGAGACCGCCGTACGCTCCGCACACCGCGCCCAGCGCTCCTGGGCCGCCGTGAACGTGTGGGAGCGGGCGGCCGTCTGCCATCGGATCGCCGACGGGATCGACGCCGGACGGGACGAGCTGGCGCTGCTCCAGACCCTGGAGCAGGGCAAGCCGCTCGCCGAGTCCGTCGCCGACGTCACCGAGGCCGCGCAGCTCTTCCGGCTGCACGCCGAGGACGCCGTACGGCTCAACGGGGAGACGCTGCTCTCCCGTGACAGCTCCAAACGGATGTTCACCTTCCACCGTCCGGTGGGCGTCTGGGGGATCATCACGCCCTGGAACTTCCCGCTGCTGATGTTCGCCGAGTTCGCCGCCCCCGGGCTCGCCACCGGCAACGCGCTGGTGGTGAAGCCCCCGGCGCACACCCCGCTCACCGTGCTGCGCGCGATGGAGGCCGTGACGGCCGCCGGGCTGCCCCCGGGGCTGGTCTCGGTGCTCCCCGGCGACGGGGAGTTCGGCGGCGCCCTCGTCCGCCACCGGGGCGTCGACGCCATCGGCTTCATCGGCTCCTCCGCCACCGGCGCGAGGATCCAGGCCGCCGCCGGGCTCAAGCGCTCCCTGATGGAGTGCTCGGGCAACGGCCCGCTGGTGGTCCTCGCCGACGCCGACGTCGGGGCCGCCGCGAAGGCCGCCGTGGACGGCGCGTACCCCTGCGCGGGCCAGGTCTGCTGCGCCACCGAACGGGTCGTGGTCCACGCCGAGGTGCACGACGCCTTCGTGGCGGCCGTGCTGCGCGAGTCCGAGCGGGTGGTGCTCGGGGATCCGCTGGACCCGGCCACCGTGCTCGGCCCGCTCAACAACGAGGGCGTCGCGCGGAAGATGGACCGCCATCTCGCCGACGCGCGGGAGCGGGGCGCGCGGGTCCTCACCGGCGGCCGGCGGCGGGCGGGGATGCCGACGGAGCTGTACTACGAGTTCACCGTGGTGGACCGGGTGCCCGAGGACAGCCTGCTGGCGAAGGAGGAGTCCTTCGGCCCCGTCGTCCCGGTCATCGCCGGCCGGGACGAGGACGATCTGCTGCGGATCGCCAACGACGACGAACTCGGACTCCAGGGCGCGGTCTTCACCCGCAGCATGACGTCCGCGTTCCGGTTCATCGAGGAGATGCAGGTGGGCCAGGTCGTCGTCAACGACACCAACAACTGGTGGGACATCAACATGCCGTTCGGCGGGGCCGGGGGCCGGTCCACCGGCTGGGGGCGCATCGGCGGCAGGTGGACCCTGATGGACATGACCGACACCCGGACCGGGGTGATCAGTCTGTAGGGGCGGCCGCGCCCGCCGGGGCGGGGAGACCGCGCAGGCCGAACCAGTACGTGGCGCAGAACCCGGCCGCGTACCCGGTCAGCAGCCCGCCCGCGTACACCGCGACCGTCGTGCCCGGGCCGTGGCTGCCCTGGAGCAGCGGGAACAGCGCCCACCCCGACGGGCCGATCGCCGTCGAGCCCACCGTGTCGCCGAACATGTGGAAGAGCCCGATGAAGCCGCCGCCGAACGCCCCGCCGACACAGGCGGTGACGAACGGGCGGCCCAGCGGCAGCGAGACGCCGTAGATCAGCGGCTCGCCCACGCCCAGCAGCCCCGCCGGGAGGGCCGAGCGGATGGTGGTCCGCAGCGCCGGGTCGTGGGGGAGCCGTACGTACACCGCCATCGCCGCGCCGACCTGCCCCGCGCCCGCCATCGCCAGGATGGGCAGGAGGACGGTGAAGCCCTGCTGGTCGATGAGGGTGGCGTGGATCGGGATCAGGGCCTGGTGCAGACCGAGCATGACCAGCGGCAGGAACAGCCCGCCGAGGACGAAACCGGCGATCGCGCCGCCGGTCGCGAGCAGCGCTCCCGCGAGGTCGCCGATGGCGGCCGAGACCGCGCCGGCCGCGTACATCAGCCCGTAGAGCGTGACCAGTCCGGAGACGAGGACGGTGACCGTCGGCGTCACCAGGACGTCCAGGGCGGCGGGCACGGTCGCGCGGCAGGCCCGCTCCACGTACACCGCGAGCACCGCCGCGCCCAGCGCGCCGAGGACGCCGCCCTGGCCGGGGGAGAGCCGCTGCCCGAACGCCTCGACGTTCGCGACGCCGGGGAAGACGACGACGGCGGCGACCGCGCCGCCGAGGATGGGCGTGCCGCCGAACTCCTTCGCCGTGAGGTAGCCGACGAAGACCGCGATCAGCGCCATGAAGCCGCCGGCGAGCGCGGTGAGGGCGGGGGTGAGCCCGGGCAGCAGACCGAGATTGATGAGGAGGCCGTTGAGCCCGGCGATGATGCCGCAGCCGATGAGGGCGGGGATCAGCGGGACGAAGACGTTCGCCACCCGCCGCAGGAGCAGCTTGCCGGGGGTGGCGTTACGGGCCCGCTGATCCGCCCGGATGGCCGCGCCGCGCTCGGCGAGCCCGGGGCCGGCGCCGGGGCCCGGTCCCGGTGCGGCGACCGGCGCCGGGTCGGCGGCCGCCAGCAGCGCCTGGAGTTCGGGGGTGACCCTGGCGACCGTGCCCGGTCCGAGGACGATCTGATACGTGTCGTCCTCGACCACGCCGAGCACCGCGGGCAGCGCCCTGAGCCGCTCGTCCTGGACGAGGGAGCGGTCGCGCAGCCCCAGGCGGAGCCGGGTCATGCAGTGGGCGACGGAGGAGATGTTCGCCGCGCCGCCGACGAGGGGGAGGATCGCGGCGGCTACGGCACGGTGCTCTGATCGGTCCATGTGGGGGCGCCTCGCGGTGCGGTCATTCTCTGGTGGCGGAGCGGAGCGCGGCGCGCAGATGGCCGCCGTTCTCGGTGAGCAGCCGGGCGGCGGTGGGGGCGTCGACCCGGCCGAGGAGGCTGAGGATGGCGTTCTTCACCTCGCCGTCGGCGGCGGCGAGCGCGGACTCGATCTCGCCGTCCGGCGCGCCGGTGGCGAGGGAGACGATCCGGCGGGAGCGGGCGTGCAGCTTCTCGTTGGAGGCGCGGAGGTCGACCATGAGATTTCCGTAGGTCTTGCCGAGCCGGATCATGGTGATGGTCGAGATCATGTTGAGGACGAGCTTCTGGGCGGTGCCCGCCTTCAGCCGGGTGGAGGCGGTGAGGAGTTCGGGCCCGGTGACCACCTCGATGCCGTGGTCGGCGGCGGCGGCCAGCGGGGAGCCCGCGTTGCCGGAGAGCCCGACGGTGAGCGCGCCGAGGGAGCGGGCGTGGGCGACCGCTCCGACGGCGTACGGGGTGCGCCCCGAGGCGGAGATCCCGACGACGGTGTCGTCGGGACCGAGCCGCAGGGCGTCGAGATCGGCCGCGGCCAGCTCGGCGCTGTCCTCCGCCCCCTCGGCGGCCCGGACGACGGCGTCCGGGCCGCCCGCGATCAGCCCCACGACCTCGCCGGGCGCGGTGTTGAAGGTGGGCGGGCACTCGCTGGCGTCCAGCACCCCCATCCGGCCGGGGGTGCCCGCGCCCGCGTAGATCAGCCGGCCGCCGCGCGCCATCCGCTCGGCGGTGGCGTCGATGGCGGCGGCGATCAGCGGGAGCTGGGCGGCGACGGCGTCCGGCACGGTCCGGTCCTCGCCGTTCATGATGCGGGCGATGTCCAGGGTGGGGAGCCGGTCGATGTCGGCGAGTTCGGGCCGGAACGCCTCGGTCGTGAGCGAGTCGAGCTGGGCGCGGAGTTCGCCGTATGCGGAGGAGGTGGAGGTCATCGTGCGCGTTTCCTTCGACTCGTCAGCGGGCGGTGCGCGGGCTGTGGCGGTGGGCGAGCGCCTCGTAGGAGGCGGCGAGCGCGGGGGCCGCCGTCTCGTAGGTCCGCTGGGCGACGCCTATGAAGAGACAGTCGACGACGAGGAGCTGGCTGGTCCTGGAGGACATCGCGGCGGGCCGCAGCTCGCTCTCGCGGGCGGTGGAGGTGGTCAGCAGATGGTCGGCGTAGCTGGCGACGGGCCCGTCGGGGCGGCCGGTGATGGCGACGGTCGTCGCGCCGTGCTCGAAGGCGGTGCGCAGCGGTTCGATCACATCGCCGGTGGAGCCGGAGTGGGTGATGGCGATGGCGACGTCGCCGGGGCGCAGCTGTACGGCGTTGGTGACGGCGAGGTGGGGGTCGGTGTGGGCGTGGGCGATCAGGCCGATGCGGAGGAGTTTCTGCGCGAGGTCCTGGCCGACGAGGGAGGAGGCGCCGACGCCGTAGATGTCGATGCGGCGGGCGGTCGCGGCGGCGGCGACGGCGGCGGCGAGCTGCGCGGTGTCGAGTCCGGCGGCGGTGTCGGCGAGGGTCTGCTGTTCGTCGTGGGCGAGTTTGGCGACGACGTCGGCGAGCGGGTCGTCGACGGCGATGTCGGCGGTGACGCTGGGCGCGCGGCCGGACTGCTGGTGGGCGGCGAGCCCGGCGAGGGCGAGGCGCAGATCGCGGTAGCCGGGGTAGCCCAGCAACCGGGCGGTGCGGACGACGGTGGCCTCGCTGGTGCCGGTCAGCTCGGCGAGCCCGGTGACCGTGAGGGCGGCGCAGCCCGCCGGGTCGTCGGCGACGGCTCCGGCGACGCGCTGCATGGAGCGGGTCATGGAGGGGGTGAGGGTCCGGACCTTGGCGGCGAGGGCGGCGGGGGCCGGAGGGGCTTCGGCGGGCAGTCCGGCGCTGAAAATTTCCTTCAGTGAGTCGGTCACATATGAAAGATATTTTCACATTTCGGGTGGGGTCAACCCCTGGCGGGCGGACGGGGCGCCGGCCGTCCGGGGTGACAATGGCTGTATGGACGACGCCAACCCTCATGAGCAGGCCCTGCACGCCGCCCGCGCCCTGATCCTCGCCGATCTGGCGGCCCGCGATGTCGCGGACCCGGGGGTGGTGTCGCTGGTCGAGACGTCGGTGACGCACCGCCGCTGGTGGGTGCGGGAGTGGCCGCAGGGCGCGGAGTACGTCACCGGTCTGATCGCCCAGGACGTCCAGGACGCCCTGCTGGAGCGGCACGGCCGCTGGCCGCTCTGCCCGGTCTGCGACACGGGCGATCCGCACGCCCTGGAGATCGAGCCGGAGCTGGGGCCCGATCCCCGGTGGGTCTGCCACAAGGCGGGCGTGGTGGTGGCCCCGGTCGGCGGACTGACATGAGCGCGCCGGGCGGCCGCCGGTGACCGTCTACATCGACCCGCCGACCTGGCCGGGCCATGGGCTCATGTGGTCCCACCTGGTCAGCGATGTCTCGTACGAGGAGCTGCACCGGTTCGCCTCGTCCATCGGCTGCCCCCGCCGCGCCTTCGAACGCGACCACTACGACCTGCCCTCCCACCGCTACCCGGCCGCGCTCGCGGCGGGCGCGGTGGAGGTGTCGAGTCGCGAGGTGGTCCGTCTGCTGGTGGACGCGGGGCTGCGCCGGCCGAAGGGGCGGCCCCGCTGAGGTACGGGCCCTGAGGCGCGGGGCCCGGTGTCCGGGCCCCGCGCCTCTCGGTGTCGGGCGGTGTCGGGCGGCTATCGCACCGGCTGGGCCGGCAGGGTCTGCTCGGCGGCGAGGGCCGGGGAGGAGGCCACGGTGCGGGAACGGCCCTGGAGCCGGAGCGAGACGGCGACCAGGGCGAGGGCGACGACGGTCATGGCCGCGCCCGCCCAGGCCGTCGCGGGGTAGCCGAAGTCCGCGTCGATGACCGTGCCGCCCAGCCAGGGGCCGCCGGTGTTGCCCAGGTTGAACGCGGCGGTGGTGGTCGCGCCCGCCAGGGTGGGGGCCGCGCCCGCGACGTTGAACATCCGGGCGTTGAGCGCGGGGGCGGTGTAGAACGCGGAGACGCCCAGGAGGAACGCGAGCGAGACGGTGACCACCGGGTTGGGGGCGAAGATCGCCAGTGCTGCCAGGAACACGGTGGAGGCGGCGATTCCGCTGAACATCACCCCGAAGAGATGGGCGTCCGCGACCCGGCCGCCCACCCAGGTGCCGATCAGCGCGCCGAGCCCGAAGAGTCCGAGGACGCCCGGCACCCAGCTCGCCCCGATCCCGGCGACGTCGGTCAGCAGCGGGGCGAGATAGGAGAAGGCGCAGAACACTCCGCCGCCGGCCAGCGCCGTGATCACCACGGAGAGCCAGACCTGGCGGTCGCCGTAGATCGACAGCTCCCGCTTGAGACGCGGCCGCTCGGCGGGGACCGGAATACGGGGGATCAGCGTCACCACGCCGACCAGCGCGATCGCGGAGGCGAGCCCCACCGCCCAGAACGCGGACCGCCAGCCCAGATGGTCGCCGAGGAAGGCCCCGGCGGGGACGCCGAGCACATTGGCGATGGAGAGCCCGCCGATCATCACCGCCATCGCCCGCGCCCGCGAGTTCACCGGCACCATCGCGATGGCGACCGCCGCTCCGACGGCCCAGAAGCCCGCGCAGGCGAGCGCGCTGATCACCCGGGAGGCGAAGAGGATCTCGTACGAGGGGGCCAGCGCGCCCGCGACCTGCCCGATGCCGAAGACCGAGATCAGGGCGACCAGCGTGGTCTTCCGGGGGAGTCGCAGGGTGGCCACGGCGAGCAGCGGGGCGCCGACGACCATGCCGATCGCGAAGGCGGATATCAGCAGTCCCGCCTGCGGAATGGAGACGTCCATGTCCTCCGCGATCGGCGGCAGAAGACCGGAGAGCATGAACTCGCTCGTACCGAGCGCGAAGACGGAGAGGCCGAGGATGTAGACGGCGAGGGGCATACGGGAGCGCGGCTGGGCGGAGTCGGGCATGACACGGGTAACAGTGCGCGTCGCGCCTGACATTCCCGGTGGCGGAGGTTTTTCCGCGGGCTGTGCGACGGCGCGCCGGGCCCGGGCCGGTGCTTGTGCCGCTGCTTGTGTGCCCGGCCGCTGGTCGTCCCGCCGCTGCCGTGGTCCTGTCACGGCGGCGGTCGCCCGTCGCTGTCGCCGCTGTCGTCGTCCTTGCGCTGGCGCTGTCGCTGTCGCGGTGGCGGTCGCGGTGCTGGTCGCCCGTCGCCGTCGCCGCTGTCGTTCCGGCGCGGTCGCCCGGTCGCCCCGTCGCCCGCCGCTCAGCCGAGGAGCGTCAGCTCCGTCGTGAGATTGCGGCGGGCCGCCGCCTCCCATTCCCGCTCGCCGTGGGGCGTCCGGAACAGCCGCGGCAGATCGAGCAGCCGGCGCAGCACCGCCGCGCGCCCCGCCCGGAAGGCGTCGTCCGGGACGAATCCGTACTCCTCGCGCACGGCGGCCGCGTACGCCGCGTACCGCTCTGGTCCGGACGCCAGGATCGCGAGGTCCGCGTCGCACAGGACCGCGCCGTCGGCGTCGCCGTCCTCGGGGTCGTGGGCGACGGTGAGCCGGACCAGCCGGGCGACCTCGCGGACGCCGCCCGGCCCGAGCCCCGCCTCGGTCAGCGCCCGCTCGGCGAGCCGGGCCGAGCGCTCCTCGTTCTCCGAGCGGTCGGGGAGATAGACCGCGTCGTGGAACCAGACGGCCAGCCGGACGAGATCCGGCGCGGCGGCGTACCCGGCGAGGGTGTCGACATGGCCGAGCACGGCCGTCAGATGCGCGGTGGTGTGATACCTGCGCCGGGGCTCGGCCCAGCGGGCGAGGAGATCCTCGGCGTACGGAGCCGGATCGGGGGCCGTGCCGGGGACGGGGTCGGCCGCCCGGGCCGCCAGCAGGGTGCGCGACCAGCGGGCGCGGAGGTCGGGGCTCATGCGGCCGACTCTAGGGCCTTTCCTTCGCATCCCGCCGGGCCGATCCGGAAGCCGGGACATGGCCCGCTCGGGTGAACCCCGCCCGGGTGCTGTCGCAGCCCTCCGCGGCCGCCCCGTCCCCGTCCGCCGCCGGGGATCCGCGGCGGTCCCGGCCGGCGAGCGGGGAGCGGATCGGTACCCCTTCGGCTGAAGAAAGTGGCGAAACGGGGTCACACTGGGATCGAAGGAGCATGTGTCGATCCCCATTCCTGGAGGCGGACACCATGGTCACAGTGATCATCATCATCGGGATCGTCCTGGTGGGCATCCTGACGGCGGGCTTGTTCTGGGACTCGGTCCGCCGGGAGAAGTTCGTACCTCCGAAGCCGGAGGAGCAGCCGCACAAGCCCGATCACCGGGAGCACATCGAGGAAGTACGGGAGGAGGACGCCGACACCTTCCCGCACGAGGGAGAGGACCGGCTCCTCCCGTACAACATGAGGACCCACAGCAGCCACAGCACGGGCAAGGGCCGGGAGGCGCGGCCCGACCACGGCCCGAATGTCGGCGGCGGGGCGTTCGGCAGCGGCGGCTACCACTGACCGCGCGGACACGGAAGCGGGGCCCCGGCCGACCGGCCCGGGCCCCGCTTCCCTCTGGTGTCCGCCGCGTCCGCCCCTGGGGGCTCCGCGCGGTGTGACGACGCCGCCCTGCCGCGGCGCCGCCGTGTTACGACGCTGCCTTGAAGCCCCGCAGCCGCAGGCTGTTGCCGACGACGAAGACGGAGGAGAAGGCCATCGCCGCACCCGCGATCATCGGGCTGAGCAGGCCCAGCGCCGCGAGCGGCAGGGCGGCGACGTTGTAGGCGAAGGCCCAGAACAGATTGGTCCGGATCGTGCCCAGGGTGCGGCGGGCCAGCCGGATGGCGTCGGCCGCCGCCCGCAGGTCGCCCCGGACCAGGGTCAGGTCGCTCGCCTCGATCGCGGCGTCCGTGCCCGTGCCCATCGCCAGTCCCAGATCGGCCTGGGCGAGCGCCGCCGCGTCGTTCACGCCGTCGCCGACCATGGCGACGCTGCGTCCCTCGTCCTGGAGCCGCTTGACGACGTCGACCTTGTCCTCGGGCATGACCTCGGCGATCACCTCGTCGATGCCGACCTCGGCCGCCACCGCCTCGGCCACGGCCCGGTTGTCGCCGGTCAGCAGGATCGGGGTCAGGCCCAGCGCCCGCAGCCGGGTGATGGCCTCGGCGCTGGTGTCCTTGACCGCGTCGGCGACCTCCAGCACCGCCCGCGCCTCGCCGTCCCAGGCGACCGCGATGGCCGTGCGGCCGCCCGTCTCGGCCTTCAGCTTGGCTTCGAGCAGCGCCGCCGGGAGGTGGATCTCCCACTCGGCGAGCAGCTTCTCGCGGCCCACCAGGACGGCGTGGCCGTCCACGATGCCCTGGACGCCGAGTCCGGGCACATTGACGAAGTCCTCGGGGGTGTCCAGCATCCCGATCCGCTCCGCCGCGCCGGCGGCCACCGCCTGGGCGATGGGGTGCTCGGAGGCGTTCTCCAGCGCGCCGGCCAGCCGCAGGACCTCGGACTCGTCGGTGGAGCCGGCGGTGTGGACGGCGAGCAGGGTCATCTTGCCGGTGGTGACGGTTCCGGTCTTGTCCAGGACGACGGTGTCGACCTTGCGGGTGGTCTCCAGGACCTCGGGACCCTTGATGAGGATGCCGAGCTGGGCTCCCCGGCCGGTGCCCACCATCAGCGCGGTCGGCGTGGCCAGGCCCAGGGCGCAGGGGCAGGCGATGATCAGTACGGCGACGGCGGCGGTGAAGGCGGCGGCCCAGCCCTCGCCGGTGGCCAGCCAGACGCCGAGGGTGCCGAGCGCCAGCAGGATCACGATCGGGACGAAGACGGCGGAGATCCGGTCGGCGAGCCGCTGCGCGGACGCCTTGCCGTTCTGGGCGTCCTCGACCAGCTTCGCCATCCGGGACAGCTGGGTGTCGGCGCCGATGCGGGTGGCCTCCACGACGAGCCGGCCGCCGGCGTTGAGGGTGGCTCCGGTGACGCTGTCGCCGACGGTGACCTCGACGGGGACGGACTCGCCGGTGAGCATGGAGGCGTCGACGGCGGAGGAGCCCTCGACCACGGTGCCGTCGGTGGCGATCTTCTCGCCGGGGCGGACGACGAACCGGTCGCCGACGCTCAGCTCGGCGGTCGGGACCCGGACCTCCTGTCCGTCGCGCAGTACGGTGACCTCCTTCGCGCCCAGCTCCATCAGGGCCCTGAGGGCGGCCCCGGCCTTCCGCTTGGACCGGGCCTCGAAGTAGCGCCCCGCCAGGATGAAGGCGGTGACGCCCGCGGCGGCCTCCAGATAGATGTTGGACGCGCCGTCGGTGCGGGAGATCGTCAGCTCGAAGGGGTGGATCATGCCGGGCATGCCCGCGTGGCCGAAGAACAGGGCGTACAGCGACCAGAGGAACGCGGCCGTGGTGCCCACCGAGACCAGCGTGTCCATGGTGGCCGCGCCGTGCTTCAGATTGGTCCAGGCGGCGCGGTGGAAGGGCCAGCCCGCGTAGACGACGACGGGGGCGGCCAGGGTGAGGGAGAGCCACTGCCAGTACTCGAACTGGAGGGGCGGGATCATCGCCATCGCGATGACGGGGACGGAGAGGATCACCGCGGTGAGCACGCGCTCGCGCAGCGCCCGCAGCTCGCGGTCGTCCTCAGGGGCCTCCTCGCCGTCGGACTGCCGGGGGCCGGCCTCCTTCGGCTTGGGCTCCGTCGCGCTGTATCCGGTCGCCTCGACGGTGCCGATCAGGTCCTGTACGGAGATGTCCTCGCCGCGGAAGGTGACCTTGGCCTTCTCGGTGGCGTAGTTGACGGTGGCCTCGACCCCGTCCATGCGGTTGAGCTTCTTCTCGATACGGGCCGCACAGGAGGCGCACGTCATGCCGCCGATGGCGAGCTCGACCTCTTGGTGGGTGGCTGTGTGCGCCACGGTTCCTCCCTGTCCGGTGACTGATACCCCTGGGGGGTACTCCTTATGACTCCATGTATACCCCCCCAAGGTACCTCGCGCAAGTCTGGAACCAGCCCCGCGTCCCCCGGGGCGCGGGTGCGCTCGCCGGGTGTGCGCACTAGGCTGGCATTGGACTAGACCTATTTGAATGCATTAGCCGTCTCCCAGGAGGAATGGGGTTCCCATGAGCAACCGTGCGGTCCTGGAGGTGATCGCGCTGGACGCGGCGGACGCGGTCGCGGCGCAGTCCGGCGGCGCCGACCGGCTGGAGCTGGTCGCGGACATGGCGGCGGACGGGCTGACGCCGTCGCGGGAGACATTCGGGCGGATCCGTGCGGCGGTCGACATTCCGCTCCGCGTGATGCTGCGGCTGGCCGACGGATTCTCGGCCGGCACCCCCGAGCAGGCGGAGGCGCTGGTGCGCGCCACCGCCGAGCTGCGGGCGGAGGGCGCCGAGGAATTCGTGCTCGGCTTCCTCGACGAGGCCGGCGATCCGGACCTCGTCATCGTGGAACGCCTCGTCGCCGAGATGGCGGGCAGCCCCTGGACCTTCCACCGGGCGATCGACCGGGCGGCCGACCGGGACGCGCTCCGCAAGCGGCTCGCGGACCTCCCCGGCCTGGACACCTATCTCACGGCGGGCGCGGCGACCGGGGTCGACGACGGCCTCCCCACGCTGCTCGCCGAGGTGGCCCGCGCCGGAGAGCCGGGCTACGAGCCCCTCATCCTCGTCGGCGGCGGACTGCGCCTCGAACACGTCCCCCAGTTGCTGGCCGCCGGCGTCACCGGCTTCCACATCGGCGGGGCCGCCCGCCCCGACGGCTGGTCCGGCCCGGCGGACGCGTCCTCCGTCCGGGAATGGCGCAAGGTCCTGGACGGGTAGCGCACCCGGGCCGCGGGCCCGGGGCGCGAGCCCCGGGCCTACCGGCTGCGGGCGATCGTGATGATCTCCCGCCCGCGATCCGTCACCGGCTCCCGGCCCCAGTCGCCGAACCGCTCCTCCACCGTGAAACCCGCCTCGGCCAGAAACCCGTCGAGCGCCGGGACCCCGAGGAACCGCACGCTCTCCCGCAGGACCCGGAGCACCGTGCCGTCCGGCTCGGCCAGCGTCCCGTGGAACGTCACCACCTCGCCGTCGACGGAGTCGACGTCGTGCCAGTACCGCAGGGCCCGCCCGGCGGCGTCGACGACCTCGGCCACGTCGTCCGGGTTCGCCGCGCTCCACCCCTCCCAGGCCCGCGCCCGCGGATTCCGGGTGTCGAACACGAAACGGCCCCCTCGGCGCAGCGCCCCGTGGATCGCGGCGAGCGACGCGCGTACGTCATCGTCGGTGACCAGGTCCTGAAAGGCGCGCCCCGTCATGGTCGCCAGCTCAAACCCCTCCCCGCGCGGCGCCTCCGCCGCGACGCCCTCCACCCACTCGACATCCCCCCGCCTCCGCGCCCGCTCCAGCGCGGCCCGGTCCGGATCCAGCCCCATGAGCCGCCCACGATGCCCCCGCTCCCGCGCGAGCCCCAACATCGCACCGGTCCCGCACCCGATGTCCAGGACCGAGCCCGCGCTCATGATCAGCGGTGAGTAGAAACGGTCTTCGGGGAGACGGGCGTCGGGCCAGGGGTTCAACAGGTCGTACAGCGCTGCGACTTCTGCGTCCGAGTACACGCCGCCAGTCTCCGGGGGGTGGTGCGGCGGGGCAAGGGGGGGGCGTCCCGGTGCGCCCGGGTGCCGGAGGGCGCGGGCTCCTGGGGTGCGGGTCCGTCCTCAAGCGCCGGACGGGCTGGGTTTTGCCCGCGCGCCGTCTTCCAGCGCGTCGACGTCGCCGACGCGGGGTGTCGGCCGGGCTCAAGCCGTACGGGCAAGCTCCGGCCCTGCGGCCGACTTGAGCCTTGCCGGCGTTTGAGGCGTGGGGGCCGGGGTGGTGCGCCCGGGTGCCGGAGGGCGCGGGCTCCTGGGGTGCGGGTCCGTCCTCAAGCGCCGGACGGGCTGGGTTTTGCCCGCGCGCCGTCTTCCAGTGCGTCGACGTCGCCGACGCGGGGTGTCGGCCGGGCTCAAGCCGTACGGGCTGGGTTTGTTCGGGGGCGGTGAGGTGTGCGCACAGTGCCTTTCGTCGAAAGCTCCCGCCTGGGACTGTGCGGCACACGGCGCGGGAAGCGAATCCCCGATGTTTTCGGTACTGAACTCCGGTTCGTCGGTTCCGCGACAGCGAGCGTCTCCGCGAAATGCCCGAGCCGCGCGAACACCGGTGGGGTCCGTGAACCCGCGACTCACGCTCTCACTCGACGGGCCGGGCGGCCGGCCCGGTGAAGTGGGGGCTCTAGTTCCGGACACGTTGTCGGCGTGAACGTGAACACGACACATTGCTCTGTTGAGGATGTTTTTCATGGGGCGGGGGTGATTCTCATGGAATCTTCAGCCCGACGCCTCCCCGCTTCCGGCCGACCATCCCATGCGAAAGGAATCAGCCATCGATTGTCCAGTTTCAAAATGACCATTTCACACTGAACCGATAATTCATCCCTTCTCCGGCGCTCCGGCGGCCCTGTACTCATGGCGAAAGCGGCCCGAAGTCATCATCCGGCCGCGTACCGCCATGAATCAGGGGGATTTCTGTCATGTCCAAACTCACCCGACGCCAGGCCGTCGGCACCGTCGCGGGCGTCGCGGCGGGCGTGGCCGTGGCCGGAGTGGCCGCGGCTTCCGCGAACGCCGCACCGGAGAAGGCCGGCAAGTCCGCCGCCGCGGGAGCCGGGGCCGGAACCGGCGCGAAACACCACCCCGCAGACGGCCCGGCCCCCTTCAGCGAGGTCTTCGAAGGGCGTCGTATCCAGGGCATACCCGGCGACGCGAACGCCAAGGCGCACGGGCAGCACCACCACGCATCCGCCTCCGGCTATCGCGTCCTGATCGACGGCCGGGAACTGCATGTGATGCAGAAGCCGGACGGCAGCTGGACCAGCGTGATCAACCACTATCAGACGTTCCCGGACCCACACGCCGCCGCCCGCGCCGCCGTGACCTCGCTCATGGGCGCCGGCCTCGTCCCCCACACCCCCACCGCCTGAACCGGGAGCAGCCGCCATGACCGTACGGAAGAATCAGGCGAACCTCACCGCCGCCGAGAAACGAGCCTTCGTCAACGCCGTTGTGGAACTCAAGCGGAGAGGCCGGTACGACGCCTTCGTCACCACTCATCGCGAGATCTTCGTCTCCGACATGACGGGTCCGATACAGCAGGGGCACAATTCACCGTCCTTCCTGCCGTGGCACCGCCAATATCTGATCGACTTCGAGCGGGCGCTCCAGTCCGTCAATCCCGATGTGTCCATCCCGTACTGGGACTGGACGAGGGACCGGACCACCGTCTCCTCCCTCTGGTCCGCCAACTTCCTCGGTGGAAACGGCCGGAGGCCGGACGGGCAGGTCATGAACGGCCCCTTCGCCCACTCCACCGGCAACTGGACCATCACCGTGCAGGACGACGACGCGCCCTTCCTCCGGCGCTCCATGGCACCGCCGGGCATGCCCCTGCCGACCAGGGCCGAGCTGAACACCGTTCTCGCCGTCACGCCGTACGACACCGCGCCGTGGGACTTCAACTCCCCCGGATTCCGGAGCAACCTCGAAGGCGGGACCGGCCCGGGGCCCCACAACGGGGTGCACAACTGGGTCGGCGGGCAGATGATGCAGAGCGTGTCGCCCAATGATCCGGTCTTCTGGCTGCATCACTGTTTCGTGGACAAGATCTGGGCGGACTGGCAGCGGCGCCACCGACAGCACTCCTATCTGCCCGCCACGAGCGCCACCGGCGTGGTCGCGCTGAACCAGGCCATGGCCCCCTGGAACAACGTCACCCCGGCCGCGATGCTCGACCACACGCGCTTCTACACCTACGCCTAGGAGCGCGCGCGCTCCCGCCGCCCTCCCCCTCGCCGCCGACGCGGCCCAACTCCACTTCTGCCGAACGAACGTGAGCCCCACCGGCAGACTCAGGCCCGTCGGCCAGCTCAAGCCCCGCCGACGATTGAGGCGCGGGGGGTGCGGGTCCGTCCTCAATCGCCGGACGGGCTGGGTTGGTGGTCGGGATGATGTCAGCCTCTCCGGCGATTGAGGAGCGGGGTTCGGGGCAGAGCCCCGAGGTGGGCCAGGGGTGGGCGCGGTGCCCGCCCCGTGGGCGGGGCCCGTCGTGAGGCGCGGGCACGGAGAGAGGGGTGTCGCCGGTGCTCCCGGTCGGAGATCAGCGGGGCAACACCCTCACCCGCCTCGTCCACCGCCCCGAGACCGATCCCCCCGCCGACGCCCCCACCCCCTTCGCGCTGGTCGCGCTGCGGCTGGGCGGGCGGACGCTCATGGCGTACCACCGGGGGAGGGACGCGTGGGAGCTGCCGGGCGGGATGATCGATCCGGGGGAGAGCGCCCGCGAGGCCGCCGTACGCGAACTGTTCGAGGAGACGGCCCAGCGACCGGACGGCCGGCTGGACTTCGTCGGGTACGCGGCCTTCGTCCTGGGCCCGGGGCGGCGCGCCGAGTACGGAGCGCTGTTCACGGGCCGGGCGGAGCGCCCCCGGGACTTCCGTCCGAACGACGAGATGTCCGCCATCGCCTGGTGGGATCCGCGCCTGCCGCTGCCGGGCCGGGTGCAGCCGATCGACGCGTATCTCGCCGTCCACGCGGCCGCTGCGCGAGGAGGTCGAGGAGCGCGAGAAGGGCAGTGAACCGCCGCCCGCCGGGCGGAAACTCCGGGGCCCCCGCCCGGCCCCCGGCGTAGCCTTGCTGATCCACTGCCGGCCGCCCGCACCCGTGAGGACCACTATGCGCATCCGACCCGCCGCCGCCCCCGACGCGGACTTCCTGGGCCGTGTCCTGCTGGAGGCGTACAACTGGGACGGCACGCCGAGATTCACGCTGGAGGGGCTGCTGGCGGATCCGGCGAGCGCGCACTATGTGACGGGCTGGCCCAGGTCCGGCGATTTCGGGGTGGTGGCCGAGGACGCGTCGGGGACGCCGGTCGGCGCGGCCTGGGCGCGGATCTTCCCCGAGGGCGATCAGGGCTATGGATTCGTCGCCGCCGATGTGCCGGAGCTGACGCTCGGGGTGCTGCCGGAGCACCGGGGGCGCGGGGTGGGCCGCGCGCTGATGGCGGAGCTGGTGGCGGCGGCCGCGGCCCGGGAGGGCGTCGACCGGATCAGCCTCAGCGTGGAGGACGGCAATCGCGCGGTACGGCTCTACGAGTCGTGCGGATTCCGGACCGTCGGCCGCAACGGCGGTTCGGACACGATGGTGCTGAGCGTCGGATAACCGGGCCGCGGCCGAGGGGCCCCGCCGGAGGCGGAGCCCCCCGAAGCGCTAGCGGACGTCGACGAAGTCGCCGCCGTTGGTGACCGCGGGGGTGGTCGAGGTGCCCGCGAAGCTGTAGCGGTAGGTGCCGTCGGAACCGGCCTTGACGGTGGTCCTCAGATTGCCCTTGCTGTCCGTCCTGACGGTCTTGACCGTAGTGAAGGTCTTGCCGCCCTTCTTGCGGAACTGGAGCTTCACCGGCTGCTTGGTGTACCCGGCGTACTTGCCGGTCTCCCAGTTGGCGCGGGTCAGCGACCCGGTGATCGTGAGGTCCTTGCCCTTCTTCACGGGCTCGGGCGCGGCGTTGATGGAGATCTTCGACAGCCGCTGCATGTTGAAGGACTTGGCGTTGTACCTCACCTGGTAGTTGTTGTCCCGGGACACGGCGCCGACGAGGGTCTTCCACCCGCCGGCCAGGCTGTTCTTGTACAGGTGGTACGTCGGGTCGATGACGAAGGTCATCTTGCAGCTCGCCTTCGTGCCCTTGCCGCACTTGGCCTTGCCGCCCTGGGGCTCGACGCCGCTCTCCTCCGCGTTGATGTTCTTGCCGTACCAGAGGGCGCCCAGACCCTCCTTGATGCCCGAGTTGTCGCTGGCGGTGAAGGTCACCGTGACGGTCTTCTTGGCGGAGGTGCCGAGCACGACCGCCTTGCCGCCGTTGACGACGACGTTCGAGATCTTCGTGTTGCCGACCGCTTCGTCGGCCTGGGCGGCCGGAGCGGACAGAGCGGTGAGGGCCAGAGCGCCGGTGACCACGGCGGCGGATACACGAAAACGCATGTTTTCCCGGTTCGGAGAGGGGCCGCCGGCGGCGCGTCGGAACGCGCCGGCCGAGAGCCCGGGCTTGTCGAGCCTGCTGACTCAACAAGTCCAGACATAGGAGTCATAGAAATGGTTGTACGGCATCATGCATTTTCTTGGGCGATCTCTCCGGGACCGGCTCAGACCTCGCCCAGCTGCGCGGGCAGCGGCTCCCGGTGCAGCACGGTCAGCCCCGACACCGCACGGGTCAGCGCGACATAGAGCCGGCGCAGGCCCGTGCGCTCGTCCGGCTCCCCGGCGACCACCGCGGCCGGTTCGTCCAGGACGACGTAGTCGTACTCCAGACCCTTCGCCAGCGAGGCGGGCACCAGCGTCAGCCGCGACTCGGCGGTCGTCTCCGAACCGGGCGTGAGCGTGGTGAGACCGGCCGCCGCGAGGGCCGCGCCGAGCGTCTCCACCCGGGCGTCGGCCGCGATCAGACCGATCGAGCCCTCCTGGCCGAGCGCCTCCCGGCAGGCCGCCACCACCGCCCCGTCCAGCTCCTCCGTCCCACCGGCCCCCTCGGGAGCCGCCCCCTCGGGAGCCTCCGCCCCCTCCAGAGCCTCCGGCGACTCCCCTACCTCCTGTGCCGTCCGTACCTGCCGTACCTGCCGTACCTGCCGTACCTGCCGTACCTGCCGTACCTCCAGCGACCCCGGCGACTCCCGCACCGAGTGGACCTCCGCCAGCCCCGGCGACATGTGCGGCAGCAGCCGCGAGGCGTACGAGATCACCTCGCGCGGCACCCGGAAACCGGCCGTCAGCTCCTCCACCGCCGCGTCCGGCTTGCCCAGATGCTCCAGCGCCTCCCGCCAGCTTCCGGTGGCCCACGGCGTGGTGCCCTGCGCCAGATCCCCGAGGACCGTCGCGGAACCCGTCGTACAGCGCCGTCCCACCGCCCGGTACTGCATCGGGGAGAGGTCCTGCGCCTCGTCCAGCACCACATGCCCCAGCGAATGCGTCCGCCGCACCAGATCCGTCGCCTCGTCGATCAGCACCGCGTCCGCCGCCGACCACTTCGCCGCGCGGACGCTCCGCACCGGCTTCGGCCACAGCACGGCCCGCTGCTCCTCCTCGCTCAGCACCCCCTCGGCGTGCGCCGCGAGGAACTCCGCGTCCGAGAGCAGCCGCAGCACCAGCTTCGCCGGATCCACCGGCGGCCACACCGCCTTCACCGCCGCCTTCACCGCCGGATTGCGCGCCACCGCGTCCTGCACCCGGTCGTCCGGAGCCTCCCCCGACTCCTCCATCCGCACCAGGACGGAGTGCGCGATCCGCTGGGGCAGCGCCTCGCGGGCCGCCCCGTACCGCATGTCGCGCGCGAGCAGCTCCTCGACGATCTCCGCCAGCTCGTACGCGGGAATCCGCCACCGCCGGGAGCCGCGCACCACGACCACCGGCTCGGTGGGGGCCGTGACATGCGAGCGGACGGCGCGCCGCAGCACCACGGCCATCCGGGCATCGCCCTTGATCACCGCCGTGGCGGCGGGATCCGTGCCGCGCAGTTCGACATGGCCCACCAGATCGTCGACGGTGGACTGCTTGACCTCCAGCTCGCCGAGGGCGGGCAGCACCTGCTCGATGTAGTGGAGGAAGGACCGGTTCGGCCCGATGACCAGCGTCCCGGTCCGCGCCAGCCGCTCCCGGTGCGCGTACAGCAGATACGCCACCCGGTGCAGCCCCACCGCGGTCTTCCCGGTGCCGGGGCCGCCCTGGACGCAGACCGTGCCGCCGAGACCGGACCGGACGATCTCGTCCTGCTCCGGCTGGATCGTCGCCACGATGTCCCGCATCGGGCCCACACGCGGACGCTCGATCTCCGCCTGGAGGAGTCTGCTGGTACGGGACTCCTCGGCCGGGTCCGTCAGCCGCTCGTCCTCGTACGCCGACAGCTCGCCGCCCGTGTAGCCGAACCGGCGGCGCAGCCCGACGTTCAGCGGATCCTTCCGGGAGGCCCGGTAGAACGGCTGCGACACCGGGGCGCGCCAGTCCACCACCATCGGGTCGCCGTCCGCGTCATGGACGTGCCGCCGGCCGATGTAGAACCGGAACGCGCCCTGCTCGCCGCCGGACCCGGCGCCCGGACCGTTCTCCGGCTCCCCGGCCCCCGGACCGTTCTCCGGCTCCCCGGTGCGCAGATAGTCGAGGCGGCCGAAGAAGAGCGGGGTGTGCGAGAGATCCGCCAGCTCCTTGATCCGGGTCGTCATCTGCGACTCCAGGACCCGGGAGTTGACCCAGTTCGCCGTGACGTTGGAGAGGTCGAGCGCCTCGACGCCCTCACGCATCACCCGCAGCGCGGTGCGCGACGCCGACAGATGGGCGCGCTCCCGGGCCAGCGGCTGATCGGCCTCGGGGTGCTCAGAGGCGTCGGCGAGGTCGGGGGCGTCGGCGCGCCCGGGGGCGTCGGCGTGGTCAGGGGCATACGCGGGCACAGGTCGCCTCCGGAGGAAGGAACAGCGTGGGCATGAGCGTGGGCATGACCGGCCGGTTTCCGTCCGGACGGCGGCGCTCCGCGACAAGCGGGAGGCGGGGGAACGCAGGAGTCTACTCAGCGCTCCGGAGGACGGCGAACCGATTTCTCGGCGGCAGGGAGGACACCGCTCTCCTCCTCAGGTGCCGCACCCTGAGGGAAACCCCTATACCTGGAGTCGTAGGAAGTCAGGGAAGGGTTTCACCCCCGGGGGCGATGTCTCACAAGACCGCCCGAACCACTATGGACCCATGAACACAGCGACTTTCTCCCACAGCGCCCAGGCCCCTCTCACCCACGGCGACAGCGCCGGTGACAACCACGCCGCGCAGGGCGTCGGCGGTGCGCTGCGCGCGCTGAAGGTGTTCGCCGGAGCGATCTTCAGCGTGGCCGTGCTCGGGGAGTACGCGGAGGACGCGGGCGTACGCCGCCACTGAGCGCGCGCCCCCGCCGACCGACCGGGCCCCGGCCGCACCCCCGACCCGCGCCCCCGTCCCTCCCGCTACCGCCGCGCCGCCCGCGCACGGCTCACTTCAGCAGCTCGTCCGCGTCCACGATCCGGTACGCGTAGCCCTGCTCCGCCAGGAACCGCTGGCGGTGCGCCGCGAAGTCCTGGTCGATAGTGTCCCGGGCGACCACCGAGTAGAACCGGGCCTCGTGCCCGTCCGCCTTCGGCCGCAGCACCCGGCCCAGCCGCTGGGCCTCCTCCTGGCGTGAACCGAAGGTGCCCGACACCTGGATGGCGACCGTCGCCTCCGGCAGGTCGATGGAGAAGTTCGCCACCTTCGAGACCACGAGCACCGAGATCTCGCCCTGACGGAACGCGTCGAAGAGCTTCTCGCGCTGCGCGTTCGACGTCTCACCCTTGATCACGGGCGCGTCCAGATGCTCGCCCAGCTCGTCCAGCTGGTCGATGTACTGGCCGATGACCAGCGTCTGCTCGCCCTGATGCTTGGCGACCAGGGCCTCCGTCACCTTCCGCTTGGTCGCGGTGGTGGCGCAGAAGCGGTACTTCTCCTCCGTCTCGGCGGTGGCGTACGCGAGCCGCTCGGAGTCGGTGAGATTGACCCGCACCTCCACACAGTCCGCGGGCGCGATGTACCCCTGCGCCTCGATCTCCTTCCACGGGGCGTCGAAGCGCTTCGGCCCGATGAGCGAGAACACGTCCGACTCGCGCCCGTCCTCCCGCACCAGCGTGGCCGTGAGGCCGAGCCTGCGGCGCGCCTGGAGGTCGGCGGTGAACTTGAAGACCGGCGCGGGCAGCAGATGGACCTCGTCGTAGACGATCAGGCCCCAGTCGCGGGAGTCGAACAGCTCCAGATGCGGGTAGATGCCCTTCCGCTTGGTCGTCAGCACCTGGTAGGTGGCGATGGTGACCGGGCGGATCTCCTTCCGCGTACCGCTGTACTCGCCGATCTCGTCCTCGGTGAGCGAGGTGCGCTTCACCAGCTCGTGCTTCCACTGGCGGGCCGAGACGGTGTTGGTGACGAGGATCAGCGTCGTCGCCTTCGCCTGCGCCATCGCCCCGGCCCCGACCAGCGTCTTGCCCGCGCCGCAGGGCAGCACGACCACCCCGGAGCCGCCGTGCCAGAAGCCCTCGACGGCCTGCTTCTGATACGGGCGCAGCCCCCAGCCGTTCTCGTCCAGATCGATCCGGTGGGCCTCGCCGTCGACGTATCCGGCGTGGTCCTCGGCCGGCCAGCCCAGCTTCAGCAGGGTCTGCTTGATCTGCCCGCGCTCGGAGGGGTGCACCACCACCGTGTCGGGGTCCAGCCGCTCCCCGACCAGCGGCTGGACCTTCTTCGAGCGGAGGATCTCCTCCAGTACGGGCCGGTCGGTCGAGGTCAGCACGAGACCGTGGACGGGATGCTTGGAGAGGGTGAGCCGGCCGTAGCGGGCCATCGTCTCGGCGACGTCCACCAGCAGCGCGTGCGGCACCGGATAGCGGCTGTACTGCACCAGCGCGTCCACGACCTGCTCGGCGTCGTGTCCGGCGGCGCGGGCGTTCCACAGGCCGAGCGGGGTGATCCGGTAGGTGTGGATGTGCTCCGGGGCGCGCTCCAGCTCCGCGAAGGGGGCGATGACGCGGCGGCAGGCGTCGGCCTGCTCGTGGTCGACCTCCAGGAGGAGCGTCTTGTCGCTTTGCACGATGAGGGGACCGTTCACACCCGCGCCTTTCGGTAGGCCAAACCTCCAGTGTGCCGTACTCGCCCCGAGTATCCGCCGGTACGGAGCCGAGTACGCGCGCGGTGCCGGGCCGGGCCGGGGGCCGGTCGGGTGGCTGGTCGGGCGGCCCGACGGGTGGCCGGTGGGGCGGCCGGCCGGTGGGCGCGGGGGACGATCGGGGAAGTTCCGGCCTGATCGCGGGCGGGCGGGGCACCCGCGAGTCATGACCGGACTGCGGAAGCGGGAGAAGACTCAAGGCCCCCGGGGCCCCGAAGGCGCGGAAGGCCCCCGGGGCTCGGAGGGCGCGGACGGGCGGCCTGCGGACAGGGGCAGGCACAGGGGCAGCTACAGGGACAGGGGCACGGGCGCGACGGCGCGGACGACCCGGGGCAGAGCCGCCCTCCGGGTGCTGATCATGGTGGTGGGCGCGATCGCGCTGGTGGGGTTCTCCGTGGTGCTGGCCCGGCTGACGCTCACCCCGTCGGCCGCGTCCGCCGACATCGCGGGGGCCAATCTGCGGCCGGGGCGCTCACTGCGGGAGTACGCCGAGAACTACACCTTCCTCGCGGCGTGCAAGCAGATCGGCGGCAATCTGCTGCTCGGTGCTCCGTTCGGGCTGATTCTGCCGGTGCTGGTGCAGCGCAGGATGCGCATGGTGCGGGTGGTGCTGCTGACCGCCGTCGTCATGGCGCTGGTCGAGCTGATCCAGGGCGCGCTCGTCGAGGGACGGGCCTTCGACGTGGACGACGTGTTCCTCAACACCGGCGGGGCGCTGATCGCCTATCTGCTGCTGGGGCGGCGGATCGGGCATCACTTCCACGCGCTGGCCGGGCCGCCGCCGGGCGCCCGCGAGCCGGGACCGCCGCCGGCCGCTCAGGACCCGGGGCCGCGGCCGGGTGCGCAGGACCCGGGGCCCCCGCCGGGCACTCCGCCGGAGGCGGTCCCCGCCGCACCCGTAGCACCCGCCGCATCCGACGGTCCCCGGCCGGGCGACCGGGCCCCGGGGCGCGGGCTCATGGCCAGGCTCACCAGGCTCAGGCGGGATCGTCCGCCAGCTCCGCGACGCCCGTGATGCGATGCAGCGGATAGGTGCGGACCTCGTCCGCCGTATGGTCGTACGCGGTCACGAAACCGCCCTCGACCCGCACCGGCGCGATCACCCGCTGGCTCGCCGCCCCCTCCGCGTTGACATAGCCGATCCACAGCGCGGACCCCGTCATCACCGCCGCCTGGACGGTCGCCAGCGTCTCCGCCGAGGTCGAACGGGGCAGCCCGCCGCCCGGACCCGCCGGCCGGGCCGCCGGTTCGGCGGCGGGCTTGCGCTCCACCGTCGCTGCCAGGTCCCCGGCGCGGATCGCCCGCACCGCCGCCGCCAGCAGCGTGCCGTCCGGCGCCGGCGGACCGTCCGGCACCGGCACGGGCGGGGTGCGCGGCCCCGTCCGGTGGGCATGGGCGCGGGTGATGAGGACATCGCCCTGCGCCGACTCCGCCGAAGGGGCGTACCCGATCGACCGCAGACTCTGCAGCAGCGTCGACGGATCGGCCTGGGCGGCCAGCACCGTGGGCGCGAGCCGGCGCAGCCCCAGCCCCTGGGAACGCTTGTCCGCGAGGATCTCCTCCAGCAGCGCGTCGTCGTCGCAGCGCAGATACGCCGAGGCCGCGCCGATCCGCAGATGGCCGTGGCGGCGGGCGACGTCGTCGATGAGATAGCTGAGCGGCTGCGGCACCGGAGTACGGGAGTGCGCCGCCAGGAACGTGTGCAGATCGGACGCCGAGCGGCCCGCGTCCAAAGCCCGGCGCACCGAGCCGGGCGTGAAGCGGTACACCGTCGCCCCGCCCTTGGACTCCACATCCGCCAGGACCGCGAGAGTCTCCGCGAGCGGTCGCTCCAGCGGCCCGGGAGCCACGGCCGTCAGATCGGCCTGGAGCAGCACATGGTCGAGCGGCGTCGGCAGCAGCGGCGCGAGCGCGGCGGCGGCGTTCCCGGCGGCCGCGGCCGCCGCGGCGCTCCGGGCCTCCCGGTCCGGGTCCCCCGCGGTGTCGTCCGCCGCACCCAACAGCGCCCGCCCGTGCGCCGACAGCGCGCCCCGGCCGGTCACGCCCAGCGTCTCCGCCTCCGTCAGCGTCCACGCCACCAGCCGCGAACGGAGATCCACCACGCCGTCCGCCCCGGCCGCCGCGCCCGCCCGCAGCGGGCGCTCCCATCTCAGCCGGGCGAGCACGGTCTCCGGATCCGCCGCCGTCCCCGCGGGCAGCGACGCCAGCAGATCCAGCACCCGCCGCCGGACCTCGGGAGCCGCCGAACGGTCCATCTCGGGCCCCAGCGCCGCCAGCGCCCTGCCCTTGCCGTCATGGCCGCCGACCAGCCCGGCGGTCCGGGTGGCGGTGAGCCACGCCTCCGCCAGCAGCGCCCAGCGCTCGGCGGCCGGCAGGGTGAGCCACTCGTCGTACACCGGCGTGGGGGCGTACCGCTCGTCCGCCTCGCCGTCCGAGGCCAGCAGACCTGCCGTGTACGCCAGCTCCAGCCAGAACGCGGCCATCTGCTCGCCCGTGTCCAGCGCGGCCGCGGTCCGCTTGAGGTCGCGTACCGCGATCCCCCCGGCCCGCAGCACCGGCGGGCCGCCCTCGTGCCAGTCCTGCAACAGCTCCTCGACCGTCGACAGAGCGGTGTACGCCTGACCCGCCGCCGTGCTGTCCACAGCCTGGGGACGGCCCGACGCCGACACGGCGGGGACGATCTCGGGCGGCGCGGGCTCCGCGATCCGGTGCGCCCGGCCCGCCCGCAGATGGAGCGCCGCCTCGCGCGGCAGCACGACCGTGCGCGGCGACGCCGGCAGCAGCAGACCATGGTCCCGCAGCCAGCGCACCGGCGGCGTGGGAGTCGCCGTCACCTCCCCGTACGGCGGGCCCCACACCAGCCGGTCCAGCACCGTCAGCGCCTCCGGCGGGGCCTCGTCCAGCAGCGCGCCCATCCGCCGCCGATCGGTGAAGAGCGACGTCAACGCGGTGACCGCCGACACCGGATCGTGCGTCGTCGGCAGCCCGTTCGCGGCCAGAATCTCCTGGAGCCGCCCCGGCGACATCCCCGCCGTCGCCTCCGCGACCGCCGGCCCGAGCCCCGTCGGGGACGGCCGGGCCGGCGACGGCGTCAGCAGCTCCCGCGCCGTGCGCACCAGCCGCAGCCGGTCGTCGCCGCCCCACACCAGCGCCTGCGTCCGCAGACCCGCCAGTGCCCCCGGCAGCGCCGCCTCCACCGCCGGATCGCCGTCGTCGCCGCCCAGCAGCGCCAGCAGCGCGCCGTAGGACGCCGGATCGGGGGCGACCGCCAGCGCCTCGGCGGTCTGGAGGGTGAACCGGTCGAGCCGTTCCAGCGCCCGTACGACCGAGGCGCGGGTGCCCGCGCGGGTGGCGAGCTGCGTCAGATCGCCGGGCACCGGATTCAGCAGATCGGGGCGGGCGCGCAACAGCGCGGCCAGCTCCGTCTCGCCGCGGGTGCGCAGGGCCTCGGCCAGCGTGCGCGGACTGCTTCCTTCGGGCGTGGTCCCCATCCGCACCACGTTAGTCGCTGCGGGGGCTCGTAGAGTCCCCGGAGCGCTGAGGGCGCGCTACCGTCGGCAGGCAACATCCGGGAACGTCAGGGGAAACGGCCGTGGGGATCGAGAGTGACCAGCTCGTCTACGACTATCTGAGCCGGGTCGGCGATCTGGCCCAGCAGCGCCAGCTGCCGTCCGGGGACCGGATGCGGCTGGTCGCGTCGCTGCGCGGCGAGATCGACCGGCGGCGGGCCGGGGCGGCGCCGGACAGCCCGGCCGCCGTGCGGCGGATCCTCGATCGGATGGGGACGCCGGACGAGGTGGTGGAGTCGGCGGGCGCGGGCGGGGGCGCCGCCCCGGCGTCCGGCGCCTCTGCGTCCGGCGCCCCGGGCCCGGCCCGCCCGGCGCCGGCCGCCTCCGGCTCCGGGCCGGCCGTCCCCGAGGCCGCCGCCGAGCTGCCCCGGCAGCGGATGCGCCGGCGGATTCCGCGCCCCCGCAGGACCGCGGCCCAGCGGCCCACCGCCCCGCCGTCCCCGCCGCCGGCCCCGGCGGGCGCTCTGCCGCCCCATCTCGCCGGGCTGGACGAACTGGGCTCCTCCGACGCGGACGTCGACTGGTGGAGCGTGACCCCGCAGCCGTTCGGGCCGGGGGAACGGGTGGCCGGGTTCACCGGCGGGGTCGAGATCCCCGAGATACTGACGCCTCCGCCGGCGGAGGACGACCAGGACGCGGTCGGGGAGAAGGCGGCGAAGGACGAAGGGGCGGCGAAGGGGAAGACCACCGGGGATCCGGCGCCGGACGCCCCCGGGGCGGGTCGGCGTCTGGCGGGGCTGCTGCGCCGACGCCGGGCCGCCGACGCGCCCGTCGAGGCCGAGGCCGTACCCGACGAGGGCGGGCCCGAGCCCCGAGCCCTGTTCGCCAACCCGCTGCTGCTGCTCGCCGCCGCGCTGCTGGTCGGCGGCGCGCTCTTCGGCTCCTGGATCGCGCTCGGACTCGGCTGGGTCCTGGCGTATCTCTCGCGCCGGCTCACCCCCGTCGAGACGAAGATCGCGGTCTTCGGGCTGCCCGGTACGGCTCTGGCGGCCGGGGCGGTCTGGCTGTGGGGGCGGACCGAGGGGCGCTGGGGCGAGCCGGTGCCCCAGGAGGGGATGGCCGAGGCGATCTCCGCGGCGTGGCCCTGGGTGCTGAAGGGGGCGGCTCTCGCCTCCGCCGTCTATCTGGTCTGGCGGGCGCGGAGGCGCTGAGCGGGTTCGGCGGGGTGCGTGGTGCGCGGGGCGCGGTGCGCGGGGCGCGGTGCGCGGGGCGCGTGGCGCGTGGTGTGCGGGGTGCTGGGTGCGGGGTCCGCTCCGGGGTCGCGCCGGGACTGCATGATTTACGGCGCGTGCGGGCGCCCCGATCCGCTCGGGCCCCTCAGCGCCACAAATCACGCTCTATGTCCCGACACCACCCCTGCGCGGCCCCCTCCCGGAGACTCGACAGTTGCTCTCCTGGTTCCGTACCGCGTCTGTGCGGATCCTTCCCGGGGATTCGACAGTTGCTCTCCGCGCTGGTTCCGCAATGTCCCCTGATGCGGGTACGTGTCGCTTTCGCAGGGGGGCGGGGGTGTCAGGGGGCGGGGTTCTTCGCGGTGGTGGCGGGTGGGCGGGGGGTGGGGACGTAAGGGGCGGCGGGTACCACCAGGGGGGAGCCGGTCACCGGGTCCGGGACCACCACCGACTCCAGGCCGAAGACCTCGCGCACCAGCTCCGCGGTGACGACCTCCTCGGGCGGGCCCTCCTGCACGATCCGGCCCTCCTTCATCGCGACCAGATGGTCGGCGTAACGGGCCGCCTGGTTGAGATCGTGGAGCACCGCGACGACGGTCCGCCCGCGCTCGTGGTTGAGCCGGCGGACCAGGTCGAGGACCTCCACCTGGTGGGATATGTCGAGGAACGTCGTCGGCTCGTCCAGCAGCAGCACCTCCGTCTCCTGGGCGAGCGCCATCGCGATCCACACCCGCTGGCGCTGCCCGCCGGAGAGTTCGTCCACCGAGCGCTCGGCGAGCGCCGTGACGTCGGTGCGCTCCATCGCGTCCGTGACCGCCCGCTCGTCCTCCGCCGACCACTGCTTCCACCACGCCTGGTGGGGCTGCCGGCCCCGGGAGACCAGATCGGCCACCGTGATCGCCTCCGGGGCCACCGGGGACTGCGGCAGCAGCCCGATGGAGCGCGCGATCGTCTTGGTGGGGATCCGGGCCAGCTCGGCCCCGTCCAGGAGCACCGCCCCGCCCTTCGGCTTCAGCAGCCGCCCCAGCGCCCGCAGCGTGGTCGACTTCCCGCAGGCGTTCGGCCCGACGATCACGGTCACCCGGCCGTCGGGGATCGCGAGATCGATGCCGTGGACGACGGTGCGATCCTCGTAGGCGAGCGTCAGCTCGCGCGCCATGAGTCTGCTCACGCGTTTCCTCCGGTGGTACGGCTGCGCATGAGCAGCCAGATCAGATACGGGGCGCCGACGGCGGCCGTCAGCACCCCCACGGGCAGTTCGGTGGGGGCGAGGATCCTGCGGGCGAGCAGATCGGCCAGCACCACGATCACCGCCCCGGCCAGCGCCGAGGACAGCAGGGGGATCTGCGCGGTACGGGTCAGCCTGCGGGCGATCTGCGGTGCGAGCAGCGCCACGAAGTCGACGGGCCCGGCCGCGCCCGTCGCCACGGACGCCAGCACCACACCGGTGAGGACCAGCCCGAGCCGTACCCGGCCCAGCCGGATGCCCAGCGAGGTGGCGGTGTCGTCGTCCAGGGAGACGTTCCGCTGGGCGCGGGCCGCCCACAGCACGGCGGGGAGCAGGGCGAGCAGGGTCCAGCCGAGCGGGGCCGCCTCCTCCCAGCCGCGGCCGTTGACGGAGCCGGACATCCAGATCTGCGCCTGCTGGGCGACGACATGGTCGGCCTTCGTCATGAAGAGCAGGGTCAGCGAGCGCAGCGCGACGCCGAAGCCGATGCCGATGAGGACGAAGCGGGTGGCGTGCAGTCCGCCGCGCCAGGCGAAGACATAGACCAGGAGCGCGGCCGCCAGGCCCCCGGCGACGGAGAGATACGGCAGCAGGGCCGCCGAGCTGATGCCGAAGGCGAGCCCGGCGACGGTGACCGCCGTCGCGCCCTGGCTGATGCCGATGATGTCGGGGCTGGCGAGCGGATTGCGGGCCACGGTCTGGATCAGCGCGCCCGCGACCCCGAACGCGAGGCCGACCAGCAGCGCGACGGTCATCCGGGGCAGCCGCAGGGTGCCGACGACCAGTTCGTGGGCCGAGGGCTGCCCGAAGACCACCTTCACCACCTCGCCCGGGGCGACGAAGCTCTCCCCGACGGAGAGGTACACCACGCAGACGGCGGCCAGCAGCGCGCCCAGCGCGGTGGCGGTCAGCGCGGCCCGCCGGTGCAGCAGGAAGGCGGCGGGTCCCCTTCTCAGGACGGTGTAGCCCGCGGGGCGGACGGTGGTGCTCATGTGCGGGCCCCCGGGGGATTGGCGACGCCTCTGCGGGCGGGCGTGGACGTGGCGTCGGCGGCCGGAAGCGGCGGGCGGGTCGTCACGCGGGCACCGCCTTGCGGCGGACGAGGGCGACGAGGAAGGGGACGCCGATCAGCGCCGTCGTCACGCCCGCGGGTATCTCCCCCGGCGGGAAGACCACCCGGCCGATCACATCGGCCGTCAGCAGGATCACCGGGCCGATCAGCGCCGCCAGCGGCAGCACCCAGCGGTGGTCCGTGCCCACGATCGCGCGGGCGATGTGCGGGACGGCCAGGCCGACGAAGGCGATCGGGCCCGCCGCCGCCACGCCCGCCCCGGTCAGCACGGTCGCCCCGACACCGCCCACGATCCGCACCGAGGCGATGTTCTGGCCCAGCCCTTTCGCCATGTCCTCGCCGAGCGCCAGGGCGTCCAGACCGCGCGCGACCGACACCACCAGCACCGTGCCGAGCAGCAGGAACGGCCAGACCTGGTGCACGATTTCCATCTCCCGCCCGGCGACCGACCCCACCTGCCAGAAGCGGAACTCGTCCAGCGTCGACGACTTCGTGGTCAGCACCCCCGTCGTCACGGACGCCAGCAGCGCGTTGATCGCCGCGCCGCCGAGCGCCAGCTTCACCGGAGTGGCCCCGCCGCGCCCGCTGGAGGCGATCGCGTACACCGCCACCGACGTCAGCGCCGCGCCCGCGAAGGCGAACCAGACGTACCCGGACAGCGTGTGCACGCCCGCGAAGGCGATCGCCAGGACCACGCCCATCGACGCGCCCTGGCTGATGCCGAGGATGCCCGGGTCGGCGATGGGATTGCGGGTGATGCCCTGGAGCGCCGTGCCCGCGATCGCGAGCCCCGCGCCGACCAGGACGGCGATGATCGTGCGCGGTACGCGCATCTCCAGAACGACCCGGGCGTCGTCGCCGCCGCCCCCGTTCCACAGGGCGTCGAGCACGGTGGACGGCGCGATGGACCGCGCCCCCACCCCGAGACTGAGCAGGACCGCGACGAGCAGGGCCGCCAGGGCCGCCACCGTCCAGCCGATGCGTCGGAGCGCGAGCGCGCGTCTGGCTGACATGGGCACCAATCAGGGAGTGGAACCGGCGGGGTTGGTAAGGCTTGGCTAAGTGTAAAGGTGCCGGTGTAGCGGGCACCGATAGGCACAATTGGCCCCATGGACCCCATGGAATCCCTTGCCCCGGACCCGCTCCGCGCCCCGGCCCCGGACGCCCGATCCCTGGCCGCCGAACCCTTCACCGTGGGCTTCGACCTCGATATGACCCTGATCGACTCCCGCCCCGGCATCCGCGCCGCCTATCGCGCGCTCACCGCCGAGACGGGGGTGTGGATCGACGCGGACCTCGCCGTCACCCGGCTGGGCCCGCCCCTGGAGCAGGAGCTGGCGCACTGGTTTCCCGATGATCAGATTCAGGCCATGGGCGACCGCTACCGCGAGCTGTACCCGGCGTACGCGATCGAGCCCACCCGGGCGCTGCCCGGCGCCCGTGAGGCCGTCGCCGCGGTCCGGGCCGCCGGCGGCCGGGCGATCGTCGTCACGGCCAAGCACGAGCCGAACGCGGTGCTCCACCTCGACGCCCTCGGCATCGCCCCCGACGCGGTCATCGGCTGGCTCTGGGCCGAGGCCAAGGCGGAGGCGCTGCGCGAGCACGGCGCGAGCGTCTACGTCGGCGACCACCTCGGCGACGTACGCGGCGCGCATACCGCGAGCGCCCTCTCCGTCGCCGTGCCCACCGGACCGTGCACCGCCGATGAGCTGCGGAAAGAAGGCGCGGACGTGGTCCTCGGCGATCTCACCGAATTCCCCGCGTGGCTGCGCGGCCACCTCGCCGCGAAGGGCTAGGCGACGGACTTCGCGGCGCGCCGCTGAGCCGCGATCGAACGCAGCACCCCCGCCCCGGAGATCATGAAGCCGACGCCCATCAGCATGCACACCCCGTAGGCGATCGGCGGAAAGGGCTCGGTGCCCAGAAAGAGCGGCGCCATGGTGACCAGAGTGGCCACTGCGCCGACGATGAAGACAATGCCACCGGTACGGACCAGTCCGTCACCCGGCGCGGTAGGAGTAGCAGTCATCCAGCCAGGGTAGTTCCCAGCGGGTAGGAACCGATCGGCGACGTCTTGTCAGCGGCCCCTGGACCATTAGCCTTGGGGCAGCGGGTCGGACGGCCCGCCGCGGTGCTTCCCGAGCCGAATTCGGCGACACGCTTCCGGCGGCCCCAGCGCCCCAATGAGTACGAGGACGAGGACAGACGTGCCCACCGGCAAGGTCAAATGGTTCAACAGCGAGAAAGGCTTCGGCTTTCTCTCCCGTGACGACGGCGGCGACGTCTTCGTGCACTCGTCCGTGCTGCCCGACGGGGTCGATTCGCTCAAGCCCGGTCAGCGTGTCGAATTCGGCGTGGTCGCCGGCCAGCGCGGCGACCAGGCCCTCTCCGTGACGATTCTCGACCCCACCCCGTCCGTCGCGGCGGCCCAGCGGCGCAAGCCGGACGAGCTGGCCTCCATCGTGCAGGACCTGACGACGCTGCTGGAGAACATCACCCCGATGCTGGAGCGCGGTCGCTACCCCGACAAGGCGCACGGCGCGAAGATCGCGGGCCTGCTGCGCGCGGTGGCCGACCAGCTCGACGTCTGATCCCCTCGGCGCGTCGGCCTCCCGACGCGCCGCCGCGTCCCTCCCCGGGACAGTCCGGCGGCCTCCCGCGGGGACGCCGCCGCCCCCGTGCCCGTACGGACGCCCGACGGCCCGGACCGACCGCCCGCACGTCAGCCGAGGGCGAGCGCCCCGGGAGCCAGCGGCGGTACGAGTCCCTCGGCCGCCGCCCGGGTGAGCAGCCCGCGGACCGCCGCGTAGCCGTCCTCCCCGAGATCCGCGGTGAACTCGTTGACGTACAGCCCGATGTGCTGGTCCGCCACCGCCGGATCCATCTCCTGGGCGTGCTCGCGGACATACGGGCGGGACGCCTCCGGGTCGTCCCACGCCATCCGCACCGAGGCCCGGGCCGAGGCCGCCAGCAGCTCCAGCGTCTCGCGGCCCAGCGACCGCCGGGCGATGATCGCGCCAAGCGGGATGGGCAGCCCGGTGACGGTCTCCCAGTGCTCGCCCAGATCGGCCAGGCGGCGCAGCCCGTACGACCCGTAGGTGAACCGGGCCTCGTGGATGACGAGTCCGGCGTCGACCTTCCCGTCCCGCACCGCGGGCATGATCTCGTGGAACGGCATCACGACCACCTCGCCGACCCCGCCGGGGACCTGGTCGGCGGCCCAGAGCCGGAACAGCAGATACGCCGTCGAACGCTCGCTCGGCACCGCGACGGTCCGCCCCCGCAGATCCCCGGACGCGCCCTCGCGGGTGAGCACCAGCGGCCCGCAGCCCCGGCCCAGCGCGCCGCCGCAGGGCAGCAGCGCGTACTCGTCCAGCACCCACGGCAGCACGGCGTACGACACCTTCAGCACGTCGCCCTCACCGCGTTCGGCCATGCCGTTGGTGATGTCGATGTCCGCGAACGTGACGTCCAGCTCGGGCGCGCCGGGGACCCGGCCGTGCGCCCACGCGTCGAACACGAAGGTGTCGTTGGGGCAGGGCGAGTACGCGATCCGCAGGGTCATGACGTCTCCTCGAAGAGCGGTCCGAGCCGTTCGAAGCCGGTGCGCAGCGCGGCCAGCGCGTCGCCGACGCGCCAGGCGGCGCGGTCGCGCGGGCCCACCGCGTTCGAGATCGCCCGGATCTCCAGCACCGGGACGCCGTGCGCGGCGGCGGCCTCGGCGACGCCGAAGCCCTCCATCGCCTCGGCGGCGGCCCGGGGGTGACGTGCGCTCAGCTCGGCGGCGCGGGCGGCCGTGCCGGTCACCGTGGAGACGGTCAGCACCGGCGCGACGAGGGCTCCGGTCGCGTCGGCGACGCGGGCGGCCAGGGCGGCGGGCGGCAGATGGGCGGTGCGGCCGAAGCCGAGTTCTTCGACGGTCAGAAAGCCGTCGGGGGTGTCGGCGCCCAGATCGGCGGCGACGATCGCGTCGGCGACCACCAGGGAGCCGACGGGCGCGTGGGGCCGGAAGCCGCCGCCGATTCCGGCGGAGACGACCAGACCGTACGGGGCGTTCGAGGCGGCGGCGCGGGCCAGCGCCGTGGCGGTGGACGCGGCGGCGGCGGCCGGTCCGACCCCGCCGGCCAGCACCGTGGGGCCGGTCCGCGCCCGCTGCCCGGCCGCGAGCCCGGCGGCGGCGGACTCCGCCTCCGCCGTCACCGCGGTCACCACCAGTACGCGCACGACCGGGCCCGCCGGGGTCACTTCTTCTCGAGCGTGAACAGCCAGATGCCGATGAGCTTCTTGCCGTCCGTCTCGACGATGCTGATCTTCGTCTTGTTGGTGGTCTCGCCGGTCTGCGAGGTGAAGAAGGCGCTCGCGGGGATGGTCCGGTACGTCTTCTTGAACGGCTCCTGCTCGGCGGGCTGTCCGCCGATGAACAGGGTCCAGCCGTTCTCCGCGATCTCCGGGTCGACACCGAAGCGGATCTTGTCGTCCAGCGAGACCTTGACGGTCTTTCCGCTGTCCTTGTTCAGGCAGCCCTGGACCAGGGACTCCTTGATGGCCTTGCCGTCGTTGTAGCAGGCGGCCTCGGAGTTGACGGACTCCGTCCCGACCGTGACGGTCGCGAGCGGCGTCGGCTTTTCGCAGGCCGAGAGGACGAGGAGCCCGGCGGAGACGGCGCCGATGGTGGCAGCGGCCCGGCGGCGCTTGCCCGAGAAGAACGCAACGGTCATGGCCGAAAGGCTATCGGTCCCGCCTGCCCTTCCCGCGCGGGGGTCCGGCGCGCCGTCCGCCCGGTCCGCGGGGCCGGCCCCGTGACCCGCCGCCGCGCTCACGCCACCCGGGGCCTGGACCGGCCGCTCTGCCGCCCCGCCCCCACCAGACCGGGGGCCGCCAGCGCCGCCCCCGTACCGACGATGCCCGCCGCGACCGACATCCCCAGCACCCCGTTCAGCGGCAGCACGATCCCGATCGCACCGCCCACCACCCACGACATCTGGAGCAGCGTCTCCGAGCGGGCGAACGCCGACGTCCGCACCTCCTCGGGGACATCGCGCTGGATCAGCGCGTCCAGCGACAGCTTCGCCAGCGCCTGGCAGAGCCCCGCCGTCGCGGCGAGCACCGCCACCATCCCGGCCCCGAAGAACACCGCCGCGCCCGTCGCCGCCAGCGGCACCAGCCCGAGCACCGCCGCGATGATCATCTCCGGGCGGCGGGTCCGCAGCCAGGCCCCGACGGCCGTCCCCAGGGCGTTGCCCAGCCCCGCGGCGACGCCCACGATGCCCAGCGACACGGCCGCGCTCTGCCCGGCCAGCGGATGATCCCGCAGCAGGAACGCGAGGAAGAAGATGAGAAACCCGGAGAGCATCCGGAAGGACGCGTTCGCCTGGAGTCCGTGCAGCACCGACGGGCCGACCGTCCGCAGACTCGGCCGCTTCGTGCCGTGCGGCAGGATCACCGCCTTGCGCTCGCCCTTCGCCGAATCCACCTTCGGCGGCAGCCGCAGCGCCCAGTACGTGCCGAGCGCGAACAGCGCGCACGCCCCGTACAGCGTCCACTCCGGACCGATCCGGTGCAGCGCCGCGCCGATCGGCGCCGCCGCGCCCGTCGCCAGCAGGCCCGCCAGAGTGACCCGGGAGTTCGCCTTCACCAGCGAGAAGGCGGGCGGCAGCAGCCGGGGCACCACGGCGCTGCGGACCACCCCGTACGCCTTGGAGGCGACCAGCACCCCCAGGGCCGCCGGATACAGCTCCAGACCGCCCGTGGCCACCGCCCCGGACAGACCCAGCGCCAGCAGCGCCCGGGTCAGCATCGCCGCCGCCATCGCCGCCCGGCGGCCGTGCGGGATCCGGTCCAGCAGCGGGCCGATCACCGGGGCGAGCAGGGCGAAGGGGGCGAGGGTGATGGCGAGGTACAGGGTGACCCGGCCGCGCGCCTCGTCGGTCGGCACCGAGAAGAAGACCGTGGACGCCAGCGCGACGGTGATCATGACATCGCCCGCGCCGTTCACCGCGTGCAGCTCGATCAGTCTTCCGAGGCCCGACTCGCCCGCGCCGTGCGCGTGCGTCGCCCTCCGGATCCGTCGGGCGGTGCAGGTGAAAGGCGCGCGCAGGGCACGGCCCACCGCCCGGCCCGCTCTGGAGAGCGCTCCGGGCCCTTCGGACGACCTGGCGGCTGCCACCTCGCCATACTGCCCCAAGCTCCTGTGAGAACACGTGCGATGCGCCGGAGTCGGGGCCCGGTCGCCCCCTCGGCGGACCTCTTGTTGGAGCGCGCAGGTGGGCGCGGGGCTGTGGAAGGGGTAGCGTGCGTAGCGCGCCACCGGCGATTGTTCTCGGCCGCGCGCCTCTTCGGCATCCCGCAGAATGGATGGCGGTAGGTGTGCCCGGGACGGGTTGGTCTGGGCGCGGACGTCGATGCGGCCCCCTGGTCCGCTCCGCCTGCGGCCCGTACCTCACGACTCGGCAGGCGCACCCGTGAGACGGCGTAGGAGAGAAGCGAGACCTGTGAGTGCTGCGACGACGCGAAGCCGAACCCCCGACCGTCTGTGCGCCGAGGCGGTAGACCTCGCCCGGTCGGCCGCAGAGGAGACCGCGGCCCCGGGGGTGGTGGGCGAGCATGTGTCCCTTGTCTCGGAGGGGGAGCGGGTCGTCACCCACTTCTTCGAGTGCAAGGAACCCGGCTACCGGGGCTGGCGCTGGGCCGTGACGGTCGCGAGAGCCTCCCGCGCCAAGAACGTCACCCTCGACGAGACCGTGCTGCTGCCCGGGCCCGACGCGCTGCTCGCGCCCGAGTGGGTGCCCTGGAGCGAGCGGCTGCGGCCGGGGGACCTGGGCCCCGGGGACCTGCTGCCCACCGAGGCGGAGGATCTCCGGCTGGAGCCGGGCTTCACCGGCGAGGACGCGCCCCCGCCGAACTCGGTGCTCGCCGGGACCTCGCCCGATCTCGCCGAGCGGGTCGAGGCCGAGGACGCGGAGCTGATCGACCGGGCCCCCGCGGACACCGTCGCGAACGCCCGCGGGGAGATCGCGGCGGTCGCGGAGGAGCTGGGCATGCGGCGGGCGCGGGTGCTGTCGCGCTACGGGCTGCATGTCGCCGCGGACCGCTGGGAGGAGTCCTTCGGGGCGAAGACCCCGATGGCGCAGGCCGCGCCGGCGGCGTGTGTGACCTGTGGGTTCCTGATGCCGATCGCCGGGTCGCTGGGGCAGGCGTTCGGGGTGTGCGCGAATGAGTTCTCGCCGGCGGACGGGAGGGTGGTGTCGCTGTCGTACGGGTGCGGTGGGCATTCGGAGGCGGCCGTGATGCCGAAGGCGCCGCAGCCGCCGCTGCCGGTCTTCGACTCGCTCGCCACCGACGCCTTCCCCCTCGGCCCCGACCGCGACCCCGACTCCGGCTCCGTCCTCACCACCACCTCCCCCGACGACGACCTCGGCCACTCCTAGCCCCCTGCCCGGGAGCCCCCGCCCTTCAGGTGCTCTGAGCGGCGGGGTGGGGTTTGTGTGCGCGCGCGGGTGCGTGTGTCCTCAAGCGCCGGACGGGCTGGGTTGTTCGGGCAGCCGTGGGGATTTCAGCCCCTCCGGCGTTTGAGGAGCGGGGTTCGGGGCGGAGCCCCGGGGTGGGGTGGGGCTCGGTGTGTCCGGGTGCGGGCTCCCGGGGTGCGGGTCCGTCCTCAAGCGCCGGACGGGCTGAGGAGCCGCCGGGCTCGGGCTCCCGGGATACAGGTCCGTCCTCAAGCGCCGGACGGGCTGGTTGTCGTCTGGTTCGGGCTCCCGGGATACGGGTCCGTCCTCAATCGCCGGACGGACTGGGAGGCCGCTGGGCTTCCGGACGGGGTGGGATCGAGGCGGTACGGGGTCCGTGCTCGGCCGCCGGGTCGTTGGGATCGACGCGCCCTGGGGTGTCCTCAATCGCCGGACGGGCTCATACCGCCCCCCGATGCCCCGATCCTGAGCCCCATCCCCTCCGTCACCGCCCTCCTTGACCCCGAACGGTGCACCACCCCCACCCCGTCCGCCCCCAGACCCCGGACCGTTTGCCACCCCAGCCCGTCCGGCGTTTGAGGACGGACCTTGGGCCTGGTGCCTGATGGGGGCGAGGTCGCCATTTGCAGCCCGTCCGGCGTTTGAGGACGGACCTGTATCCCGGGGTCCCGGGCCGGACGACTTCCCAGCCCGTCCGGCGTTTGAGGACGGACCTGTATCCCGGGGTCCCGGGCCCGGCGATTCCCCAGCCCGTCCGGCGTTTGAGGACGGACCTGCACCCCGGGGTCCCGGGCCAATCGACTCCTCAGCCCGTCCGGCGTTTGAGGACGGACCTGCACCCCGGGGTCCCGGGCCAATCGACTCCCCAGCCTGTCCGGCGTTTGAGGACGGACCTGTATCCCGGGGCCCCGGGGCGAGCCCGGACCCCGGGTCCGCCGGGGGGTGGAGAGGCCGACCGGGTGTACGCGGTACCTTCACCGGGGGCCAATCGGCACAGCACAACGCACAGCCCACAGAGCGGAGCACAGCGTGAGCGTCACTACCACTGAGTGGGCCGATCCCTTCGGAACCGCGCGCCTGCGGCGCGGAGTGCTCGACGCCTGGACCGCGAGCCCCGCCCGCTTCCGGGAGGACGCCAACGCCGAGGAGGACCTCGTCCTCGGCGGCTACCGCGACCGCCTCGTCGTCGAACTCGCCCAGAACGCCGCCGACGCCGCCGCCCGCACCGGCGCCCCCGGCCGCCTCCGCCTCACCCTCAGGCCCGCCGAGGGCGACTCCCCGGCCGTCCTGGCGGTCGCCAACACCGGCGCCCCCCTCGACGCCGCCGGCACCGAGTCCCTCAGCACCCTGCGCGCCTCCGCCAAACGCGGCGACGACAGCGTCGGCCGCTTCGGCGTCGGCTTCGCCGCCGTCCTCGCCGTCAGCGACGAACCCGCCGTCCTCGGCCGGAACGGTGGCGTCCGCTGGTCCCTCGCCGAGGCCAGGTCCCTCACCGAGGAGGCCGCCGCCGCCACCCCCGGCCTCGCCGACGAACTCCGCCGCCGCGACGGCCAGGTCCCCCTGCTGCGCCTCCCGCTGCCCGCCGAGGGCCCCGCCCCCGACGGCTACGACACCGTCGTCGTCCTCCCGCTGCGCGACGGCGCGGCCGTCGACCTCGTGGAGCGCCTGCTCACCGCCGTCGACGACGCCCTCCTCCTCACCCTCCCCGGCCTCGCCGAGATCGCGATCGAGACCACCGAGGGCGTACGGACCCTGCGGCGCTCCGCCGAGGGCCCCTACGTCCGCGTCCGGGACAGCGAGCACGGCGAGGGCCGCTGGCGGTCCGTCACCCACACCGGCCCCCTCGACGCGGAACTGCTCAAGGACCGCCCGATCGAGGAGCGGCTGCGCCCCCACTGGTCCGTCACCTGGGCCGTGCCCGTGGACGCCGACGGCGCGCCCGTCCGGCCGCGTACCGCCCCCGTCGTCCACGCGCCGACCCCGACCGACGAGCCGCTCGGCGTACCGGCCCTGCTGATCGCCTCCTTCCCGCTGGACACCACCCGCCGCCACCCCGCCCCCGGGCCCCTCACCGACTTCGTGGTCCGCCGCTCGGCCGAGGCGTACGCCGGACTCCTGGCCGACTGGCGGCCGGTGACCACCGGTCTCATCGACCTGGTCCCGGGCCCCCTCGGCAAGGGCGAGCTGGACGGCGCGCTGCGCGCCGCGATCCTGGAGCTGCTGCCGCGCACCGCGTTCCTGGAGGCCGCCGCCCCCCGGGACGACGCGGACGAGGAGGACACCGGACTCCCCGGCCGCAGCGCCCCCGCCGCGCTGCGGCCCATCGAGGCCGAGGTGCTGGAGGGCGCCGGCGCGGACACCGTACGCGTGCTCGCCGAGGTGCTGCCGAGCCTGCTGCCCGCGGGCCTGGAGCGCCGGGCCGAGCTGCGCACCCTCGGCGTCGCCCGGGTCCCGCTCACCGAGGCCGTGGACCGCCTGGCCGGTCTGGAGCGCGAACCCTCCTGGTGGCGCAGGCTCTACGACAGCCTCGCGGGCGTCGACCCGGAACGCCTCTCCGGCCTCCCCGTCCCGCTGACCGATCTGCGGACCGTCATCGGCCCCCGGCAGACCCTGCTCCCGCTCGCCGACACGCCCGGCCATCTCGCCCGGCTGGGGCTCAAGGTCGTCCACCCGGACGCCGCCCACCCCCTGCTGGAGAAGCTCGGCGCGCTCCCCGCCACCCCCCGTGCCGTGCTGACCACTCCTCAGGTCCGCGCCGCCGTCGCCGGCTCGCTCGACGCGGGCGAGGTCTGGGACGAGGACGCACTGGACGCCGACGAGCTGATCGACACCGTGCTCGCGCTGGTGCGGGACGCGGATCTGGAACCGGGCGACGAGCCCTGGCTCGGCGCGCTCGCCCTCCCCGACGAAGAGGGCGAGCCCACCCCGGCGGGCGAGCTGGTGCTCCCCGGCAGCCCCTTCGCCCAGGTGATGCGCGAGGACGAACTCGCGCTCTGCGACGCCGACCTCGCCGCCCGCTGGGGCGAGCACCCGCTGGCCGCCTGCGGAGTGCTGGCCGACTTCACCCTCGTACGCGCCACGGACGTCGTCCTGGACCCGGACGAGCTGGAGCCCCGCGACGGCGACTACGCCGAACCGGACGACGCCGGACTGCTGGACGCCGTCGACGTGTGGTGCGAGGACGTGCTCGACCGGCTGCCCGACACCCCCGTACCGCCGGTCGCCACCGAGATCGTCGCCGTCCGCGATCTCGACCTGGTGGACGACGACCACTGGCCGCGGGCCCTGGCGCTGCTCGCCCGGCCGCCGCTGCGCGACGCGCTCACCCAGCCGGTGCGCGTACTGCTCCCCGACGGCACCACCCAGTCCGTACGCTCCTACACCGCCTGGTGGCTGCGCGACCACCCCGTGCTGGACGGCCGCCGCCCCGCCGGACTGCGGGCCGCGGGCGGCGACCCGCTGCTGGACGGCCTGTACGAGCCGGTGGACGCCCGGGGCTTTGACGACACCCAGGTGCTGAGGGCGCTCGGGGTGCGGACCTCGGCCGCCGATCTGCTGGACGAGCCGGGCGGCGCCGCCGAGCTGCTGGGCCGCCTCGCGGACCCGGAGCGCCCGGTGCGCCCCGCCCAGCTGCACGGTCTGTACGGCGCGCTGGCGGACGTGGACCCCGAGCAGGTCACCCTCCCCGACGAGCTGCGGGCCGTCGTGGACGGCCGGACGCGGGTCGTGGACGCGCGCGACGCGGTGGTCGCGGACGCCCCCGATCTGCTGCCGCTCACCGGCGGGATCCCGCTGCTCCCGGTCGCCCCGGAGCGCGCCGCGGACCTGGCCGAGCTGCTCCAGGTCCGCCGGCTGAGCGAGATCCTCCCGGCGGAGGTGACCACCGAGGGCGAGGAGCACGAGGTGCCGGACTCCGTCCGGGTGCTGCTCGGCCCCGCCGCCCCGGTCTCGTACACCGAGCACGAGGAGCTGGTCGCGGGCGGCGTGGAGCTGCCCTGGCGGCGCACGCCCGACGGGGTGCTGCACGCCTCGACGGTGGAGGGCGTGGCGGCCGGACTGGCCTGGGCGGCGGGGCAGTGGCCCCGGCGCTTCGAGGTCGCGGCGCTGCTGGAGGATCCCTCGCGTACGGAGGAGCTGGCCCGGGACCGCTGGTTCGACCCCAGCTGACCGGCCGGCGCGGTACGGGCCCGGCCGGCCCGGTCCCGTACCACTGCTCCGGTGACCGCTGCGGTGGCCGAAAACCGCTTGGGACGGCCGGTGCGCGCATGGTTGGTTGAGCCGGTGACCGACGACAGGCGCACCCCTGAGAACACCGCAGCCGCCGAGGAGTACGCCGCGCTGCTGGGCCGTACCAGACGCGACCGGCGGGTCCTCGGGCTGGTGCTCACCGGCTCCCGGGCCCGCGAGGGCACCGCCACCGAGGGTTCCGACTACGACGTGTACATCGTCGCGGCGGACGGACCGGAGGGCGCGCCCCTCGCGGCCGAGTCCCGCCGGGACGGGCGGCTGGATGTGATGGTGCTGCCGCTGGCCGAGTTCCGCGCCCACGCCCTGCCCGGTTCCGGGACCGAGTGGAATCGTTACGCCTTCGCCCACGCCGAGGTGGCGAAGGACACCGCCGGCGGGCTGATCGCCGAACTCGTCGCCGCCAAGGGCCGGCTCTCCCCGGCGGAGGCCGCCGCGATCGCCCCGGAGTTCCTGGACGCCTTCCTCAACAGCGTCTACCGCGCGCTGAAGAGCGACCGCGACGGCCGCGCGCTCGCGGCCCGCCTGGACGGCGCGGAGGCCGTGCCGTACTTCCTCGCCTATGTCTTCGCCCTGCACAACCGGGTCCGGCCGTACAACAAGTATCTGGAGTGGGAGCTGCGCCATCACCCGCTCAGCCGGCCGGAGTGGGCCCCGGACCGGCTGCTGCCGCTGCTGGCCCGGGCGCTGTCGGAGCAGGGGCCGTCCGCCGTGCGCGGGCTCTTCCGGGAACTGGAGCCGCACGCCCGCGCCTTCGGGCACGGACCGGTGCTGGACGCCTGGGGCGACGACGTGGGGCTGATGCGCGGGACGGCGGACTCGGAGGGGCCCTGAGCCGGGCGGGGCGGCTGGTTCAGGCGTTGACGAAGTCCTCCAGGATGCCGTCCAGTTCGGCGAGGGTCTGCTCCACCGTGGCGACCTCGCGCTGGTGCAGGATGCCGATGCAGGTGGCGGTGTACTCGGCGAGGTCCACGATGAGGTCGCAGAACCCCTCCTGGTCCTCGACGAAGGCGTCGGTGAGCACCTGCGCGGATCGCCGCATCGGATCCTCCAGTAGGAGACTGCGCATCACCAGGGTGATGTCCGGCGTCGTGCCGTCCGGGTCCATGTCGTCCTTGGCGGCGTCGAGATGGTCGAGGAAGGCCTCCGCCGACATGTTCCGCTGCTGGGCGAGGAGCATGGTGAGCCCCGTCGCGGAGACCGCCGCGCCGGTGGCGAGCAGGACCACCCGGCTGTTGCCGCCCTCGTCGGCGTCGGCGCGGGCCGCGGCGATCACCACCCGGCAGGCGGGGGAGTCGATCCGCAGCCGTGCCGTACGGGAGGCGGGGTCCATGGAGGCCCGGATCAGATCCATGACGGGCTGATGGGATTTCGGCATGAGCGCATGCTGACAGCCGCCGGACGCCGCTGTCGGCGACTCGGCAAACCCGGACGTCGCCGAACAATCGCGTTGAGGAAACAGACATCCCCCGACAGTCTCAGTCAGCCGCAGACAGCGCAGGCAGCCTCAGGCAAACACAGACGGGCACGGTCAGGCATCGACGGCGGCGGTCGGCCGAGGTCCGGGTCCTTGGCCGGCGGCTGTACGGGCGGGCCGCACGGGCCGGCTGTACGGGCTGTACGGGCTGTACGGGCTGTACGGGCGGGGCGGGGCTCAGGCGGGCTGTCTCCGGTCCACCCACCGCCAGCCGGCCTCCAGCAGCGCGGCCCCGGCCGCCGCGATCCCGACCGCCGCCCACGGCAGCACCGTCCCCACCAGCCTCAGCGCGAAGAAGTCCTGGAGCCACGGCACCGCCAGCACCACCACGAAACAGAGCCCCATCGCCGCCACCAGACCGACCCGCCACCAGGTGTAGGGCCGGGCGATGATCGCGAGGACCCACATCGAGACCAGGAACAGCGTCAGCGTCGCCGCGCTGGTCTCCGCCTCCAGCGCGCCCGGCCCGCTGTAGTGGGACCGGGCCAGCAGATAGGTGCAGAAGGTGGCCGCCGCCGCGATGACGCCCGCCGGGAAGGCGTACCGCATCACTCGCCGGACGAAGTGCGGCCGGGCGCGCTCCTTGTTGGGGGCGAGCGCGAGGAAGAACGCGGGCACCCCGATCGTCAGCGTGGACAGCAGCGTCAGATGCCGGGGCAGGAAGGGGTACTCGACCTGGCTGCACACCACCAGGATCGCCAGCAGCACCGAGTAGACCGTCTTGGTGAGGAAGAGGGTGGCGACCCGGGTGATGTTGCCGATCACCCGGCGGCCCTCGGCCACCACCGAGGGCAGGGTGGCGAAGCTGTTGTTCAGCAGCACGATCTGGGCGACGGCGCGGGTGGCCTCCGAGCCCGAGCCCATGGCCACGCCGATGTCCGCGTCCTTGAGCGCGAGGACGTCGTTGACGCCGTCGCCGGTCATGGCGACCGTGTGCCCCCGGGACTGGAGCGCCCCCACCATGTCCCGCTTCTGCCGGGGGGCGACCCGGCCGAAGACCGCGTGGGACTCCAGTTCGGCCGCCATCGCGGCGGGATCCTCGGGCAGGGTGCGCGCGTCGACGGTGTGGTCCGCGCCGGGGAGGCCGAGCTTGCCCGCCACCGCGCCCACGGAGACCGCGTTGTCGCCGGAGAGGACCTTGGCGGCCACCCCCTGCTCGTCGAAGTACCGCAGGGTGTCGGCGGCGTCGGGCCGCAGCCGCTGCTCCAGGACGACGAGCGCGGCGGGCTCCGTGCCCTCGGCGGCCTCGGGGGAGTCCAGCGGCCCGGCGGCCCGGGCCAGCAGCAGCACCCGCAGACCCTGTTCGTTGAGCCGGCCGATCCCGGCCGGCTCCGGGCGCCCGGGGGGCAGCAGCACATCGGGCGCGCCGAGCAGCCAGGTGACGGTCTCGCCGCCGTCCTCCTCGAAGCTCGCGCCGCTGTACTTGCGGGCGGAGGAGAAGGGCAGGGCGGCGGTGAGCCGCGCGGCGGAGTCCGCCGGGGCGGGGAAGGCGTCGACGATCGCCTGGAGGGAGGCGTTGGGGCGCGGGTCCGACGCCCCGAGCGCGCCGAGGACCGCGTGTACGGCCGACTCGTCCGCGCCGTTCAGCGGCCGTACCTCGGTGACGTCCATCCCGCCCTCGGTGAGGGTGCCGGTCTTGTCGAGACAGACCACGTTCACCCGGGCGAGTCCCTCGATGGCGGGCAGCTCCTGCACCAGGCACTGTTTGCGGCCCAGCCGGATCACCCCGATCGCGAAGGCGACGGAGGTCAGCAGGACCAGTCCCTCGGGGATCATCGGCACGATGCCGCCGACGGTCCGGGCGACGGAGTCCTTGAGGTCGGTGTCCTTGACGACGAGCTGGCTGATGACCAGCCCGGTCGCGGTCGGGACCATCATCCAGGTCACGTACTTGAGGATGGTGCTGATGCCGCCGCGCAGTTCGGAGTGGACGAGGGTGAAGCGGGACGCCTCCTCGGCGAGCTGGGCGGCGTACGCCTCCCGCCCCACCTTCGTCGCGGTGAACGCGCCGCCGCCCGCCACCACGAAGCTGCCCGACATCACGGGGTCGCCCGGCCGTTTCAGCACCGGGTCCGCCTCGCCGGTCAGCAGCGACTCGTCGATCTCCAGGCTCTCGGCCTCCGCGATCTCGCCGTCCACCACGACCTTGTCGCCGGGGCCCAGTTCCACGAGGTCGCCGAGGACGATCTCGGAGGTGGAGACCTCGGCGGCGGTCCCGTCACGCCGGACCGTGGGGCGGACCTCGCCGATGACCGCGAGCCCGTCCAGGGTCTTCTTGGCGCGCAGCTCCTGGATGATGCCGATGCCGGTGTTCGCGACGATCACAAAGCCGAACAGGCTGTCCTGGATCGGCGCCACGATCAGCATGATCACCCACAACACCCCGATCAGGGCGTTGAACCGGGTGAGGACATTCGCCCGGACGATCTCGCCCACAGACCGCGACGACCGCACCGGCACGTCATTGACCTCGCCCCGCGCCACCCGCTCCGCGACCTCGCCCGCGCTGAGGCCGCCGTGGCGGCGCCGGGGCGCGGGGGGCGGCACAGGATGCACAGGGTCCAGCTCCGCCCCGGCGTCAATGGGCATGCTCCCGGCCCCCCGGGCAGCCTCTGCCGCCTCTGCCTCCGCCGCCGCGTGCCCGGTGGCGGCCGGGTTGCTCGGGTCTGGGCCGTCCGTGGCGATGCCTGCCCGTTGGGTCATGGTTTGTACGGTACGGAAGGGGTGGGGGGATTACCCGTCGAGAGGGGTGGGGGTCTTTGGGGGGCTCCGCGTGTCGTCCGGCCCGGGATCCCGGGGTGCGGGTTCGTCCTCAATCGCCGGACGGGCTGGGGAGTCGCCGGGCTCGGGCCCCGCAGGTTCGTCCTTGAGCGCCGGGCGGGCTGGGGTTGGGGATTTCAGCCCCTCCGGCGTTTGAGGAGCGAGGTTCGGGGCGGAGCCCCGGGGTGGGGTGGGGCTTGGTGTGTCGGGTGCGGGCCCCTGGGGTGCGTGTCTGCCCTCAAGCGCCGGGCGGGCTGGGTGGGCTGGGTTGTTCGGGCAGTCGTGGGAATTTCAGCCCCTCCGGCGTTTGAGGAGCGGGGTTCGGGGCGGAGCCCCGGGGTGGGCTGGGGCTCGGTGTGTCCGGTGCGGCCCCCTGGGGCGCGGGTTCGTCCTCAAGCGCCGGACGGGCTGGGAGGTCGCCTGAGCGCGGGCCTCCCGGGGTGCGGGGGCGTCCTCAAGCGCCGACGGGCTGGGGTGTCGGCGCGGTCAGGGGGTGGGGGAGTCGGGCTGTGGCGGGGGTGAGGGGGCCGCGCGCTTGAGCGCGGCGTCGCGTTTGCGGACGTACCAGATCCCGATCAGCCCGAGCCCCGCCCCGGCCAGACACGTCCACACCCACCACAACAGATCGCGTTCCTCGAACCAGCCGTAGAACGGGATCTGCACCAGGAAGAGGACGAACCAGAGGATCGTGCCACCGGTGATGGTGGCGACCACCGGCCCCTCCAGGGGCTCGGGCGCCTCATGCTGCGGAGTCCACTTCGCCATGCGGACAGTGTAGGCACCCCGGGCCCGGGGGCCCGCCGACCCGGTCGGCCCAGTCGCCGCACGTATCTACGCGCGAAGATGGCGATCTTCCGTTCATATGTTCATACTGAAACGGTTTGCCCCTGACCTGTTTCGTTCGTAGGAACATCCAAGCCCCGTGATGAGGATGGAATGACCCCGTCGGCCACCGCCGCCGCCCCCGAGCATCAGCCGAAGGGCTCTCCCAGCGGCCTGGACCGCTACTTCAAGATCTCCGAGCGCGGCTCCACGGTCGGGCGCGAGGTCCGTGGCGGCTTCGCCACCTTCTTCGCGATGGCCTACATCATCGTGCTGAACCCGATCATCCTCGGCAGCGCCGAGGACATGTACGGGCACCAGCTCGACAACGGCCAGCTGGTCACCGCCACCGTGCTGACCGCCGCCTTCTCCACCCTCCTCATGGGCGTCATCGGCAATGTCCCGATCGCGCTGGCGGCCGGACTCGGCGTGAACACCGTCGTCGCCCTCCAGCTCGCGCCCAGGATGTCCTGGGCGGACGCGATGGGCATGGTGGTCCTCGCCGGCTTCGTGGTGATGCTGCTGGTCGCCTCGGGCCTGCGCGAACGGGTGATGAACGCCGTCCCGCGCAGCCTCCGCAAGGGCATCGCGATCGGCATCGGCCTCTTCATCATGCTCATCGGCCTGGTGGACGCGGGCTTCGTCTCCCGGATCCCGGACGCCGCCGGGACCGCCGTCCCGCTGACCCTCGGCAGCGCCGGCCATCTGATGGGCTGGCCGGTCCTGGTCTTCGTGCTCGGCGCGCTGCTCACCCTGGTGCTGATCATCCGCAAGGTGCCGGGCGCGATCCTGATCTCCATCGTCGCCATGACGGCCGTCGCGATGGTCATCGAGGCCGTGGCGGACGTCCCGAGCTGGGGTCTGACCACCCCCGAGTGGCCCGGCAATCCGCTCTCCACCCCCGACTTCGGGCTGGTCGGCGAGGTCAGCCTGTTCGGCGGCTTCGAGAAGGTCGGCATCCTCACCGGCGGGCTCTTCGTCTTCACCGTGCTGCTGTCCTGCTTCTTCGACGCGATGGGCACCATCCTCGGCGTCGGCGACGAGGCCAAGCTGATGGACAAGGACGGCAACTTCCCCGGCATCAACAAGGTGCTCTTCGTGGACGGCATCGCGGTCGCCTCCGGCGGCGCGACCTCGTCCTCGGCGACCACCTGCTTCGTGGAGTCCACGGCCGGCGTCGGCGAGGGGGCCAGGACCGGCCTCGCGTCGGTGGTCACCGGCGCCCTCTTCTCGGTGGCGCTCTTCCTCACCCCGCTCGCCACCATGGTCCCCTCCCAGGCGGCCACCCCCGCGCTGCTCGCGGTCGGCTTCCTGATCCTGGCCGGATCGATCCGGGACATCGACTGGAGCGATTTCACGCTCTCGGTCCCCGCGTTCCTGGCGATGGTGATGATGCCCTTCACCTACTCGATCACCAACGGCATCGGCATCGGCTTCATCGCCTTCAGCGTGCTGCGGCTCGCCTCGGGCCGCGGCCGCGAGGTGCCGATCGCGATGTACGCGGTCTCGGCGGTCTTCGTCTTCTACTACGCGATGCCCGCCCTGGGCCTCACCTAGGCCGAAGCCGGGAAGCCGGGAAGCCGCGAAGCCCGGGCCCGAAGCCCGGGCCCGAAGCCCCCGGGCTCCCCGCGGCCCCCGCCCCACCCCCCGGACGGGCGTCCGGACCACCACTGGTCCCGGGCGCCCGTCCGGCGTTTCCGCGCCGCGCCGGACCGCCCGATTCCGGTCGCTCTCCGTACCCGTTCGGACCGTGTCGGCGACGGTGTTTTCGACTGGTCTTTAGTTAGAGTAATGAGTTATGCTAACAAACATGTCCGACCAGACCCGCGGCGGCGCCGACGACGACACCGCCCGCACGGCGGCCGATGCCGCCGCAGGCGCGATCGCCCCCGACGACGTCGCCGCCATCAGCGCCCTGCGCTCCGCCGTCATGCGGCTGGGCCGCCGTCTCAAGCACCAGCGCGTCGACGAGTCGCTGAGCCCCACCGAGATGTCGGTGCTCGGCACCCTCGCCCGCTGCGGCTCGGCCACCCCCGGCGAGCTGGCCCGCAAGGAGCACGTCCAGCCGCCGTCCATGACCCGGATCGTGGCGCTGCTGGAGGCCAAGGGCCTGGTCCGGCTGGAGCCGCACCCCGACGACCGCCGGCAGAAGGTCGTCAGCCAGACCGAGCAGGCCGAAGCCATGCTCGAAGAGAGCCGCCGCAAGCGGAACGCCTGGCTGGCCACCCTCGCCGAGGGCCTGGACGAGGACGAATGGGCCAAGCTGCGCGCGGCCGCCCCCGTTCTGGAGAAGCTCGCCCATCTGTAACGAACACCTTTGAGGAGGCGAACCCTTTTGCGTACGGGACCCGGAGCAGACTCCGCACCCGCACCCGCCCCTACTACGTCCATGTTCAGCTCGCTGAGGATCCGCAACTACCGGCTCTTCGCCACCGGCCAGGTGGTCTCCAACACCGGCACCTGGATGCAGCGCATCGCCCAGGACTGGCTGGTGCTGACGCTGACCGGCTCGGCGTCCGCGGTCGGCATCACGATCGCCCTCCAGTTCCTGCCCATGCTGCTCTTCGGCCTGTACGGCGGAGTCCTCGCCGACCGGCTGCCCAAACGGCCCCTGCTGCTGGCCACCCAGTCCGCGATGGCCATGACCGGCATCGCGCTCGCCGTCCTCACCCTCACCGGCGAGGTCCAGGTCTGGCACGTCTACCTCACGGCCTTCCTGCTCGGCCTGGTCACCGTGGTCGACAACCCGGCCCGCCAGACCTTCGTCTCCGAGATGGTCGGCCCGGACCAGCTCGCCAACGCCGTCAGCCTGAACTCCGCCAACTTCCAGTCCGCCCGGCTGATCGGCCCGGCCGTCGCCGGTGTGCTGATCACCGCCGTCGGCAGCGGCTACGCCTTCCTCTTCAACGGACTCTCCTTCCTCGCCCCCATCGCCTCGCTGCTGCTCATGCGCCCGGCCGAACTCCACCGGGTCGAGCGCGCGCCGCGCGGAAAGGGCCAGCTGAGGGAGGGGCTGCGCTATGTCTCCTCGCGCCCCGAGCTGATCTGGCCGATCGTCCTCGTCGGCTTCATCGGCACCTTCGGCTTCAACTTCCCGATCTGGCTCACCGCCTTCGTCCACGACGTCTACGACTCGGGCGCCGGCACCTACGGTCTGCTGAACACCCTGATGGCGGTCGGCTCCCTGGCGGGCGCCCTGCTCGCCGCCCGGCGCGCCGCCTCACGGCTGCGCGTCCTGGTGGGCGCGGCGGTCCTCTTCGGCGCGCTGGAGATCGTGGCCGCCGTCGCCCCGAGCTTCTGGATCTTCGCCCTGGTGATGGTGCTGGTCGGCATGTTCGGCCTCACCGTCAACGTCACCGCCAACTCCAGCGTCCAGATGGCCACCGACCCGGCCGTCCGTGGCCGGGTCATGAGCCTGTTCATGATGGTGTTCGTGGGCGGTACGCCGCTGGGCGGGCCGCTCTTCGGCTGGATCACGGACGCGTACGGGCCGAGGGTCGGGCTCGCGCTGGGCGGAGCGATATCGCTGGCCGCGGCGCTCACCGTCGGCATCCTGCTGGCCCGCGCCGGCGGGCTGCGGCTCAAGGTGGATCTGCGCCGGGGCCACAAGCACCTCGACTTCGTGCCCCGGCAGCGCGCCGAGCGCCTGCCCAGCGCGGTCTGAGCCGGGCGGAGATCCGGACCGGCGGCCGTACGGCCGTACGCGGCGGCCGGGTCCCGGCCGGGTCCCGTGAAGGGCCCCCGGCGGATCCGGGCGCTGGGCGAGACTCGTCCGTATGAGACTCTTCGCCGCTGTACTCCCCCCGGCCGGGGCGGTCGCCGAACTCGGCGCGGCCGTCGACGGGCTGCGGGCGCTGCCCGGCTCGGACGGTCTGCGCTGGACCGGCCGGGAGGGCTGGCACTTCACCCTCGCCTTCCTCGGCGAGGTGGACGAACGGCTGCTGCCCGAGCTGACCGCCCGCCTGGCCCGGGCCGCCCGCCGGGCGGGCGTCCGGATGGCGGAGCACCGCCGCTACCAGGCCCATCTCACGATCGCCCGCGGCCGGACGGAGGAGGTGTCCCTCACACCGTTCGTGAGCGGGCTGAGCGGTTTCGAGGGGGCCTCGTGGCCGGTCTCCCGGTTCGCTCTGGTCCGCAGCGATCCGCCCGAGCCCGGGGCGGCGGGCGCCCGCCCCCGGTACGAGACGGTCGCCGAGTGGCACCTGGGCGCGGAGGAGACCGAGGGGCCGGGTTAACCTCGTGGGGTGAACTCCAAGACCAGAAACAAGATCATGGCGGGCGTCCTCGTACTCATGTTCGCGGTCATCGCGGTGGCGGCCGTCGCCGGATAGCGGCGGACGGATCCGTCGCCCGGCCGCCCCCGGGCGACGGCCGCCCCGTGTGCGGGCCGGGCCGCTACCAGGCGAAGGCCTCCGGCGAGGGCCCGGTCTCCGGGAAGATCTCCTCCAGCGCGGCCAGCAGCTCCGCGTCCAGCTCCAGCTCCAGCGCGCGCACCGCGCCCGCCAACTGCTCCGCGGTCCGCGGTCCGACGATGGGCCCGGTGACCCCGGGGCGGGTCAGCAGCCACGCGAGCGCGACCTCGGCCGGGTCCAGACCGTGCCGGCCGAGCAGCTCCTCGTACCGCTGGATCCGCTCCCGTACCGACGCGTCGGCCAGCTGCTGGGCGGCGAGTCCGCCGGCCCGCCGGCCGCCCTGGGCCTCCTTCTTGAGCACTCCGCCGAGGAGGCCGCCGTGCAGCGGCGACCAGGGGATGATCCCGAGGCCGTACTCCCGCGCGGCGGGGATGACCTCCATTTCGGCCCGGCGCTCGAAGAGGTTGTACAGACACTGCTCGCTGACCAGGCCGTACGAGCCTGTGCGCCGGGCCGCCTCATTGGCCTGGGCGATCTTCCAGCCGGGGAAGTTCGACGAACCGGCGTAGAGAATCTTTCCCTGTCCGATCAGGGTGTCGACGGCCTGCCAGATCTCCTCGACCGGGGTGTGCCGGTCGATGTGGTGGAACTGATAGAGATCGATGTAATCCGTGCCCAGCCGCTTCAGACTGGCCTCGACGGACCGGCGGATGTTGAGCGCGGAGAGCCGGTCGTGATTGGGCCAGGCGCCTTTGTCGGCGGTCATGTCGCCGTACACCTTCGTGCCGAGCACGACCTTGTCGCGGTCGCCGCCCCGGGCGAACCAACTGCCGATGATCTTCTCGGTGTCGCCCTTGTTCTCGCCCCAGCCGTAGACATTGGCCGTGTCGAAGAAATTGATTCCGGCGTCGAGCGCCGCGTCCATGATCGCGTGACTTCCGGCCTCGTCGGTATGAGGCCCGAAGTTCATCGTCCCGAGGACGAGTCGGCCGACCTTGAGTCCCGTGCGTCCGAGCTGCGTGTACTTCATGGTCGACAAGCCAACGCCTTGGAGCCCGCTCCAGGCAAGGGGGGTGTGCCGCCCGGGGGACGGCCGGCCGCCGTGTCCGACGATACGCACGGCGGCCGGGTCACGCTCGGGCCGGAGCCCGGCCGCTTCCCGGCGTACGGGGGAGGTCGGTTCGGCGTCGGGCTCTGGGTGCGGCGGAGGAGCAGGGTCGCCGTGACCGCCAGGGCGAGGAGGGCGAGGGAGGAGCCGAGGGCGATCAGGGCCAGGCCGTCGGCGAAGGCGTCGCGGGCCGTCTCCAGGAGGCGGGCGCCGGGGGCGGCGGGCAGGGCGGCGGCGGGCAGGGCGGCGGCGGTTTCGAGGGCGGCGGGGAGATTGTCGGCGACCGGGGCCCGGTCCGCCGCCGGTACGCCGTCCTGCGGGGAGCCCGACATCCGTTCCCGGTAGAGGGCGTTGAGGGCGCTGCCGAGCACCGCGACGCCGAGCGCCCCGCCCAGTTCCTGGGTGGTCTCGCCGACCGCCGCCGCCGAACCGGCCCGCTCCGGCGGGGCCGCCGCCACGATCATGCCGATGCCCAGGGACGACACCGGCATCAGCCCGATGAAGAGCATGGTCGCGCCGGTCACCGCCGGACCGATCCCGCTGTCGCCGTTCAGCCGGGTCAGCACGGCGAACCCGGCCGCGGCGACGGTGAGTCCCGCGCCGAAGACATGGGCCGTGCCCACCCGGGGAGCGAGCGCCTGGGCGGCGAACATGGCGACGGCGCCGCCCGCGACCATCGGCAGGCTCCACACCGCGGACTCCAGCGGATCGAGCCCCGCCACCATCTGGAGGTACTGGCCGATCAGGAACTGACCGCCCAGCATGAACACCACCGTCAGGGTCAGCGTGCCGAGCGAGACGCTGAAGCCCCGGTCGGCGAAGAGCCGCAGATCCAGCAGGGGGCTGGTCAGCCGCAGCTGCCGCCGGACGAAGACGAGTCCGAGCGCCGCGCCCGCCGCCAGGGACAGCGCCGGGGTCGCCCCGAAGCCGCCGGACGCCAGTTCCTTGAGGCCGAGGACGGTGAGCAGCACGGCGGCGAGCGACAGGGCCGCGCTGGTCGTATCGAGCCGCCCCGCCCGCGGATCGCGGACCTCGGGCAGCACCAGCGGGCCCACTGCCAGCAGGAACACCATGACGGGCACGGCGAGCAGAAAGACCGAGCCCCACCAGAAGAACTCCAGCAGCACCCCGCCCGCCAGCGGTCCGAGCGCGCCGCCGAGCAGGAAGGAGGTCATCCACACGGTGATGGCCAGCGACCGCTGTCCGGGGTCCTGGAACAGCGCGCCGATCAGCGCCAGGGTGGAGGGCCCCAGCGCAGCTCCGGCCAGGCCGAGCAGCGCGCGGGCGGCGATCAGGGTCTCGGCGGTGGGGGCGTGGGCGGCGAGCACGGAGGCGAGTCCGAAGGCGGCGGCCCCGATCAGCAGGATCCGCCGACGGCCGACGCGGTCGCCGAGCGTGCCCATGGTGATCAGCGCTCCGGCGATGACGAAACCGTAGACGTCGGTGATCCAGAGCAGTTGCGATCCGCTGGGGGACAGGTCCTCGCTCAGCGCGGGCAGCGCCAGATGGAGCACGCTCATGTCCATGATCACGAGCATCGCGGGGAGCGACAGCGCCGCCAGCCCCACCCACTCGCGCACGCCCGCGCGCCGGGCGGCGTTCTCCGGTGTCAGGAGGGTGTTCACCAGTTCCCCTTTCCGGGTCCGCGCGGACCCGATCGGGGCCCACCGTAGGAAAGGGGCTTACTTTTGGTAAGGGCTTACCCGAGGGTGCGCCCCGCACCCCGGGGAGAGCGCGCAGGCGGCGGCCCCGGACCGGCCCCGCGATGTGAGCCGGACCACGCGGAGCCCGCCCCGCCGAGCACGCCCCGCGCCGAACGCGCCCGCCCCGCGCCAGGGCCGAGGACGCCCCGCGCCCCGCCGAGCACGCCCGCGCCGAACGCGCCCCCGGCGCCTCACCCCCGCCCGTCGTGCCGTTCGCGCGCCGTCAGCACGTCGTCGATCCGGAGCGTGATCCAGTCCACCAGCCCGCCGAGCACCGCCGACAGCTCCCGGCCCAGCGGCGTGAGCGTGTACGTCACCCGGGGCGGGGTCGTCGGCTCGACCGCGCGGTCGACCAGACCGTCCCGTACGAACACCCGCAGATTCTGCGACAGCATCTTCTCGCTGATCCCGCCGATCCGGTCGCGCAGCACATGGAACCGCATCGGCCCCTCGCCGAGCGCCGCCAGAATGAGCACGCCCCACCGGCTGCTCACATGGTTCAGCACACCGCGGGCCGGACAGTCGGCGGTGAAGGCGTCGCTCAGCGCGCCGGCCTCAGAGACATCCCGGGACATGGACATGAACGCCAGCCTAGGCGGCGGGGCTTACCCGGGCACTGCCCCTTACCCATAGTAAGTTCCACCGGCGTGAACCTTCCGGGCCCCTGCGGTCAACAGAGGGATGACAGGCATGACCGCTTGACCCGTGGAGCTGATGTGACCGGACCGCCGGCCGCCCTCGATGACGCCGAGGTGATCGCCCAATCCCTGGCGCACCCCGACGTCTTCGCCCTGCTCTACGACCGGCACGCGTCCGACATCCACCGCTACGCCGCGCGCCGCCTGGGGGAGGGAGCCGCGGAGGACATCATGGCGGAGACGTTTCTGATCGCCTTCCGGGGCCGCCGCCGCTACGACACCAGCCGGTTGAGCGCCCGCCCCTGGCTCTACGGAATCGCCGCGAAGCTCATCGGGGGCCACCGGCGCAGCGAGGAACGGGCGCTGCGGGCCATGGCCCGCAGCGGGGAGGATCCGCTCGCCGAGGCCTGGAGCGACCGCTCGGACGACCGGCTGGCGGCTCAGGCCCCGCTGGCCGGCGCGCTCGCCCGGCTGTCGCCGGGGGACCGGCATGTCCTGCTGCTCATCGCCTGGGCCGACCTCGGCTACCAGGAGACCGCCGAGGCGCTCGGCATTCCCCTGGGCACCGTCCGGTCCCGGCTCAACCGCGCCCGTCGCAAGGTGCGCGAGGCCCTGATCGCCGACCCCGCGTTCGCCCCCGATGCCACGGAGCTGACCCCGTCATGGACGAAATGACCCGGGTGCGCGAACTGCGCGCGCACACCCCCGCTCCCGATCACGCCGTGATCGCGGCCGGCCGCCGCCGGCTCGCCGAGGGCATCGCCGCCGAGGGCCGTGACGGCGCGCGGGCCCGGCCGAAGGCCTTCCGGCGGCTCGGCGGCGGACTGCGCGGGCTGGGCTCCGACTGGCGGATCGCCGCGCTCGGCGCCGCCGCGGCCATCACCGCGGCCGCCCTGCTCGCCACCCACATCGGGGCCGAGCCCGTCCGCGAGCACTCGGACGCGGCCGCCACCCGGGTGCTGGGCGACGCGAACAAGGTGCTCATGAAGGCGGCGGAGACGGTCGCGGCGCAGCGGACGCCCGCCGAGCCCGGCGACAGCCAGTGGATCTACATCCGGCAGGTGAGAGCCGACCCGCGGGAGCGGACCGACCGCGAGCCGGAGGGGCCGCCGGCGCAGCAGGACCCCGAGAGCTGGATCCCGTACGCCAACCCCGCGGCCGAGCGGGACGCCTCGGACGACGACCGCTCGGCCCGCGAGATCTACCGGCTCGCCGAGTCGCTCTCCAAGGACCCGGCGAAGGCGCAGGCGCAGGCCCGCGAGTTCTATCCGACCGGCGACGGCGAGACCGGCCCGCGCGAGACGGAGCCCGAGCACAGCTTCCGGGCGCTGTGGGTGATGGCCGAGTCCTATCCGCTCTCCTCCTCGGCGCGGTCCAGGCTCTACCGGGCCATGGCCGTCGTCCCCGGCGTCACCGTCGGCGAACGGCTGGTGCGGGACGCCGCGGGCCGTCAGGCCATCGCCGTCACCCTCGCCGAGGCGACCGGATCCGAGGCCGCCGGGAAGGGCGAGCCCGTGAGCGCGCCGACGCGGAGCGAGTACCTCATCGACCCGCACGACTACCGCTATCTGGGCCACCGGATGGTCGCGGCAAGCGGCCGATCGGCCGATGAGCCCAATGAGATGAACGAACCGAGCCACCGAATCGACGAAGGCGACGTCCTCTACAGCGAGGCCCGAACTGATGTGGCCGTAGTGAATGCAGAGGGCCAGACGCCATGACCCAGGGGGAAGCCGCGCCACGGGGGCGCAGAATTCCCGGCTCACGCCGGGTTGCCTGCGCACTATATAGCTCACGTCACATCGAGCGATGAATCCGGATCCGTCCGGAAGCGGTTTGGCCCTGAGCTAGGGAAACAGCGATGCCAGAGATTTCGATTGTCGTACCGTGCTTCAACGAGAGCGAGGTGATCGAGACTTTCCACACCACGCTGGTCGGCGTTCTCGAGTCGACGGGGAAGAGTTTTGAATTGTGTTACGTGGACGACGGGAGCAGTGACCACACCCGTGCCCACCTCCAGGAACTCGCCGCCGCCGACCGCCGTACCCGCTATACGTCCTTCAGCCGGAACTTCGGCAAGGAATCGGCCATGCTGGCCGGTCTGCGGATGACCCGGGGGAAGGCCGTCATCCTCATGGACGCCGACCTCCAGCATCCGCCGAGCCTGATCCCCCGCATGCTGGAACTGCGCGGGCACGGCTACGACCAGGTCGTCGCCCAGCGCGACCGCGCCGGCGAGGGGATCGTGCGGACCCGGCTCAGCCAGGCGTACTACCGGCTGGTGCGGCGGTTCATGGACGTCGAGGTCATCGACGGCGCGGGGGACTTCCGGCTGCTGTCCCGGCGGGCGGTGAACGCGCTCCTCTCGCTCCCGGAGAGCAATCGCTTCTCCAAGGGGCTTTTCTCCTGGATCGGCTTCGACACCGTCAGCTTCGCCTACGAGAATGTGGAGCGGGCGGCCGGATCGTCCAAGTGGGGCGGCCGCAGACTGCTCAACTACGGCATCGACGGGCTGCTCTCCTTCAACAGCCGCCCGCTGCGGCTGGCGATCCACGCGGGCCTGTGGCTCTTTCTCTCCGCCCTCGCGTACGCCCTGTGGATCGTGGCCAATGTCGTCGTCGACGGCGTCGACACACCCGGCTACGCCACGCTGATCGCGGTCATCGTGGGAATGAGCGGGGTGCAGATCGCCACGATGGGAGTCATCGGGGAGTACGTGGGCCGGATCTATCACGAGTCCAAGCGCAGACCGCATTACGTCGTCCGGGAGACCGACGGCTCCGAACCGCCCGGGCCGCTGCCCGGCGGCGCGCTCGCCGTACCGGCCCGGCTCGGCGAAGGGCGGCTGTGACATGCCGGTCGAGACACCGCGCACCACGGCCGCGCACCGCGACCCGGCCCCCGCCGACGGAGGCCCGAAACCCTCGCGGTGGCGGGCGTACTGGCCGCTCGGACTCGCCCTGCTGCCGCTGGCCCTGCTGGCGCAGGCCTCCTTCTACGGCCGCCATGTGCGGCCCAGCGCGGACGAGTGGTGCTTCGTGCCCGTGGTCCGCGACGACGGGGTGTGGGGCCTGGTCGACAAGTTCTACACGCTGGACAACGGACGGCTGGGCAACGGTCTGCTCGTCGGTCTGTACGCGAAGTTCCCGGTCGCCGGGCACCAGTGGTACGGCGTGATCAGCGGGGTGCTGATGTTGGCGCTGCTGTGGGCGCTCGTCGTCGCGCTGCTGCGGATCAGCGGTACGCGGACCCCGCGCGGGCTGCCGCTGCTGGTGGCCGGGATGGTCGCGGCGGTCTTCCTGTTCGCCACGACCAACACGTACAAGACGTTCTACTGGCCGGCCGCCTCCGTCTCGCACACCCTCGCGCCGGTGCTCTGCGTCGCGGTCGCGGTCCCGCTGCTGCGGGCGCGCGGCCGGCGCGGCCGGATCGCGGCCGTCGTGACGGCGGCCGTCGCCGGGGTGTTCATGGGGACGCTCTCGGAGGAGGCCTCGGTCGTCTCGCTGGTGGTCCTCGGGACGCTGGTGCTCTTCGCCGGAACGCTCTTCACCGAGCCGTTCCGCCGGTCGGCGCGGATCTGGTCGCTCGCGGGCATGGCGGGCATCGCGATCGGCACCCTGCTGCTGATCACCTCCCCGGGCTCCCGCCACCGCCGCAGCCGCTTCGACGCGGAGAGCGTCTCGATGCTCGCGCCGGAGTCGCTGTGGGGATCGCTGCGCGGATTCGTGGAGATCCTCGGCACGGTCGTCACCACCTGGCAGTACGTGGGCGCGCTGGCCGCGGGGGTGCTGCTCGGTCTGCTCGGCCGGCCGGGCCCGGGGCGGGACCGCTCGCCCTTCCGGCCGGTCCGTCCGCTGCCGCTGCTGGCGCTCGGCACGGCCGCGTTCCTGGTCGCCGGCTATCTCTGCACGGTGATCACCTACCCCGTGTTCGGCGAGCGCGTGGTGACCACCGAGCGCACCTGGAACGACTATCTGCTGATGTTCGTGCTGCTCCTGGTGGCCGCGGGCATTCCGCTGGGCCGCCTGCTGCGCGACCGCGCCCCGCGGACCGCCGGATTCGCCGCCGCGGGCGGGGCGCTGGTCTGCGCCGTGACCGTCGCCGGGCTGATCGTGCCGCTCGCCGGTCTCGGCGACCGGATGGAGGTCCGGGCCGAGCGGTGGGAGCGCCAGGACGCCTCGCTGCGGGCCGCCGCGGCGCGCGGCGAGACGGTGATGCCGTACACGCCGACGCGGGTGGAGCGGATGAAGGAGCCGTTCGGCCGCGACGGGAAGCTCAAGTGGCCCGCGCAGTGCGTGGCGGACTACTACCACCTGGAGAAGGTGACGTACGCGCCCCGGCAGAACTGAGCACGGCGGGGGCGGGGGACTCCTCCCCCGCCCCCGCCGTTCCCGTCGCCCCCGGCCCCCGAAGTCCTCGCGGCCCGCGCTCCGCCGGGCCGCTCGCCGGATCAGCCGCGGAGCCGGTCGCGAAGCCGGTCCGGAGCCGGTCGCGGAATCAGGCGGGGAATCAGGCGCGGAATCAGTCGCCGATGAAGGACAGCACCTCGCGCTCGAAGCGCTCCCGCTCCTCCAGCTGCGGAAGATGGCCGCAGTCCGTCAGCTCCACCAGCCGCGCGCCCGGGATCGCGGCGGCTGCGCGCCTGCCCAACAGCGGGAAGTCGCCGAGCTTGGCCCGGTTCTCCGGGGTGGCGTACGACTTGCCGATCGCCGCCCGGTCCTTCTGCCCGATCACCAGCAGCACCGGCAGCCGCAGCTTCGGCAGATCCGCCAGCACCGGCTGGTGGTAGGCCATCTGATACGTACGGGCCGACGCCAGCGCCCAGCGCGGGTACTCGCCGCCGAGGGTGACGCGGTACCGCAGCTCCACATTCCGCTCGTACGCCCGCCGCCAGCGCACCACATAGCCGCGGTAGAAGGCGCGGATGCCCTCCAGACCGGTGTTGGCCAGCTCGTCGGCGAACAGGCGCTCGGTGCTCAGCGCGGGCACCAGCTCGCGGTAGTCCTCCAGCCCGACCGGATTGGCCAGCACCAGCCGCCCGGTGCGCCCCGGGTGCTCCAGGGCGAAGCGCACCCCGAGCATCCCGCCCATCGAGTGCCCGATCACCTCGGCGCGCTCCACGCCCAGATGGTCGAGGAGCGCGACGGTGTTCCTGGCCAGCAGCTCGAAGCTGTACTCCAGGGCGGGCTTCGAGGAGCGCCCGAAGCCGATCTGGTCGGGGACCACGACCCGGTGCCCGGCGGCGGCGAGGGCGCGGGCGGTCGGCTCCCAGGCCCCGCCGTCGAAGTTCTTGCCGTGCAGCAGCAGTACGGTGCGGCCGGAGGCGTCCGGCCCGTCGGGAGCGATGTCGAGATAGGCCATGTTGACCGTCTCGCCCTGATTGACCAGGCGGAGGAAACGCACCGGGAAGGCGCTCGGGTAGCCCTCCATGGCGATGCCCAGCGGCTCGCCGTAGACGGGGTCGGGGCGGCTGTGCAGGGCGGCCGCCGCGCTCGCGGGCCCCGCCGTCACGGTTCCCGCGCCCACCGCGGCGACCGTGGTGGCGCCGACGGCCAGAAAGGTCCGGCGTGTGTTGCTCACATCTCTCCCAGAAGGGTCGTCCATCGGATCCGGAGTCTGCATCAACGTCCTTGGCGCACTGAAGGAGTTGAACGAGGGCCCGGGCGTTCCCTTTCCAGGGCGGCGGATTCGGCCGAACCGGAACCGGAATCGGACCGTCGGGCCGGGGGCAGGGACGGAAGCGCCGGTGTTACGCGCGTAAGCGGAGCCGCCGGTGCGGAACGGCGCGGGTACGGGGGAGGCCGGCGCGAGGGGGTGCGGGCGCGGGCGCCGGGAGGGCGGGCCCCGTGGGCCCGCTCCCACGAGGACCGGCCGCTACGGGCGGGGCCGGTAGGGCCCGCCCAGCCCCCACGCCTGGTGCATCGCCGTCGCGAAGGCCGCCGCCAGCTTGTGCTCGCCCGAGGGCCCGGGGTGGGTGCCGTCGTAGGTGTCCCGATCGATCGCGTACTCCTTGGGCGGCGACGCCAGCAGGATCGGCGAGGACGGCGTGCCGAGATCCGCGACCTCCTTCGCCAGCCGCACGTTGAAGTGCTCGCACTCCGCCGCGAACGGCGCGTCGCCCCGGGCCCGGACGTTCGGGATCACCGGCAGCAGGACCATCCGCAGCCGCGGGGCGGCGGCGCGGGCCCCGGCGACGAAGGCCCGGACGTTGTCGGCGGTCTGGGCGCTGTTCGTGTAGAAGCCGAGGTCGATCAGGCCCAGCGAGACCAGCAGCACATCCGGCCGGTGCTCCTTCGCCACCGGTCCGATCAGCGGCGCGAGATGGACCCAGCCCTCGCCCCAGCCCGCGAGATGGCGGCGGGCCGCCGGCGGGAAGGGGGCCGCGTAGGCGGTGGAGACGGCCGCGTCCGCCTCGGCGTCGTACAGCAGCGAACGCGGGCCGACGATCTCGTGCGGGCCGTCGTCGCACCCGCTCAGGTGCTGCCACATCCGGTAGCGCCAGGTGAAGTCGCCGGCGCGCCCGATGGTCATGCTGTCGCCGACGAAGAGAAAACGCATGGGGGCCATCATCGCCGATCACGCCGCGCGCGCGGGCTGTGACACCGGCCACGGGCGCTCCGTGCCCCGCCCGGCCCACCGCTTCATGAGGGGTACGGTCCGGCGGGATGGCAGGCTGGTGCCATGCGTTCGCTTCCGTGCGTCACCGGCGCCGCCGCCGTTCTCCTGCTCGCGCTCTCCGCGTCGCCCGCCCGGGCCGCCGACGACTCCGGCTTCGTCATCGAGGACCCGAGGATCAAGGAGTCCAGCGGCCTCGCCGCCAGCCGGGCGCACCCCGGCGTGTACTGGACGCACAACGACCAGGACGAGCCGAGGGTCTTCGCGGTCGACTCCCGCACCGGGAAGACCGTCGCCACGGTCACCCTGCGCGGCGTCGGCGCGCCCCGGGACATGGAGGCCGTCTCGGTCGGCTCCGACGGCCGGGTGTACGTCGGGGACATCGGCGACAATCTCAACGGCACCTGGAAGCACGTCTGGATCTACGCCTTCCCGGAGCCGAAGACGCTCGGGGACACCACCGTACGGGCGACGCAGTACACGGTGAAGTACGCCGACGGGCCGCGCAACGCCGAGGCGCTGATGATCCACCCCACGACCGGCCGGGCCTACATCGCCTCCAAGAACGAGGACGGCGGCGGGCTGTACGAGGGTCCGGAGCGGCTCTCCGCGTCGGGGACGAATGTGTTCCGGCGGATCGGCGAGGTGCCGTGGGTGACGGACGGGGCGTTCTCGCCGGACGGGAAGGAGCTGGTGCTGCGCTCGTACTTCAGCGCGCGCGGCTACGAGTGGAAGAACGGACGTCTCGGCGCCGACGAGCGGGTCCGCGCGCCCATCCAGCGGCAGTCGGAGTCCGTGACGTACACGGCGGACGGCGGTGCGCTGATGTTCGGCTCGGAGGGCGAGGGCAGCGAGGTGGAGCGGGTCGGGCTGAAGAAGAGCGGCGGCGGTGACGCGCCGGCCAGGGCGTCCGGGGCGGCCGCGGGCTCGGACGGCGGCGCGGACGGGGGCGAGCCCGGCGACCGCACGGTGACCTACGGCGTCCTCGCCGTCGGGGCCGCCGTCGTCCTTCTCCTGGGCCTCAAGCGTCTCTTCCGTCGCACTTGACCCGCGCGGTCCGAAGAGTCCGCCCCGGGAGCGCGGCTCCCGCCAGGGCCGGAGCGGGCGGTTCGCGTGAGCCGTCAGCCGTCAGCCGTCAGCCGTCAGCCGTCAGCCGTCAGCCGTCAGTCGGCTTCCGGCTTCCGGGGCGGGGGCCGGGCCCGCGCCCGGCGGGTCCCCGTCACCGGTGCGCTCGCGCTCGCGCACCAGCGCGGCGAATCCGTCCAGCAGTCTCGCCAGACCGAATTCGAAGTGGTCGAACTCGTCGCTGAAGGCGTCCGCCTGGAGTGAGGCGATCAGCGGATACTCCCCGCCGGCCAGCGCCCGTTCCAGAAAGGGCTGCTGGCGCTCCCAGAACTCGTCGTGGCTCTGCCCGGTCGCCTCCGCCGCCTCGACGGCCTGCGCCTCCACCCGGGCGACCCCGCTCACGAAGCTCTGCGTCGCCATGATCACGGAGATCAGCTCGGCGTCGGTCAGACCCATGCCCCGCAGCCCGGTCAGCGCGGCCTCCAGGCTTTTGAGCGCGCTGGGCCCGAGCACCGTTCTGGCCTGGTTGACCTTGAGCAGCCAGGGGTGCGCCCGGTAGAGGACGAGATAGCCGCGGGCCATGACGTTCACCGCCTCCCGCCAGTCGCCGCCCTCGCCGGGGGCGGGCGGCTCCCAGGGGCCCGGGTCGGTGACCCGGTCGAGCATCAGATCGAGCAGCTCGGCCTTGCCGGGGACGTATCGGTAGAGGCTCATCGTGCCGGTGCCCAGCTCGGTGGCGATCCGGCGCATGGAGACCGCGCCCAGCCCCTCCGCGTCGGCGATCTCGACGGCGGCGGTCACGATCCGGTCGAGGGTCAGTCCGGGCTTGGGGCCCCGGCTCGGACGCCCGGCCGTGCCCCACAGGAGTTCCAGGCTGCGTGTGACATCGCCGCTGCCGCTCGTTTCGACCGTCATGACCTCACCTTATGCCGGGCTCGGGAAAGCCCCTGGACAAGAACTGGGTACGGTGTACTCTCTAAAGGGTACAGCGTACGCAGTCTCGCTGTGCCCCTCCCTTCCGTGCCCTCCCTTCCGTGCCCGCGCCGCCCCGCCCCTCGCGCCGACGAATCTGGAGCCCCCGTGAACGAGTACGCCGTCCATGCCGAAGCCCTGGAGAAGCGGTACGGCGAGAAGCGCGCCCTGGCCGGCTTCGACCTCGCCGTCCGCCCGGGCACCGTCCACGGACTCCTCGGCCCCAACGGCGCGGGCAAGACCACCGCCGTCCGCGCGCTCGCCACCCTGCTCACCTTCGACTCGGGCACCGCCCGGGTGGCGGGCCTCGATGTGCGGCGCGAGCCCCGGCGCGTACGGAGCAGGATCGGCCTCACCGGCCAGTACGCCGCCGTGGACGAGGTGATGACCGGCCGGCAGAACCTGGAGATGTTCGGCCGGCTCTTCCATCTGGGCGCCCGGCGGGCCCGGCTGCGCGCCGTGGAGCTGCTGGAGCAGTTCGACCTGGTGGAGGCGGCCGACAAGGGCGCGGGCGGCTACAGCGGCGGGATGCGCCGCCGGCTCGACCTCGCCTCCTCCATGATCCTCGCCCCCGATGTGCTCTTCCTCGACGAGCCGACGACCGGGCTCGACCCGCGCGGGCGCGGCGAGGTGTGGGAGGCGGTCCGCGCGCTGGTCGCGGGCGGTACGACCGTGCTGCTCACCACTCAGTACCTGGAGGAGGCCGACCAGCTCGCCTCCCGGATCACCGTCATCGACCAGGGCCGCGCGATCGCCGACGACACCCCCGACGGGCTGAAGAACCGGGTCGGCGGCGACCGGATCGAGGTCGTGGCGACCGACGCCGCCGACCTGGAGACCGTCCGCGCCGTGATCGCCCGGGTCGCCGGGGCCGAGCCCACGACCGACCGGACCGAGCGCCGGGTCCACGCGACCGTCACCGACCGGGTCGCCGCCCTCACCGAGGTGGCGCGCACCCTCCAGGACCAGGGGATCGGGGTGGAGGACATCGGGCTGCGCAGGCCCAGCCTGGACGACGTCTTCCTCCGCCTCACCGGACACCGCCCCGAGGCCGAGAAGACGCGGACGGCCGAGAACGCGAAGAACACCGAGAGCGCCGAGAGCGCCGAGAACGCGAAGAACACCGAGAAGAAGGAGGCCGCCGCATGAGCGAGGTCCTTCAGCGGAGCGCGCCCGCCGCCGCCCCGGGCGGGCCCGCCGGGAAAGCCCCCGGCCGGGTCGACCTGACCGTGGGCGACGCCGACGAACGCCGGCTGTACTGGGCGGTCGTGGACAGCTGGACCGTGGTCCGCCGCGGGCTCATCCACTACCGGCGCCAGCCCATCATCCTCGTCTGGCAGCTCGGCTTCCCGATCCTCTCGGTGCTGCTGTACGCCTATGTCTTCGGCGGCGCGATGAAGTCGCCCGGCGGGGACTACCGCGACTATCTGATGCCCGGCATGTTCGCGATGACGATGGCCATCGGCTTCATGAACACGGCGACCGTAGTGGTCCACGACGCCACCCAGGGCGTCATCGACCGCTTCCGCGCGATGCCCATGGCGCCCTCCGCCGTGGTCGCCGGGCGCGGCGGGAACGACGTCCTGGCGGCCGTCGCCGAGCTGGCCATCCTCGCGGCGACGGCGGCCCTCACCGGCTGGCGCTCCGACGGCGGCTTCCTCGCCACCCTCTCCGCCTTCGCCCTGCTGATCCTGCTCCGCTTCGCGCTCATCTGGCTCGGCATCTGGCTCGGCCTGATGATCCCCACCCCGGAGGCGGCGGGCGGGCTCTACGCCATCGTCTTCCCCATGACGATGATCTCCAGCATCTTCGTCCCGCCGTCCACCATGCCCGACTGGCTGGGCGTGGTCGCGGCCTGGAACCCGATCTCCTCCACCGCCGCGGCCACCCGTGAGCTGTTCGGCAATCCGGTGGCGAGCGACGGCAGCTGGATCCAGGAGAACGCGGTGCTGATGGCGGTCGTCTGGCCGCTGGTGCTGACCGCGATCTTCCTGCCCCTGGCCGTCCGGCGCTTCCACCGGCTCAGCCGCTGACCCGGCACGCGCGAGGGCCCCGGCGGAATCGCTTCCGCCGGGGCCCTCACCCGTACACCGTCAACAGATCACAGCTGCTCGATCACATAGTCCACGCACGCGGTCAGCGCCTCGACGTCGGCCGGGTCGACCGCCGGGAACATCGCCACCCGCAGCTGGTTCTTCCCCAGCTTCCGGTACGGCTCGGTGTCCACGATCCCGTTCGCCCGCAGCGTCTTGGCGATCACCGCCGCGTCGATGTCGTCCTCGAAGTCGATGGTGCCGATGACCTGCGAACGCTTCGCCGGGTCCGTCACGAACGGCGTCGCGTGCTTGGACGCCTCGGCCCAGCCGTACAGCGCCCGCGCGGAGGCCGCCGTACGCTCCACCGCCCAGTCCAGACCGCCCTGGCCGTTGATCCACTTCAGCTGCTCGTTGAGCAGGAAGAGCGTGGAGAGGGCGGGGGTGTTGTACGTCTGGTTCTTCAGCGAGTTGTCGATCGCGGTCGGCAGGCTGAAGAATTCCGGAATGTGCCGTCCCGAGGCGTGGACGCGCGCCGCGCGCTCCAGGGCGGCCGGGGAGAAGACCCCGATCCACAGACCGCCGTCGGCGGCGAAGCTCTTCTGCGGGGCGAAGTAGTAGACGTCGGACTCGGTGATGTCCACGGGCAGACCGCCCGCGCCGGAGGTCGCGTCCACCAGCACCAGCGCGCCCTCGTCCGCGCCCGCGACCCGCTTCACGGGGGCGGCGACGCCGGTCGAGGTCTCGTTGTGGGTGAGGGCGTACACATCGACGCCCGCCTCCGCGACCGGCTCCGGGTGCGTGCCCGGGTCGGAGGAGACGACGGTCGGCTCGGCCAGCCACGGGGCGAGCTTGGCGGCCTTCGCGAACTTGGAGGAGAACTCGCCGAAGCTCAGGTGCTGGGACTTGTTCTCGATCAGACCGTGCGTCGCGATGTCCCAGAACGCGGTGGAGCCGCCGTTGCCGAGGACGACCTCATAGCCCTCGGGGAGCCGGAAGAGATCGCGTACGCCGGTGCGCACCTCGCCGACCAGGTTCTTGACCGGGGCCTGGCGGTGGGAAGTGCCGAGGAGGGAGGTGCCGGTGGCGGCGAGCGCGTCCACCGCCTCCGTACGCACCTTGGAGGGGCCCGCGCCGAAACGGCCGTCGGCGGGCTTGATGTCAGCGGGAATCTGGATATCAGCCACGCCTCGGAGCGTATCGGGTCCGTGCCCGGCCCGGACGGCCGGTCCGTCGGCTGAGACACCCGGTCCGTGCCCGGCCCGGACGCCCGGAGCGGGCGCGGACCGGGCCCGCCTCAGCCCTTCTGGTGCACAGACAGCGCGTGCAGATGCTCCACCAGCGCGATCAGCACGAACTTGCTGGAGGAGTGGTCCCGGGCGTCGAACTCCACCAGCGGCACGTCCGGCCCCAGCGCCAGCGCCTGCCGGATGTGCTCGTCGCTGTGGAGCGGCCCGCCGAAGTCGTTGACCGCCACGATGTACGGCATCCCGTGGTACTCCAGCCGGTCCAGCGCGTACCAGGCGTCCGTGGGCCGGCGGGTGTCCACCAGCACCACCGCGCCGATCGTCCCCGAGAGCAAGCGCTCCCACAGGAACCAGAACCGCTCCTGACCCGGCGCGCCGAACAGATAGAGCACGGTCCGGTCGTCGATGGTGATCCGGCCGAAGTCGAAGGCCACCGTCGTGGCGCTCTTGGCCGTGACCCGGCTGGTGTCGTCCAGGGTGCGGCCGGCGCGGCTCATCACCTCCTCCGTGTGCAGCGGACGTATCTCGCTGACGGAGCGGACCATGGTGGTCTTCCCGACCCCGAATCCGCCGACCACGGCGATCTTCAGGGCGTTCTCGGCCGCCCCGGGGAGCATCACGCCTCGCTCGGCCGGGTTGACCGCCCGCGTACCGCGGGTCATCGCTTCTGGGCGGTGCCGGTCATCGAGTGTTGCCTTCCGAGGGGTGGCGGGGGCATAACTGGAGCCGCTAGTTCCTGATCAAGTTGTCGTCACTATAGGAGAATTGGCGATCACTTTGGGCGCTGGACCCTTGCTTTGCCAAGGGTCCGGCGGACGCAATGGTCCCAACCGGCATGTTTCCTTCCCTCGCGAAGGCCCCCGGCGGGGCATCCTGAGACACATGGCCGAACAGCGACCGAACCGGGAACTCGCCCTGGAGCTGCGCCGGGCGGTGCGCGGCGGAGTCGACTTCTCCGCCGCCGCCCGCGCCCTGATGACCATGGACGCGTCCAACTACCGCCGGGTCCCCGCCGGGGTCGTCGCCCCGCGCGACGCGGACGACGTGGCCGCCGCGCTGGAGGTCTGCCGCCGCTTCGGCGTCCCCGTGGTGCCGCGCGGCGGCGGTACGTCGATCGCCGGGCAGGCCACCGGTACCGGAGTCGTGCTGGACTTCACCCGCCATATGAACGCCGTTGTTGACGTCGACGCCGGGGCGGGTACGGCGCGCGTCCAGCCCGGGGTCGTCCTGGACACCCTGAGGGAAGCGGTACGCCCCCTCGGGCTCACCTTCGGACCCGACCCCTCCACCCACTCCCGCTGCACCCTCGGCGGAATGATCGGCAACAACGCCTGCGGGGCGCACTCGGTGGCGTGGGGGACCACCGCCGACAACGTACGGGCCCTGGACGTGATCACCTACGGCGGGGTCCCGCACCGGCTCGCGCCGGGGGAGGGCGGACCGCCCGGAGTCCGCGCCCTCGTCGGGGCCCATCTCGCCGCGCTGCGCACCGGCTACCCCGAAGGGCTCCCGCGCAGGATCTCCGGCTACGCGCTCGACGCGCTGCTGCCCGAGAACGGCCCCGACCCCGCCCGCGCGTTCTGCGGCAGCGAGGGCACCCTCGCCGTGCTGACCGAGGCGACCGTACGGCTGGTGCGCGCCCCGCGCGCGCGGGCGCTCGCCGTCATCGGCCACACCGACGAGAGCGCGGCCGCCGACGCCGCGGCCGGACTCCTCCCGTACGGCCCGCTGACCGTCGAGGGCATGGCCCGCGATCTGGTCCCCGGGGCGCACGGGCTGCCGCGCGGCGGGGCCTGGCTCTTCGTGGAGACCGGCGGCGACACCCCCGCCGCCGCGCGCGCCGCCGCCCTGGCCCTGCTGCGCGCCTCGGACGCGCTGGACGGCGCGGTGGTGGACGATCCGGCCGCCGTGCGCGCCCTGTGGCGGATCCGCGAGGACGCCGCCGGCACGGCGACCCGCACCCCCGACGGCGCGGAGGCCTGGCCCGGCTGGGAGGACTGCGCGGTGCCGCCCGCCCGGCTCGGCGCGTATCTGCGCGACTTCCGCGCCCTGCTCACCGCCCACGGGCTGCGCGGAGCCCCCTACGGCCACTTCGGCGACGGCTGTATCCACGTCCGTATCGACTTCGATCTGCTGACCGCGCCGGGCGTCCGCGCCTTCCGCCGCTTCTCCGAGGAGCTGGCCGGCCTCGTCGTCGCCCACGGCGGCTCGCTCTCCGGCGAGCACGGCGACGGAAAGGCCCGCGCGGAGCTGCTGCCGAGGATGTACGGGGACGAACTGGTCGCCCTCTTCGCCCGGTACAAGGACCTGTGGGACCCGGACGGCGGGATGAACCCGGGCATGCTGGTGCGCCCGGAGCCGCTCGACACGGGCCTGCGGTTCGCGGCGCTGCCGCGCGAGCCGGTCGACGTCGTCTTCGGATACCCGGACGACGGCGGCGACTTCGCCGCGGCGGTCCGGCGCTGCGTCGGCGTCGCCAAGTGCCGGACCGGCGAGCCCGGCACGGACACGGTGATGTGCCCCTCCTACCGCGTCACCGGCGAGGAGGCGCACTCCACCCGGGGCCGCGCCCGGCTGCTCCACGAGATGCTCGCGGGCGAGGTCGTACGGGACGGCTGGCGCTCGCCGGAGGTGCGCGACGCGCTCGATCTCTGCCTCGGGTGCAAGGGGTGCCGCAGCGACTGCCCGGTCGGCGTGGACATGGCCACCTACAAGGCGGAGTTCCTCCACCACCACTACGCGGGCCGGCTCCGGCCGCGCGCCCACTACGCGATGGGACGGCTGCCGCGCTGGCTGCGGGCCGCCGCGCCGCTGGCCCGCCCGCTCAACGCGCTGGCCCGGGCGCGCCCGGCGGCGGCCCTCGCGAAGCGGCTCGCGGGCATCGCCCCCGAACGCGACCTCCCGGCCCTCGCGCCGAGGACGCTCACCCGGCTGCTGGCGGAGAGGGCGGGCGCGGGGGGCGCCGACGGTCCGGGCGGCGCGGGTGGCGCGGGCGGTGCTGACGGTCCCGGTGGCGCGGGCGGTGCTGACGGTCCCGGTGGCGCGGGCGGTGTTGACGGTCCCGGTGGTGCGGGCGGTGTTGACGGCGCGGGCCTCCGTCGTCCCGGCGTGGTGCTCTGGCCGGACACCTTCACGCAGTACCTCGACCCGGCCCCGGGCCTGGCGGCGGTCCGCGTGCTGGAGGCGGCCGGCCTGGCGGTCGCGCTCCCGCCCGGACCCGTGTGCTGCGGACTCACCCATGTCTCCACCGGCCAGCTCACCCGCGCCCGCGCGGTGCTGCGCCGCACCCTGGACGCCGTCGAGCCGCTGCTCGGCCCCGGCGTCCCCGTGACCGTCCTGGAGCCCAGCTGCGCCGCCGCCCTGCGGACCGACCTCCCGGAGCTGCTCCCGGACGACCCGCGCGCGGCCCGGCTGGCCGCCTCGGTCCGCACCTTCGCCCAGACCCTGGAGGAGTGCGCGCCGAGGTGGGCGCCGCCCGGGATCGACCGCGCGGCGGCCGGTCAGACCCACTGCCACCAGCACGCCGTCCTCGGCGACGCCGCCGAGCGCCGACTGCGCGAACGCGCGGGCCTCGACGGCGAACTGAGCGGCGGCTGCTGCGGTCTGGCGGGGAACTTCGGCTTCGAGCGCGGCCATTACGACGTCTCCGTCGCCTGCGCGGAGGAGCAGCTCCTCCCGGCGGTCCGGGCGGCGGGCCCGGACGCGGAGATCCTCGCCGACGGCTTCTCCTGCCGCACCCAGCTGGCACAGCTCGCGGGCGTACGGGCCCGCCATCTGGCGGAGGTGCTGGCGGAGGGCCTGGAGCGGTGAGGTGACTCCGTTGACACCACTCCAACCGTAGTACTACATTCAAACCACTTCAGTTGCAGTGCTACGGATGGGGTCCCCGCATGCGAAAGCTCGTGTACTACGTCGCCGTCACCCTCGACGGCCGCATCGCCGGGCCCGGCGGGGAGTTCGACTTCTTCCCGGTCGGCGAGGGGGAGGCGCTCGCCGCCTACTCGGGGTGGGTCAACGCCCGCTACCCCGAGACCGTCCCCACCCCCGCCCGCGCCGGGGCGGGCCTGGCGGACGCGCCCAACCGGCGCTTCGACACGGTGCTGATGGGGCACGGGACCTACCGGGCGGGGCTGCCGGCGGGCTTCACCAGCCCGTACGCCCATCTGCGCCAGTACGTCGTCTCCAGCACCCTCGCGCCCGACACCGAGCCGACCGTCACCGTGGTCCCGAAGGACCCGCTGGGCCTGGTCCGCGAACTCAAGCGGGAGGAGGAGGGCCTGGACATCTGGCTCTGCGGCGGCGGCCGGCTCGCGGGCGCGCTGCTGCCCGAGATCGACGAGCTGATCGTCAAGAGCTATCCGGTGGTCGCGGGGGCCGGGATCCCGCTGTTCGAGGGGGAGTTCGCCCCCACGCTCTTCACGGTCGCCGACCGCGCCTCGTTCGACAACGGCGTGACGGTCAGCCACTTCGCCCGGCGCTGAGGCCCGCCCGGGGGCCGCCCGGCTCAACGCGCGGGCGCGATACGGGCGTCGTCGCGGTCAGCGGGAGCGGTACGGGCGCGGTGCGGGCGTCGTCGCGGTCAGCGGGCGCGGCCGGGCGCCGGGACCTCGGGGGCCGCCGGCCGGCGGGAGCGCCCGCGTGCCAGCGCGCCGATCTCGGCGAGCACATGCCCGCCCCGCCCGGGCTCGCCGCCGCACCACCACACCGCCCGCTCCCCGCGCTCGACGGCGTGCGCGCCGAGCCCGTGCCCGGCGCACAGCGGCCACACCTTCCGGTCCAGCTCCATCGACTCCTCCTGGACCGCCTCCGCGACCGCCGCCACCGCCCCGGCCGTCCGGTCGCCCGCCGTCGCGCTCAGCGTCCCGCCGCCCCCGAGCAGCCGCCCGTCGGCCAGCGCCACCCCCGCCGCCGGGGGGAACGCGTCCGCGAGCACCACGAGTTCCGGCTCCCCCTCGATCCCGGCCGCCCACAGATCCCGCGCGACCACCCCGAGCGCCCGCCGCAGCACCTCCAGCCGCTCCGGCGCCCCCGCGAACCCCGGATCGAACCCGGTCTCCGCCAGCACCCGCCGTGCCAGCCCCGCCGACTCCACCGCCCCCCACCGCCCGGGATCCCCCGCCACCGCCTCCCGCACGGCCTCCCCCTCATGCCCCCACTCCATGAGCCCACAGGCCGGCTCGACCACCTCGCCCGGCCCGAGCGTCCCGTCGCGCAACCCGGCGTACACCCGCGCGCACATGTCCTCGACCACCGATTCCGTCTCCACGCGCCCAGTATCCCGAGCCGCCCGCCGCCGCACGACCGCGCTCGCGCGGGTGCTCCCGCCCGGTATTCGGCGAGGGCCGGGGCTTGCCTGTCTTTCCTCGTCGCCGTCGTCGCCGCGCGGCCGGTGACCGGTCGGTGGACCGATTACTCCTCCCGTCCCGCCGCCGTGGTGTCGGCCCGTCATCGGGAGCAGATGAGCAGGCCGCCCCGGCAGGTGATCTCGGGCGTACGGGAGCGCGCCCGCGCGTTCCTACCGGGTCAGCTCCCGGGCCAGGGCGATCAGATCGGGCAGTGCCGGGTGGTTCGCGCCCGCCCGGTGGGCGAGGAGGACGGGGACGGGGGGCGCGTCCGGGAGCGGGCGGTAGACGACGCCGGGGTGGGGGTGCATCTGGGCGGTGGAGGCCACCGAGACGCCCGCGCCCCGGCCCGCCGCGATCGCGGCGAGCCAGTCGTCGGTGTTGGTGACGGTGAGATGGGAGACGGGCCGGGCGTCCGGCGGCCACAGGTCCAGGGTGGTGATCCCGGAGACCTCGTTGACCAGCACCGGGCCGGTGGCCAGATCGGCGAGGGTGAGCCGGGGGAGGGCGGCGAGCGGGCCGTCGGAGGTGACGGCGGCGACCCGGTCCTCCAGGAAGAGCGGCTCGGTCACCAGCCCGGGATCCCGCACCGGTCCGCGCAGCACCGCCGCGTCCACCTCGCCCCGGGCCAGCCCCGCGGTCCGGTCGTCGATCCGGAGCAGCTCCAGCGGGGTGTCCGGGTGCTCCCGCTCCCAGCGGCGCAGCAGCGGGGTGGTGTACGGGCCGAGCGCCGACCAGGCGTGGCCGAGCCGCAGCGGCCAGCGGCGCAGCCGGGCCGAGTCGAGCGCCTCGTCGAAGGCGGCGACCGCGGCCGCCGCCTTGTCGCGGAAGATCCTGCCCTCGGCGGTGAGCGCGACATGGTGGGTGGAGCGGTCCACCAGCCGCACGCCGACCTGTTTCTCCAGGGCCGCCAGCGCCCGGGAGACCGCGGGCTGTGTCAGATGCAGCCGCCGCGCGGCCCTCGTCACGCTCGATTCCTCGGCGATGGCGAGGAAGCAGCGGAGATGGCGCAGCTCGATGCTCATGCGCCCGGAGCATAATCGCAGCCCAGTCGGCATTTCACGCGCCACGCGGCGGCCCGTAGCGTGGTGGTGTCGTCGTGGGTGTGGTCAGTGGAGGGAGCAGTCGGTGGACGAGGTCCGCGGTCCTGTGGTGGGCGTCGCCGAGCCGGAGGCCGCCGCCGCGCTCGCGGCCCAGGGGGGCTCCGGCGCGCCGGGCGGCCGCCGGCGTCTCGGTCCGGTCGGGCTGGTGGTCGCGGGCGGGCTGTCGGTCCAGTTCGGCGCGGCCCTCGCGGTGCTGCTGATGCCGCGCGCGGGCGCGCTCGGCGTCGTCACGCTGCGGCTGGTGCTCGCCGCCGTGGTCCTGCTGATCATCTGCCGTCCCCGGCTGCGCGGGCACTCCCGGGCCGACTGGGGCACGGTGGTCGCGTTCGGCGCGGCGATGGCGGCCATGAACATCCTCTTCTACCAGGCCGCCGACCGGATCCCGCTGGGCGCGGCCGTCACCCTGGAGGTGCTGGGCCCGCTCGCGCTCTCCGTGATCGTCTCCCGGCGGCTGGTGAATCTGGTCTGGGCGGGGCTCGCGCTCGGCGGGGTGCTGCTCCTCAGCGGCGGGGGCTTCGACCGGCTCGATCCGGTCGGCGCGGCGTTCGCGCTGGCGGCGGGCGTGATGTGGGCCGCGTACATCGTCTTCAGCGCCCGTACCGGCCGCCGGTTCCCGCAGGCCGACGGGCTGGCGATGGCCATGGCGGTCGGCGCGGTGATCAGTCTCCCGCTGGGGATCATGGAGTCCGGTACGAAGCTGGTCGAGCCGTCGATCCTGGTGCTGGGGCTCGGGGTCGCGCTGATGTCGTCCGTGCTGCCGTACACGCTGGAGCTGCTGGCGCTGCGCCGGCTGCCCGCGCCGACGTTCGCGGTGCTGATGAGCCTGGAGCCGGCGATCGCGGCGGCGGCCGGATTCCTCGTGCTCCACCAGGCGCTGTCCTTCACCGACGCGTCGGCGATCGCGCTGGTCATCGCGGCCAGCATGGGCGCGGTGCGCACTCAGGCGCGGGCGGTGGACGGCACGGTCGAGGCCGTCAGGGACGGGAAAAAGTAAAGCAAGCGTGCTTGATTGTTTCTAGGTCCGCTGCCATGCTCCGGGGCACACAACGCCGTGTCCCGAGGGAGCGCACCCGTGCCCGATCCCACCGCCGCCGTCCTCGGCGAGCTGTGCGAGGAGAGCGACGAACTCGACCGTCTGGTGCGGGGAGCGGACCCGGAGCGGTGGGCGCGGGCCACCCCCGCGCCCGGCTGGAGCGTCGCCCATCAGATCGCCCACCTCGCCTGGACCGACGCGGCGGCCCTGCTCGCCGTCACCGACCCGGCCGCCTTCGCCGCCGAGGCCGCGAAGGCGCTGCGCGCGCCGGACTCCTTCGTGGACGAGGGCGCGCGGGACGGCGCGCGGCTGCCGCCCGCCGAGCTGCTCGCCCGCTGGCGGACCGGCCGGGAAGCGCTGCGCGCGGCCCTGCTCGCCGCCCCCGCCGGGAGCCGTTTCCCCTGGTACGGCCCGCCCATGGCGGCCGCGTCCCTGGCGACCGCGCGGCTCATGGAGACCTGGGCGCACGGCCGGGACGTCGCCGAAGCGCTCGGCGCGGTGACCGGACCGACCGTACGGCTGCGGCACATCGCCCGCCTCGGCGTCCGCACCCGCGACCACGCGTACGGGGTCCGCGCGCTGCCCCCGCCCGCCGAGCCGTTCCGGGTGGAGCTGACCGGCCCGGGCGGCGAACTGTGGGCGTACGGGCCGCCGGACGCGCCCCAGCGGGTCACCGGGCCCGCGCTCGACTTCTGTCTGCTGGTCACCCGGCGCGCCCACCGCGCCGATCTCGCCGTGCGCGCGCAGGGCCCGGACGCCGACCGCTGGCTGGACATCGCCCAGGCCTTCGCGGGCCCGCCCGGCCCGGACCGCGCCCCCCGGGGCCCGTCCCCGTCCGGCACCGGCCCGGACCGCGCGCCCGGAGCGTTATCCGCCCCAGCGCCAGGCCCCGCCCCCGCCCCCGAGGCCCTGTCCGCGCCCGGCCGGGCCGCCGGACCCGCCCCGCGCGAGAGGGCCTGAGCGCCCGTGGACACCGGGAACGACACCCCGAAGACCGCGCACCAGGCGCGGGACACCCCGTACGCCCCGGATATTCCGGACGCCTCGGACGGCGTGCTCCGGATCGGCAACGCCTCCGGCTTCTACGGCGACCGCTTCGACGCCATGCGCGACATGCTCACCGACGGCCCCCTCGACGTCCTCACCGGCGACTATCTCGCCGAGCTGACCATGCTCGTCCTCGGCCGCGACCGCCAGAAGAACCCTGCCCTCGGCTACGCGAAGACGTTTCTGCGCCAGCTGGAGGAGTGCCTCGGACTCGCCCACGACCGGGGTGTGAAGATCGTCGCCAACGCGGGCGGACTCAACCCCGAGGCCCTCGCCGACGCCGTACGCGCCCTCGCCGCCCGGCTCGGTCTGCCCGCCGAGGTCGCCCATGTCGAGGGGGACGATCTGCCGGCCCACGACTGGGGCCCGGAGGTGCTCACCGCCAACGCCTACCTCGGCGGCGCGGGCATCGCCGCCTGTCTGCGGGCCGGCGCGGACATCGTCGTCACCGGGCGGGTCACCGACGCGGCCCTCGTCAGCGGGCCCGCCGCCGCCCGCTTCGGCTGGGGCCCCGAGGACCTCGACGCGCTCGCGGGCGCGGTCGTCGCCGGGCGGGTGCTGGAGTGCGGCTCCGAGGCCACCGGCGGCGACCACGCCTTCTTCACCGGGATCGACGCCCACGCCCTGCGCAGACCCGGCTTCCCGCTCGCCGAGATCCACCCGGACGGCGTCTCCGTCATCACCAAGCACCCGGGCACGGGCGGACTGATCGACGTCGGCACGGTCACCGCGCAGCTGCTGTACGGGACCGGGGGAGCCCGTCACGCCGGGCCGGACGTCACCGCCCGCCTCGACACCGTACGGCTGGCGCAGGAGGGCCCCGACCGGGTCAGGATCTCCGGAGTGCGCGGGGAGCCGCCGCCGCCCACGCTCAAGGTCGGCCTCAACCGGATCGGCGGCTGGCGCAACGAGGCCGTCTTCGTCCTCACCGGGCCTGACATCGATGCCAGGGCGCGGTGTCTGCGGGACCGGCTGGAGGACGCCCTCGGCCGCGAGGGCACGGCGGCGGGCGCGGCCCGCCCCGCCGAGGTGCGCTGGGAACTGGCCCGCGCCGGGCGCTCCGGCGGCGGCGAGGAGCGCGCCGGCGCCTATCTGCGGCTCGTCGTCCGCGACGGCGACCCGGCGAAGGTGGGCCGGGCGATGAGCGGCGCGACGGCCGAACCGGCCCTCGGCGGCGACCCCGGCCTCCGGCTCACCGCGCCGCCCGGCAAGGGCGCGCCGTACGGGGTGTTCGAGGCCCGGTACGTGGACGCCGACGCCGTGCCGCACATCGCCGTACTGCCGGACGGCCGCCGGATGGGGATACCGGGCCCGGCCCGCACCGGCGGGACCGCCCCGGCCGGGCCCGAGGTGCGGCTGCCCGAGCCCTGGCCGCCCGGCCCGGTCCGCTGTGTGCCGCTCGGCCTGATCGCCGGGGCCCGCAGCGGGGACCGGGGCGGCGACGCCACGCTCGGGGTGTGGGCCCGCTCGGACGACGCCTGGCGCTGGCTCGCCCACGAGCTGACCGCGGACTGTCTGCGGGGGCTGCTCCCCGAGACCGCCGGACTCCCCGTCGTCCGCCAGGTGCTGCCCCATCTGCGGGCGCTCAACTTCACCGTCCTCGGCGAGGGCGTCGCGGGCCGCGCCCGCTTCGACCCGAGGGGCAAGGCGCTCGGCGAACAGCTCCGCGCCCGCTACATCGAGATCCCCGAGGCCCTGCTGTGAGCGGACCCGCCGGGCCGTGACGCGGGCCCGCCCGCACCGGGGCCGTGACGGGGGCCGTGAACGCGGGCCGTGAACGCGGGCCGCCCGGATCGCGCCGGCCCGGCGGAGGCAGGGCCCCGGTCCGAGGCAGGGCCCCGGTCCGGCGAGGTACGGCCCCCGGTCCGGCGGCGCCGGCCCGGCTCCCGGCCCGGCACCCGTCGCTCCCCGGGGCTCCCCAAGTCGTACCGACAGCGGCGATTCTGGCCGGACACCCAGTGAAGGGGCTCCGATGGCCGACCACGAGCACGTCTTCCACAGCCGGTATCCCGACGTCACGCCCGTCAGCCTGCCCATCCACGAAGCGGTCCTCGGCCGGGCCGCCGCGTACGGGGACACCGTCGCCCTGATCGACGCGGTGAACGGCACGACCGTCAGCTACGCCGAACTCGACCGGAGCCATCGCTCGATCGCCGCCGCGCTCGCCGACGCCGGGCTCCGCAAGGGCGATGTGCTGGCCCTGCACAGTCCCAACTCGGTGCTCTACCCGAGCGTCCTCTACGGCGCGACGCGCGCCGGGGCCTCGGTGACCACCGTCCATCCGCTCGCCACCGCCGAGGAGCTGGCCACCCAGCTCAGAGACGCCTCGGCCCGCTGGATCGTCACCGTGGCCCCGCTGCTGGAGACCGCCCGCCGGGCCGCCGAACTGGCCCCCGGGATCGTGGAGATCTTCGTCTGCGACCGGGCCGACGGACATGTCTGCGTGGCGGACATGGCGCTCTCGACCGCGCCCGAGCCCGCCGTCGACATCGACCCGGACGAGGACGTCGCGGTGCTGCCGTTCTCCTCCGGCACCACCGGCGTCCCCAAGGGCGTCATGCTCACCCACCGCTCCGTCGCCACCAATCTGGCGCAGCTGGAGGCCCCGCTGCCGATGCGGCCCGGCGACCGGATCCTCGCCGTGCTGCCGTTCTTCCACATCTACGGCCTCACCGCGCTGATGAACGCCCCGCTGCGGAGCGGCGCGACCGTCGTCGTCCTGCCCCGCTTCGAACTCGACCGGCTGCTCCGGGCGATCGAGCACCACCGCGTCACCGGCCTGTTCGTCGCCCCGCCGATCGTCCACGCGCTGGCCAGGCACCCGCTGACGGGACGGTACGACCTCTCCTCGCTGCGGTACATCGTCAGCTCGGCCGCCCCGCTCGACGCCGCCACGGCCGCCGCCTGCTCGGCCAGGCTCGGGCTGCCGCCGGTGGTGCAGGCGTACGGGATGACGGAACTCTCGCCCGCCACGCACGCCGTCCCCCTCGGCGCCGCCGCCCCGCCGGGCACCGTCGGCAGGCTGATCCCCTCGACCCGGCTGCGGCTGCTGGCGCTGGACGGCTCCGAACGGCCGCCGGGCCCCGGCGAGGAGGGCGAGATCGCGATTCGGGGGCCGCAGGTGATGAAGGGCTATCTCGGCCGCCCCGACGCCACCGCCGACATGATCGACGAGGACGGCTGGCTGCGCACCGGGGACGTCGGACGGGTCGACGGGGACGGCTGGCTGTACATCGTCGACCGGGTCAAGGAACTGATCAAGTACAAGGGGTTCCAGGTCGCGCCCGCCGAGCTGGAGGCGCTGCTGCTCACCCACGACTCCGTGGCGGACGCGGCGGTCGTCGGCGTGCGGGACGAGGACGGCTCGGAGATCCCGAAGGCGTACGTCGTACGGCGGCCGGGGGCGGCGGAGCTGACCGAGGAGGCGGTGATGGCCTTCGTGGCGCGGCGGGTCGCCCCGTACAAGAAGATCCGCCGGGTGTCGTTCGTCGCGGCGGTGCCCCGCTCGGCCTCGGGGAAGATCCTCCGGCGCAGGCTGAGGGAGGCGGAGCACCCGCTGTGAACCGGAGCGGTTCGCCGGGCCGCCCGCGCGCCGGCCCGCCGGCGGGAGGGCCCTCCCCGCGATCGGGCCGCCCGCGCGCCGGGGCGCGCGCCCCGGCGGGACCCGGAGGAAAGGCCCTAGGGTGCTGATGCCCGCGCACGCCCGGCGCCGTCGTCCGTGGCGGCCGGGGCGCGCGAGGGCCGGACGGCCTTCCTCGAACGACGGGAACCCGTATGGCAGTCGGAGCCAGCACCCCCAAGCAGGACCGCAGCCGGGCGACCCGGCGGCGGCTGCTGGAGGCGGCCGTCGCCTGTCTGGCCGAGACCGGCTGGGCGGGCTCCACGGTCGCGGCGGTCGCCGAGCGCGCGGGCGTCTCCCGGGGCGCGGCGCAGCACCACTTCCCCACCCGCGAGGGCCTGTTCACGGCCGCCGTCGAGTATGTCGCCGAGCAGCGCTCCACGGCGCTGCGCGCGCTCCCCGGCGGCGACCGCGCCTCGGCGGTCGCCGCCCTGGTCGGCCTCTACACCGGCCCCCTCTTCCGCGCGGCCCTCCAGCTGTGGGTCGCCGCCGCGCACGAGCCCCAGCTCCATGTCCGGGTCGCCGAGCTGGAGGCCAGGGTCGGCCGCGAGGCCCATCGCATCGCCGTCCGGCTGCTCGCCGTGGACGAGTCCGCCCCGGGCGTCCGGGAGACGGTCCAGGGCCTGCTGGACATGGCGCGCGGCCTGGGCCTGGCGAATCTGCTCACGGACGACACGGCCCGGCGCGAGCGGGTGGTGCGCCAGTGGACGGGACTGCTGGAGACGGCGCTGAGCGGGGGCGCGGGCGGGGGCGGAGGCGGCTGAGCGGCACGGCCCCCGCCCCGGGCGCGGCGGCGGTACGGGGACGGTCACGGGCACGCGGGCGGCGGCGCGCCCGGGCGCGGCGGATTCCCGGCACTCCGTGCCGGGCCCGGCGGGCCGCTGGGGCAGGATGGCGGACGTGACCGACGACGCCGCCCAGAATCCCACGCCGGACCCCGCTGTGATGCGCGAGCGCTATCTCTCCACGCCGCTGGTGGAGTCGGAGCTGGCCGCCACCCCGATGGAACAGTTCGCCGACTGGTTCCGCCAGGCCGTCTCCCGGGGGCTGCGCGAGCCCAACGCCATGGTGGTCTCCACCGCCACCCCCGACGGCCGGCCGTCCTCGCGCACGGTGCTGCTGAAGCGGTACGACGAGCGGGGGTTCGTCTTCTTCACCAACTACCGCTCCCGCAAGGGCCGTGAGCTGGAGGCGAATCCGCGGATCTCGCTGCTCTTCCCCTGGCATTCGATCACCCGCCAGATCATGGTGACCGGCACGGCCGCGCGTACCGGCCGGGACGAGACGGCCGCGTACTTCCGCACCCGTCCGCACGGGTCCCAGCTCGGCGCGTGGGCGAGCGACCAGTCCTCGGTGATCGGCTCCCGGGACGAGATCCTGGGCCGGTACGAGGAGCTGGCGGCGCGCTATCCCGAGGGGGAGCAGGTGCCCGCGCCGCCTGAGTGGGGCGGCATCCGGGTGGCGCCGGAGACGGTGGAGTTCTGGCAGGGTCACGAGAACCGGCTGCACGACCGGCTGCGGTACGTCCGCGCGGGCGCCGCCTGGCGGGTCGAGCGGCTCGCGCCCTGAACCGCGTACTCACGTCCGTACGTCCGTCCCGACGCCCGTGCCCCCTCCGAGCGGACGTCCGTCCGTCTGTTCGTCCGTCCGGACGGAAACCGGAACGCTCCGGGGGCCTCGGCGCTCCGGGCCCGGGAACGCAGACGACCCGTGGGCTGTTTCCTCCGTACGGAACGGAGGAAGCCGGTCGGACCACCGGCAGCCCACGGGTCGGGTGACTGCATTGGGATTGCGGCAGGAGGCCTGCCGACAGCACAGAGTGCGACAGCAGGCCTCTAGCCCGCAGTCACCTCACGCATCCGAAACGAATTCACTTCCGGATCACCTCCTTTCGTCGTGTGCTCCACACCCTAGAAGCACCCCGCGAAGGCGCTCAACCGAATTAATCGAGCCGTTCTCACGGTGTTCCACGGACAACGAATAGCCGGAACCTGGTGTGTCGTGGGTCACGTTCGAGTTGAATGTGATCCGACAGGGGGCCGGAATGAGTGCTTCGAAGAGTGAGCCGACGCTGACGGCGACGGCGGGCGCGGGGGCGGAGCTGCTGGCCGCCCTTCTGGACGGGATGGACGCGGCCCTCTGCGCCTTCGGCGCGGACGGCACGATCACCCACTGGAACCGCGAGGCCGAGCGCGTCCTCGGCTGGCCGGCCCGCGAGGCCGTCGGCCGGCGCGGGTTCACCGGCTGGGCGGTCCGCTCCGCCGACGCCGCCGACGTGGAGGCGCGGCTGACGGCCGCGATGAGCGCGCCGGGGCGTACGGTCCATGAGTTCCCGCTGCTCCGCAAGGACGGCGGCCGGGTGCTGGTCCGCGCCCAGTCGGCCCGGGTGCCCGGGGCCGACGGCGAACCGGCGGGGGTGTACTGCGCGTTCAACGAGGCGCAGACCCAGATCGGGCTGGAGCGGTCGATCGCGCTGAGCGAGGCCCTCTTCGACGACACCTCCTGGGGCGTCGTCCTGGTCGACGTCGATCTGCGGCCGACCGTCGTCAACGCCTGCGCCGCCGAGGCGCTGGGCGCCGGCCGCGCCTCCCCGCTCGGCAGGCCGCTGGGCGAGCTGGTCGTCGAGGGCGTCGGAGAACTGGAGGCGGCCCTCCACCACGTCCTGGCGGAGGGCGAGCCGCGCGGCGTCGGCGAGATGTGGGTGACGCTGGCGGGAGCCGACGGCGGGCCCGGGCGGCGGCGCTGCTGGCGCAGCGGCTTTCTGCGGCTCTCGTCCCCGCTCACGGAGGAGCCCGTGCCGCTGGGCGTCGGCTGGCTGTTCCAGGACGTCACCGGGGCGAAGCTCGCCGAACAGGAGGCGGACCGGCTGCGGTTCCGCGCCAGCCAGCTGCACCGGGCGGCCCGGGCGGCGGGCGAGTGCGAGGACCCGATGGAGGCCGCCACCGCCTATCTCGACTTCGCGCTCGCGGGCTTCGCCGATCATGTCCTCGTCGACCTGGTGGAACCGGGGGAACGGGGGCGGCTGGTGCGCACGGCGGCCACCCCGGCGAGCGTCCCCGGGCCCTGTGTCCCGGTCGCGGGCGGCGGCATCCCGGTGCGCTATCCGGCCGGGCACCCGGCGCTCCAGGCGGCGGAGCGCACCGGCTCGGTCCGCGCGAGCGCGCCGTCCGGAGGCCCCGCGCCCGTCCCGGGCTCCGGCCCCGCCGCCGCCTTCGGCCAGGGCCCCGCGTCCACGGGCTCCCCTGCCACGGGCGGTACGGGCTCCGCGTCCACGGGCGGTACGGCGGGACCGGCCGGACCCGCGCCGGGCAACTGGTCCAAGGAGCGCCAGTGGCCCGCCGACATGAACCACGCCCTGTGCACGGTCCTGCGCAGCCGGGGCCGCACCCTGGGCGTGGTGACCTTTCTGCGCGGCGGACCCCGCCCGGCCTTCGAGCGCGCGGACGCCGTGTACGCGGAGAGCATGACGGCCATGGCGGCGCTCGCCCTCGATCTCGCCGCCCCCGCCGCCGGCGGCGGGGCCTGAGGCGAAACGTGTCGGCCGGGGCGGGCCGGGTCTCCCCCGGCCCGCCCCGGCCGACACGGTGCGGCTGCCCGGCTGCCCGGCTGCCCGGGCGGTCCGTCAGCGGTCCGTCAGCTGTTCAGCGGCTGCTCGGGGGCTGTTCAGCGGCGGTAGAAGATCCGGTCGCCGTACTCCTTCATGACCCGGCCGTTCCACTCGTGCCCGCCGTCCACGTTCCCCGACCGCAGCATCGGCGGCTCGACGCCGCGCTCCACCAGCAGCTCGGCCGCCGCCGCCAGCGTCGCCTGCATCAGGGCGCTGGTGACCACGGTGGACGCCGGGGCGAAGGGGGCCTCGATGCCCTCGTGGGTCAGCTCCGCGTCCCCGACGGCGATCTTGGAGTCGAGGACGACGTCGCAGTGGTCCCGGAGGAAGGTGCCCGAGGTGTGCCGGGACCGGGTCTCGTCCGCGTACGCCACCGAGGTCACTCCGATGACCTTGATGCCGAGCGCCCGGGCGTTCATCGCCATCTCGACGGGGAGCGCGTTCCGCCCGGAGAGCGAGATGATCACCAGGGTGTCGCCGCTCCGCAGCGGGCTGGTGTCGAGCACCGCCGCCGCGAGTCCGTCCACCCGCTCCAGGGCGGAGCCCAGCGTCGCGGGCATCACGTCGACGCCCACCACGCCCGGCACGGCGAGCAGATTCATGAGGGCGAGTCCGCCGGCCCGGTAGACGACGTCCTGGGCGGCGAGCGAGGAGTGCCCCGCGCCGAAGGCGAAGAGTCTGCCCCCCGACGCGACGGTGTCCGCGATGACCTCTCCGGCGGCCGCGACGTTCCCGGCCTCCTCGTCCCGTACTCGCTGCAGCAGACCGATCGCGGCGTCGAAGAACTGACCGGCCAGCTTGCTCTCGCTCATCATTGAGCCCTCTCCGGGGTGCGGGGACGCGGATGCGGGGCGCGCGTACCCGGTACGTGTGGAACATGGAGCGCGCCGGGGAATACCCGTGCCGCCGATCACGTTGCGGTCTGGACCATTGCCCTGTCAATACTGTCTCTACAGTCTCTGGCACCGGGCTCGCCCGGCGGCTTGGGCCTGCGCGGCACGGTTGTCAGCGGGATGCGTAAGAATTGACTTCGGGGCCGCAGCGCACGATTCCATCGAGGGGCACGTATGTCCGGACTGATCGACACCACGGAGATGTATCTCCGCACCATCCTCGAACTGGAAGAGGAAGGTGTGGTCCCCATGCGGGCCCGTATCGCGGAGCGGCTTGACCAGAGCGGGCCCACGGTCAGTCAGACCGTGGCCCGCATGGAGCGCGACGGTCTGGTGACGGTCGCCGGGGACCGCCATCTGGAGCTGACCGAGGAGGGCAGGCGGCTGGCGACGCGCGTGATGCGCAAGCACCGCCTCGCCGAATGCCTCCTCGTCGACGTGATCGGCCTGGAGTGGGAGCAGGTCCACGCGGAGGCCTGCCGCTGGGAGCACGTCATGAGCGAGGCGGTGGAGCGGCGGGTGCTGGAGCTGCTGCGCCACCCCACCGAATCCCCCTACGGCAATCCGATCCCGGGCCTGGAGGAGCTGGGCGAGAAGACGGAGGCCGATCCCTTCCTCGACGAGAACATGGTCTCGCTGGCCGATCTCGACCCCGGGGTGGACGGCAAGACGGTGGTCGTCCGCAGGATCGGCGAGCCGATCCAGACCGACGCCCAGCTGATGTACACGCTGCGGCGGGCGGGCGTGCAGCCCGGTTCGGTCGTGAGCGTGACCGAGTCGCCCGGCGGAGTGCTGGTCGGCAGCAGCGGTGAGGCCGCGGAGCTGGAGGCGGACGTCGCCTCCCACGTCTTCGTCGCCAAGCGCTGACGCACCGCCCGTACGAAGGGCCCCGGGCTGTTCCTCAGGCCCGCGGCCCGGTGTGCGCCGGTGCTCCGGCGCCTCCCGATCCGCCTCGCCGTCTCCCCCGGCCCCCGCGCGCCGCGCCGCCCGCGCACTCTCCGGGCTCGGGGCTCCGGCCTCGTCCTGGCTCACCGGGCTGGTCCGGGCTTATCCGGGTCCAGGACTCGGGGCTCATTCCGTCCGGGGCTCAGGGCTCAGGGCTCCGGGCTTCAGGGTTCCGGGTCGGCCGGACGCCGCGCGAGGCCGTCGCGTGAGGCCGTCGCGTGAGGCCGTCGAGCCGCGCGCCCCGAGGCGTCCCCACGGCCGCGCCCGTCGCGCCGAAGCCCTCGGACATCTCGGATATCACGGAATATCACCGGCCTCACAGGCATCGTTTTCGGCCCGGAGGGAAGCCTCCCGGGCCCCGCGCGTGCGACGCTTGGTGCCGAGGCATATGACACACCGCCCGGGAGGGATCAGGGTGACGCGCCCGTCGTACGCCCCGCCGCGCTCGGCGCGCCCGGCTCCGCCGGTCCGCCGCCCCCGCGTGCCCCCGGAGACCGCTCCGCGCTCCGGGCCGAAGCCCGGTCCGCGCTCCGCTCCGAGGGATGCCGCGCCGAGGGGCTCCGCGACGCCGAGGTCCGCCGCGACCCGGCCGGGGGACCCCATGACACGGGAGTGCCCCGACGCCCGAGGGCGCCGGGGCCTGCCCTCCCCTGCGCTGACCCGGAGCCCCGAGCTCCCAGGGTCAGTCCCCGCGGACCGTCTTCCCCGAGCGGCCCGCCTCCCGCAGGAGATCTCCCCCCGCCGACGGGAGTCATGCCTGGTGAGTGGTCACTCGAACGAGGGGTGTTGAGCCCCGGAACCATATCTTCGAACGCGAGTTCGATAAGCTGAGGCGTCCGGCGGGGAGGGGTCCGGCCGGGCGGACGACCGGGGAAGAGAAGGGGGTGCCGGGCACATGGTGCGCCGCATCGACGTGACCGGAGCCGGCGGCGTGCACCTGGCCGCCTGGGAGTTCACCGAACCGCCGCAGGGCGGCCGCGAGACCCGCCGGGAGCCCGCCGACGGGCCGGCGGACGGTTCGGACGAGGGGGCGGAGCCCGACTCCGCTCCCGGCGTCTTACTGCTGCACGGGCTGCTGGGCCGCGCCTCGCACTGGGCCCCGGCGGCCCGGCTGCTGGGCCGTCGGCACCGGGTGGTCGCACTCGACCAGCGCGGCCACGGCCACAGCGACAAGCCCCCCGAGGGGCCCTTCACCCGCGAGGCCTACATCGCCGACGCTGAGGCCGTCATCGAACGGCTGGGCCTCGCCCCGGTGACGCTCGTCGGCCACTCCATGGGCGCGCTCACCGCCTGGCAGCTCGCCGCCCGCCGCCCCGACCTGGTCCGGGCGCTGGTCATCTGCGACATGCGGGCGGCGGCGCGCGGCGCGGCCTCGCAGCGGCAGTGGGAGGAGTGGTTCCGCTCCTGGCCGCTGCCGTTCGCGTCGCTCGCGGACGTCCGGCGCTGGTTCGGCGAGGAGGACGCCTGGACCGAACGCCCCAGTCCCTCGCGCGGCGACTTCTTCGCCGAGGTGATGATCGAGCGGGCGGACGGCTGGCGGCCCGTCTTCTCCCGCGCCCAGATGCTCGCGTCCCGCGCGACCTGGGCCCACGACGCCCACTGGGACGAACTCGCCCAGGTCTCCTGCCCCGCCCTGGTCTTCCGCGGCTTCGACGGCGACCTCGGCCGCGCCGAGGCCCAGGAGATGGTCAGGGTCCTCCCGCGCGGCCAGTACGCGGAGGTGGCGGACGGCGGCCATCTGGTCCACTACGAGCAGCCGACGGCCTGGTACGCGGCGATCGAGCCATTCCTCGACGCGCACTGCCTCGATCTCGCCCCCGACGGCGACGGGGTGCGCACCTCGGGCGCGGGCTGAGCGGCCGGGCCGGGCGGCCGGGCGATGCGCCGGGCGGGCTGGCCCGGCGAGGGGGACCGGCCGCGGCGGCAGCGGCTGGTCGTCCGGCGGAGGCGGTCAGTGGGGGACCGGCGGGCCGGTCAGAAGGAGAACAGCGCCCCGCCGCCCAGGCTCGCGCCCATCTCGCAGCCGTTGTTGTACGTCGCCGACCAGCTGACCCGCTCGCCGCGCCACACGCCGTCCGCGGTGACCGTGACCGGGTCCCACTCGCGCGTACAGATCGTCTGCGGCAGCGCCGTCGGCAGCGCGGACACCTCGCCGTCCACCGACCTCAGCTCGTCGCAGGCGGCGGCGGGCGCGGGGTGGGTGCCCCGGGCCCCGGGGGAGCAGCTGAGGGTGACCGCCCGCTGCACGGCCGCGCTCATCGGGTCGGCGCCCTTGCCGACGCTGAGGACGAACGCGGACGGCGCGTAGAGCGCGCTCCCCGCCCCGGCGCCCGCCTCCGCCGCGGGGTGCGTCAGGGTGTGCGCCGCCACCGGCGGGACCGCCGCGGACCGCGGCTGCGCGGCCTGCGCGGACACCGCCGCGACCCCGCTGAGCACCAGCGCGGCGGTGACGGCGATCGTGCTGCGTACAGAACGCATCGGTGAAGCTCCTTCGCTCCGAGGGTGATTGCGCTCGGGAGTCTCGCGTACGCGGACAGTGAAAGCACGCCGATCGCCGTTTTCCGGCCGCGACCGCGTCAAAGCGGGTGACCGAATGTTCGTTTGGCCAGCTCGCGCCCTACGCCGAGCGCCCCTCCGGACTGTCCGGCATATGGACAATCTTGACTGCGCACCTCAGAAACTCCCCCCTGAGCTGCACAAACCCCCAACCCCCGCGCTTCTCCGCCACCCCTCTTCGACGAGAAACCACCCCCGATCCACAGCCCACCCCGCCCGAGAGCCGCCCCACTCCCGCCCCCCGGCCCCCTGGCGGTCGCACCGAACCGGCTCCCGGCGGGCGGGCCGCACTCACCGCAGGCCACCGGCACCGGGCCGTTCCCGGCCCTCGGGCCGACCGGGACTCCCGGCCCCCGGCCGGACGATCTCCGCCCGGCGGGCCCGGATCGACTTCCGGCATCCGGCATTCCGCCGGACCGGCCGCCGACCACTGGCCCGGCCCGCAGGGCGACCACCCCCGGCCCGGGGCCCGGGCCGGCCCCAGGCCCAAGACCCAGGCCCCCGGGCCCACCCGCCCCGGCCGGAGGCCCCGCCTCACCCCTTGCTGACCGCCGTCAGGATCTCCGGGAGCCGGTTGGCGGTGAGCGGGGCGGCGACGCGTACGCCGGCCCAGCCGAGCAGGAGGCCGTAGGCGGTGCCGAGGGGGAGCATCGTCCACAGGAGATCGTGGGCGTCGGTGAGGTGGAGCCACACCGTCGGCACGATCACCGGAGCGGTGAGCAGCAGGGCGACGACCAATCCGCCGAAGAGGGACATCCAGGCCAGCCCCGCCTGCCCGGGCGCGACGTTCTTGTACGCGCTGTCCTGCGGGATCGAGTACGCCAGCCGGGCCGAGACCACCGCCCCCGTGCCGAGGAACGCGCCGAGCGCCGCGAAGGAGAGCCCCAGCCCCGACGGCAGCGACTGCCAGTCGCCGAGCACGACCGCCACCGACACCGTCACCAGGACGGTGTACGGGAGGGTGACCACCAGCAGCGCCAGCGCCCTCGCGCGCAGTTCCTCGTAGGCGTCCCGGGTCGTGGAGATCGTCTGCGCCACCATCCAGAACGCCGAGGTGTCCTGGCCGAACTGGTTGTACATCTGCATGCCCAGCATCCCCGCCGCGAAGCAGGCCAGATAGATCGAGCCGGTCCCCTGGACGGCGCTGAACATCGGCACGATCAGACCGATCGCCAGCCCCGTGACCCAGGCCGCCTTGGTCTTCGGATCCCGCCAGGCGTAGCGGAGGCTGCGCTGCATCACCGCGCCGGTGCGGCCCTCCGGCAGCAGCCGGTGCAGCAGGCCGGGGGAGCCCTCGCGGGCCGCGGGCTTCTCGGCCGCGCCCAGCGTGGATCCGTCGGGCGCGGTCATCAGCTTCGTCAGATTCCGCCGCCAGGACCACAGCAGGGCGTACAGCGCCCCGGCCGACAGCGCCAGCTGGGCGAGGGCGGCGCCGTAGGACCCGTCGCTCACCGAGCCGATCGCGGCGAGCGCGGAGGCCGGCGGCAGCCACCGTACGATCTCGGCCGCGGGCTCCAGCGCGGAGACCCCGCCCGACTGGCTGAGCCGCTGCGCGCCGAAGTTCACGATCTGGATGCCGACGGCGAACACCAGACCGCTCAGCAGCGCCAGATCGCGGCCCTTGCGGGAGGTCAGCAGCCGTACGTTGGCCGCCGCGACCGCGCGCGCCAGCGCCACGCACACCAGCAGCGCCAGCGGCGCGGCGGCGAACGAGACGACCAGCGCCGCGCCGCCGTGGGCCAGCGCGACGGCCGAGCCCGCCACCAGGAAGAGCGCGAAGAGCGGGCCTATGCCGATCAGCGAGGACGCCAGCAGCGCGGCGACCAGCGGGCCCGGCCGCAGCGGCAGCATCACCAGCCGGGTCGCGTCGAGCGTCTCGTCCCCGCCGGCGGCGAACAGCGGCATCAGCGCCCAGCCGAGCGCCAGCATCCCGGCGAGCAGCACGACGACGGTCGCGGCCTGGTCGTGGCCGCGCAGCAGGATCAGACCGAGCAGCAGGCCCGCCGCGAAGAGGAGGGTGAGGACGAGGGAGATCACGAAGACGGCGGTGCGCGCGGCGGACTGCCGCAGCCCGTTCCGCAGCAGCGACAGCTTGAGCCGTACGAAGATCCCGGCCAGCTGTCCTGTGCTCAGCCCGCCCCCGGGCTCCGTGAAGAGCCCGCCCCCGGACTTCGTACCGGGCTCCGTACGCGGTTTCGCGCCGGGCCCTCCGCCGATCGCCGTACCCGGCTCCGCGCCGATCGCCGTACCCGGCTCCGCGCCGGTCGCCGTACCCGGCTCTCCGCCGGAAGCGGGGCTCAACGCACACCGCCCGTGCCGCCGCCGAGCCAGTCCAGCGACTCGTGGGAGTCGCGCCCGCGCGCCCCGACCAGCTCCAGGAACGCGCTCTGGAGCGACGGCGCGTCCCCGCGCACCTCCGCCAGCGTCCCCTGGGCCCGGATCCGGCCCGCGGCCATCACCGCGACCCAGTCGCACAGCGACTCCACCAGCTCCATCACATGGCTGGAGAACACCACCGTCGCGCCCGAGGCGGTGTAGCGCTCCAGCACCCCGCGGATGGTCTGCGCGGAGACCGGGTCGACGCCCTCGAAGGGCTCGTCCAGGAAGAGGACTTCGGGATTGTGCAGCAGCGCGGCCGCCAGACCGATCTTCTTGCGCATGCCGGTGGAGTAGTCCACCACCAGCTTGTGCTGAGCGCCGGCCAGGTCCAGGACGTCGAGAAGCTGCGCCGCCCGCTTGTCGACCTCCGCGCCCGGCAGCCCGCGCAGCCGCCCGGTGTAGGCGAGGAGTTCCCGCCCCGAGAGGCGCTCGAAGAGGCGCAGCCCTTCCGGCAGCACGCCGATCCGGGACTTCACCCCGACCGGGTCCCGCCACACATCGTGCCCGGCGACCTCCACCCGGCCGTGGTCCGGCCGGAGCAGGCCCGTGACCATCGAGAGGGTCGTCGTCTTGCCCGCGCCGTTCGGGCCGACCAGACCGATGAACTTGCCCGCGGGGAGCGTGAGGTCGATGCCGGAGACGGCGACCTGCTCGCCGAACCGCTTCCACAGACCCTCGACGCGAACGGCGGGCGGCGCGGCCTGCGCCCCGCCCGCGTCTGTCCCCCCGGCCGTTGTCGCCCGGTTCTCCGGCATGGCGCCCCACCTTTCGGGTGTCCCCTATGTCATGCGCGTCATGGTTATGTACGCGTCAGTACGGGTCCACCTTATGTAGGCGCCGCCTAAGCGGTCCGGGTGCGTGCCGCCACGGCCTCCCGTCCGCACGCGTACGCCAGCGGGCTGATCAGCTCGTCGGCGTCCGGCAGCCAGCGGTTGGCGCTGGTGGGCTTACGGGCCCACTGCGCCGCGCCCCGGCCGCCGACCCGGGTCGGCGGCGCGATGACGTAGTGCCCCTCGCCCCGCGCGACCAGATCCAGCGAGCTGGGCGCCCAGCCCAGACCGCGGATCAGATCGGGCGCCTTCGCCGACGCGCCCGGCAGCACGAAGAACAGCATCCGCCGGTCCGGTGTGCAGGCCACCGGGCCGAGCGGCAGCTCCATTCGTTCCAGCCGGGCCAGCGCCAGAAAGCCCGCCGACTCCGGAAGGTCGAGTACGTCGAACGCGCGGCCCGTCGGCAGCAGGATCGACGCTCTCGGGTGCTCGTCCCACATCCGGCGGACGGCGGTGGCGCTGCCCGTGGCCCGGCTCGACCAGTCCGGCCCGGCCGCGTGCGCGCCCGGCGTCTCGCAGGAGGTGTCGCCGCAGGAGCAGTGCTCCTTTCCGTCGACGGCCTCCAGCCAGGTGCCGGGGAATACGTCCCAGTGCCGCTCCTCCGCGTACCGCACCGCGTGATCCAGCAGCTGTTCGCCCCTCTGCTGGGGGATCTCCGCGGTCTCTCTCACTCCGATGGTCTCTTCCACGACCACTCAACTCCCACCGTCACCTTGAGTTACGGGCACCCTACGGCCCGCCCCGCGATCATGATCCCGCATATGGGGCGCATGGATGCACGGACGGGGGCGCGCGTGGGGACGGGCCTCGGGGGCGGGTAGCTACGTGTACATAGGGGGGCGGGATGTCGTCCGTTCCGGGCGGCGGCGCGTGTGGCCGCCGTTCCGGCGCCGGCGGTCCGAGGAGGGCCGTCCGACGGGGGTGGGCGCCGTCTTCCGGATCGGGCCGGCGAGCCTGGCGGGATCCGGAGGACCGGCGCCCGGGGCGAGGTCTTCCCGCGGGGCACGGCCCCGCGGGCGGGTGCGGACGGGGCGCGCGGGCGTCCGGGAAGCGCCCGGGGAAAGCGTCTTGGGAAGCACTTTTGGAAAAACCAGACCAAGTCCGTCAATTCTGCATTCTCCGGATAGCGGCCGGGCAGTGATCCCTGCGTGGATCACCGCGGCCTCAGGGGGTTTTCATGGCAGCCAGACCTCTCGTCGCCCGACAGCCGAACGAACGGCTGCAGGCGCTCATTCAGGAAGCCGGGTGCTCCAACGCCGGGCTCGCCCGGCGGGTCAACATGGTCGGCGCGGAACGCGGGTTGGACCTGCGGTACGACAAGACATCCGTGGCGCGGTGGCTGCGCGGGCAGCAGCCGCGCGGGCGCGCGCCCGGCATCATCGCCGAGGCGCTGGGCCGCAAACTCGGCCGTACGGTCACGATCGACGAGACCGGCATGGCCAACGGCAAGAACCTCGCCTCGGGCGTGGGACTCCAGTTCTCCCCGACCGTCCTCGGCGCGATCGAGCAGGTCTGCGAGCTGTGGCGCAGCGACGTGGGCCGCCGGGACTTCCTCTCCGGGACCTCGGTCGCGGCCTCCGCGCTGGTCGAGCCCAGCCGGGACTGGCTGATCACCGGCGCGGACAGCCAGGTGGCGCGCTCCGCGGGCTCCCGGGTCGGCTCCTGCGACGTGGAGGCGGTCCGGGCGATGACCGCCGCGCTCACCGAGCTGGACCACCGCTTCGGCAGCGGGCACGTCCGCCCGGTGGTCGTGCACTACCTCAACTCGGTGGTCTCCGGGCTGCTCTCGGGGTCCTATCGCGAATCGGTCGGCCGCGAGCTGTTCGCCGCGGTCGCCCGGCTGACCGAACTGGCCGGGTACATGGCCGTCGACACCGGACAGCCCGGACTCGCCCAGCGCTACTACATCCAGGCGCTGCGGCTGGCCCAGGCGGCCGGCGACCGGGGGTACGGCGGCTATGTGCTGGCCGCCTCCATGAGCCATCTCGCGGCCCAGCTGGGCAACCCCCGGGAGATCGCCCAGCTGGCGCGGGCCGCGCAGGAGGGCGCGCGCGGACATGTCACCCCGCGCGCCGAGTCGATGTTCCTCGCCGCCGAGGCCCGCGGGCACGCCCTCCTCGGGGACTCCCGCACCTGTCACACCGTGGCCGGGAAGGCGATCGCCGCGCTGGAGCGGGCGGAGCCCGAGTCGGGCGACGACCCGCCCTGGATCGCCCACTTCGACCACGCCTATCTCGCCGACGAACTGGCCCACTGCCACCGGGACCTGGGCCGGCCCGAGGCCGCCGCGCACCAGGCGACGGCGGCGCTGGACGGCCACCCCGAGACCCGGGCGCGGCGGCGCGCGATCGGACTGGTGCTGCTCGCCACCGCGCAGGTGCAGCAGCGCGAGGTGGAGCAGGCCTGCCACACCGGGGGCCGGGCGCTGGAGCTGCTCGCCCGGCTGCGCTCCAGCCGGGGCGCGGAGTATCTGGAGGATCTCCAGCAGCGGCTGGAGCCGTTCGCGGACGAGCCCGCGGTCCGTGAGTTCGGGGCGCGGGTGGAGATGCAGGCGGCCTGAGACCGGCCGGGCGGGCGTGAGGCCGGTCACAGCCCGCCCTCCGGCGACGGCGGTGAGGAGGGATGTCCGCCCGGCTCCCCGGCGGGTGTACGGCGGGACCCGAGGTACCCGGTAGCGTGAACCGACGGTCCCGTAAGTTCATATGGAGGAGTCCTGGTGACGCACAGCGGACAGGGTGACGATCGGCTCCCTGCTGCCCGGCCCGCGCAGGAGGGCGTCGTACTGCCCCCCGAGGCGGCCGGCCCGTGGGCGCCCCGGGGCGCGGACGGCGGGCCCGCCCCGGCGGACGGGCAGCCGTGGGGCCCGCGGCAGCCCGCGGGGTACTACCCCGACCAGCGGCCGGAGCACCTTCCGGACGCCTCCCAGGGGCAGTTCGGCGGCGCGCGGGCTCCGGAGCAGGACGACTGGTACGGCGTACGGTCCCAGCCGCTGCCCGCCGCGCAGCAGCCCCAGCGGCAGCCGTACGCGGGGGACTCGGACACGACGCGGTATCTGCCGCCGGTGGCTCCGGACCCGGGGATGTCGGACGCGACGCAGGTGATTCCGCCGGTCGGCCCGGGACCGATGGACGCCACGCAGGTGTTCCCGCCCGTCGGCGCGGGCCCCCTGCCGCCGCAGCAGCCCTACCCGGGCGCCCCGGACGCGACGCCGTATCCGCCGCACATGGCCCCCGGCCCGGGGATGTCGGACGCGACGCAGGTGATCCCGCCGGTCGGCCCGGCGCCGATGGACGCCACCCAGGTGATACCGCCCGTGGGTCCGGAGCCGGTGGACGCCACCCAGGTCATCCCGCCGGTCCCGCCCGCCGTGCCGGGCGCGCTGCCGCCCGAGAGCCCCGCCGAGAGCCCGGCCGAGTCCACGGCGTATCTCGGCGCCGGCCCGCGCGGGAACGGTCCGGCCGTCCCGCCGCCGCCCCCGGGCGCGCCGTACGGGATCAGGCCCGGAGCCCCCGGTGACCGGCCGCCGCCCGCCGAGTTCGACAATCTCTTCCGAGGCGCCGGCGGCCCCGGCGCCCCTGGCGGCCCCGGAGCCCCCGGAGGGCAGCCGCCGGCCGCCCGGCCGCCGTACGCGGCCCCGCAGCCCCCGCAGTGGCACCAGCCCGCCCCCCAGCCCCCGCAGCCCGCGTCGCACCGGGCCGAGGGCGAGGGCTCGCGCCGCCGGGCGCAGCGTCAGGACCCCGCGCGGCGGCGCAAGTCGGCGGGCGCGCCCGTCATCGCGGCCGTGGTCGTCGGCTGCGCGGTGCTGGGCCTCGGCGTCGGCGCGCTGATGTTCGGCGGCGAGGACGAGAAGAAGAAGGACCCGGGGGCCGGGGCGAACGCGGCGGCGGCCTCGCCCGCGCCCAGCGACGCGGCCAGTCCCTCCGCCTCTCCCGAGCCGCCCGCGGTGGACCCGGTGAAGACGCAGGCCCAGGCGCTCGACCGGCTCCTGGCGGACAGCAACGACAGCCGGGCCGCGGTGATCCGCTCGGTGGCGAACATCCGGCAGTGCAAGAACCTCGGTCAGGCGGCGGCGGATCTGCGCGGGGCCGCCGAGCAGCGCCGGGGTCTGGTGACCCGGCTGGGCGGCATCGACATCGGCAAGCTGCCCGAGCACGAGGATCTGGCCGAGTCGCTGACCGAGGCGTGGCAGGCGTCGGCCGCGGCGGACGACCACTACGCGGCCTGGGCCGACCAGATGGGCGGCAAGAAGGGCTGCAAGGACGGCAAGGCCCGCAACACCAAGCGGGCCGCCCAGGGCAACAGCGCCAGCGGCGAGGCCACGGAGGCCAAGCAGGAGGCGGCCGGCCTCTGGAACCCGGTGGCGGCCCGCTACGACCTCCCCAAGCGCGGCAGCCACCAGCTCTGACGCCGCGCCGGGCCCGGGGCCCCGCCGCCCGCCGCGAGGCGCCGGGCGGGGGCCGGGCCCGTCCGGCGGGCGAAGGGCCCGGTGCTCGCCGCACCGGTCCCGGCCCGGTCAGCGGGAGACGGCCCCGGCCAGGGTCTCGGTGATGTCCACGAAGCCCTCGCGCTGCGCCACCAGCCGTCCGTCGCGCACCACCTGGAACGTGACCCTGGAGTTCACGATGCGGGGGAAGTCGGGGATGCCGAGCATGTCCTGGTGCTCCCAGCGCAGTTCGGGGGTGAGCCCGCCGGTGGTGACCCGCACCCCCCGGTCGAGGGCGCGCGAGATCTTGTGCGGGGTGACCTCGTCGGTGTCGAGGGACTCGATGACGGCGGCCAGGGCGGTGTACGCGATCCAGGTGGTCTGCACACCCGAGTCGGCCGGGTCGATCCGGTTGTCGGCGAAGGCGTGGTCGGCGATCACTCCCTTCATCGCCGCCCAGCGCGCGTCGCCCGAGTCCGGGTACCACCCGGTGATGAACGCCCCCTCGAAGGGGCCCTCGCGCCCGCCGGTGCGGTCGATCAGCGACTGGCCGACGCTGCTGAGCACCGAGGAGACCTTGACCCGCGGTCCTTCGTCGGGCAGCCGCCGGAAGGAGTCGAAGAAGGTCTCGGTGCGTTCGCCGAGCGCCGCGGTGACACAGCCGGGCCGGGCCTCCTCGCCGGTGTCCCGAGCGCTCCCCGGGGCGTTCGTTCCCGTTCCCGTTCCCGTTCCGGTCCCGGCCCCCGCCGTCTCGCGGGCCCGGGCGGCGGCCCGGGTGTAGTCGGTGGCGTCCTCGGGCGCCAGCACGTCGACCGTCCGGTTCCCGGCCCCGGCGAGCCCCGCGTTCAGCAGCTCCGGCAGCTGGTCCCCGGTGGCGGAGTCGGGCCGTACCAGCGCGACCCGTTCGCAGGCGTCCGCCAGCTGGACGCCGTGCCCGGCGAGCAGGGCCGGCTGTCCGCCGTTGACCGGATAGGACAGATAGCTGCTGAACTCGGCCTCCGAGATGCCGAACCCGCCGATGAACGGGATGCCGGCGTCCTCCAGCGGCGGCAGGAACGCGTCCGCGTGCTGGCTGTACGAGCCGACGACCGCCGCCGCCTTCTCCCGCACCGCGCGCATCGCGCACGCGGCGGCCCCCTGGGCGGTGTTCCGCTCATTGCAGGTGATCACCTTGAGCGGATGCCCGTCGACGCCGCCCCGGGCGTTCACCCAGCGCGCGTACGCGACCGCCATGGCCGGCATCCCCGGCATATTGGTGGCCTGGGTCTTCTCCGGGGCGAAGGTCATCACGGTGACGGGCGGCCGGGAGTCCTCGGAGGCCCCCGGGGCCGCCCCGCACCCGGTGACCAGCAGCGCCCCGGCCGCCGCCGCGACCACGGGCAGTCCGCGCCACGGGCGGCGTCCGGTCCGGGGGGAGCGGGGCCCCTGGGGGCTGGCAAGGGTCGGGCGTCGACTACCGGTCATGGGCCGTCACCCTTCCGCCGCCCGGGTAACGGAGGTGTGTGCGCCCGTCAACGCCGGGTGACGGAAAGGTGAATTGCGGGGGGCCTGGGCCCCGGGCGGCCGGAGAACGTACGATCGACGGCGTGCACCAGCAAGGACCGGCTCCCTCTTCCCGTCGCGCCCGTCGCTCATCCACCATGGGCGGTATGCCGCTCAACGACATGCCGTGGTGGCGCTGGCGCGTGAATGTGCGCTCGGCCCTGCATATGCTCTCCGACCCCGCCTTCCAGCAGGAGGCCTGGCTGGCCGGTCTGGAGGGGTACGGAGACGTCACCGACGCCGTCTACCGGCTCGTCGAGGACACCTGGCTGGACAACTGGTCCGCCGAGAAGTACGTCGGCACGATCTTCCGCGACTCCAACGAGGCCGCGCTCGTCGACGTGGCCGTGCTGCGGGTGCTGCGGATCATGCACCAGGTCGGCGCGGACGCCCCCGTCTCGGCGTACATGGCGCACCACGGCTGGCCGGAGGCGGTGCGGGCCTGCCGCGAGGCCCATGTGCGGCTGGCGGCCAATGACGGCGAGGACCCGGACACGCCGCCCCGCTCGCTCGATGTGCTGCGGATCATAACGCGTACGGCTTGACCGCTCCGTGGACGGCTTCCGGTCCGGGCCGTCGGATGTGGCACCCTACGAGGATGACCGACCAGTACGTCCTGACCCTCTCCTGCCCGGACAAGCAGGGCATCGTCCACGCCGTGTCGAGCTATCTCTTCATCACCGGCTGCAACATCGAGGACAGCCAGCAGTTCGGCGACCAGGACACCGGTCTGTTCTTCATGCGCGTCCACTTCTCGGCCGAGGCCCCGGTGACCGTGGAGAAGCTGCGGGCCAGCTTCGCCGCCGTGGGCGACTCCTTCCAGATGGACTGGCAGATCCATCTCGCCGAGGAGCCGATGCGGATCGTGCTCATGGTCAGCAAGTTCGGCCACTGCCTGAACGATCTGCTCTTCCGCTCCAGCATCGGCGCGCTGCCGGTGGAGATCGCGGCCGTCGTCTCCAATCACACGGACTTCGCCGAGCTGGTCTCCTCGTACCACATTCCGTTCCACCACATCCCGGTCACCCGCGAGAACAAGCCCGAGGCCGAGGCGCGGCTGCTGGAGCTGGTGCGTGAGGAGAACGTGGAGCTGGTGGTGCTCGCCCGCTACATGCAGGTGCTGTCGGACGATCTGTGCAAGCAGCTCAGCGGCCGGATCATCAACATCCACCACTCCTTCCTGCCGAGCTTCAAGGGCGCCAAGCCCTACCACCAGGCGCACGCGCGCGGGGTGAAGCTGATCGGGGCCACGGCGCACTATGTGACGGCCGACCTGGACGAGGGCCCGATCATCGAGCAGGAGGTCGAGCGGGTGGGCCACGGGGTGACTCCGGAGCAGCTGGTGGCCCTGGGCCGCGATGTGGAGTGCCAGGCGCTGGCGCGCGCGGTGAAGTGGCACGCGGAGCACCGGATCCTGCTGAACGGCCGCCGTACCGTCGTCTTCGACTGACACCCGTAAGGTAGGGCCCGTCGGACCATATGACCGCCGTGCGGCGGGGGCGGGCGGGGCCCCCCCCCCCCGCTCCCACCCCACCGATACGCAAAGAACCCGCCCCAAACCCTCAACGGGATGCTCAAACACCGTAAGACACCCTCAAGCCC
>NZ_JBIBWD010000013.1:0-227002 GCF_043080985.1 Streptomyces sp. NPDC014894
CACCACCACACCCCCGACCACCCACAACACCCTCAAAATCCACGCCCGCACCCGCTACGGCAACATCGACATCCGCCGCGCCCGCACCTGACCCCGGCGCCCCGCCCCACGCCACCCCGCATCGCCCCACCTCAACCTTCCCAGCCTTCCCATCGGGGGACCCCATGCCTTCATCTGTCATGCCCATGTCCAATCGCGGCAGCGGCCCGCAGTCGTCCACCGCCACCGCCGTCTCCGCCACCGGTCTGCGCAAGTCCTACGGAGACAAACTCGTCCTCGACGGCATCGACCTGAACATCCCGGCGGGCAGCGTCTTCGCGCTGCTCGGCCCCAACGGCGCCGGCAAGACCACCGCCGTGAAGATCCTCTCGACCCTCATCGCCGCCGGCCCCGGCTCCGGCGAGATCCACGTCAGCGGCCACGACCTCGCCGCCGACCCGCAGTCCGTACGGGCCGCGATCGGCGTCACCGGCCAGTTCTCCGCCGTCGACGGTCTGATCACCGGCGAGGAGAACATGCTCCTCATGGCGGATCTCCACCATCTCTCCCGCCGCGACGGCCGCCGCACCGCCGCCGAACTCCTCGAACGCTTCGACCTCACCGCCGCCGCGAAGAAGCCCGCCTCCACCTACTCCGGCGGCATGAAGCGCCGGCTCGACCTCGCCATGACCCTGGTCGGCAACCCCCGGATCATCTTTCTCGACGAGCCCACCACCGGCCTCGACCCTCGCTCCCGCCACAACATGTGGCAGATCATCCGCGAGCTGGTCGCCGACGGCGCCACCGTCTTCCTCACCACCCAGTACCTGGAGGAGGCCGACCAGCTCGCCGACCGCATAGCCGTACTGAGCGACGGCAGGATCGCCGCCGAGGGCACCGCCGACGAACTGAAGCGACTGATCCCCGGCGGCCATGTGCGGCTCCGCTTCACCGACCCCGCCGTCTACCGAGCCGCCGCCGACGCGCTGGGCGAGGCCACCCGGGACGACGAGGCACTGTCGCTGTCCATGCCCAGCGACGGCAGCCAGCGCGAACTGCGCTCCCTCCTCGACTGGCTGGACTCGGCCGGCGTCGAGGCGGATGAGCTGACCGTGCACACCCCCGACCTCGACGACGTCTTCTTCGCCCTCACCAGCGACGCCGCCGCCCCCCGCCAGTCCAAGGAGACCGTCCGATGAACGCGCTCGCCCTCGCCGCCCGCGACTCCAGCACCATGCTGCGCCGCAACCTCCTGCACGTCAGGCGCTATCCGTCCCTCACCCTGAACCTGCTGCTCAGCCCGATCATGCTGCTGCTGCTCTTCGTCTACATCTTCGGGGACGTGATGAGCGCGGGCATCGGCGGCGGCGCCGCCGACCGCTCCGCGTACATCGCCTACATCGTCCCCGGCATCCTGATGATGACCGTCGGAGGCACCGTCGTCGGAACCGCGGTCTCCGTCTCCAACGACATGACCGAGGGCATCATCGCCCGCTTCCGCACGATGGCGATCCACCGGGGCTCGGTCCTCGTCGGGCATGTCGTCGGCAGCGTGCTCCAGTGCGTCGCCAGTGTGGTCCTCGTCGGAGCCGTCGCGGTCGCCATCGGCTTCCGCTCCACGGACGCGACGGCCCTGGAGTGGCTGGCCGCCTTCGGACTGCTCGTCCTCTTCGCCACGGCGCTCACCTGGATCGCGGTCGGCATGGGCCTGATCAGCCCGAACGCCGAGGCGGCCAGCAACAACGCACTGCCCCTGATCCTGCTCCCCCTCTTCTCCAGCGCCTTCATCCCGGCCGACACCATGCCGGGCTGGTTCCAGCCGATCGCCGAGTACCAGCCCTTCACCCCCGCCATCGAAACCCTCCGCGGCCTGCTGCTCGGCACCGAGATCGGCCACAACGGATGGCTCGCCGTCGTCTGGTGCGTCGGCCTCGCCGTCCTCGGCTACCTCTGGTCGACCTCCAGGTTCAACCGCGACCCGAAGTAACCGCCATGACAGCGGGGGCCGCCTCCCGAGGCCCGTCCCGCCCGGGGCGGCGTACACCGACAACGCGTCGGCGTGCGCCGCCCTCCCGGCGTTCCCGGCGCGACCCGACAGGCGCTCACGCCACCGGCGCGGGCGCGTTCGAGCACCGCCCGTCCGCGCGCCGTACGCGGGGATCGAGAGCGGGTACGGGCCTTCCGCCCCGCGCCCTACTCCCAGGTCGCGGTGTCGGGGTCGATGCCATGGGCCCGTGCGCAGGCGTCGATGACGCGGCGGAGCCAGGGGGCGAGGCCGGCGCGGACTCCGTCGTAGTGCGCGGCGAACGCAGGATCGGCCTCGTACCGGCGGCCGAGACAGACCTGCATCCGCCTGGTGAGAGGAAAGTACGAGGAGAAGACCTCACGGTGCCGCTCGACCAGGTGATTCGCCTCGGGACTGCCGGGCAGGACGCCGGCGTCCATCGCGTCCCCGAGCGCCCGGTCGAGATCGGCCATGGCGTCGGTGACGGCCCGCCATTCCTCCGGACCGCGAGAGGCCGAGCGCTCGGCGTACTGGAGCCACTGCGCCGTGTCCCCGTAACGCTCACGGGCCTCGGCGGGCCAGTCCGGGTTCCACCGCGGGCCGAAGACCGCCGTCTGCTGCTCCACGGTCAGCAGGAGACCGCGCTCGTGGGCCTCGATCATCCGGTCCAGTCCCTCGCCGAGCCGCTGGAGGCGGTCGATCCGCTCGGCGACCTGCGCCCGCTGCGCGCGCAGCGCGCCCGGCACGTCCGCGGTCGAGCCGTCCAGGACGGCGCGAATCCGGTCCAGACCGAGACCGATCTCGCGATAGACGACGATGCGGTGCAGGCGTTCCAGATCCCCGGCGGTGTAGAGCCGGTATCCGGCGGCCGTGCGCAGCGACGGCCGCGCCAGACCGATCTCGTCCCAGTGGTGCAGCGCGCGGACGGTGACGCCCAGCCGCGCCGAGACCTGACCGACGGTCAGGCCGTCGGCGTCCGCGGTGTCAGGCATGCTCCTCATTGTCGCCGCGACCGGCGGGCGGTGGGGTGATCCCCATGGCTTCGAGGGTCCGCGCCTCCTCGCTGCCCGGGACGAAGGGCTTCGCGGCGGTGAGGACGATCCGCGCGTTCTCAGGGGTGGTCACCACCACATCGCGGGTGTTCCAGGGAGTGTCCCGGGGCCCGTCGACCGAGTCCGGGCGCAGCGCGCGACAGGCTTCGACAAGGGAATCGACCTGGCCGAGCACGCACGCGAAACTCAGGCTCAGCGCCGGCGCCTCCTCCGGAACGCTCTCCGCCGGTACGAGGAGCACGTCCTGGAACGCCCATCGGCGCAGATGCACCAGCCTGCCGGGGACGCCGAACAGCTCGAAGAACCCGAGCCCGCGCGTCCAGAAGTCCACCGACTCCGCCAGGTCGGTCGTGGGGATCGTCGCGAACGCGGGCATTCCGTAGATGCCGTGGAACGGCTCCGGCGGAACCGCGTCCGGGCCGGGGGCGGGTACGGGACTGGTCTCGAACGCGTTGTAGTAGTCGCTCATGGGCCCCACCCTCAAGCCTCACGCGACGTGAGGGTCAAATCGGTTCGGGAATCCGGGAGGCCCCCGGCGCGTTCGGCCGACAGTCAGTCGTACGCCCTCGCCCCGTCCAGGAGACCTCTTCCATGTCCAAGCCAGAGATCGACGCGATCGTCTTCGACGTGCTCGGCACACTCGTGAACGAGCCCGCCGGCATCCGCGCCGGCGTTCACGCACTGGACCCGTCGCTCGACGGCCCCGGGACCGAGCGGCTGCTGTCCCTGTGGCAGCGGCACATCGAGCGCGAACAGCGGCGCGTTCTCGACGGCGAGCGGGAGTATCTCCCCAGCGACCTCCTCGATCTGGAGGCCGCCCGGCTCGTCGCGGACGCCGCCGGAGTGGACGATCCGGCGGCGGGGGCGTCGCTGGCCCTGGCCGGCCGACGGCTCCCGCCGTGGCCCGACACCCTGGCGGGCCTCGCCCGGCTCGCCGAACGGTTCCCGCTGATCGGGCTCTCCAACGCGAGCCGTACGGCTCTCCTGGAGCTGAACGCCCACGCCGGACTGCGCTGGCACCAGGCCCTGTCCGCCGAGGACGCCCGGACCTACAAGCCGGACCCGGCCGTCTATCGGCTCGCCGTCACCGTGTCCGGGCGACCGCCCGAGCGGCTCCTGATGGTCGCCGCCCACGCCTGGGACCTCCGCGGGGCCCAGCGCCTCGGCCTGCGCACCGCCTATGTCTCCCGCCCCGTCGGCGACCCGCCGGCCTCCTCGGACGCGTTCGATCTGTACGCCGAGGATCTCGCCGATCTGGCCGATCAACTGGACCGCGGCTGAGGAGCCCTGACAGAGCGCGCCCTCCCCAAGGGGCGGCCGGTGTCCCCGCCGCCGCCGGCACATCGGTGCCCTAGAGTCGCCGCATGCGACGAAGGACAGGCCTGGCGATGGCCGGGGCCGCGATTCTGGCCTGGGGCGAGTGGATGAACTGGCGCTGGTCGCGCGCCCTCGTCGGAAGCGGCACGGGCGGATCCGAGGCCGTGGTCGTGCTGGGCTACCGGAACCCGCAGCCGACCGCGAACTTCATCAACCGCTGGCGGGTCCGCGCGGGAATCCGCTCCGCCGCCGACGGTGCGCGCGACACTCGCGTCATCTTCAGCGGCGGTGTCACCAGCGACGGAGCCTCGGAGGCGCGGCTGATGGCCGACTACGCGGAGTCGGTCCTCGCGTTCGACGGCACGGTGCTGCTCGAAGAACGGAGCACGACCACCTGGGAGAACGTCACGAACGTGATCCCGCTTCTCCAGGACGTCGACCGCATCAAGATCGTCTCCCAGCCGGCCCACGCGCTCAAGGCCCGCGCGTACATGCGGCGGCAGCGCCCCGATCTCGCCGAGAGGCTTGTACGGGCGGACGACTACCGCCCCGGCGAGTGGGTTCTCGGCAAACCGCTGCTGGCTCTGGGCGGGCTGTGGCTGCTTCGCGGCCTCAAGCCCGAGGAGCGGAGAGTCTCGCGGTGACGGCCGCTCCGGAGCCGGGGCTTCGTGGACGCCGTCGCGACGGCGTCACCCGTGCGGGCGGGCGGGGCCGGCTCCACGCCCCGGCGCGGGGCGCCGGGTCCTGAGCCGGGCTTCCCCGACAGCGCCGGCGCCCGCGTCCACAAGGGCGTAGGCACGCCGGCCGACGCGAGTGCCCCGCCGTGCGGGACATCGCGAGCGGGCTGACCGTCCGTCGGCACCACCGGCCGGGGCGGGGGGTGTGCTCCGGCGGGCGAGTGAGGAGGGGGCGGGGCGCTGCTCGCGGGCGAGGCCGGGGGCGGGCGAAGGCGGCCGTCGGGATCTGGCGGTGGGATCTGGCGGTCGCCCGGCTCGCGCGGGAACAAGGAGAAGGTCATGGCGAGCCGGTACGGGCGGTCCGGTCCGCCCCCGCTCGCGCGGGAACAGCGCCGCCGCCCGCGTCGTCAAGGACGTAGGCACGGCGGCTCCGGTCCGGCCGGTCCACCCCCGCGCCCGCGCCACGCGGGCTACCCCGACGGGTCGGGCCGCTGGTTCGCCGCGGCGCGGAGCAGGGCGACGGTGGTGTCCACGGTGTGGCGGGTGGGCTCGTCGTCGGAGTTGCGGCCCATTTCCTCCAGGAGCACGATCGCGGCCTGGAGGACGCCGACATGGACCGGCACGGTGTGGATCGCGGCGAGCGCGGCGGCCGCGCGGTCGGTCGGCGAGGCGGCGGCCGACTGCGGTATGAGGGTGGCGACGCCGCGCCCGAGGGCGCGATCGCGGCTGGGCTGAGCGGGAGTTGAGGTCACCCGGGAATTGTCCCTCTCGCGGGACGGCCCCGGTCCCGTCCGTCGTGGGCGGGACCGGTCGGCTCCGGCGGGAGGCGCGGGGTGTCAGCGGTGGCGGGGCGCGGGGTGGACGATGTGCTTGATCTCCTGGAACTCCTCCAGGGCGCGTTCGCCGTTGAGGCGGCCGACGCCGCTCTGCTTGAAGCCGCCCTCCTCCATCTGGTCGACGATGACGGCCCAGGTGTTGGTCCAGACGGTGCCCGCGTCGAGTTCGCGCGCGACGCGCAGGGGGCGGTCCGCGTCGCGGGTCCAGACGCTCGCGGCGAGGCCGAACTCGGTGGCGTTGGCGCGGGTGATCGCGTCGGATTCGTCGTCGAAGACCTCGAAGGTGGCGACGGGGCCGAAGATCTCCTGCTGGACGATGGGCCGGTCGGTGTCGTCCACCTCGATGAGTGCGGGCCGGACGAACGCCCCGGCGGCGAGGGGGCCTTCGGTGATCCGGCCGCCGCGTACGAGGACCTTGGCGTACTCGGCCGCGTCGGCGATCTCCTTCTCGACCCGGTCCGCGTTGGCGTGGTCGACGAGCGGGCCCATCTCGCTGGCGGGATCGGTGCCGGGGCCGACCCGTACGGCCTCCAGCGCGGCGGAGAGCCGGCCGCGGAGCCGGTCGGCGATGCCGCGCTGGACCAGGACGCGGCTGCCGGTCATGCAGAACTGTCCGGTGAAGGTGGTGATCGCCTTGGTGAGGACGGGTACGGCGGCGTCAAGGTCGGCGTCGTCGAAGACGATCATCGGGGTCTTGCCGCCCAACTCCAGCGACATGGCCTTCAGGGACGCGGACGCGGAGGCCATGATGGAACGGCCGACATGGGTGCTGCCGGTGTAGCTGACGACGTCGACGCCCGGATCGGCGACGATCAGCCGGGCTCCGGCGCTGCCGGACTCGGTGAAGGCGTTGAAGACGCCCTTGGGCAGGGACTTCACCGAGGCGACGATCTCGTACAGCAGACCGTTGGTGAGGGCCGTCTGTCCCGGCAGCTTCAGGGCGACGGTGGCCCCGGCGGCGAGCGCGGGGGCGAAGGAGCGGACGGAGAGGATGACCGGCGAGTTCCACGGTGCGATCACTCCGGCGACCCCGGCGGGCTGGCGCAGGGTCATCGAGTACAGACCGGGCTTCACCTCGGAGGCGCGGCCGGACTCGGTGAGCGCGAGCGCGCCGTAGTAACGGATCTTGGAAACGGTCAGATCGACCTCCAGAGCCGCCTCCGCCGGTATCTTCCCGTTCTCCCGGGACAACAGCGCGACCAGCTCGTCCCGCCGCTCCGCCATCCGCTCCGACAACTCGAACAGCGCCCGCGCCCGCAGATCGCGGTCGCGGGACCAGTCGCCGGACTCGAACGCCCGGCGCGCGGCGTTGATCGCGGCACGAGCCTCGGGCGCGCCGCCGTCGGCGAAGGTGCCGATGATCTCGCCGGTGGCGGGGTCGGCGGACTCTCCGACGGTGCCGGAGTCGGTCCAGGCTCCGTCGATGAAGTGACGGGCGTGGGGCTTGGTGCTCATGGGGGGCATCTCCTGGGAGGTTCGGGGTGGTGGTCCGGGGCCCGGACACCGGTACGGGGTCCGCGCGCGAGGAGAGGGGGAGCGGTCACGCCCTCGGACGGGCCGGGTGCGGGCCGGCGCGGAGCGGTCCGGTCCGGTCGAGCGGGACGGGGCTCGTGGTGCTGTTCATCCGGGTACCTCGCTGAGCGGGTGCGGGCCCCGCCCGGGCCCTGGGAGAGCGGACGGCGGTGGGTGGCCGAGAGCCGTGGCACTCGTCCGCGGCCGCCCGTCACCCACTCCATGTAGTTCGTTCTGCAACGAATAATAACAGGCGTGGAAGCGAAACGGCGGGGGAGGCGCTCCCCGGTGCGCGCCGGGCGGCCGGCGCGGCCGCGACGGCGCGTTCCCTGGGGCCGGAGCGGCGGCGGCAGGCCCGGAAGGGGGCGGGCCTCCGATCGCCGGGCCGCCTCTCCGGGCCGTACGCGGCACACCGGCACCGCGGTCGACGTCGGGCCGCGCGCCCGGCACCGGCACTCCGGTCGGCGTCGGGCCGTACCCGCCCGTACCGATACCGAGGCCGGCTTCGGTGCGTACGCCCGGCACCGGCACCGGCACCGGCACCGACGCCGCCGTCGGGCCGTACGCCCGGCGCCCGACAATGCCGCCCGGCGCCCGACAACGCCGCCCCGCGCCCCTCCCGGCCGGGGCCGCGACGCCTGGGCCTGCGGAAACTCCGTGGACGAGACGGCCGCGCCGATGCGATAGTCCCGCCGTGACCGAGACCGCAATTCCTTCCGTACCCGTCGCACTGCCCGACGGCCTCGTTCTGCGCGAGGCGCGCCCCGGGGACCTCGATCAGATCGGCGCGCTCCTCACCGCACGCGGCGAGCCCGCCGACGCCGTCGATCACCGGCTGGTCGTCGAGGACCCCGACGCCGGCTGGTCCGCCTGCGCCGTGGTCGTCGACGGCGACCGGGTCGTCTCCACGGCGACCCTCCTCGACGAGGAGATCCGCGTCGGGGGTGTGCGCCTGCCCGCCGGTCAGGTCGAACTGGTCGCGACGGACCGCGCGTACGAGGGGCGCGGGCTGGTGCGGGCGCTGATGGGCTGGGCCCACGACCGCTCCGCCGCCCGCGGCCATGTCCTCCAGGCGATGATCGGGATCCCGTACTTCTACCGGCTGTTCGGCTACGAGTACGCCATCGACATCCCGCTCGCTCCGGCCGTGCGCACCCCGCCGCCCGGCGAGGGAACCCCCGCGCTCCGCCCCGCCCGCCCCTCCGACATCCCCGCCGTGACGGCCCTGCAGAACGCCGCCCAGAGCGGGTTCGACGTGGCGATGCCGCACTCGGCGGCCCGTCTGCGGTGGCTGACCGCCCACGAGGCGAGCAGCCTCTGGGTGCTGGAGCGCGCCGGAGCGGTCGTCGCCACCGGACGCACCACGCCCCCCGACGGCCGGGTGCTCCTGGCCGAGGCCGCCGCACTCGACGCGGCGGCCGCCCGGGACCTGCTGCGCGGCGTCGCCGCCCTGGCCCCCGGGGGCGAGGTGCGGGCCGTCCACCGGGCCGGCACGGTGACCGCGGCCGCCTGGGCGGAGTTCCAGGAGCACGAACCCCGCGAGCGGGCGGAGCAGTACTACGTCCGCGTTCCGGACGTCGCGGCGCTGCTCGACCGGCTGCGACCGCTGCTCTGGCAGCGCCTCACGGCGGCCGGCGCGGACCGGACCGGCCGCGACATCGTTCTCTCCACCTTCGGCGCGCACTACCGGATCCCGGTACGCGCCGACGGCCTCGGCGAGATCGCCACCGGCCGTGCGATGCAGGCCCCGGGGTCCGTGGGAGGCGCGGCCGTCGCTCCGGACCAGCTGCCCGCCCTGCTGTTCGGCCCGCACGGAATCGACGGGCTGTCCCGGATCCGGCCCGACGTCTACCCGGGGGGTGAGGAGCTGTTCCAGACGCTGTTCCCGCCGCTCACCGCCGATCTGCTCAGCTACTACCTGCCCTACTAGGACCCTTCTCCCGGGTCACCTCCTCCGAGTGAAGCCGGGCAGGGTGAGGGCCGTATGGGCGGGCCGCCCCTCCGGGGAGGGCATCGCGCCGAGACCGCGCAGCATCGCGTTCCGCCGCTCCAGGGAGAGGGCGGTGGTCGGGAAGAGGACGGCGTCGCCCTCGCCCACCAGGTCCTGGTTCAGGGTCACGAACGCACGGGTGCTGTGCTCATAGGCGGCGAAGCCCTCCCCGTGGTCCTGTCCCGCCAGGGACGCGGCTCCCGCCAGGGACGCGGCGAGCATGTACGCGCCGACGAGGGCGAGGCTGGAGCCCTGTCCGGTCAGGAACGAGGGGGCGTACGCGGCATCCCCCACCAGGGCGGCCCTGCCGCTGGACCAGCGGGGCAGACGGATCTGGCCGACCCCGTCGAAGAACAGGTCGTCCGCTTCCCGCAGGGCGGCGAGCAGGCCCGGGATCTCCCATCCCGCGTCGGCGAAGACCGTCTCGACCAGCTCCCGCTGGGACTCCGGCTCCCGGAAGGCGCCGTGCGGCGGCTCCGGATGGGCGAAGTTCAGCAGGGCGTGCACCGGGTCGTGGCGGCCCACCGCGTAGAGCGCCGCGGCCCTGCCCGGGGTGTTCCACAGCAGGATCTCGCGGGAGAGCCCGAAGGCGTTGGGCAGGGTGAACCCGGCGAAGCGGTAGCCGAGGTACCGGTGGAACCGCTCCTCGGGGCCGAGAAGAAGCCCACGGGTACGGGAGTGCAGACCGTCCGCGCCGAACACCAGGGCGAACGTACGTCTGCCGCCCCCGTGAAAGGCGACGTCGACCCCGTGGCCGGACTGGTCGAGGGTGTCGACAAAGTCGCCGAACAGGAACTCCACATCGTCGTGGACCGCCGCGTGGAGGGCCTCGGTCAGATCCCCGCGCCGCACCTCCAGATCCCGTCCCGCGACCCCGCCGGTGACGGCGTGCGGAACGACCGAGGCCACCTCGCCGCCCTCCCCGTCGAGGAAGGTCAGCCGGCGCAGGTCGATGTGCGCGTCCCGCAGCCGCGGCAGGATGCCCATCCGCCGGACGACCTCGAGGGCGGTACCGCGTACGTCGACGGGGTATCCGCCGCCGCGGGGCGCGCCCGCCTTCTCGACCACCGTGACCGCGTATCCGCGGCGGTTCAGCCAGAACGCGAGGGCGCAACCCGCGACACCGGCCCCGGATATCAGAACCTCGCGCCGTGGCGCGGTACGGAGACGGTGCGAGCGCTCGGTGCGGGTGCTGGTCATTCCTTGTCTCCCTCGCTCAGGGTACGGGCGACGAGCAGCGACAGCGCCGTGACGGCCGCGGCCACCGCGAAGCCGGTGACGAAGGCCGATTCGGCCGGGACTGTCGAGCAGGAGGGGGTTCCGGCGGTGAGGATCGCGCCGCTGATCTGCACCCCCACGGCATAGCCGACCACGCGTGTCACCAGGACCAGGCCGGTGGCGATGCCGGTGTCGTGGCGGTCGACGGACAGGGCGGCCCCGGTCACCAGCGCCGTGACGCACAGACCGTTGGCGAGCGAGATCATCGCCTTGCCCATGACGAGGTGCCAGATCTCGGAGTGCGCGGCCGCCAGGGCGGTCAGGCCGACGGTCATGAGGGCGATCCCGGCGGTGACCACGGCACGGGAGCCGAAGCGCCGCGCCCCGAGCCCGCTGAGGGGCCCGGCGAGCGACGCGGCCACCGCGCCGGGCAGCAGGAAGAGTCCGATCTCGGTGGCGTCGGCGCCGAAGCCGTAGGCGTCGGCGGGGACCGCGAAGAGCTGCGGGACGAGATGCGCCGCCACCGCGGTGCCGACGCACAGCGAGAAGGTCAGCACACACGACTTCCACACCGCGGGCCGTGCCAGCATGCGCAGATCGACCATCGGCGAGGCCGCGCGGCGCTCCACCGCTGTCCAGCCGGTCGCCAGGGCGATCAGGGCGATGACGAGGGCGGCGAGGAGAAGCGGCTGTGAGCCGAGGGCGGGCGCCAGCGCGAGGAGGAGCATCAGCGTGACCAGCGTCCCGCTCAGCAGGACCAGGCCGGGCCAGTCGACCCCGGACCCGTCCGGCCGGCGGCCCGGCGGATCGTCCGGCATCAGCCTGTTCACCAGCAGGGTGGCCCCGATGACGGCGATCGTCGGCAGCGCGAACATCCAGTGCCGGGAGAGCCCTTCCGCGACGGGCCCGGCGGAGAGCGTTCCCGCCATCCCGCCCCCCACGAACATCCCGCTGACCACTCCGATGGCGACCTTCGACTCCGCCGCGGGGAGGTGTTCGCGCACCAGGATGAACGACAGGGGCAGCGCGCCCACCATCGCTCCCTGGAGTAACTGACCGAGCAGCAGCACCGGCAGACTGGGCGCCAGGGCGGACACCAGACCGCCGGCACAGACCACCGCCATCAGCCGGACCAGCACCCGTTTCCCGCCGTAGCGGTCGCCGAACCTGCCCGCGACCGGGGTGATGAGCGCGCCGGTGATGAGGAGCATGACGCTGAGCAGCGCCCCTTCCGAGGGGCTCATGTCCAGCTCGCGCTGGAGGAGCGGGAGCGTCGGCGTCACCACCGACTCCAGGGCGCCGGTGGAGACCGCCAGCAGGCCGAGGGCCCCGACGGCGGCTCTGCCGACGCGGACCGGGGGAGCGAGATTCGTGATCATGGACGTCCTTCCGTCATGGCGGGACCCGGTGCGGGCGCGGCTCCGAGGGCACGGGAGCGACACACGGGAGACGGCTGCGGGGCGCTCGCACCGAGGCTGAATTACACTACACCGTGCAGTGTAGAAAGGTTAGGATGCGGCCATGTCGACCATGAAGACGCCCACCACGAAGACACTGCGCGAGGGGTCCGCGCGAAAGCGGGCCGCCATCCTCTCGGCGGCCCGGGAACTCTTCCTCGCCGACGGCTTCGACCGGACCAGCGTCGACGCCGTCGCCGCTCGGGCCGAGGTGTCCAAGCGCACGGTCTACGACTACTTCGGCGACAAGCGGACCCTGCTGAAAGCCGTCGTCGACGCCGTCGGCGAGTCGCTGATCACCACGATCCGGCGCACCCTCGACGACACCCTCGCCGGCCTCGCCGAGGCCGCCGGCCTCGAAGACGCCCTGGTCGCGTTCTCGATGCGGATCGCGACCGACATGCTGGGCTCGGCGGAGTACGCGTCGCTGCGGCGACTGGTCCGGGCGGAGTCGGGCCATCTGCCGCACCGGGGCTACAACTCCCTGGCCGACACCCCCGACGAGGCGCTCGCCGAGCGGTTCGCCGCCTTCGCCGCGGCCGGGCTGCTCGACGTCCCCGACCCCCGCCTCGCGGCCGACCAGTTCATCGCGCTGACCTTCGGCGTGGCCCTCAACAGGCTCGGCTCGGCGAACGCGGTGGAGGACGCCCGCGTCAGGCCCCTGGTCGTCGAGGGAGTGCGGACCTTCCTGCGGGCCTACCGCCCCCGGTAGGGAGACGGCCACCGCCGGGGCGGGCCCGCGGATGGGGTGGCGTGAGCGAGGTCCGCCCCTGTCGGGCCGGCGTGCGGCAGGCGGCGGCCGGATCCGAGAAGCTTGTTCATGAAACTTCCCTAAGCTTCCCTATCTGATTCCATCAAGAGGACGGATAGGGTAGTTTCATGAATGAAAGCTTCTACTCGGTGGAGCAGGTCGCCGAACTCCTGGGGCTCCATGTGCGCACCATCCGGACCTATGTACGGGACGGGCGGCTCCCGGCCGTCCGCATCGGCAAGCAGTACCGGATCGCGCACCGGGACCTGGAGGCCTTCACGGGCCGCCCGGTGAACCCGCCCCCGGTGGACGAGGCCGGGCCGCAGCGGTACGCCGAGGTGTCGAGCATCGTGGAGATCGACGCGATCAGCCCCGTGACGGCCGACCGTGTGGCCACCCTCCTGACGGCCGCGGCCGCTGGCCGGGGCGCGGGCGAACGGCCCCTGCGCATCGAGACGGTCTACGACAGGGAGAGGTCCCGGATGAAGGTCGTCGTTCTGGGCGGTCTGGGCGACACCGCCCGGCTGTTCGACTACATGGAGGGGGTGCTCACCTCGTGAGCGCGATCTACAAGTCGGAGGCCGGCGCGAGCGAGATCCGGCGGCGCTATCTGCGGTCGCTGGACGACTGGCCGGTCCCCGCCGAGCGGATACGGGTGCCGACCCGCGAGGGCGAGACGTTCGTCGTCGTCTCGGGGCCCGAGGACGCGCCGCCTCTTCTGCTGCTGCACGGCTCGGGGGCGAACGCGACGATGTGGTGGGACGACATCGCCGTATGGTCGCGGCACTTCCGCGTCCACGCCGTCGATCTCATCGGCGAGCCCGGTCTGAGCGCGCCGTCCCGCCCGCCCCTGGCCTCCGACGCCTACGCCCTCTGGCTGGACGACGTCCTGGAGGGCCTCGGCGTGCCGAGCGCCTCGGTCGTCGGATCCTCCCTCGGCGGCTGGATGGCGCTGGACTACGCCACCCGCCGCCCGGAGCGGGTGACCCGGCTGGCGCTGCTCTGCCCCGGCGGACTGGGCGGGCAGCGGATGGGCTGGCTGTTCAAGGCGCTGTTCCTGCGCCTGTTCGGGCGTCGGGGGATCCGCCGCTCGGTGGCGGTCACCGCCGGGCTGAGCGACTCGCCGACCAGCACCGCGCTGGACCATGTGGTCCTGGTCTTCACGCACTTCAGACCGCGCACGGAGCGACTGCCGCTGTTCCCCGACGCCGACCTGCGCCGTCTCGCCATGCCCGTGGAGGTCACGGTGGGCGATCGTGACGCCCTCTTCGACTCCGAGGGCACCGCCCGCCGGGTGCGGGAGAACGTCCCGCACGCGACCGTGCGCCGTCTGCCGGAGACCGGGCACGCGATCCTCGGCGAGACCGACTCCGTCCTGGCCTTCCTCCGCGGCTGACGCGCGGGGCGGACGCCCGCTGTCGGACGGGCGTCGCTCCTCTCGCCCGCGGTCCGGCGGTCCGGTATTCCGCCGGAACGGTGGATCGTGCGACGAGAAAAGGATCGCGGGCGTCGCCGGTCCGGTCCGGGAATTCCCTTTCCGGCTTGGCGGAAAGCGCGCGGGAATACGACACGCCGACGCCCGCGACCTCGGACCGGAATACGCCCGGACGGCCGGGAGCCGAATTCCGTTCACCGCGTCGCCCGCCCCTCGCGTACCCGCCGCCGACGCCGAGCGAACCGGCCGCCGGATCGACCCGCCGTACGCACGGCTCCCGCGTCAAGCCGTGCGTACGAGCCCGCCGCCCCGGTCCACCGAGGGTGTACGAGCGGCTCGACCGCACGGGAAGGCGGCTCCCGCCGCGGGCGAACTCCGGTGCGAAGGCCGGGAATCCGGATGCCGCGGACCGGTACGTGAGGCGTAGAACTCAGGACGGACGATTCCGTGTTCCTCCTCATGAAGTCCCATGGGAAATCCGCGAAGGATCCTCGGTGCGTACTCCTTGATTCGGATATCACGTGAACCTTTGAGCCCCCTTCGGCCCGGGTGAATACTGCGGCGCGATGGGCGGGCGAAAGGCGATCCGCCCCGTGTATTCGCGTATTTCCGGGGAGAGATGTGAGCGGACGCAGGAAAAGGGTGTACGTGTCCACGCTGGCCGTGGCGGCGGCCGTCGCGGTGACGGCGGGGATGACCGGGCCGCCCCGGGCCGGGGGAGACCGGGAGGAGCGGACCGCGAAGGCGCGTACCGGAACAGCGACGGCGGCGGGGGCGACGGGACCCGGGGCCGGGGGCTTACCACCGCGCACGATCACCCTCGTCACCGGTGACCGGGTGACGGTCGACCCGAAGGGCCGGGTCGTCGGCGTCGAACCCGCCGAGGGCCGCGAGAACGTGCCGATGCACACCCGGACGGGCCAGGGCCGCACCCTCGTCGTGCCCTGGGACGCGCAGCGGCTCATCGACGAGGGCGTGCTCGACGAACGGCTCTTCGACATCGACGAGTTGAACAGCGCGACGAGCCGGGCGGCCTACGGCCGGGGCGTCAAGGTGATCGTGGACTATCGGGGACCCGGGGCCCGCGCGGCGCGCGACGGCGTCCGGGCCGCCGGCTCCGGCCGGGCCCTCGCCTCGCTGAACGCGGACGCCGTCACCGTGCCCGCGCCGAAGACGGCCGCCTTCTGGAAGACGCTCACCCGCGACGCGGGCGGCGAACGCGGCCGCACCGCCGCCTCCGGCATCGGCCGGATCTGGCTGGACGGGGTCTACACGGCCGCCCCGGCCACCGGCGTGGAGCGGGTCGGCGCGCCCCGGGCCTGGGCGAAGGGGCTCGACGGGACCGGGGTGAGGATCGCCGTACTGGACTCCGGGGTCGACGGAACCCACCCGGATCTCGTGGGCCAGGTGGTCGCCGAGAAGAACTTCTCCCCGTCCCCGGACACCCGGGACCGCTTCGGCCGGGGCACGCACACGGCGTCGGTCGCCGTCGGCACCGGCGCGCGCTCCGGCGGTGTGTACAAGGGGATGGCCCCCGGGGCCGAGGTGCTCAGCGGCAAGGTGCTGGACGACGACGGCTTCGGCACCGAGTCGGCGGTCATCGCCGCTGTCGACTGGGCCGTCGCCGAGGGCGCCGACATCGTCAATCTCGGCCTCAGCGGCCGCACCCGGCCCGGGATCGGCCCGCTGGAGGCCCATGTCAACCGGGTCGCCGCCGAGCGGGGAGTGCTGTTCGCCGTACCGGCGGGCGATCTGGGGCCCGGGGCGCGCTCGATCACCTCGCCGGGCCGGGCGGAGGGCGCGCTCACGGTCGGCGCGGTCGACGGCGAGGACCGGCTCGCCGACTTCTCCGGGCAGGGCCCGGGCACCGGCTCGGGCCCCGGTGTCAAACCCGACCTCACCGCGCCCGGGGTCGACATCACCGCCGCCGCCTCCACCGCCGCGCCGGCCGCTCCGGGAGCGGGGCAGAGCCCGCCCGGCCATGTGTCGTTCACGGGCACGGCCGCGGCCGTGCCGCATGTCGCGGGGGCCGCCGCGCTGCTCAAGCAGCAGCATCCGGCCTGGAAGTCCGCCGAGCTGAGGAGCGCGCTAACCGGCTCCGCGAAGGACGTCGGGCGGACGCCGCAGGAGCAGGGGACGGGCCGGGTCGCGGTCGACCGGGCCGTCGAACAGCGGGTGTTCGCCGAGCGGCCGACGCTGAACCTCGGGGTCCAGAGATGGCCCCACACCGACGACCGGCCCGTCACCGAGCCGGTCGTCTACCGCAACACCGGCTCCGCCGACGTCACCCTCGATCTGACGGTGACCGCGACCGGACCGGACCGGAAGCCCGCGCCGGAGGGCTTCTTCACCCTCGGGGCGCGCCGGATCACCGTCCCGGCGGGCTCCACCGCCAGGGTGGACCTGACCGCCGACACCCGGCTCGGCGGCGACGCCGACGGCTCCTACACCGCGGCCGTCGTCGCGACCGGCGACGGCCGGAGCGTGCGCGCCACCGCGACCGTGGAGCGCGAGAGCGAGTCGTACGACCTCACCGTCCGGCACATCGGCCGCGACGGGCGGCCGGGCAGGGACTTCAGGACCTGGGTGCGCACCGTCGATCTCGATTTCCCGAAGGACAGCGCGTTCGGCCCGGCCGACGCGTCCGGCACGGCCGTGCTCCGGCTGCCCAAGGGCGTGTTCTTCCTCCAGTCCGTCCGCTCGGCGGACCCGCGGGACTCCGCCAAGGGCTTCGACTGGCTGTCGTGGCCCAAGCTGTCGCTCGACCGCGATCTGACGGTGACCCTCGACGCCCGCACCACCCGGCCCGTCGACATCACCCCGCCGGGCCCCGGGGCCACGCCGTCCGGGGCCACGGCGTACAGCACGGTGCGGTCCCCGGGCGTCACACGGCTGGGATCGGTCTTCTCCGCCGCCTCGTTCGAGGGCTTCCGCACCGCGCAGCTCGGTCCGGACCTCACCGACGGCTCGCTCACCCAGTCCTGGGACACGCAGTGGACCCGGGGCGGGAAGGTCCAGTACAGCCTGCTGCACGGCGGGCCCGTGGACCGGTTCGCGACCGGGTACACCAAGCGCTTCACCCAGGCGGAGCTGGCCACGGTCAAGCTCCGCCACGGCGCCTCCGCGCCCGGGAAGCGGATGGTCGTCGGGGCGGTGGGCCAACTGCCCCACGGCGTCCAGGCGGTGACGCACGGCCGGACGTCGCAGCCGGCCCCCGGCGTCCGGACCCTGTACGCGTCCGGGATCGACGGGGCCACCTGGACCCTGCACACCTATCAGCACGGCACGGACGGGGACGAGCCCGAGACGGCGTACTTCCCCCCGCGCAACGAGACGTTCGAAGCCGGCGGGACGTACACGAGGGAGGTCAACACCCCGGTCTTCGGCCCGGCGATCACCGGGAGCGAGGGAGTCTTCCGGGAGGGCGACGAGATCACCGGCAGGCTGTCGGTGTTCGCCGACGGCACGGGGCACGAGGGCTGGTCCCAACTCTCGTCGGCGAGGACCACACTCCACCGGGGCCGGACGAAGATCGGTGAGAACACCGATCCCCTCAGCGGAGAGGAGCCGTTCACGGTCGGCCCCGACGACGCCTCGTACACCCTCGCCACCTCGGTCGAACGCCCGGCCGCCGTGGCGCGGGCGGGCAGCCGGATCGACGCGAGCTGGACCTTCCGCTCCCGGCGGCCCGCCGCGGGCGAGAAGGTCGCGCTGCCCGTCTCCGTCGCCCGCTTCTCGGCCCGCGTCGGCCTCGACGGCACGGCGCCGGCGGGCCAAACCCAACGGGTGCCGGTGACCGTGCGGGGCGCGGCGGCGGGGGACGCCCTCCGCCGGCTGACCGTCCACGTCTCCTACGACGGCGGCGAGGTCTGGCAGCGGCTCCCGGTGACCCGGGGCGCGGTGTCCGTCAGAAACCCCGCCAGGGGCAGGGCGCTCTCCCTGCGGGCCGAGATCACCGACAAGCAGGGCAACCGGAGCGCCACGACGCTCCACGACGCCTACTTCGGCCGCTGAGACCACGCGTCGGCATCCGTGTCCGCCGTCCCCGTGCCCCCCTTGGCACGGGGACGGCGGGCCGTCCGTCCGCGAGGCCCGGGCGCGGCGGCCGGATCAGACCATGGCCTCGTGGACGAAGCACCAGCGCCAGTCCTCGCCCGGTTCGAAGGACCGGATGACCGGGTGCTCGGCGGACGCCGCGTGGGCGCGGGCGTGGCGCTTCGGCGAGGAGTCGCAGCAGCCGACACGGCCGCAGGTCAGACAGAGGCGCAGATGCACCCAGACGGATCCCTCGCGCAGACAGTCCTCGCAGCCCTCCGGGGTCCGCGGCACGACGGGCCGGACGAGGGCGAGATGCGGATCGCGTTCCACGGTCATCGGTTCTCCTCCGTCGTGTCCCGGAAGGTCACGGTCAGCTCGCCGTCCTCAGCGTCGAGCACCACGGTCACGTCCTCCCGCGCCTCACCGCTGAGCAGGGCGCGCCCGATCCGCGTCTCGACCTCGTGCGAGATGAAACGCCGCAGCGGGCGGGCCCCGTAGACCGGGTCGTACCCCTCGCTCGCGATCAGCCGGCGGGCCGGCTCGGTCAGGGCCAGCGCGACGCGCTGCTCGGCCAGGCGGCCGCGCAGCTCGTCGAGGAGCAGATCCACGATGCGTTCGATCTGGGCCAGACCGAGCGGGCGGAAGAGCACGATGTCGTCCACCCGGTTGAGGAACTCGGGGCGGAAGTGGCCGCTCAGCTCGCCCATCACCAGCTCCCGCACCTCGGGTTTGATCTCGCCGTCCTCGGCCGCGTCCTGGAGCAGATACTGCGAGCCGAGGTTGGAGGTCATGATGACGACCGTGTTGCGGAAGTCGACGGTACGCCCCTGGGCGTCGGTGATCCGGCCGTCGTCCAGCACCTGGAGCAGGGTGTTGAAGACATCGGCGTGCGCCTTCTCGATCTCGTCGAAGAGCACGACCGAGTACGGTTTCCGCCGCACCGCCTCGGTGAGCTGGCCGCCCTCCTCGTACCCCACGTATCCGGGCGGAGCGCCCACCAGCCGGCTGACCGTGTGCCGTTCCTGGTACTCGCTCATGTCCAGCCGGACGATATTGCTCTCGCTGTCGAACAGCGCGGCGGCCAGCGTCTTGGCCAGCTCGGTCTTGCCGACGCCGGTGGGGCCCAGGAAGATGAACGACCCGATCGGCCGCCGCGGGTCGCGCACCCCGGAACGGGCCCGGATCACCGCGTCGGCGACCAGCCGTACGGCCTCGTCCTGGCCGACGACCCGCTCCCGGAGGATCTCGTCGAGGCGGAGCAGCTTCTGCCGCTCGCCCTCCTGGAGCCGGGTGACGGGGATGCCGGTCCACGCGGCGACGATCCCGGCGATCTCGTCGGCCGTGACCACCTCGCGCAGCAGCCGGGTCTCGCCCTGCCGCACGGCGAGCTGCTCCTCCTCGGCGGCGAGCCGGCGCTCCAGCTCGCCGACGGTGCCGTAGCGGAGCTGGGCGGCCCGGTTGAGGTCGTAGGAGCGCTCGGCCTCCTCGGCCTCCTGCCGGGCGTGCTCCAGCTCCCGGCGCAGCTCCTGGACGCGGCGGATGGCCTGGCGCTCGGCCTCCCACTGGGCGTGCTGGGCGTCCACCTCCCCGCGCAGATCGGCCAGTTCGCGGCGGAGGTCCTCCAGCCGGGACCGGCTGGCCGGATCGGTCTCCTCGGCCAGCGCCGCCTCCTCGATCTCCAGCCGGGTCGCCCTGCGGCTGAGTTCGTCCAGCTCGGCAGGCATGGAGTCGATCTCGGTGCGCAGCCGGGCGCAGGCCTCGTCCACCAGGTCGATGGCCTTGTCGGGCAGGAACCGGTCGGTGATGTAGCGATGGCTGAGAGCGGCGGCGGCGACCAGCGCGCCGTCCTGGATCTTGACCCCGTGGAAGATCTCCAGCCGTTCGCGGATGCCGCGCAGGATGGAGATCGCGTCCTCGACGGTCGGCTCGTCCACCAGGACGGTCTGGAAGCGGCGTTCCAGCGCGGCGTCCGACTCGATGTGCTTGCGGTACTCGTCCAGCGTGGTCGCGCCGATCATGTGCAGCTCACCGCGGGCCAGCATCGGCTTGAGCATGTTCCCGGCGTCCATGGCCCCTTCGGCGGCGCCCGCCCCGACGACGGTGTGCAGCTCGTCCACGAAGAGCAGGATCGCGCCCTCGGCGCCCTTGACCTCGGCCAGCACGGCCTTGAGACGTTCCTCGAACTCGCCCCGGTACTTGGCCCCGGCCACCAAAGAGCCCATGTCGAGCGAGAACACCGTCTTGTCCCGCAGACCCTCGGGGACGTCGCCGCGGACGATCCGCTGGGCCAGCCCCTCCACGATCGCGGTCTTGCCCACACCGGGTTCGCCGATCAGCACCGGGTTGTTCTTCGTCTTGCGGCTCAGGATCTGGATCACCCGCCGGATCTCGGCGTCCCGGCCGATCACCGGATCGAGACGGCCGGTACGGGCCTCCACGACCAGATCGCGGCCGTACTTCTCCAGGGCCTCGTAGGCGGCCTCGGGATCGGCGGAGGTGACCCGCTGATGGCCGCGCACCCCCGCGAGCGCGGTGAGGAAGCCGTCCCGGGTGACGCCCTGCTCGGCCAGGCGCAGTCCCGCGGCGGCGGCCGGGCCCTCGTCCAGCAGGGCCAGGACCAGATGCTCGGTCGAGACGTACTCGTCCTTGAGCCGCCGGGCCTCCCGCTCGGCCGTGTCGAGGAGCAGGGCGAGGCGCTGGGTGACCGTCAGCCGCCCGGGCTCCGCGCCCGGTCCCGTGGTGCGCGGACGCCGGGCGAGATCGCCCTCCACCGCCTCCCGCAGCGCGTCCGCGTCGGCCCCCGCGCCCGTCAGCAGCCGGGCCGTGAGCCCGTCCCGCTGATCGAGCAGCGCGAGCAGCAGATGCTCCCCGTCGACCTCGCTCTGCCCCAGTCGCACCGCCAGGCTCTGGGCTTCCCGGAGCGCCTCCTGGGACTTCTGGGTGAGGCGGTTCATGTCCATGGCGTTCCCTCCTCGGCGGCGCGCTCGCTCTGCCGCAGCGCGCTCTCCAGGGCGTCGATGCGATCCAGCAGATCCAGCACGACCCCGACGGCCGCGTAGTTCAGGGACAGCCCGGACCGCAGCCGCTGGACCCGGGCCAGGGCCGACGGCGCGGTGGTACGGAACCACAGCCGGCCGGCCCCGTCCCGCTCGGCGTCCACCAGCCCGAGGGCGACGAGACGGCGGACCATGTCGGGCGGCAGACCGCTGCGCCGGGCGACGCCGGTCAGGGTCAGCCGGTAGGGGGTGCTCCGGTGGATCCGCACCAGCGGATAGCGGGCGAGGGGGGCGCCGCCGCCCTCCGCCGCCGGGGTGGGGTCGTCGGCTCTCATGTCTGCTCCCTCCGGTTCCGCGGGTCCTGGGAGTTCCGGGAGCGGTTCCGGGAGTCGCGCGCGTCCGCGCTGTCCCGCGGGGCTCTCGGATCGAAGGCCGAGACGGCCGCCAGCTCCTCGAAGAGTTCGCGTTCCCGGGCGGTCGCCTCGGGCGGGACCATCACCCGGATCTCGGCGTACAGATCGCCGGCGCTCCCCCGGGGACGGGGCATCCCCTCGCCGCGCAGCCGCAGCCGGCGGCCGGTGGACGAGCCCGGGGGCACCTGGACCTTGGCGGCGCCGCCGGGGCCGGTGACCGGCACGGTCGCGCCGAGCGCCGCCTCCCAGGGGGTGACCGGCAGATCGACGTGGACATCGCGGCCGGTGAGCCGGTAGCGGGGGTGCGGGGCGAGCCGGACCACGAGATAGAGATCGCCGGCCGCGCCCGGGCCGCGCCCCCGGCCGCCCTCGCCGGCGAGCCGGATCCGCTGGCCGTCGATCACGCCGGCCGGGATGTTCACGTCGTAGCCGCGCTCCCCGCCGGGGCCGCCGAGGGTGATCCTGCGCCGGCCGCCGCGATGGGCCTCCTCGACGGTGAGGGTGAGTTCGGCCTCCTGGTCCGCGCCGGGCGCGGGTCCGCCGCCCCGGCCCGCCCGGCCGCCGAACAGATCGCCGAAGAGATCCTCGAAATCGACCCCGGAGCCGCCGAAGCCGCCCTCCCGCCGGCCGCCTCCCGCACCCCCGAACGGCCCGCCGCCGCTCCAGCCGCCCCCGCCGAACCCCCCGGCGGCGGCGACCCGTTCGTCGTAGTCCTCCGGGACCTGCCGGAAGTCGGGGCCGAACCGGTCGTACCGGGCCCGGGTGTCCGGGTCCGCGAGGACTCCGTACGCCTCGTTGATCTCCTTGAAGCGCTCCTCGGCCGCCGGATCGCGGTTGATGTCGGGGTGGTGGCGGCGCGCCAGGGTGCGGAAGGCCTGCTGGATCTCGGCCGCGTCGGCGGTGCGGGGGACGCCGAGCACCTCGTAGTAGTCGCGGGCCACGGCGGCCTCACTCCTCCTTCCGGCTGACGGCCACCGCCGCCGGGCGCAGCTGACGGCCGGGGTCGCCGTAGCCGGGGCGCATCACCTGGACGACGGAGCCCGGCGGGGCGTCGGGGTCGTCGACCACGGACACCACGTCGTGCAGCATGGGGTCGAAGGGGACGCCGGTCTCGTCGTGGCGCGGATAGCCGAGGCCCCTCAGCACCTCGACGGCCTGGTCGCGGACGGCCCGGACGCCGCTGACGATCGCGCCGGGGTCGGCGTCGGCGTGATCGAGGGCCAGTTCGAGATGGTCGAGGACGGGGAGCCAGGCGGCGGCCACCCGGGCGCGTTCGGCCTCCAGCTCCCGGGGCCGGTCGCGGGCGTGGCGCTTGCGGAGGTTGTCGAGATCGGCGAGGGCGCGCCGCCAGCGGTCCGTCAGCTCCTCGGCGTCCGGCTCTCCGGCGTCGGGCCGGGTCACGGCGGCCTCCGGGGGATTCTTTCCGTTCTGCCAGAGTTCGGGGGGCGACTCGGGCGGGGAGTCGGCCGGCTCGGGGACGTCCGCGCGACGCCCCGGGGTCTCCTCGGTCATGACCTCACCTCAGCTCCGGTCGAACTCGGCGTCGATGACGTCGTCGTCCCCGGAGTCCCCCGGGGAGCCGGGTCCGCCCGGTCCGCCGGCGGACTCCGGGCTTCCGGGGGCCGGGCCGCCCGCGCCCTCGGCGGACCGGGCGCTCAGCGCGGCGTACATCTGCTGAAGCTCGGAGGTGAGCGAGCGGGAACGGTCCGCCGGCGCTTCCTCCTTCACGGCGGTACGCGCCTGATCCACCAGGAGTCCGGCGCGGGCGCGCTCGTGCTGGGGAGCCGCTTCGCCCAGCTCGCCGAGCCGTCGCTCCACCTGGTAGGCGGCGGCGTCCAGCTCGTTGCGGGCGTCGACCGCCTCGCGCAGCGCCTGGTCGGAGCCGCGGTTGCGCTCGGCCTCGTCGATCATCCGCTCGACCTCCGCCGGGTCGAGATTGGACCCCTCGCTGATGGTGATCGACTGTTCGGCGGCCGTCTCCTTGTCCTTCGCGCCGACCTTGAGGATGCCGTTGGCGTCGATGTCGAAGGTGACCTCGATCCGGGTCTCGCCGCGCGGCGCGGGCGGGAGGTTCTCCAGCCGGAAGCGGCCCAGCACCCTGTTGTCGGCGGCCAGCTCCCGCTCGCCCTGGAGGACGACGACGTCCACGGCGGGCTGGTCGTCCTCGGCCGTGGAGAAGATCTCCGAGCGCCGCGCGGGAATGGTGGTGTTCCGCTCCAGGATCCTGGTCATCACCCCGCCCGCGGTCTCCACGCCCAGCGAGAGCGGGGTGACGTCCAGCAGCAGTACGTCCTTGACCTCGCCCTTGAGCACCCCGGCCTGCACGGCCGCGCCCAGCGCCACCACCTCGTCCGGATTGACGCTCATATTGGGGTCCTTGCCGCCCGTGAGCCGGCGCACCAGCGCCTGCACGGCCGGGATCCTGGTCGAGCCGCCGACCAGGATGACCTCGTCGATGTCGTTCTCGGTGACCTTCGCGTCGCTCATCGCCTGCTTGACCGGCCCCAGACAGCGCTCCACCAGATCGGCGGTGATCTGCTCGAACGTGGAGCGCCGGATCGTCTCGGTCAGATGCTTGGGCCCGGCGGCGTCCGCGGTGACGAACGGCAGGCTCACCTGGGTCTGGGTGACCGAACTCAGCTCCGTCTTCGCCTTCTCGGCCGCCTCGAACAGCCGCTGGAGGGCCTGCGGGTCCTTGCGCAGATCGATCCCCTCGGCCTGCTGGAACGCGTCCGCCATATGGTCCACGAGCCGCCGGTCGAAGTCGTCGCCGCCGAGATGGGAGTCGCCGGCCGTGGAGCGGACCTCCACCACCCCGTCGCCGACGTCCAGGATGCTGACGTCGAAGGTGCCGCCGCCGAGGTCGAAGACGAGGACGGTCTCGTGCCCCTTCTTGTCCAGTCCGTAGGCGAGCGCCGCCGCGGTCGGCTCGTTGATGATGCGCAGCACCTCAAGGCCCGCGATCTTCCCGGCGTCCTTGGTCGCCTGCCGCTGCGCGTCGTTGAAGTAGGCGGGCACGGTGATGACGGCCTCGGTCACCCGCTCGCCGATCGACCTCCCGGCGTCGTCGGCGAGTTTGCGCAGCACCTGCGCGCTGATCTCCTCCGGCGCGTACTGCTTGCCGCCGACGTCGAAGCGGGCCACTCCGCCGGGCCCCTCCACGACGTCGAACGAGACCGCCCTGGCCTCCTCGGACACCTCGTCGTAGCGACGGCCGACGAACCGCTTGGCGGAGGTGACGGTGCCCTTGGGGTTGAGGATCGACTGACGCCGGGCGAGCTGACCGACCAGCCGCTCGCCGTTCTCGGTGAAGGCGACCACCGAGGGGGTGGTCCTGGCTCCCTCGGCGTTCGGGACGACGGCCGGCTCACCGCCCTCCCAGACCGCGATGACCGAGTTGGTGGTACCGAGGTCGATACCGACTGCCTTCGCCATGGGAATCTCCTCTGCCGTGTCGAGGACACGACAGCGCCGCCGCGACGGCGTCCGGGCAGCCGTGCCCGGACGCCGTCCGGCGTCGCGGTCGCACTCGCGGCCCAGGGTCGCGCGCCGCCCTCGCCGGTTCTTCGCCCTGGCAGGACCAATCCGCGGCGGCCGGACGGTCCGCGAGGTCAGGGGGCCGCCGGCCGGCGGGGGCGCTCGCCGCGGCCGGGCGTGGCTGTGGGTGCCTCGGGCCCGGGCGTGGCGGTGGGTGCCTCAGGCCCGGGCGGGGTGCTCGCCGGGCCGGCCGGGCGGCGGCGCTCGCTGATGAGGGCTCGCGCCGGGCGGCGTAGCGTGGGTGGGCGGAGCCGGCCGCGAAGCCAGACGTCGAGCCTCGAACGGAGCCCGATGGACGCCGCCCCTATTCGGACCGCCGGGCCCGCGGGCCCCGCGCCGCCGGACGACGCCGCCCGGCCGGACGAAGCCGCCCGGACCGCCGTACGCGGCGACGCCGCGCCCCGGCCGCCCGCGGTGGCCGCCAGGGACGCCGAGCCCGAGCCCGAGTCCGAGCCCGTGCCCGTGCCCGCCGCACCGGCGGGCGGCGTCAAGCGTCCCGTACCCCCGGACGGTCCCGCGCCCGGGTGTCCCGTACCCCCGGACGGTCCCGCGCCCGGGTGTCCCGTACCCCCGGATGCCGTAACCCCGTACGACCTGCCCCGGCTCGTCGCGGGCGTGCTGGACCACCGGGACGAGCACGGGATGCTGTGGGCCGCCCTGGCGGCGATCGCCGCGACCGGGCCGTTCGCGGCCGTGGCGGCCTACACGGTGGACCGGGGGCGGGTCCGCCGCCGTCCGCCGCCCGGCCCGGAGACGCCGGAGGACCCGTCCGGGGCGGCCACGGCCCTGCGCGGCGCTGTCGCCGGCCGTCTCGACCGGCTGATCGGCGCGCTGGACGGCCACGGCGGACATCTCGCGCTCGACGGGCCGGGCGCATCCGGTACAGCCGGTACGTCCAGGACTTCCGGTACGTCCGGGACTTCCTGCGGGGACGGTGAGCTGGTGCTGCGGGCCGTCGCGCTGCGTCACCGGGACCGATGTCTCGGCTATCTCGTGGTCCGGGTCCTGGCCGCCCCCTCGGCGCGGGAGAGCGCCGACGCCGATCTGGTCGCCCGGGAGACCGCGGCGGCCCTCGCGGCGCTCGGCGGCCGGGCCGAGGGCCCTCCGGGGGCCGACGGCGAGCCGGCCGACCCCGGCCTCGGGGCAGCCGTCCTCCGGCTCGCCGCCCGAGGAGCCCTGCACGAGGCGCTCGCCCGCGCGGCGGCCTCCGGCGAGGGCGAGGCGGGGATCCTGCGGATCCTGCACGAGCACACCGGTCTCCCGGCCCGCACCGAGGACCGCTTCGGGAATCTCCGCCTCCGGGCCGGCCCGGACGACCCCGACGGCCTCGGCGACCCGAACGGCTCCGGCGGCCCCGACAGCCCCAGTGACCCCGGCGGCCCCGGTGACCCGAACGGCTCCGGCGGCCCCAGCGACCCCGACGGCCCCGGCCGCGACGCTCCCGGCCCCGGTGACCGGTCCCGCCCCCGCCCGGCCGGCGCCGGACCCCGTGCCCGGCCCGGACCCCGCCCCGACGGCTCCGGACTCCGTGCCCGGCCCGGCCCCCGCCCCGACGGCTCCGGTCCCCGCGACCGGCCCGGACCGCCCGGCGCGGTCCGCGAGCGGGAGCGGCTGACCGTCCCCGTCGCCATGGCCGGCGACCCGCTCGGCCTCCTCGCGCTGGAGGACCCGGAGCGCCGTGCCGGGGATCCGGAGCTGGCGGCCCTCGAACAGACCGCGCTCGTCCTCGCCCCCCTCCTCGCCCACGAGCGCAGACTCGCCGAGCTGGAGCCGCGGCTGCGCCACGATCTGGTCGAGAGCCTGATCTCCGGCACGGCGGCCGACGACGTGTTCGTCCGGGCGGCCGGACTCGGCCACGATCTGCACCGGCCGCACCGGGTCGCGGTCCTGCGCTGGACCGGCGCGATCGGCGCGGCGGCCGTCGGCGACGCGGTGGAGCGGGCGGCCGCCCGGCTGCGGCTGGACGTCCTCGCCGGCTCCCGCGACACCAGCACGGTCGTCCTGCTCGCGGGCCGCGACACGACGGCGGCCGGCGGACTGTACGAGGCGGTCTCCGAACTGCTCGGCACGGCGGCGGGGGCCGTCGGCGTCGGCGGCCCCTGCGAGGGCTTCGCCGATCTGCCGCACTCCTACGAGGAGGCCGTCCGCGCCCTCGCCGTACGGCGCGGATCCCATGAGCCCCACGGCAGCACGGGCTTCGAGGAGCTGGGCCTCGTCCGCATGATGGGCGCGGGGGACGACGAGCGGGAGGCCGACCGCTTCGTCCGCGAGTGGCTCGGCCCGCTGCTGGAGTACGACGCCCGGCACCGCACCGACTTCACCGCCACGCTCTCGTCCTACCTGGAGAGCGGCGGGAGTTACGACGCCACCGCCGAGGCCCTCCACATCCACCGCAGCACCGTCCGCTACCGGCTCCAGCGCATCCGCGAGGTCACCGGCCACGACCTCGGCCATGTCGACACCCGGCTCAACCTCCATGTCGCCAGCCGGATCCACCGGGTGCTGGACCGCCCCCGCTGACCGAGGGCCCCGGGGGAGCCCGCCCGCCGGGGATTCAGCCGTCGGAACGGGCCACGGTCACCCGGGTCCGCTCCCGGAGCCGGGCGAGCAGCTCGGGATCGGCCCCGTCGTCGACGATCAGCCGGTCCAGCCCGTCGACCGGCCCCAGCCGGTGCAGCGCGGTGCGCGCGAGTTTGGTGTGGTCCATCAGCAGCGCGCTCGTCGCGGCCGACTTCAGCATGGCCCGCTTCACCAGTACCACATCCTGCTCCTGGTGATAGGCCGTACGGGAGTCCAGGGCCGAGGTCGACACCGCCACCAGGTCCACGGAGAGCGCCTCGATCGCCTCGACGCACGGTATGCCGAGGAAGGAGTCGTGGGTACGCGAGTACTCGCCGCCCAGCGCGATCAGCCGGATCCCCTCCCGGTCCGTGAACAGGTCGATCACCCGGCGGGCGTTGGTGACCACCGTGAGCGGCGCGAGGGAGGTGAGGAGCCGGGCCATCGCCAGCACGGTGGTGGAGTCGTCCAGCATCACCGACATCCCGGGCTCCACCAGGGCCGCGGCGGCGCGCGCCACGGCGTTCTTCGCGGCGGTGTTGACGCCGAGCCGGTAGTCGAGGCTCGACTCGAACACCGTGGACGGCAGGGCGGACGCGCCGCCGCGGAAGCGCCGGAGCACGCCCCGGCGTTCGAGGTCGTCCAGATCGCGGTGGACCGTCATCAGGCTCACGCCGGTCAGCTCCGCCAGATCCGCCCCGGTGGCGGTGCCGTGCTCGACGACATGCTCGGCGATACGCCGTCGGCGCGCGTCGCCGGAAGTTCTCTTCATGGTGCCTCTGTCTCGCGCATCGGGGGTGGACGGCGGAGTGGGCGGAACGGGCACAGCGGGCGCGCCCGGGACGCGGGAACAACACCGCTTCACGTTCGCGCTGTTGAATTTAACAAACAATCACACTTCGCACCCCGGAGGTTTGAAGGCCCGGCGCCGCCCCGGCGGAGGCGTCCTCGCCGGGCCCCGCGCAATGCTGCGCGATGCATCCATCATTCATTCGGACAGACGCATTGACAGTATTAACGAAAACGATGTTAAGTGTATCGCGCGGAATCAGGACGAAGGTCTACAGGGCAACAGGTCTACTGGACGGTACCCGGGCGTTGCGACGGTGGCGGTGTCTCTCTCTCGCCTCCCCCGTGCCGCAAGCGGAATTCCAAGGAGAAACCTGTGAAGCACTCCTCGCTCAGAACGCTTGCCGCAGCGATGTCCGTCACGGCGGTTCTCTTATCCAGCGCGGCCTGTTCCACTTCCACCGGCGGTTCGGACAAGGGCTCGGGAAACAGCTCCGCGAAGATCGCTTTCCTCATGCCCGATCTCGCCTCGACCCGCTATGAGCTGTACGACGCTCCGCTGTTCAAGGCCCGGATCAAAGAGCTGTGCGGCGGCTGCGCCGTTCTCTACCAGAACGCCGGCGGGGACGCCGCCAAGCAGCAGCAACAGGCCAACTCGGCGCTCGCGCAGGGTGTCAGGGCGATCGTGCTCGACCCGGTCGACTCCGCCGCCGCGGCCACCACCGTCCGTACCGCGCAGTCCCGCGATGTGCCCGTCATCGCCTACGACCGGCCGATACCCAAGGCCCGGGCCGATTTCTACGTCTCCTTCGACAACGAGAAGATCGGGGCGATGATCGGCCAGTCGCTGGTCGACCGTCTGAAGAAGACCCGAGCCAAGGGCGGCATCCTCCAGGTCAACGGCTCGCCCACCGACGCGGCGGCCGGTCTGATCAAAAAGGGGATTCACCGGTCCGTCGACGGCAGCGGAATCGATCTCCTCGCCGAGTACGACACCCCCGCCTGGGAGCCGAGCAAGGCACAGGACTGGGTGAGCGGGCAGATCAGCAAATTCCCCGGCCGGATCGCCGGAGTGGTGGCGGCCAATGACGGCACCGGCGGCGGCGCGATCGCCGCGTTCCGCGCGGCGGGGGTGAAAGTGCCGCCCGTGACCGGGAACGACGCCGAAGTCGCCGCCGCGCAGCGAATCGTGAACGGCGATCAGTACAACACGATCTCCAAACCCATCAAGACCGTCGCCCGTTCCGCGGCGAACGCGGCGTACGCCCTCGTCCAGGGCGAGAAGCCGAAGGGGAACGCCACCCTCTTCGACACCCCGTCGGAGCTGTTCACCCCCACGGTCGTCACCCGGGAGAACATCGCCGAGGTGCTGGTGGGCTCCGGGAAGCCGCTCGCCGCCGCCGACGTCTGCACCGGGACGTACGCGGCCGCCTGCGCCGAACTCGGCCTCGGCTAGCGGTCCCCGACCCCGCCCGACGCCGGGCCGGGACCGGCCGCGAATCACCCGTACACCGAGCGGGACCGGTCGCCATCCGCCCGTACACCCGGCCGGGACCGGTCACCAGCCGCCCGGCGCGCCGATCTGACCCGACCCGACCCGACTCGACGCGATTCGGTCCAGCCCGACCCGACCCGACCCGACCCGACCCGAACCGATTCGATTCGGTCCGGACGCCGGGAGCCCTCCCGGCCGAGCGCCGCACGAGACTCATGCCCCCTGCCCCGAAGGTGCGCCATGTCCTCTCCGTCCCCTCCGCCGTCCCCGCCGGGGCAGGGCGCGCCGCTGCTCTCCCTGCGCGGCATCAGCAAGTCCTTCGGCGCGGTCGCCGCGCTCACCGATGTCGCCCTCGACGTCGCGGCCGGCCAGGTCGTCGCCCTCGTCGGGGACAACGGCGCGGGAAAGTCGACCCTGGTCAAAATCCTCTCCGGCGTCCATCCGCCGGACGCGGGAACCATCGGCTTCGCCTCCCGGACCGTGACCGTGCCCACCCCGGCAGCCGCCCAGCAGCTCGGGATCGCCACCGTCTTCCAGGACCTGGCCCTGTGCGAGAACCTGAACGTGGTCGAGAACCTCTACCTCGGCCGTGAACTGCGCGCGCTCCGGCTCGACGACGTGGCCATGGAGGTCAACGCGCGCGCCCTGCTCAAGGAGTTGTCGGCGCGGATCCCGTCCGTACGGGCGCCGGTGGCCGCCCTCTCCGGCGGCCAGCGGCAGACGGTCGCCATCGCGCGCTCGCTGCTCGGCCGCCCCAAGGTGATCATCCTCGACGAGCCCACGGCCGCCCTGGGCGTGGCGCAGACCGCCGAGGTGCTCAATCTGATCGAGCGGCTGAGGGAGCGGGGGCTCGGCGTCATCATGGTCAGCCACAGCATGGCCGAGGTGAAGGCCGTCGCGGACACCGTCGTCGTGCTGCGGCTCGGCCGCAACAACGGGGTGTTCGACGCGGCCGAGGCCACCGCCTCCGACCTGGTGGCGGCGATCACCGGCGCCGAGGACAACGTCGTCAGCCGCCGCGCCGACCGTGACCCGCGCCCGCGCCCGGCCGGCGCCGTACCCGTGGACCCCGCCGCGCCCCCGGATCCCGCCGAGGCCCCCGGGTCCGAGGCCCCCGGGTCCGAGGCCCCCGGGTCCGACGCCCCCGTCGACGCCGCCGGGCCGCCGGGCGGGGCCGAGGGGCGTGCCGGGCCCGGTCCGTCGGCCGATGTGAACAGGAGGCCCCGATCATGACGCGACCGGCCGCCACACCGACCCAGGGCCCCGCACCGGACGGGCCGCCCCGCGAGCACGCGGCCGCCGCCGGCCCCCGGGACCTGCTCTCCGCCGCCGTGGACCGGCTGCGCGGCGGGGATCTCGGGATCGTGCCCGTGCTCGCCGGGCTGATCGTGATCTGGACCGTCATGCAGATCCTCAACCCGATCTTCCTGTCGAGCGCCAACCTCACCAATCTGGCCCTGGAGAGCGTTCCCGTCGGCGTCATCGCCCTCGGAGTCGTCTGTGTGCTCCTCGTCGGACAGATCGATCTGTCCGTCGGCTCGATCAGCGGACTCGGCGCCGCCGTCCTCGCCGTCCTCTTCGTCGACCGGGGGCTGCCGTCCTGGGCCGCCGTCCTCGCCGCCCTGGTGCTCGCCGCGCTGATCGGCTGGTTCTACGCACAGGTCCACCATCGGCTGGGGGTGCCCAGCTTCGTCGTCACCCTCGCCGGGCTGCTCGGCTTCCTCGGACTCCAGCTGTGGATCCTCGGCACGAAGGGCTCGATCAACCTGCCCTTCGAATCCGGCCTGGTGACCTTCGCCCAGCTCGCCTTCGTGCCGCCGTGGCTGGCGTACGCCCTGGTCGCGCTGAGCGCCCTCGCGCTCTACGCGACGGGCCGCTCCCGGGCGAGGGAACGGCGGCGGGCCTCGCTGCCCGCGGCCTCGCGGAGGCTGCTGGCGGCGCGGAGCCTGGCCCTTCTCGCCGGCCTCGGCGTCGCGGTCTGGTACCTCAACCGCGACCGGGGCGTGGGCTGGATGTTCGTCCTCTTCCTCGCCCTGGTGCTCGCGCTCCACTACGCCCTGACCCGGACCCGCTTCGGCAAGGCGATGTACGCGGTCGGCGGCAACGCGGAGGCGGCCCGGCGCGCGGGCATCGACGTCCGGGCGGTGCTCACCGCCGCCTTCGTGCTGTGCACCACCCTCGCGGCCGCCGGCGGGGTCCTGGCCGCCTCCCGGCTCGCCGCCGCCAATCAGAGCAGCGGCGGCGGCGACGTCAATCTCAACGCCATCGCGGCGGCCGTCATCGGCGGTACGAGTCTCTTCGGCGGCCGGGGGAGCGCGTTCGCCGCCCTGCTCGGCGTCCTGGTGATCCAGTCGATCTCCAGCGGACTCACGCTGCTCAACCTCGACTCCGCCTACCGCTTCATGGTGACCGGCGCGGTGCTGCTGCTCGCCGTCGCCCTGGACTCCGTGGCACGGCGGTCGCGGGTCGCCCACGGGCGGGCCTGAGGCTACGGCGGCCCGAGGCCACGAGGGGCCCCAGGCAGCAGGGGCCCGAGAGCGCGCCCGCGTCCGAGGGGCTCGACCGGGCCCGAGGCTCCGACCGGGCCCGAGAGCGCGGCCCCCGGTCTCGTACCGGCGGCCCGTGCTCCGGCGCCTCCCCGCCCCCGGGGAGGCGCCGGACCGCGTCAGCGACGCGGCTTCGGGGTCAGCGACGCGACTTCGGACAGATGTCGAGCGACAGCAGGGAGCCGCCCTGGTCCTCGTCGTCCGTGCCCACGACGCCCGTGTCGGTCCCCGCGCGGCAGGCGACGGCCTCGATCTTGCGGTTGTCGACCTCCTTGCTGAAGGACGCCAGCGAGGTGAGCTGGTGCTTCGCCTTCAGGCTCACCCGGAGCCTCCCGGACGCGTCGGTGGTCACCCTTCCGGCGCGGTAGACGGCCGAGGCGAACGGGCCGGAGTTGACGTTCGGGTCCGACGCCGCGGTCAGCAGCACCGTCCCGTCCGCGTGCACCTTGATGTCGCTCGCGTGCCGCACCTCCTGCCCGTCGACGGGCAGCGGGTCCGGCACGCTGAAGGCCACCGGACCGGTCGCCGGGCCGAACACCCCGCTGTTCGGGTCGTACACCGCCGCGCGCACCTGCGCGGGCTTGGCGTCGCTCGATCCCCGGGTCGCCCAGACGGCGACGGTCCGGCCGTGCTGCCGGGTCAGCGCGAAGCTCTCGTAGTTGTCCCCGGCCGCGCGGCCGGGGACGGGCGAACTGCCCCAGGCCATCGCCGCGTCCGGGTCGAGCGTGAAGTGGTACGCCGTGCCGTCGCTGGACAGAGCGACGAAGTCGCCCGGCTGGCCGGGCACCGCGTCGACCGCCTCCAGATCCCTCGGCTCCTCCATGCCCCGCCAGGGCAGCTCCCGCACCACCGGCGTGTCGCCGTCCCGGTACCGCACGGTGGCGATCCGGTTCTCGCCCGTCTTCTTGCTGTCCCGCACCATCACGAGATCCACGGGCTCGTCCGGACCCGCGCCGTTCTCGATCACCGCGAGCCCGCTGACGCCGCCGGTCATTCCGGTGCCGACCCGCTGCCACTCCCCGGCGGAGGACGGTGCGGCGTGTGCGACGGAGACGGCGGTTCCGGCGAGGCTCACGAGGGCGACCGCTGCTGCGGCCAGTCTTCGACTCATCATGCGGGGGACGCTAACGGAAGATCCAACACAACCGGAACGCGGTCCCCCGCCCCTGACGAACGCCCAGGCCAGAGGCGGTCCGCGGAGCCGTTCACGGAAGCTCGCCGACAACTCGCCTCCTTGCAGGCCGAGTTGACGATCCGTCGGACTGATGCCCTTCCGCCCCTTTCGCCCGCCGCGCGGCGCACCCGCGGACGTCCGTTCATCCGTACACGACCGTCCGCCGGACCTCCGGCGCACGGGGGAGGACGGCGTCCCCGCGCCGCCCTCCCCCCGCTCGGCCGCTTCCCGCGTCCCGCCGTCCCGTCCCGTCCCGCCGTCGCGCGCGGGTCGGTCCGGCGGCCCGGTGTCAGGCGTTGACGCAGGTGTTGCCGAACGACGGGTTGAGCAGTCCGATCACACTGACGGAGTCGCCGCAGGCGTTGACCGGGACATGAACGGGCGCCTGGATCAGATTCCCGGACAGCACACCGGGGGAGTGGACGGCCGCCCCCTGCGCCCCGGCGTCGGCCCACGCCGCCGACGCTCCGCCGGCCACGGCCGCGCCCGCCGCCAGAGCCAGCACCGCACTTCTCAGAACACGTGACATGACACATCTCCTCTGCTGGGCGAGAGCCGCGGGGGCGGAACACCGTCGCTCCGCCCCGGACCTGAGCCGCTCTCGGCGCTGATTCGGCCCGCCGGGGCGCGCGGCTTGGCGCGCCGGGACGGATTCCGTCGAACGGCGTAACCCTGGCCACCCCCGCCCCTCACGTCCTTCTTCACACTTTCCACCCATCCGGACTCCTCGCGGCCGCGAAGTACGACTGAGAGCGCCGCCGCGCGGCGGCGCAGCGAGCCGTACGGAGTGAGGGTCTGTGGATCGGCGGAGAGTGGCCGTGGTCGGCGGCGGAGTGGCGGGGCTGACCGCCGCGTACGTGCTGCGGAACCAGTGCGACGTGGTGCTGTACGAGGCCGACGACCGGCTCGGGGGCCATGCCCACACCCACGAACTGCCCGCCCGCGACGGCGGCGCCGTCCGGGTCGACTCCGGCTTCATCGTCCACAACGAGCGGACCTACCCGACCCTGCTGCGGCTCTTCCGCGAACTCGGCGTCGCCACCCAGGACTCCGAGATGAGCATGTCGGTGCGGTGCGACGGCTGCGGACTGGAGTACGCGGGGGCGCGCGGCCCCGCCGCCCTCTTCACCGGACGCGCGGCCCTGCGGGGCAGATATCTGCGGCTGCTCGCCGAAGTCCCGGTCTTCCACCGGGGCGCGCGCCGTCTCCTGGCCGCCGGCGGACCGGAGCATCTCACCCTCGGCGCGTTCCTCGCCCGGGGCGGCTTCTCCCCGTACTTCGTCTCCCACTTCGCCGCCCCGCTGGTCTCCGCCGTCTGGTCCTGCCCGGCGCGGACCGCCATGGAGTACCCGGCCGCGTACCTCTTCCGCTTCCTCCGCCACCACGGACTGCTCTCGATCACCGGCTCCCCCCGGTGGAAGACCGTCACCGGCGGCTCCGCCGCGTACGTCGCCCGGGTCGCCGAACATTTCGCGACGCGCACCGGAGTGCCGGTGGCCGCCGTCAGGCGCTTCCCGGGCGGCGCGGTCGTCACCACGGCGGACGGCGCGGCGGAGACCTACGACGCCGTGGTCCTCGCGACCCACCCCGACCAGGCCCTCGCCCTCCTCAAGGACCCCACCCAGGAGGAGCGCCGGACGCTGGGGGCCTTCGTCCTCTCGCGCAACCCCACCGTGCTGCACTCCGACGCCCGCGTCCTGCCCCGCTCCCCGAGGGCGAGGGCCTCCTGGAACTACCGCATGCCCTCCTGCGACACCACGGCCGACGCCGTCCGGGTCAGCTACGACATGAACCGGCTCCAGCGTCTGACCGGCGTCGCCGACCATCTCGTCACCCTCAACGCGGGCGACGAGATCGACGACGGGCGGGTGCTCGCCCGCATGGTGTACGAACACCCCGTCCACACCCCGGCCTCCGTCGCCGCGCAGCGCCGGCTGCCCCTGCTCAACACCGCCGTCACCGCCTACGCCGGGGCCTGGCACGGCTGGGGATTCCACGAGGACGGCTGCCGCTCCGGCGTCGCCGCGGCCGCCGCGCTCGGAGTCGACTGGTGACCCGCGCCGACGGGACTGACCGGGCGGACGGGACTGATGGGACTGACGGGACTGCCCGGGCGGACGGGAGCGCCGACCCAGCCGACCGGACGGGCCGGAGCGCCGACCGTACGGACCGGAGCGCCGTGCCCGCGCTCTACGAGTGCGTCGTCTCCCACGCGCGCACCGCCCCCGTGCGCCATGCGCTGCGGCACCGCACCTACATGTGGCTGATCGACCTCGACCGCCCGCCCCGGCTGCCCCGCGCGCTGCGGCCCCTGGCCCGCTTCGACGCCCGCGACCACTTCACCGGCGCCGCCCGGACGATACGCGCCGGACTCGACGCCCACCTCGCCTCCCGGGGCGTGCGCCTGGACGGCGGGCGCGTCCTCATGCTGGCGCACGCCCGGGTCCTCGGACATGTCTTCAACCCGCTGACGCTGTACTGGTGCCACGACGCCGCCGGCGCCCTGCGATGCGTGGTCGCCGAGGTTCACAACACCTACGGCGAGCGGCACTGCTATCTGCTCAGGACCGACGAAACCGACCGGGCCGAGACCGCCAAGACCTTCTACGTCTCCCCGTTCCTCCCCGTCGACGGCGGCTACCGGATGCGGCTGCCGGTCCCCGGCGAGCGTCTCGACATCACCGTCCGGTTCGTCCTCGGGGACAGCTCCCCCTTCATCGCCACGCTCCGCGGGCGACGCGGCCCCGCGACGCCCGCCGCCCTGCTCCGGGCCGCCCTGCGCCACCCCTGGTCGACCGCGGCCGTCTCGGCCGGCATCCGCCGCCACGGCGTCCGTCTGCTGCTCCGCGGCCTGCCCGTCCTGCCCCGGCCCGAGCCGCGCGGCGGCGGGAGGACGGCCCACGCCCGCCGGACGCCCTGCGAGAGCGCCCCGCCGCCCGCCCACCACACCGAGGAAGGCACCGTTCAGTGACCCTCTCGATCCCCCGCGCCGCCGACGGACGCTCCGCCCCGCCCGGTCGGCGCGCCCATGTAGACGCCCGGACCTGGCCCGATGTGGCCCATCCGCCGAAGGCCCGCCCGGGCCACCCGGCCGTCGCCCGGCTGCTGCTCGAACGGGCCCTGGCCGGGATGCCGCTGCGGGTACGCCTCGGCCACCGCCCGCCCTCGGGAAGCGGACCCTCGCTCGTCGTCCACGAGCCCGACGCGTTCTTCCGCCGGATCGGCGCACAGGGCCTCATCGGCTTCGGCGAGTCCTACATGGCGCGCGAATGGGACAGCGACGACCTCCCGGGCCTGCTCGCCGTACTGGCCGCCCGCGTCGACGACCTCGTACCCGCCCCGCTGCGCCGGCTGCGCGGAGCGTGGGCGCGCCGCAGGCCCGAGGCCCACCGCAACACCGTGGCCGGGGCGCGCGAGAACGTCCGGCGCCACTACGACCTCTCCAACGATCTCTTCGCGCTCTTCCTCGACGACACCATGACCTACTCGTCGGCGGTCTTCCGGGCCTTCCCCGCCCGCCGGGAGAGCCTTGAGGACGCCCAGCACCGCAAGATCGACCAGCTGCTCGACCTCGCCGCCGTCGGCCCCGGCGTCCGGCTGCTGGAGATCGGCACCGGCTGGGGCGAACTCGCCCTGCGCGCCGCCGGCCGGGGCGCGCGGGTGGTGACCGTGACCCTCTCCGCCGAACAGCGCGATCTGGCCCGGCGGCGGATCGCCGACGCCGGACTGACCGACCGCGTCGAGGTACGGCTCCGCGACTACCGCGAGGTGCGCGGCGCGTACGACGCCGTCGTCAGCGTCGAGATGATCGAGGCCGTCGGAGCCGACTTCTGGCCCGCGTACTTCGCCGCGCTGAGCGACAACACCGCCCCCGGCGGCCGGATCGCGCTCCAGACGATCACCATGGAGCACGCCAGGATGCTGGACACCGCGAGAACGCACACCTGGATCAGCAAATACGTCTTCCCCGGCGGACTCATCCCCTCCCGCGAGGCCGTCGAGACCCACGCGGCCGGGGCCGGACTGCGCGTCGCCTCGGACCACGGCTACGGCGACCACTACGCCGAGACGCTGCGGCTGTGGCGCGAACAATTCACCGACGCCGTCGAATCCGTGGCGGCCCTCGGCTTCGACGACACCTTCCGCCGGATGTGGGAGCTGTATCTCGCCTACTCCGAGGCCGGATTCCGCTCCCGTTATCTCGACGTACGACAACTGCTGCTGACGAAGGAGACCGTCCGATGAAAGCGAGCAGGCCCGTCGCCGGCCGACTGGCGGAGCTGCTGGCCCCCTTCTTCGCGGGCCCCCTCCCCGTACGCCTGCGCGCCTGGGACGGCACCGAGGCGGGCCCCGCCGACGGTCCCGTGGTCGTCGTGCGCTCCCCGGAGACGCTGCGCCGGCTGCTGTGGCAGCCCGGGGAACTCGGCCTCGCCGAGGCGTACATCACCGGCGGTCTCGACATCGAGGGAGACCTCGCCGAAGGGCTCGGCCGAGCCTGGGGAAGCGTCCGCGACCACGGCCTCCACCGGCCCGCGCCCGCCCAGTGGGCCAGGGCCGCCGCCCTCGCCGCGGGCCTGGGGGCGCTCGGCCCGCCCCCGCGCCCGCCCGCCGTCCCCCGCGCCCGGCTCGGCGGCCGGCCGCACAGCACCGCCCGCGACCGGGCGGCGATCAGCCACCACTACGACCTCTCCAACGACTTCTACCGGCTCCTGCTGGACGAGTCGATGGCGTACTCCTGCGGCTACTGGACCCGGCCCGGCGGACCGGGGTACGGACTGGCCGACGCCCAGCGCGACAAGCTGGAGCTGATCTGCCGCAAGCTCGGCCTCCGGGAAGGATCCCGGCTGCTGGACGTCGGCTGCGGCTGGGGCTCCCTCGCCCTGCACGCCGCCCGCGCCCACCGGGCCCGGGTCACCGCCGTGACCCTCTCCCGCGAGCAGCACGCCCATGTCGCCGCGCGGATCGCCGACGAGGGCCTCGGCGACCTGGTCGAGGTGCGGCTGTGCCACTGGCGCCGGATCGACGGCGGAGGATACGACGCCGTCGCCGCCGTCGAGATGGGCGAGCACGTCGGCGACGCCGAGTACCCCGCCTTCGCCGCGCTGCTGCACGGGGCCCTGCGGCCGCGGGGACGGCTGCTGATCCAGCAGATGTCCCGGGGCGCGCACGCGCCCGGCGGGGGCGCGTTCATCGAGACGTACATCGCCCCCGACATGCATATGAGGCCCGTCGGCCGGACCATCGCGCTCCTGGAGGAGGCCGGACTCGAACTCCGATCGGCCGAGTCCCTGCGCGAGCACTACGCCCGCACCATCGACGCCTGGCGGCACACCCTCACGACCCGCCGGGACGAGTTCCGCGCGCTGGTGGGCGAGACCACCGTCCGGGTCTGGCTCCTCTATCTGGCGGGCAGCTCCCTGGCCTTCTCCCAGCGCCGCATGGGAGTCGACCAGCTCCTCGCCGTACGGCCCTCGCACGACGGGGCGTCCGGGCTCGAACGGCTCCCGCTGGACGGTGAGTCGGGGCTTGTGCGGTCCGCCCACGGCGACGGGTCAGGACGCGTACGACGGTCCCCCGGCGGAGAGCCGGGGCCCGAACGGCCTTCCCCCGAAGGAGAGTCGGGGCCCGAACGGCCTTCCCCCGACGGCCCGCCGGACCCGGAAGCCGCCTCCGGGCCGGCCAGGGGCGGGGCCCGATGACGGGCGGCACCGCCTGGGCCGCCCTCGGAGTCAATCTCGCGGCCGCCGCGCTGACCTGCCTCGTCGTCCTGCTGCTGACCTTCGCCGTGGCCGCCGTGCGCGGCCTCCACCGGATCGTCGACGTCGCCTGGGGCCTCGCCTTCACGGCGGTGGCCGTCGTCACCCACGTCCTCTCCGCCGGGCACGGCGACGACGCCCGCCGCCTTCTCGTCACCCTCGCCACCGCCGTCTGGGGGCTGAGGCTGAGCGCCCACATCGCCCACCGGGGCCGGGGCCGGGGCGAGGACCCCAGATACGAGAAGATGCTGGCCAAGGCCCGCGGCAGCCGGAACCTCCACGCCCTGCGCTCGGTCTATCTGCTCCAGGCCGCCCTGGTCTGGCTGATCTCCCTCCCCGTCCAGGCCGCCCAGTACGTCAGCGCCCCCGTCACCGCCCTCACCCTCGCCGGAGCCGCCCTGTGGTCCGTCGGGCTGATGTTCGAGACGGTCGGGGACTTCCAACTGGCCCGGTTCACCGCCGATCCGGCCCACCGGGGCCGGATCATGGACCGGGGCCTGTGGAGCTGGACCCGCCACCCCAACTACTTTGGGGACTTCCTCGTCTGGTGGGGGCTGTATCTGATGGCCTGCGGCTCCTGGCAGACCGCCGCCCTCTGTCTGGTCTCACCCGTGGTGATGAGCCTGCTGCTCACCCGGGGGAGCGGGAAACGCCTGTTGGAGGCACATATGGCCGACCGTCCCGGATACGCCGACTACGCCGCCCGCACCAGCGGCTTCTTCCCCCTGCCGCCCCGCGGGCCGCGCTCCGGGGGGAGCGCGGCATGAGCGCCGCCGTCCCCCGGAGCGGCCCCCGCGCGGAGTTCGGGGAGGAGCGTCCGGCCCTGTCCGTGCGCCGCTCGCCGACGCGTCCCCGGGCCGCCGTGCTCCTGCTGCACGGCGGCCGGGAGGACGGCCTGGAAGCACCGCCCCTGCTCAATCTCCCGGCCGCCCGGATGCGCCCCTTCGCCGCCGCGATCGCCCGCGCCACCCCGCTCGACGCGGTGGCGGTGGCCGAGGTCCGCTACCGCCACCGGGGCTGGAACGGCCCGCGCGCCGACCCCGTCCACGACGCGCGGCGCGCGCTCCACGGCCTCCTCGGGGACACGGACTCCCTCCCGGTGGTCCTCGTCGGGCACTCCATGGGAGCCCGGGCGGCCCTCCGGCTGGCCGGCGACCCGCGCGTCCACGGAGTCGTGGCGCTGGCCCCCTGGTGGCCCCCGGACGAATCCGTCGCGGGGACGGCCGGCCGACGGCTGATCGCCCTGCACGACGAGCACGACCGGGTCACCGCCGCCCGGAACACCTGGGAGCTGCTGGCCCGCGCGCGCCGGGCCGGTGCGCACACCCTGGGCGTACGGATGCCGTCCGGCGGCCACGCCATGCTGCGCGACGCCCGCACCTGGCACCGCGTCGCCACCGCCCTCACCCTCGGACTGCTGGGCCTGGCCCCGCTTCCGGCGGCCCTGAACGGCGACGGCGCGTACCCGGCGGGCGAGCCGCAGCCGTCGGCGCCGCCGAAGTCACCGCTGACGCCGACGACATCAATGCCGCCGCAGCCGTCGGTACCGCTGTCGCCGCAGTCGCCGCTGTCGCCGGGGGAGGTGCTCGCGGAAGTCCGCCCGCGCTGACTCCGGCCCGTCCTTCGCCCCGCGCCGCCGCCCGCGCACCGCCGCCCGGCGAACCGGAGCCGGCGGCTCAGTACGATGGTCCCGCCCGGGCCGGCCGGCGGGCGCGTACGGCGGAAGGTTGACGGGGCGTGACGGACCAGATCGAGGACGGCGCCGACGGGCGCCCCCGCCGCCGGGGCCAGGGCGAGCTGGAGGCCCAGGTGCTCGCCGCGCTGCGGCTGGCCCCGGAGCCGGTGAACGCGGCCTGGGTCCAGGAACGTCTGGGGGCCGACCTCGCCTACACCACGGTGATCACCATCCTCACCCGGCTGTACGCCAAGGGCGTGGTCACCCGGGAGCGGGCCGGACGCTCCTTCCGCTGGACCCCGGCCGCCGACGAGGCCGGACTCGCCGCGCTGCGCATGCGCCGGGTCCTGGACGAGGAGGCCGACCGGGAAGCGGTCCTGGCGAGCTTCGTCACCGCGCTCTCCCCGGGCGACGAACGGCTGCTGCGGGATCTGCTCGCCCAGACGTCCGAGGAAGAGGACGACTGAACCGATGGGGGTCTTCGTCTTTCTGCCGCTGGTGCTGCCGCTGACCGCGTGGCCCATCGCCCGCCTCGCCGAACAGCACCTCCACCCCCGCGCCGCGACCTGGCTGCTGACCACCGTCGCCGGCGTCCTCGCGGTGTGCAGCACCCTCTGCCTCGCGCTGCTGGTCGTGGTCGGCACCGCGCAGCTGCCCGGCAATCCGCTCCCCGACGGCTGGTCGGACCCCGAGGTCCGCGCCGCCGTCCCGTACGACGAGCTGGCGGGCAAGGCCGCCATCCCCGCGCTGATCGCGGTGCTCGCCGCCGGGACGCGAACGGCCTGGCACCACCATCGCGTACGCCGCCGCGCCGAGCGCGCCCTCGCGGGGCTTCCCCCCGTCGCGGCCGACCCGGTCGCGATCCTGCCCGACCCGGCTCCGTACGCGTACGCGCTGCCGGGCCGGGCCGGCCGTATCGTCGTGACCACCGGGATGCTGGCCGAACTGGACGCCTCCGAGCGCCGGGCCCTCCTCGCGCACGAGGGCGCGCATCTGGCCGCCCGGCACCACCGGTTCCTCCTCACCGTACGGCTCGCGGCGCGCGCCAACCCGTTTCTGCGGCCGCTCGGCACCGCCGTGGCGTACACCGCCGAGCGATGGGCGGACGAGACCGCGGCCGACGCGGTCGGGAGCCGCCGTACGGTGGCTCGGGCGGTCGGCAAGGCGGCGCTGGTCTCCCGCGCGGCGCCCATGGGCGCCTTCCCCGGATTCGCGACCGCCGGGCCGGTGCCCCGCCGGGTCGCCGCGCTGCTCGGGCCCGCGCCCGCCGCACGGCTGTGGCCGCCCGCCTTCACCACGGCGGGCCTGGCGGCGTGGGGAGCCGCCGCCGGGACCACCGTCTCCGCCCTGTCGTCGGCGAACTCGGCCTTCACCCTCTTCTTCATCCTGAAGGCCGCGACGCCGATGTAGGCCGTGCGCCGGGGCCGTTCACACGGCCGGGCCCCGGCGCGGCGTCCCCCGGGAGGGCTCAGCCCTCCTCTTCCTCCTCGAAGAAGTCGCCCACCTCGTCCACCGCTTCGGCGGCCACCAGACCGCCCGCGACCCCGACCGCCAGCCCGGCCGCGCCGACGGCGACCGCGGTCCCCACACCCGGCCCGGAGCGGGAGTGCCCGCCGTCCGAGTGATGCCCATGGTGCCCATGATGGCTGTGATCTCCATGGGACCCGTGGTGCGCGTACGCCGCCGGTGCGGTACGGGTGCCGAGGGTGGCCGCCAGCTGACGCACCCAGCCGTCCACCTCGGCGTTCCAGTCGCGCTCCTCCACTCCCGTGTGGCTCACCCGGAAGAGGGTGAGGGCCTCGTGGCCCGAGGTGAAGAGACCGCCCGGGCTGTCGGCCTCCAGAACGACCTCCATTCCGCCCGGATGCGCCAGGAAGGTCACTTCGAGCTGCCGCATGGCGTCCTGGTGACGCGGCGGCGGAGTCAGCTCGATCTCCTGGTAGAAGGGCAGCAGCTGCCCGGTGCCGCCGATCCGTCCGTACTCCAGATCGGCCGAGGCGAAGCCGAAGCCGAGTTGGCCGAGCGCTTCGAGGACCGCCTCCTGCGCGGGCAGCGGGCCCACGGCCAGCGGGTCCAGATCGCCCTTGTCCTTCGCCCCGGCGATCTCCAGCTCCGTGCGGACCGCCAGGACGACGCCCAGGCTCTGGCCGTGCAGCGCCGTGATCGGGGTCTCCCACGGCAGCGGGACGGCGAAGGGGACGTCGAGCCGCTCACCGGCCGCCAGGCCGAAGTCCTCGGCCACGGTGAACCGTTCGAGGGCGATCAGGCCCTCCGACTCCTCGTCGCCGCCCTCGATCTCGACCCGGGCGACCAGTTCCAGGGTGAGCCGGGTGATCGTCCGATCGGCGTTTCCGCCGGTCAGCCTGACCTGTCCGGTCAGATCCGATCCCGGCGCGGGGACGCCCGGATCCAGCTCCGTGTCGACGGCGGGTCCGCCCACGCCCAGGGTCCCCAGCAGTCGTTTGAACACCATCGTGGAGTTCTCTCCTCATATGCGGTGCGAGTGCTTTCCGTACTTCGGGTGCTTCCCGTGCTCTCCGTGCCTCCGGCCCGGGGCCGGGGCCGGGCTATCGGGCGGAGGCGTCCAGCGCGGCCAGGGCCCGGGCCCACCGCGCGTACTTGAGATCGGCCAGATCGGCCACGGTCCGTACGCCGAAGGCCGCGTCGAGGAGTTCGCCGTCCCGGTCGGAGACGCCCCGCAGGGCGGAGACGGGAGCGGCGAGGATCTCCGGCAGGTCCTTGTCCGACCACGCTTTGTCCAGCACCTTGTCCAGATCGATCGAAGCCATGAAGGCCCTCCCAGATTCGATGGTCCGGGCGGGGCGCGCGTCCGGCGCGCCCCGCCCCGGGCGCGGGCAGCCGAAAGCACCCGCCGCCCGGTCAACTTCTACACAGCTGTAGAAGCATAAGGCCGAAGGCTCCCCGGGGAGGGGCTGTTCGGGGCCGAAGGAGGGTGAACATCCGGAGAACGCTCAGGCCCGTGCCGGGATCGGCACGGGCCTGAACGTGGGGAGTTGAGTTGTCCGCGGCAGTCGCGGCAGTCGCGGCAGTCGCCGTGGTCGCGGCCGCCGTCAGGCGGGCCGGCTCCGCGCGAGCAGCACCCGGCCGAACAGAGGGGCGTAGTCCTCGGGGAGGCTGCCGAGCAGACGGGAGAGCAGCTCCGGTCCGGCGAGCCGCGCGACCAGGGTGAGGACGGTGGTCGCGCCCCAGCGGGCGTTGGCCGGAGTGGCCCGGGGCAGCCGCTCGGCCACCTCCTCGACCAGCGCCCGCCCCGTCAGGGGGGCGGCCGCCGAGGACCGCGTGACCAAGTGCCGTGCCGCGTCCGGGGGAAGAGCGGACGCGAGATCGGCGCGCTCGGCGGGGGAGAGCTGCCGGCCGAGCGCCCTCAGCGTGACGCGGATGACGTAGGCCGCCTCCTCGCGCGTGGGATAGAGGCCCTGATAGCGCACGGTCTCCACGAAGCGGTCGTCGGTCATGGCTCGCATCCGCCGCTCCGTCGCCGTCCGGTAGCGCTGGGCCGTCCCGGCGGCGCTCCCCTTGCCCCTGCCCCCGGTCCTAACCGCGGACGGCGCGCGGGTCGTGGCTATGCGGCCGTCTCGGGGGACGCGCCGGAGTGCCGAGGTTCCGGTTCCGTCCTGGTGTGCCGCGGATGCGCCGCCGTTCGACATGCCAACTCCTCCACTGAAGCGGTGTACCGGGCGTGTTCCCCCCTTCCGCTCCTCCATTCCCCCGGATCGGAGTGAACCCGGCGGAGGGGTGTGGCGCGCGCCGGTCCCGCCGCCCCGCGAGGGAATTTCGCTTTCGTTCGTGTGAGCCCGCCGGAGTCGGGCAGGAGTGGCTCTGAAGGATGATGTGCAACGGTTTTTCCCGAGGTGTCGCACAAGGCGGCACAGAGCATCGTAAATGCATACCCGGAAATAATTCGGGCAGCTGGTGCACGGGAATCACCGCACCTTTCCGGGGATCGCGGACCCGGCCTCTGCGGGGCTGAAGTCCGTATCACCGGATCGGTGCGCACACGGTTTCCCCATTGACGAGAAGAAGGAGAATTTCATGTTCGAGAACATGTGGTCCTACGTTCCCACCGCCGGTCACACCCCGGACGACGACCTCACCGGATACGGCGTCGAGGCGACCGACGGGCACATCGGCAAGGTCGACAAGTACTCCTCCGAGGTCGGCGCGCAGTACATCGTCGTCGACACCGGAGTGTGGATCTTCGGCAAGGAGGTGCTGCTGCCGGCCGGCACCGTCACCGGGGTCGACCACGAGCACCGGACGATCCATGTCGCCCGCACCAAGGACGAGATCAAGGCCGCCCCGGAGTTCGACAAGGACAAGCATCTCGGCGACCCCGCCTACCGCGACCAGCTCGGCGGCCACTACAGCTCCGGCCACTGACCGGAACGCCCAGAGAACGCCTGTGACCTGGTATGAGTCCCCGGGCAGCGGGTAGTGGTGGACGAGTCCGAGGGCACCGTGCGCCCCCGGTGACGTCTGAGGAGGCCGGTATGGCGAGCGAGAGACCCGTCCCCCCGAGGGGTGACGCGCCCGGAGGCCGCGGGGAGGAACTCCTCCGCGGCCTCCGGGTGGACCAGGCCCGCCCCGAGCAGCCGGTCCTCCTGGACGCCGACGGATCCCCCATCGCCACCTGGCGGGAGAACTACCCCTACGACCGCAGACTCGCGCGCGGCGCCTACGAGCGGCGCAAGCGGATCCTCCAGATCGAACTGCTGAAGCTCCAGAAATGGGCCAAGGAGAGCGGCCGCCGGATCGTGGTGGTCTGCGAGGGGCGGGACGCCGCCGGGAAGGGCGGCGCGATCCAGCGCTTCACCGAACGGCTCAATCCGCGCGGCGCCCGGGTGGTGGCCCTGGACAAGCCGACGGAACGCGAGTCGGGCCAGTGGTATTTCCAGCGCTACATCGCCCATCTTCCCTCCCCGGGCGAGATCGTGTTCTTCGACCGTTCCTGGTACAACCGGGCCGGGGTCGAACGGGTCATGGGTTTCTGCACACCGGAGGAGTACCGGCACTTTCTCGCGCAGACGCCCGTCTTCGAAAAGATGCTGACCGAGGACGGAATCCTGCTGGTGAAGTTCTGGTTCTCCGTCTCGCGCGGCGAGCAGCGGACGCGATTCGCGATCCGGCAGGTCGATCCCGTACGCCGCTGGAAACTCTCCTCCACGGATCTCGCCTCGCTGGATCTGTGGGACGCCTACACCACCGCCAAGGTGGAGATGTTCCGCGCCACCGACACCCCCCACGCTCCGTGGACGGTCGTCAAGAACAACGACAAGCGGCGCGGACGGCTGGAGGCCATCCGGCATCTGCTGCTGCGCTGCGACTATCCGGCCAAGGACCCGGAGGCGGTCGGCGAGGCCGACTCCCGGATCATCGGCCCCGCCGACACCCTGCTGGAGCCCGGCGAGGGCCCGGCCGACCTCTCGCCCACCCCGCTGGCCCCGCACGACCGGGGCTCCGGGAACCATCCGTAGCCCCGGGCCCATGGCGTTCTCCTCCACTCGCCGAGCAGGAAGGCAGTCACCCCCCATGACGGCACAGGGCCGCCGCGCCGCGCACAGACCGCGCCGCCGCGCCTCCTTCAGCCTGCGGCAGACGGCGTTCGCGTTCGGACTGGCCGCCATCCTGCTCTGCGGGGCCGGCCTCATGCTGAGGGCGCTGTTCCGGGCCGCCGGCGAGTACCGCCCCCTCGCCTACGCCCTGACGGCGCTGGCCGCCACCGCCGTGCTGCTGGTCGCGGTCCGCGCGCGCCGCCGCCGTCCCCCGGCGCCGAGGCCCCTGGTGCCCGGCCCCCGGGAGCCCGCCGGGCCGGAGACGCTCCGGTACGAGGTGATCGAGCCGGGGATCGTCGAGGCCGGGAGCCCCGGGCGCGGGGCCGCCGCGCCCGCCGGATTCGAACCCGCAGGATTCGCGCCCGCCGGGTCCGGGACGGTCGAGCCCGCGCCGGTGGATCCCGGGTACGCCGAGCACGAGCCGGTGGAGCCCGAGCCCGTCGATTTCGCCTCCATGGACCCCGTCGTCTTCGAGGAGGCCGTCGCCGCCCTGTGCGAGCGGGACGGCTGCCGCGACGTGGCGGTGAACGGCGGCGCCGGGGATCTCGGCGCGGATGTGACGGCGATCGCGCCGAGCGGTCTCCGGGTGGTCATCCAGTGCAAGCGGTACGGCCCCGTGAACAAGGTCGGCTCGCAGGACATGCAGCGCTTCGGCGGCACCTGCTTCGCCGTCCACGAGGCGGATGTCGCGGCCATGGTCACCACCGGCGAGTTCACCGGCCCCGCCGCCGACTACGCCGCCGAGTGCGGCATCCACTGCTTCGACCACCGCTCGCTCGCCGCCTGGGCCGACGGGACGGGACCCGCCCCCTGGGAGGCGGAGGTCCCGGCCGCGCCCTCCGCGGCCCCGGCCGAGTGAGCGGGAGCCCCTGCGGAGCCCCGTCCCCGGGCGGCCGGACACGTGCCCGCATTGGGGCCGTGTGTCCGGATGAGAGGATGGCGGACATGGACATCCGCCGCAGGAACAACGTCACGGTCACCGGCCGCCCGGACGGACCGGTGGTCGTCCTGGCCCACGGCTTCGGCTGTGACCAGAACATGTGGCGGCTGATCGTTCCCGCACTGGCCGAGCACTGCCGCGTGGTCCTCTTCGACTACGTCGGCTGCGGACGGTCCGACCTCTCCGCCTGGAGCGAGGAGCGCTACGCCTCGCTGGAGGGGTATGCCCAGGACGTCGTCGAGGTCTGCGACGAACTCGACCTGGACCGCGCGGTGTTCGTCGGCCACTCGGTCAGCTCCATGATCGGGGTGCTGGCGGCCCGGAACGCCCCGGAGCGACTGGGCTCGCTGGTGATGGTCGCGCCCTCGCCCCGCTACCTCGACGACCAGGGCTACCGGGGCGGATTCAGCGCCGAGGACATCGACGAACTCCTGGAGTCCCTGGAGTCGAACTATCTGGGCTGGTCCTCGGTCATGGCCCCGGTGATCATGGGCAACGCGGACCGCCCCGAGCTGGGGGAGGAGCTGACGACCAGCTTCTGCGCCACCGACCCCGACATCGCCCGGGTCTTCGCCCGCGCCACCTTCCTCTCCGACACCCGGGAGGAACTCAAGGGCGTCACCGTGCCCACGCTCGTCCTGGAGTGCCTCCAGGACGCGATAGCCCCCCGCGAGGTCGGCGCGTTCGTCCACGCGGCGATCCCCGGCTCCCGGCTGGTCACCCTGGACGCCACCGGCCACTGCCCGCAGCTCAGCGCCCCCGAGGCCACCGCCGAGGCCGTCCTCGGCTTCATCGGGGGCCTGCGGTGATGTGCCCCGCCGGGCAGGACACCGACCCCGCCGGGACCGGCGGCGCGGACACCGACGCCGCCTTCAGCGCCCTGCTGGAGGACAGCGCCGAGGAGCTGTACGACTCCGCCCCCTGCGGCTCCCTGTCCACCCTGATGGACGGCGTCATCGCCAAGATCAACGCCACCCTGCTGGACTGGCTCGGCCTGGAGCGGTCCCAGGTGGTGGGCCGGATGCGGTTCACCGATCTGCTCACCGTCGGCGGCCGGCTCTACCACGAGACCCACTTCGCGCCCCTGCTGCGCCTGCGGGGCGAGATCAGCGGCATCGCCCTGGAGCTGAAGGCCGCCGACGGCCGGATGCCCGTCCTCGTCTCCTCGGTCGTCAAGCACGACGGCGGGGGCGAGCCGCTGCTGATCCGCACCACCGTCTTCGACGCGCGGGACCGCCGCGCCTACGAGGAAGAGCTGCTCCACCGCCGCCAGGCCGCCGACGAGGCCCGCCGGGAGGCGGAGCAGGCCCGCGAGGAGGCCGAGGAGGCGCGCCGGCAGGCGGAGGCGGACCGGGCGCGTCTGACCGACGCGCTCGCCGTGCTCCAGCAGAGCCTGCTGCCCTCGTCCCTCCCGGCCGTACCGGGCCTCGAAGCGGCCTCGTACTACCACGCCGCCTCGCCCGACCGGCTCGGCGGCGACTTCTACGACCTCTTCCCCATCGACGGCGCCCGCTGGGGATTCTTCCTCGGCGACGTCTGCGGAAAAGGGCCCCAGGCCGCGGCCGTCACCTCGCTCACCCGCTACACCCTGCGCGCCGCCGCCCTCCACGACCACGACCCGGTCGCCGCGCTCACCACCCTCAACACCGTGCTGCACGAGCGCTACAGCGGCGGCGACCCGCGCTACTGCACCGCGGTCTTCGGCGTGCTCGTCGCCGATCCGGTCACCGGGCGCACCGACATCCGACTCGCCTCCGGCGGGCACCCCCCGGCGCTGATCCTGCGCGCCGACGGCCGGGCCGAGTACCTCCCCACCCCGGGCGGGCTGCTCATCGGCATCGTGCCCGACGCGCCCTTCACCGCCGCTTCCACCACCCTGGAGCCCGGCGACACCCTGCTCCTCTACACGGACGGACTGACCGAGGCCCGCACCGGAGCGAACCGCGCGCTGTACGGCGACGAGGCGCTGCGGGCCTTCGCCGCGGAGCGGGCTCCCGCGCGCCCGGGCGAGGTGATCGCCGCCCTCACCGGTCTGCTGGAGAGCTTCGGCGAGGGCCTCGACGACGACACCGCCCTGCTCGCCCTCGGCGTGCCCGGGACGAGCCCCGGCCACGGCCCCGCGACGACCCGTCGGAGCTGATCCCGCCCGGGATCCCCCACCGCCCCGCCGAGCCGCCCGTCCACCGGCCCCCGCCCGCCCGCTTCTGCCGGCTGCCCTCCGCGACTCCCTCAGGAGACGCCTGTGGAAGACGGCACCGTTCCGCGATCCGGGGAGACCGCTCCCGACGACCACCCCGCCCGGCCCACGCGTACCCCCGGCGTACCGGCGGTCCGCCCTCAGTCGGCGGACAGCTCGGTGTCCGGCACCCGCCACGCGGCGATGACCAGGGCGATCAGGGACACGACGGCCCCGGTGACGAAGACGGCCTGGAGAGCGCTGACGTACCCCTCCATGAAGGGCATCGCGACCCGGCTGTCGAGGGTGCGGAGGAAGGCCGAGTCCTCCAGATTGACGCTGCCGTTCGACCGCAGGACGCCCTCCAGCGCGGCGGCGTTCGCCGGTTCCTCGGCCAGTCGGCGGAACGACGGCTCCCGGAGGGCCGTGGCCAGCCGCTCGGCGATACCGGGGCCGGCCACGGAGAAGAAGATCGAGAGGAAGGCGGCGGCGCCCACCGTGCCGCCGTTCGAGCGGAAGAAGTTTACCGACGCGGTCGCCGCCCCCATGTCCCGCCGGGGTATCTCGGACTGGGCCAGGATGGTGATGGTCTGCATCGCCGCGCCCAGCCCCGCTCCCAGGAACAGCATCCCGACGGACACGTACCACAGCGGGCTGTCCACCCGCAGCGTCGCGAACACCGCCATGGCCGCCGCGAGCGAGCCCACCCCGGCCACCAGATGGACCTTGAACCTGCCCGTCCGGGATATCAGCCGTCCCACCACCAGCGTCACCGTCACATTCGCCACGACGGTGGGCAGCGTCGCCAGCCCCGCCGCGATCGGGCTCATGCCCTGCGCGAGCTGCAAGTACAGCGGAATCACCGTCATCGCGCCGAACATCCCGATGCCGACGACGAAGTGCAGCACCACTCCCAGCCGGAACGCCTTGACGCCGAGCAGCCGCAGCGGCAGCAGGGCGGCGTCCCCCATCCGGCGCTCCACCAGGACGAAGGCGATCAGACCGGCCAGACCGACCGCGTACAGGATCAGCGCCCGGGGCGAGGACCAGCCCCAGCCGCGCCCCTGCTCGGCGACGACCAGCAGGGGGACGATGCCGATCGCCAGCGCGGTCGCCCCGCCGTAGTCCAGCCGGTGCTTCACCGGCTGGTGCGGCACCCGCAGCACCCGGAGAATCACGATCACGGCCAGCGCCGCCAGCGGCACATTGACCAGGAAGATCCAGCGCCAGCCGTCCAGACCGAACAGGGTGGCGCGCTGCGCGAACGCCCCGCCCAGCAGCGGTCCGACGACGCTGGAACCGGCGAAGACCGCCGTGATGTAGCCCTGGTACCGGCCGCGCTCCCTGGGCGAGGTGATGTCCGCGATGATCGTCATCGCGAGGGACATCAGACCGCCGCCGCCGAGCCCCTGCACCGCCCGGAAGGCCGCGAGCTGATGGATGGACCCGGCGAGCCCGCACAGCAGCGAACCGGCGGTGAACAGCGCGATCGCCCACAGATAGACCGGACGGCGGCCGTAGATGTCGGAGAGCTTTCCGTACAGCGGGGTGGCGATCGTGCCGGCCACCAGATAGGCGGTGGTCACCCACGCCTGCGCGGTCAGCCCCTGGAGATCGTCGGCGATGGTGCGCAGCGCCGAGGAGACCACCATCTGGTCGAGTGCCGCGAGGAACATCCCCAGCATGAGCCCGGACAGAACGGTCACGATCTGCCGGTGGGTCAGCCGGGGCGGAGCGTCCGGCTCCTCGCCGCCCGGCCCCTCCGCCGTGTCGCGCGCGCCCGCGCCCGAGGTGCTCATGCCGTCTTCTCCGCTCATGCCGTGCCGCGCTACCGGAGTGGATGGGTGGGGCCGTACGGCTCTCGACGCCGTGGCCGTGCGGGGCTGTGGTCGTACGGAACCGTGGCCGTGCGGAGCCGTGAACGTAGGGCGCCGAGGTTGTACGGGGCCGGCCCTGTGCGGCCGTGACCGTACGAGGCCGGCCCCGGGTGTCGTACGCCCGCCCGGCGGGCTATCCGGCGAGCTGCTCCAGGTCGGCGACGGCGCTGTCGATCTCCGGCAGCGCCAGCATCGCGAGCCGGGCCCGGCGGGTCCTCGCGGCGGCGGTGGCGTCCGCCAGCACCGCACGGCAGACGGCCGCGATGCCGTCCGGCGTCACATCGGTGATCTCGCGGCCGATCCCCAGCTCCTCGACCCGGCGCGCGTTGTCGAACTGATCGCCGAAGTGGGGCAGCACCGCGAGGGGCGTCGCCGTGCGCAGCGCCTCGCGGATGCTGTTGAACCCGCCGTGTGTGAGCAGCAGATCGACCGATTCCAGCAGCAGGGGCTGGGGCAGATGCTCAGTGATGTGTACATGCGGGGGCAGCCCGTCGATCTCCGTCGGGATGCCCGAGGTCGACACGACGACGGTGCACTCGTCCAGCAGCGAGGCCGCCCGCACGATCGCCCGCAGGGTCTCCACCGGGTCCGCGATCTTGAACGGCATCTCCGGGGCGTCCTTCTCGCGCTGTTTCGCCCGGATGATGGGCAGGGCGGTGCCCAGGGCGGCGAACACCAGGGGCCGGTCGGTGGGCAGTTCCGCCACCCAGCGCGGCAGGACGGAGGCGCGGTCCACCGCGACGGCCTGCCGGTACGCCCGTGACACCGGCATATGGCTCGCGAAGGAGAACGCGGCGGGCACATAGTCGATCCGGCCCTGGGGGACGATCGACAGCGGGTCCGCCCGCTCGGGCAGTCCGTTCTCCCGCCGCAGGACGTTGAGGCCCGGGAGCATATCGGCCGGGTCCAGCGAGTTGCTCGCGCCCGAGGGGGTGGGCAACTGCGGAATGCCGAGCATCTCGCCCATCAGGACGCTGCTCAGATCCATGCCGTCGCGGAGGATCACATCGGGCCGGAAGTCCCGTACCACGGGCAGTAACGCGCCGAGCAGGTCACGGGCCATGCCGTCGGCGAGGGACTCGGACATGGCGCGCTTGAGGCCCTCGCGCTGCTGCTCCTCGCTCAGGTCCGGATTCCGGGCGATCTCCTCCAGGTGACGCATCACATGGGAGCCCGGTTCGATGTCGTCGATACAGGTCGCCACGTCGACGTCGTCGTTCTCGAAGACCGGGGCGATGGGCCGGGTGGTGGCCACCCGGACCTCGTGCCCGGCGGCGGCGAGCGCCCGGACCAGGGGGAGTTGGGCCCGTCCGTGGGAGGGGCTGCCGATGGTGGTGAAGAGTGCGCGCACGAAGGAGACCTTCCGGTTGGGGCTTGCGCCCTCGGGGGAGGGACGACCGCTCCGGGGGTATGAGGTTCGGCGTCCGCGCGAAGTCACTTCGCGCGGGGGGCGGTTCGGCGTCGGCCGTGCGTTGTTCGCGCACGGGCCACCCCTTCTGCCGGTTCGGGGCGGGTGCGTGACGGCTGTGCGTCCGCACAGGCCGGAGCGGAGCGGGAGGGGCGTCCGGGGCCACCGCCCGTAGATCAAAAAATATGGTCGGCCCCGCCGTCGGTCAACGACGGGTGATATCACTCGACGACTTTTGGACACACCGGCGGACGGGACGGCTCGGGGTCGGGCCGGGGCGGCTCCGGGGCGGACGCCGCCGCTCGTCCGCCCCGGTCCCGCCGCCCTTCGCGCCCGGCGGACCCGCCGCGATCAGCCCGCCGCGAGCTGCCGTGACGCGGCCTCGACCGTCTGCGCGAGCAGAACGGCGATGGTCATGGGACCGACGCCGCCGGGCACGGGGGTGATCAGGCTCGCCCGCTCCCGCGCTGTCTCGAAGTCGACGTCGCCGACATTGCCCGCGTTGTAGCCCGCGTCGACGACCACCGCTCCGGGTTTGACGTCCGCGCCCGGGATGAAGCGGGGCCGCCCGACCGCCGCGACCAGCACATCGGCCTCCCGCACGATCGAGGACAGACCGACGGTGCGCGAGTGGCAGTACGTCACCGTGGCGTCCCGGCCCAGGAGAAGCATTCCGGCGGGCTTGCCCAGAATGGCGCTGCGCCCCACGACCACGGCGTGCTTGCCCGTGAGGTCCACGTCGTACTCGTCCAGCAGCCGGATGATTCCGCCCGGGGTGCAGGACACGAATCCGGGCAGGCCGAACCCCATCGCGGCGAAGGAGTGCATGGTGACCCCGTCGACGTCCTTCTCCGGGGCGATCGCCTCGAAGGCGGCCCGCTCGTCGATATGGCCGCCCACGGGGTGCTGGAGCAGAATGCCGTGCACGCCCGGGTCCTCGGAGAGCGCGGTGATCGTGTCGACCAGCTCGGCGGTGCCGACCGACGCCGGCAGAACGGTCTGGCGGGACTCGATGCCCGCCTTCGCGCTCCGGGCGCGCTTCATCCGGACATAGGTCACCGAGGCGGGGTCCTCGCCGACCAGCACGGTCGCCAGGCAGGGGGCCGTCCCGGTGCGGCGGAGCAGCTCCGCCGCCTCGGCCGCGGCGGTGTCGACGACGGTGCGGGCGAGCCGGGCGCCGTCCATGAGACGGGCGGTGGGCGTCGGAGGCATGGGCCACTCCTGAGCTTGACGGTGAGTCGCCCAGGCGCACGGCATCGACGGAATGTCAGGCCGCTCCCCGGTGGTGCTCCACCCCAGCGCCAGTCACGGCCCGCCCCGACTCTAGCCCGTGCGGGCGTCTGAGCCTCCGGTGCGTCCCCCATCGCCGGACGCGCCGGATCGTCCGCCGACCCGCCGACCCGCCGACCCGCCGACCCGCCGACCCGCCGACCCGCCGACCCGCCGACCCGCCGACCCGCCGACCCGCCGGCGTTCGGGGGCGCGGGCGTTCCGGGCCGGTCCCCGACGGGGCGGGCAGGGTGCGGGCGCCGGTGGCCCTGGTCCGTCCTCGGTCGTCCGCGGCCCCCGGCCTCACCAGTCGCGGGCGGCGATCAGCTTCTCCACGTCGGCGTCCGGGAATCCGTACGCCGTCGCCACGAACCAGAAGCCCTCGCCTATCTCCTCCCGGGCGACGGTCTCGATCTCGCTCCCGGCCGCCTCGAACTCCGCCTCCAGCGCGTTGAACTCCTCCGTCGCGGGCTCCGTCAGCGCGTACAGCGCCGCCAGGTCCGCCGGACGCTCGGCCTCGATCCGCGCGCACAGCCTCAGCAGGATCGCCCGGCCCCGGTCGACGACATGATCCGGGAAGTACGGGTCCGCGTAGAGCCCCGAGAGGAACTCGTACTCCGCCGCCCGCCGGTTGGTGATCGGCACTCCGGTCTCCCTCTCCCTCGCTCCGGCACTCCTGAGAACACCTTGCACCACGCCACTGACAATGCCGCCGCCGCGCCCGGTTCGCGAAGTCCGTTCCCGGGCCCCGCTCCTAAGCTGGGGCCATGACGACCAAGACGTACGCCGCACTCCTGCGCGGCATCAACGTGAGCGGCCGCAACAGGGTCCCGATGGCCGAACTGCGCACCCTGCTCACCGGGCTCGGGTTCGGCGGCGTGCGGACGTATCTCCAGAGCGGCAACGCCTTCTTCACCACCGCCCCCGAGGACGAGCGGGCCCTCGCGGACCGGGTCGGGCGCGCCGTCGAGGAGCACTTCGGTCTCACGGTCGGCGTGCTCGTCCGCGACCACGCGTATCTGCGGGCCGTCGTCGACGACTGCCCGTTCCCGGCGGCCTCGCTGGAGGGCAGACAGCTGCATGTCACGTACTTCTCGGAGCCGGTCGACGCCTCGCGGCTGGCCTCCGTCGATCCGGCCGCCTATCTGCCGGAGGAGTTCCGGCTGGGCGATCGCGCGCTCTATCTCCACGCCCCGGACGGAATCGGCCGGTCCCGGCTGGCCGGCGTGCTGGACCGGTCCGCCCCCGGCCCGGGCGTCGTCGCCACCACCCGCAACGGGAACACCGCCGCCAAGCTGGCGGAGCTGACCTCCCGCTGAACCGCCGCCCGCCGGGGGAGTCCGCCCCGGCGGACGGCGGCTGTCGGCTGCCCGGCCCGGGCGGCCGTCGGCGTACCCGGCCCGGGCGTACCCGGCCCCGCCCCGCCCGGACCGAAGGATGTCGGCCCCGGCCCGGACCGAAGGATGTCGGCCCCGGCCCGGACCGAAGGCTCTCCGTCCGGCCCGGGCGGCGGCCCGCGACGGATCAGCCGCGCCCCCCGAGGGCGGGCGGTTCACCCGGCGGGAGTCGGCCGCTCCTCGGGGAGGGGGAAGAACGGGATCTCGACACGGATCTGGTCGGCGGCGGCGAGGATCTCCGACGCGTCGTCGACCGGCGGGTGGATGACCTCGTTGATCCACTTCTTGACGGCCGCGCCGTCCGCGCCCGAGGCCAGCACCGCGCGGTCCCAGCCCCGGGTGAAGAGCCCGCCGGCGCCGCCCAGGTCCAGGCAGGTGACGTACGGGCCGGGGACGAAGTCGCGCGGCTCCTTACCGAGCAGATCGGCGGCCGCGTTGTACCCGGCGACCCGGCCGAGCGGGATGGCGTGCTGGCAGGACTGGGTGACCTGGTGTTCGGCGTCGGCGGCCGCCGCGGCCGCGTCCCCGGCGACGAACACCTCGGGAAGGGCCCGCAGCCGCCGGTCGACCGGCACCCGGCCGAGGTGGTCGAGCGTGTCGGAGATCTGCCGGGTGAGTTCGCTCGCGCGCATCCCCACGCACCAGACCACCGCGTCCGCCTCGACCCGGGCGCCGTCCGAGAGCACGGCGTACCCGTCGCCGACCTCCGTCACCGTCGTCCCGAGGCGGCGTTCGACGCCCAGCTCGTCCAGGGCCGACTCGATCTCCTCGCGCGGCCCGGGGCCGAGCGGACTTCCCGCCGTCCGCGACCGGTCCACCAGCAGCACCCGGGCCCGGGCGGCGAGCGCGGTCGCGGCCTCCAGCCCGACGAAGCCCGCGCCCACGACCACGACGGAGGAGTCCTCCCGGCCGCGCAGCCGCTCGGTGAGCCGCCGGGCCCCGTCCAGGGTGTCGATGTCGAAGAGCCGCTCCGCGCCGGGCAGGCCCCCGGGCCGGACGAGCCCGCTGCCCGCCGCCAGCACCAGCCGGTCGTAGCCGATCTCCCGGCCGTCGGCCACCACCACCCGGCGGGCGGTGTCGATCGTGCTCACCGAGGCCCGTACGTGCTCGACGCCGATCGGTCCGAGAAATCTGGCCAGCTCCACCGCGGCCGACTCGGGCTCGGGCTCGTACAGCCGGGGCCGCAGCACCAGGTGGTCGTTCGGCGCGACGAGCGTGATGCGCAGCTCCGCGTCCCCGCGCGCCAGCGCGGCCCCCGCCGCGCTCCACACACCCGCGAAACCGCCTCCGATGATCACGACATGGGCCATCGTGTGCCGTCCTCTCCCAGCCTCGCCCCCCGGGGATCGGGGGGTCCGCCAGGGAGACAGGACAGCGGGTTCAGATGTGACCGACGCGGGTGAGCTTCTCGGGATTGACCAGGCGGCGGTACGCGGTGATCCGCCCGTCGGCGATCTCCACGGTGTCGAGCCAGAGCAGCCGGCCGCCGCGGTGGGCCGCCAGCGCCGGGTATCCGTTGACCTCGATGATCCGATAGGCGTCGGGACGTCTGATCCGGATCACCCGGACCGACAGCAGGGCGATCGTCCCGGCCCCCAGGACCGGTCGGCGCGCCGCGTGCGCCCTGCCGCCGCCGTCGCCGACATAGACGGCGTCGGGGTGGAGCAGCTCGACGAGCGCGGCCATGTCCCCGGCGACGGCGGCGGCCTTGAACGCCTTGAGCACGCGCTCGGTCTCGGCCCTGGAGGCCCGGGGCCGCCGCTCGACCGCGGCGACCCGCGCCCGCGCGCGGGAGGCGAGCTTGCGGCCGGCGGCGGGGGTGCCGCCGAGCACCTCGGCGATCCGGCCGAACGGGAAGCCGAAGACGTCGTGCAGCACCAGCGCGACGCGTTCGGCGGGGGAGAGGGTCTCCATGACCACCAGCATCGCGGTGCTCACCGACTCGTCCATGAGCACGGGCGCGGCGGCGTCGGGCCCGGTCAGCAGGGGTTCCGGCAGCCAGGGGCCGACATAGGACTCGCGCCGGACCCGGGCCGACTTCAGCACGTTGAGGGACGTCCTGGCGGCCACGGTCACCAGCCAGGCCCGCAGCTCGCGCACTTCGGACAGATCGGCCGCGGCGGCGCGCAGCCAGACCTCCTGGGTCACGTCCTCGGCCTCGGTCACGGTGCCGAGGATCCGGTAGGCCGCCCCGAAGACCGCGGGGCGGTGCGCCTCCCAGTCGTCCTCCGTCAACGTGCCGGCCGGCTCCGCCCTCGGCATCCGTTCCCCCTCGGATCTGTGCGCGACCACCGATTCTAGGCAGCGCGACCCTCCGCCCCGAACGCCCGGGCGCACCCCGCCCCGCCTCTTCGGGACATGGCACGCGTCTGCGCCCTCATCTCGCCATGTGGCGCAACTTGACATTAGTTCGGCTTATGGATGATAAAGAACAAGCTTTGGGTTGAACTTCACGCCAGGTGACATTTACGGCGTGCCATCGATGGACCTCTACGCGAATGAGTCATGCCGTGCCCCACTCCGCACTCCCCGACCCGCAGTCCGACGGCCCCGCCGGGGAGTGGGCCGCCTGGCGCGCCGACCGCAGGCGCTCGGTCACCTCCGCCACCGGCAATCTCGCGCTGACCGAGACCCGCTGGCTGCCGGCCGGCGAACTGCCCGACCTCGACACGGCCCGGGCGGGACTGCCGGAGGGAGTGACGGTCACCGCGGTCCGCCGGACCGACCTCGTCACCGGCGAGCCCGAGCACGGACTGCGGTTCTGGGACGCCGACGCGCCCGCGATCCGCGCCTACGAGGACACCGAGGCCTTCCCGTACGACCCGGACTGGGTGCTGGACGCCGTCTACGCCCCGGCGCCCGGCGCGCGCAAGGTCGCCTTCGAGCACATCCGCGACAACGGCGGCACCCGCGATCTGGTCGTCCCCGGGGACATCTCGCTCACCGTGGCCGGCCGCGACCACACCCTGAGCGCCTTCGACGACGACGGTGTCCTGCTGCTCGTCTTCGGCGACCCCACCAACGGCGACACCACCTACGGAGCCGGGCGCTTCCTCTTCGTCACCCGCACCGGCGACTCCACCGTCCGCCTCGACTTCAACCGCGCCTTCGTGCCGCCCTGCGGATACTCCGACCAGTACAACTGTCCGATGCCGCCGCGGCAGAACCGCTTCCACCTGCCGGTCACGGCCGGCGAAAAGCGGCCGGTCTTCCGCGACGGCTTCCCCAGCGGCAACTGAGTCAGATCCCTGCCCCTCCCCGCAGCACGAAAGTACGTGTACCGCTCATGAGCATCAAGAAGTCGTCCCTGTACGCCTCGTCCGTCGCCGTCGCCCTCGCGCTCACCCTCTCCGCCTGCGGCGGCGGCACGACCAGCGGCAGCGCCTCCGGCGGGGGGCACGACCCCGACGCCACCGTCGGCATCGGCTCGCTCTACGAGCCGCAGAACCTCGACAACACCGCGGGCGGCGGCCAGGGCGTCACCGAGGCCCTCAACGGCAATGTGTACGAAGGGCTGTTCAGACTCACCGACGACGGCGAGGTCGAGAAGCTGCTCGCCCAGGACCACAAGGTCAGCGGCGACGGCCTCACCTACACCTTCACCCTCCGCGACAAGGTCACCTTCCACAGCGGCAAGAAGCTGACCAGCCAGGACGTCAAGTACAGCCTGGAGAAGGTGATCGCGAAGGAGTCCCAGTCCGCGCGCAAGAGCAATCTGGAGGTCATCGACGCCGTCGAGACCCCCGACGCGCGGACCGTGAAGGTCCGGCTGTCGAAGAAGTCGATCTCCTTCGTCTACCAGCTCTCGTACGTCTGGATCGTCAACTCCGAGGCCCGCGACCTCAAGACCAGCGAGGACGGGACCGGCCCGTACACGCTCGGCAAGTGGACCCGCGGCTCCGCCCTCAGCCTCGACCGGTTCCCCGGCTACTGGGGCGAGGCGGCCGCCAACAAGCAGGTTGTCTTCCGCTACTTCAAGGACGCCACGGCGCTCAACAACGCCCTGCTGACCAACGCCGTCGACGTCGTCACCAGCGGACAGTCGCCCGACGCCCTCGACCAGTTCCGGGACAACCCCGCCTACAAGGTCAACGACGGCGACTCGACCACCAAGCTGCTGCTCGCCTTCAACGACCGGGTCAAGCCCTTCGACGACGTCCTCGTCCGCCGGGCCGTCTCCGCCGCGATCGACGACAAGAAGCTGCTGGAGTCCGTCTGGGGCGGCCACGGCAAGCTCATCGGCTCCATGGTCCCGCCCACCGACCCGTGGTACGAGGACCTCACCGCGATCGACGCGTACGACACCGAGCGCGCGAAGAAGCTGCTGGCCGAGGCCGGTTACCAGGACGGCTTCAGCTTCACCCTCGACACCCCGAACTACGACCCGCACCCCACCGCGGCGACCTTCATCAAGTCCCAGCTCGCCAAGGTCGGCATCGACGTCAAGATCAACACCATCACGTCGGACGAGTGGTACACCAAGGTCTACAAGAACCGCTCCTTCGACGCCACGCTCCAGGAGCACGTCAACGACCGCGACCTCGTCTGGTACGGCGACCCCGACTTCTACTGGGGCTACGACGACAAGCAGGTCACCCGGTGGGTCGAGCAGGCCGAGCAGGCTTCCACCACCGAGGAGCAGACCGAGCTGCTGAAGAAGGTCAACCGCAAGACCGCCGAGGACGCGGCGAGCGAGTGGCTGTATCTGTACCCGCAGATCGTGGTCGCCTCCAGCGAACTCTCCGGCTACCCGCTCAACGGCCTGAACTCCCAGTTCCACGCCTACGACATCAAGAAGGGCTGATGACGCGCTACCTCCTGCGCCGCTTCGCCTTTCTGCTGGTGTCGCTCGCCCTCGCGAGCGTGGTGCTCTTCGTGCTGCTCAGGATGCTGCCCGGAGACCCCGCCAACGCGCTCACCGCCGTGGGCGCGACCGACGAGCAGATAGCCGAGGCCCGCCGCTCCATCGGCTCCGACCAGCCGCTCCCGGAGCAGTTCGTCCACTGGATCGGACAGCTGCTCCGGGGCGACCTGGGCACCTCGTTCGTCAGCTCGCTGCCCGTCGGACCCGAGGTCGCCGCCCGGCTGGAGGTGACCGTCCCGCTCACCCTCGCCGCGTTCGTCCTCGCCGTCCTCATCGCGGTGCCGGCCGGCTTCGTCGCCGCGTACCGCCGCCGCACCTGGTACGGAGCGCTCCTCGGCGGAGTCTCCCAGCTCGGCATCGCCATCCCGGTGTTCTGGCTCGGCATGATCCTCATCGCCGTCTTCGCGCTGAACGCCCGCTGGCTGCCCGCGGGAGGCTTCCCGCCGGACGGCTGGGACCGGCCCGCGGAGGCGATCCGCGCGCTCGTCCTGCCCGTCCTCACCATCGCCCTGGTGATGAGCGCCTCCCTGATCCGCTACGTCCGGTCGGCCGCCCTCGACGTCCTCGACAGCGACTATCTGCGCACCGCCCGGGCGCTCGGCTCCTCCTTCGGGCGGGCGATGTGGCGGCACGGGCTGCGCAACGCCTCCGTGCCGGTGATCTCCATCCTCGGCATCGAGCTGGCGTCCACGCTGCTCGGCGCGGTCGTGGTGGAGTCCGTGTTCGCGCTGCCGGGGCTCGGCTCCCTGCTCGTCACCGGGATCGAGCAGCACGACTACCCGGTGATCCAGGGCGTGCTGTTCGTCTCCACCTTCGCGGTGCTGATCATCGGATTCGCCGTCGACCTGGTGCAGCGGATCGTCGACCCGCGGCTGCGCGGCGGACTCTCCGGAGGCGTCCGATGAAACGATCCCCCGCACAGCCGTCCGGCGCCCGGCCCGCCGAGGCCACCGCCCGCCCCCGCGCCCGGCGCCTCACCCGCTCGGCCACCCTGACCACCGGCTGCACGGTCGCCGGACTGATCGGCCTGCTCGCCCTCGTCTCGCTGTTCTGGCTCCCGTACCCCTCCGACGACACCTCCGGCGGACGGCTGACCGCCCCCGGCGCCGACCATCTCCTCGGCACCGACCGGCTCGGCCGCGATCTGTTCACCCAGCTGATGACCGGCTCCCGGATCGCCGTCCAGGCAGGTCTGGGCTCCGTCCTCATCGCGGCCACCGTCGGCGTCACCCTCGGCGTGCTGGCCGCCTTCGCCCAGGGCTGGCTCGACGACACCCTCTCCGTACTGCTCGACATCCTCATCGCCTTCCCGACCCTGCTGCTCGCGATGCTCATCGTCGCCGCGCGCTCGGCCACCCTGGAATCGGCGGTGCTCGCCATCGGCCTGGCACAGAGCGCGGTGGTGGGACGGCTCGTACGCGTCCTGGTCAAACGCGTCCTCGCACAGGAGTACATCACCGCGTCCCGCACCTCCGGCACCTCCTGGCCCCGAATCGTGGCCGGGCACATCCTGCCCAACATCTGGCCCACCCTCGTGGTGAACCTCGCCCTCCAGTTCGGGCTCGCGGTCCTCGCCGAGGCCGGTCTGTCCTATCTCGGCCTGGGCGCGCCGCCGCCCAACGCCTCCTGGGGCCGGATGCTCCACGAGGCACAGGCCACCTTCACCACGGCCCCGGCGGGCGCGCTGGCCCCCGGCATCCTGCTGGTCGCGCTCGTCATCGGGGTGAATCTGATCGCGGACGGACTGCGCGACACCCTCGACCCGGCGGCCCGACGGAGGCGCGCATGACCGTCCTCGACATACGCGATCTCACCGTGCGCGCCGGCGCCCGGACCCTGGTGGACACGGTCTCGCTCCGGCTCGCGCCCGGCGAACGGCTCGGCCTCATCGGCGAATCGGGCTCCGGGAAGTCCCTGACCTCGCTCGCGATCCTCGGTCTGCTGCCCGAGGGCATGGCCGTGACCGGCAGCGTCGAGCTGGCCGGGACCCAGGTGGTCGGCGCGGGCGAACGCGCCCTCACCGCCGTGCGCGGCAGGGACGCCGCGATCGTCTTCCAGGAGCCGCTGACCGCGCTCGACCCGCTCATGCGGGCCGGCCGGCAGATCGCCGAACCGCTGCGCCGGCGGCGCGGCCTCCGCGGCGCGGAGCTGAGACGCGCGGTCCTCGCCGCCCTGGAACAGGTGCTGCTGCCCGAGCCCGAGCGCATCGCCCGCTCCTTCCCACACGAGATGTCCGGCGGGCAGCGCCAGCGCGTCGCCCTCGCCATGGCGCTGGCCTGCGACCCGAAACTGCTCATCGCGGACGAGCCGACCACCGCCCTGGACGTCACCGTCCAGGCCGAACTGCTCGATCTGCTCGACACACTGGTGAAGGAGCGGGAGATGGCCGTCCTGTTCGTCAGCCACGACCTCGCGGTCGTCGCCCGGATCGCCGACCGCGCCCTCGTCCTCAAAGACGGCCGGGCCGTCGAGGAGGGCGAGGTACGCGACATCGTCACCGCCCCCCGCGAGCCGTACACCCGCGCCCTGGTGGCCGGCGCGCGGCAGCTGGAGTCGGCGCTCGACCCGAGGAGCGGACGATGACCGCGCCCGTACTCGAACTCGACGAGGTCTCCTTCGCCCACCGGGGCAGCGGCGCCCCCGCCGTGGCGGACGTCTCCCTCAGTGTGGCGGCCGGCCGGAGCCTCGCCCTGGTCGGCGAGTCCGGCGCGGGCAAGACCACCCTGCTGCGGCTGCTGCTGGGGCTCGCCCGGCCCACCGAGGGGGCCGTGCGCTTCGACGGGGAGGCGCTGCGCCTCGGCGACCGGCAGCTGATGCGGCGGTTCCGGCGCTCGGCGCAGTGCGTCTTCCAGGATCCCTACTCCTCCCTCGACCCGCGCAGACGGGTGGGGAGCATCGTCGCCGAACCGCTGCGCTCCCTCGGCCTCGCGACCCGGCACACCGCCCCGCCCAGGGTGGCCGCCGCGCTGGAGCGGGTCGGGCTCCCGGCCGACGCCGCCGAGCGCTATCCGCACGAGTTCTCGGGCGGCCAGCGCCAGCGCGTCGCCATCGCCCGGGCGACCGTGTGCGACCCCCGGGTGCTGCTCGCCGACGAGCCCGTCAGCGCGCTCGATGTGACGACCCGGGTCACCGTGGTGGATCTGCTGAACGAGCTGAAGCGGGAGCACGGGCTGACGCTGGTCATGGTCTCCCACGATCTGTCCGTGGTTGCCTCCCTGTGCGAGCGGACCGCCGTCCTGGAGCACGGCCGGATCGTCGAGGAGGGCGACACCGGGCAGGTCCTGGGCGCCCCCGCGCACCCGTACACGGCCCGGCTCGTCGCGAGCGTGCCCCGGCTGCCCGGACCGCGCGGCTGACCGCTCGCCGCCGACCGGCCCCGCCGCTCCGGGGCCGGTCACCGGCTCGGGCGGAATTGAAGTACTCATATCACTATGTCACCCACATTGATTAAATGTGGCCTCCGGCGTATTCCATGGTGGACGGTAATCCTGCTTTACTGTCCATCGGATAGAGCGGTAGCGTGCAGGGTTATCCTGTCGAGATCTCAAGTGTTTGAATCCCGGAGCGTGCGCGACGATTTCCGCGCGCCTTCGGACAACTCCTGGGATTCCGCACAGGTTTCGTTCTTTCCGGCCGCCGAAACGCGCTGAAGGCCGGAAATTGAATCCCCGCGATCGAAGTTCCTCGCTCTGTGCCCTCGCTCGTTTCGCTGTGCCGTGCCTCTTGCAGAGGAGCCATGGATGGAAGAGTACGGAGCGTCGTCGGACGATGAGATCAACCCCGCCCGCGCCGCGGCCCCGGGGGAGAAGGCGTCCGTCCTCTCCCCCGGGGCCGTGCTCCGGGCGGCGGTCTATCCCTGTCTGCTGACCGCGACGGTTCTGGTGGGCGCCTCGGCGCTGGTCCTCGAATGGGAACCAGCCCTGGTCAGCCCGCTCTTCCTCATGGGCGTCCTGCTCTATCTGACCATTCTCGAACAAGTCATTCCCTATGAAAGGGAATGGCTCCCCAGCCGCCGGGAATGGCGCTGGTACGGCGTCTACTTCCTGCTCACCATGGCCGCCAGCGCCCTCGCTCAGGCACTGGTCACCCTCGCCGTCTCGGCGCTCTCGCCCGCCGCCCCGTCGCTCGGGCTGTGGGCGGAGATCCCCGGCGCGCTGCTCCTCGGCTCGCTCGCCAGTTATCTCGTGCACCGGCTGGGGCACACCAATCCACTGCTGTGGCGGCTGCACGGAGTGCACCACGTACCGCGGAAGGTGAATGTCGCCAACAACGGCGTCAATCACGTCCTCGACATCGTCCTGGCCCAGGGAATCGTCCAACTCGCCCTCGCCATGGCCGGGTTCTCCCGGGAGTCGGTGCTCGTCGTGGGTCTCTTCGTGACCGCTCAGGGCTACTTCGTCCACGCCGACGTCGATGTGCGCATCGGCCGGCTGAACCATCTGCTCGCCAGCCCCGAACAGCACCGTCTGCACCACAGCACCGCCCTGTCCGAAGCGGGGCACTACGGCTCCGACCTCTCGGTCTGGGACCACCTCTTCGGCAGCTACACCTGGCGGCCCGGACGGAAGCCCGTCGCGGTCGGACTCTCCGACCCGGCGTCCTTTCCCGGCACCGGTGAGATTCTCGCCAGTCTGCTCCACCCCTGCCGCCGCCCGCCGAAGACGGGCGGCGAACCGGCCGGTCCGGCGGACCGGCTGTCCCCAGAAGGCCGCTGACCGGTACTTCCGACAGAGCCCGCCGACCGGGCTCTCTCCCCCGGAAGCCCGGGGCCGGTGCGCCCGCACATCCGCACCGCCCCACCCCTGTCTGCCGCAGCGCGCCACGACGTGAGGAGTTCGACCATGGCTGACGCGACCCGCGACCCCGCGCGAGGCCGAGTGGCGATCATCGGCATGGGCTGCCGCCTGCCAGGCGGCGCGTCGGACCACCGGGCGTACTGGCGAAATCTCGTCGACGGCAAGGACTGCATCACGCCGACGCCCGCCGACCGCTACGACGTCGCCACGCTCGCTAGCCGCCACCAGGACAAGCCCGGCCGGCTGCTCGGCGGCCGGGGCGGATACATCGACGGCTTCGACGAGTTCGACCCCGCCTTCTTCGGCATCAGCCCGCGCGAGGCCGATCACATGGACCCCCAGCAGCGCAAGCTCCTGGAGGTGGCCTGGGAGGCGCTGGAGGACGGCGGGCAGCGCCCCGCCGACCTCGCCGGCACCGACGTCGGCGTCTTCGTGGGAGCGTTCACCCTGGACTACAAGATCCTCCAGTTCTCCGACCTCGGCTTCGGCTCACTGGCCGCGCACACCGCCACCGGCACCATGATGACGATGGTGTCGAACCGCGTCTCGTACTGCTTCGACTTCCGCGGCCCCAGCCTCTCCATCGACACCGCGTGCAGCTCCTCCCTGGTCGCCGTGCATCTGGCCTGCGAGAGCCTCAACAAGGGGGAGACCTCCCTCGCCCTGGCCGGCGGCACCCTGCTGCACATGGCCCCGCAGTACACCATCGCCGAGACCAAGGGCGGCTTCCTCTCGCCCGACGGCCGCTCGCGCACCTTCGACGCCTCGGCCAACGGCTATGTACGCGCCGAGGGCGTCGGCGTCGTCGCCCTGAAACGGCTGCCGGACGCGCTGCGGGACGGCGATCCGATCCACGCCGTCATCCTCGGCAGCGGGGTCAATCAGGACGGCCGCACCAACGGCATCACCGTGCCCAGCCCGGACGCCCAGATCTCCCTGATCCGCCGGGTCTGCGCCGAGGCGGGGATCACCCCCGGCGACCTCCAGTACATGGAGGCGCACGGCACCTCCACCCCGGTCGGCGACCCGATCGAGGCCAACGCGCTGGGCCGGGCGCTGGCCGAGGGGCGCGAGCCCGGCGCGCGCTGCTACGTCGGCTCCGTCAAGACCAACATCGGGCACACCGAGTCCGCCGCGGGCATCGCCGGACTCATCAAGACCGCGCTCTGTCTCGAACACCGGCGGATCCCGCCCCACATCAACCTGGAGCGGCTCAACCCCGCCATCGACGCGGACGCGCTGCCGTACGAGATCCCCACCCGGCTCACCGAGTGGCCCGAGCACCGGGGCCCCGCCCGCGCCGGGGTGAACTCCTTCGGCTTCGGCGGCACCAACGCCCATGTCGTCCTGGAGGAGGCGCCCCCGCGCGAGACGCCCGCCCCCGTCGAGCGCCGCTGGACGATCCTCCCGCTCACCGCGCGCACCCCCGAGGCCCTCGACGACGTCGCCGACGGCATCCGCCGCGAACTGGCCGGGGAGCACGGCGAGCCCGCCGCCCTCGCCGACCTCGGCCACACCCTGGCCCACCGCCGCCAGCACCTGGAGTCCCGGCTCGCCGTCGTCCACTCCTCGACCGCCTCGCTCGACGGGGCGCTCGCCGCCCATCTGCGCGGCGAACCCCACCCGGGAGTCGTCCAGGGCCGCCGCCTCGACCCCGAGGACCGCCGCTCGGTCTGGGTCTTCACCGGCATGGGCCCGCAGTGGTGGGGCATGGGCCGCGGGCTCTACGAGGACGAGCCCGTCTTCCGCGATGCGATCGCCCGCTGCGACGAGGAGATCCGCGCCGTCGCCGGCTGGTCCCTCGTCGACGAGATGTTCGCCGACGAGAACGCCTCCCGCATGGGCGAGACCTGGCTCGCCCAGCCCGCCAACTTCGCCGTGCAGACCGGTCTCGCCGCCCTCTGGCGGCACTACGGAGTCCGCCCCGACGCCGTGGTCGGCCACAGCACCGGCGAGATCGCCGCCTTCCACGAGGCCGGGGTCTACTCCCTCAGGGAGGCGGTCCTCATCGCCGTCCACCGCAGCAGACTCCAGCAGAAGCTCTCCGGCACCGGCACCATGCTCGCCGTCAGCCTCACCGAGGACGAGGCCGAGGAGCGCGTACGCCCCTACGGACACACCGTCTCCGTGGCGGCCGTCAACAGCCCCACCGGCATCACCCTCGCGGGCGACGAGAACGCCCTGACCCGGCTCGCGGACGAACTGCGGGCCGAGGACGTCTTCGCCAGATTCCTGACCGTCAAGGTGCCCTACCACAGCGCCGCCATGGAACCCGTCAAGGAGGAGCTGCTCGCCTCGCTCGCCGGACTGGAGCCGCGGCCCGCGCGCGTGCCGCTCTACACCACCGCCCGGGACGGGATCGCCGAAGGCCCCGAACTGGACGCCGCGTACTGGTGGCAGAACGTCCGCGACCGGGTCCGCTTCCGCGCGGCGGTCGACCGGCTCGCCGACGACGGCCACCGGCTCTTCCTGGAGATCGGCCCCCACCCCGTCCTCGCCCACTCGATCCGCGAGACCCTCGACGCGCGGGAGCTGCCGGGCCGGGCGCTGCCCTCGATCCGCCGCCAGGAGGACGAGAGCGCCCGCTTCGCCGCCTCGCTGGCCGCCCTGCACACCCTCGGCGCCGACGTCGACTGGAACGTCCTGCACCCGGCGGGCCGGCCGGCGCCCCTGCCGCGCTACCCCTGGCGGCGCGACCGCCACTGGACCGAACCCGGACCGGTCGCCCAGGTCCGCCTCGGCCGGCTCGACCACCCCCTCCTCGGCCGCCGCACCGAACACCCCGAACCCACCTGGCGCAGCGAACTCGACACCGAGGCCCACCCCTACCTCGCCGACCACCGCATCCAGGACGCCGTGGTCTTCCCGGCGGCGGGCTATCTGGAGATGGCCGCCCAGGCGGTCCGGGCCCTCAGCGGCGGCGACACCGCCGTCCTCACCGACATCGAACTCCGCAAGGCGCTCTTCCTGCCCGAGGGGGAGAGCCGGGCCGTGACGCTCTCCCTCTCCGCCGACAGCGCCGCCTTCACCGTCGCCTCCGCGCCCGGCCCGGAGCCGGACGCCGAACGGACCGTGCACGCCCGCGGCGTCGTCCGCGCCGGCCAGCGCCGCTCACCCGGGCCCGCGCTCGACCCCGGACCGATCCGCGCCCGCAGCCTCCGCCGGCTCGACGGCCCCGACTGCTACACCGAGCTGGCCGCCCTCGGCTACCACTACGGACCCGCGTTCCAGGCCCTCGACGAGGTGTGGATCGGCCCCGGCGAGGCCCTGGCCCGGCTCCGTCCCCCCGCCGCCGTCGGCGACTCCGCCGCCCGCCACCACCTCCACCCCGTCCTCCTCGACGCCTGCTTCCAGTCGCTGCTCACCCCACAGCTCCTGAACGGGAGCCCGGACGCCGCCGGAGGCACCGGGATCCGGCTGCCGCTCTCCATCGGCGAGGTCCGCGTGGACCCGGCGGGCGACCAGCCGCTGTGGGCCCACGCCACGGTCACCCGCACCGACGACGACGAACTCGTCGGCGACATCGCCGTGTACGACCAGCACGGCGCCGCGCTCGGGCACGTACGCGCCTTCCGCGCCGCCGACGTCGAGAAGGCCGCCACCGCCGTCGCCCGCACCACCATCGACTCCTGGCTCACCGAGACGGTCTGGACCGAACGCCCGCTGCCCGAGGCGGTCCCCGCGGAGACCGGACCCGGCGACTGGCTGATCCTCGCCGACTCCCAGGGCGTCGGCGACGCCCTCGCCGACCTGGTGACCGCCCGCGGCGGCCGCTGCCACCTGGTCCGCCCGGGGGACGCGTACCGCACGAGGGGCGACGACGCCGACCCCGCCGCACCCCCCTCGGGCCGCGAGTTCACCGTCGTACCCGGCTCCGCCGAACAGCTGGAGCGCGTCTTCGCCGATCTGGACATGGACGGCGCGTCCTCCTTCGGCGCGCTGGTCCATCTGTGGAACCTCGATCTGCCCCGTATCGCGGACACCCCGGCGGCCGACGTCGGCGGCCACAGCGGCCTCGGCTCCTACTCCCTGATCGCGCTCGCCCGCGCCCTGCTCTCCTCCGGCGTCGGCGGCGCACTCCACATCGTCACCCGGGGCGCGCAGCCCGTGGTCCCGGGCGAGGACGTCGAGCCGCTCGCCGCGCCCGCCTGGGGCGTCGGCCGGGTGCTGCGCCACCAGGAGCTGATGGCCCACCGCGGCAAGCTGATCGACCTGGACCCCGCCGAAGGGCCCGGGGAGAACACCGGGGACGCAGAGGGCGCCGACGACACCGGAGACCTGCCCCCGGCCGCCCTCCGCCGCGCCGAGGAGCTGCTGCGGGAGATCCTCACCGACGACGAGGAGGAGATCGCGCTGCGCGGCGGCCGCCGCCTCACCAGCCGGATCCGGCGCGCCGAGGAGCTGACCCGGCCGCTCCCGCTGCGGCTGCGCGCCGACGGCAGCTATCTCGTCACCGGAGCCTACGGAGCGCTCGGCCGGCTGCTCTGCCGCACCCTCGTCCGGCGCGGCGCCCGCAGGCTGATCCTCATGGGCCGCACCCGGCTGCCCGACCGCGACCAGTGGCGCGACACCGACCCCGACACCCCCGAGGGCCGGGCCGTCGCCTTCCTCAAGGAGCTGGAGAGCCTCGGCGCGCAGGCGATCCCCGCCCCCGTCGACCTCACCGACGAGCGCGCCCTCACCGACTGGCTCGACGGCCACCGGCGCGGCGACCCGCCGCCGATCAGGGGCGTCTTCCATCTGGCGGGCCAGGTCCGCGACGCCCTGGTGCCCGGAATGGACCGGCGGACCTTCGACGCCGTCCACGACCCCAAGGTCATCGGCTCCCTGCTGCTCCACCGCCATCTGCGGGACGAACCCCTGGAGCACTTCGTCCTCTTCTCCTCCATCGCCTCCCTGCTCACCACGGCGGGCCAGACCAACTACGCCGCCGGAAACGCCTTCCTCGACGCCCTCGCCCACCACCGCCGCGCCCGGGGCCTGCCCGCGCTCAGCCTCGACTGGGGCCCCTGGGCCACCGGCATGATCGAGGAACTCGGCCTGGTCGACCACTACCTCGTCAACCGGGGCATGAGCTCCCTCGCCCCCGACGTCGGCATGGCCGTGCTGGAACGCGTCATCGGCCAGGACCGGGCCCAGCTGCTCATCGCCACCGTCGTCGACTGGCAGGTCTTCCTCGCCTGGTACGCGTCACCGCCGCCGCTCGTCGCCGAACTCGCCGCGACCGCCCCCCGGCGGCGGAGCACCGGCGGCGACGGACTCATCGACGCCTTCCGCGCCGCCGCCGGCGACGAGGAGCGCCGAGCCCTGGCCGCCGAGCGGTTCACCGCGCTCATCGCCTCCGTGCTCCGCACCCCGGCGGACCGGGTCGAGCCCGCCGCCGGACTCGGCGTACTGGGCCTCGACTCCCTCCTCGCGATGGAGCTGCGCGCCCGCGTCCAGGCCGAGTTCGGCATCGCGCTCCCCGTCGTCGCCCTGCTCAGCGGCACCCCGGTCGGCGAGCTGACCGACCAGCTCCACGACGGCCTCACCGCGCTGGCCGCCGCCGGCGACGACAGCGCCGACGCCGCCGCGCCGGACGTGTTCGAGGACGAACACGAGTACCCGCTGACCCAGAACCAGAAGGCGCTCTGGTTCCTCAAGCAGCTCAACCCCGACGGCTACGCCTACAACATCGGCGGCGCGGTCGAGGTCGCCGTCGAGATCGACCCCGACCTCATGTTCGAGGCCGTCCGCCGCACCGTCGCCCGCCACCCCGCGCTGCGCACCAACTTCCTCCTGGCCGACGGCCGGGCCGTCCAGCGGGTCTCCCCGGAGGTCGTTCCGGACCTCAAGCTCTTCGACGTCCAGGACCAGGAGTGGGAGGAGATCCACCGCACGATCGTGGCCGAGTACCGCAAGCCGTACGACCTGGCCCACGACCCGCTCTTCCGCTTCCGGCTCTTCAAGCGCGCCCCCGACCGCTGGGTGATGATGAAGGCGGTCCACCACATCGTCTCCGACGCCATCTCGACCTTCACCTTCATCGAGGAACTGCTCGCGGTGTACGAGGGGCTGCGCCGGGGCGCGGAGCCGGAGCTGCCGCCGGTGACCGCCCGCTATCTCGACTTCCTCAACGACCAGAACCGGTTCCTGGCGAGCCCCGGCGCCGGCCGGATGCTCGACTACTGGCGCTCCCATCTGCCCGACCGGGTGCCGCTGCTCGATCTGCCGGTCGACAAGCCCCGCCCGGCGGTGCAGACCCACAACGGGGCCTCCGAGTTCTTCGTCCTCGACGCCGCGCTCAGCGCGCGCGTCCACGAGCTGGCCCGCGCGCACGAGGTCACCCCGTTCGTCGTCCTGCTGAGCGCCTACTACATCCTGCTGCACCGCTATTCGGGGCAGGACGACATCGTCGTCGGCAGCCCGGTGACCGGCCGCACCCGCCAGGAGTTCGGCTCGGTCTACGGCTACTTCGTCAACCCGCTGCCGCTGCACGCCGATCTCTCCGGCGCGCCGACCGTCGCCGATCTGCTCGAACAGGTCCGCCGCACGGTGCTGGGCGGCCTGGACAACCAGGAGTACCCCTTCGTCCTGCTGGTGGAACAGCTCGGCCTCCAGCACGACCCCAGCCGCTCCGCGGTCTTCCAGGCGATGTTCATCCTGCTCACCCACAAGGTGGCCACCGAGAAGTACGGCTACCGGCTGGAGTACATCGAACTCCCCGAGGAAGAGGGGCAGTTCGACCTCACTCTCTCCGTCTACGAGGACGAGGCCGACCACCGCTTCCACTGTGTGTTCAAGTACAACACCGACCTCTTCCTGCCGGCGACGATGCGACGGCTGGCCTCCCACTACATCCATCTGCTGGACGATCTGACCCGGGCCCCCGCCGACCGGCCCACCACCCGGCTGGAGATGCTCGACGCCCGGGAGCGGGAGCGGCTGACCGTCGAGTGGAGCGGCGCCGCCCGCCTCGCGCCGCCGCCCGGCGCACCGGAGCCGGGCACGGACCCGGCCGCCCCGCCCGTACCCCATCGCGACACCGCCGAGTCCGCCGACCGTCCGGGGAGCGACGCCGCCGAGATCGCCGACCGCCTCGCGAGCGGCACCGGCGACGACCACCGTCCCGCGAGCGACGCCGACCGTCCCGCCGATCGGGACACGGGCCGGGACAAGGGCCGGGACGCGGTCCCCGTGCACCGGCTCATCGCCGAGGCCGCCGCCGAACGCCCCGGCGCGATCGCCGTCTCCGTGCCCCCCTCGCCCCAGGGCCCGGCCCGTCTGCTGACCTACGCCGAACTCGACCACCGGGCCGCCCTCCTCGCCCACCGGCTGCGCGACCGGGGCGTCCGGTCCGGCGCGGTGGTCGCCCTCTGCCTGGAGAAGTCCCCCGAGCTGATCGTCGCGGTGCTGGCGGTGCTCAAGGCGGGCGGCGCCTATCTGCCGCTCCAGCCCGACCAGCCCGTCGACCGCATCGCCCGGATGGTCCGCACCGCCGGCGCCGCCCTGGTCATCGTCGCCGACCTCGCCGCCCGGGCCGGGATGCCGGGACTGGACGCCGACACCCTCACCCTGGCGGAGCTGGGCGTATCGGCGGGGGAGGGCCCGCACACCGGCCCGCACACCGGCCCGCACACCCCGGAGCCGCTCGCCGACCCCGAGGGCGCGGTCGACCCCGACGCCCCCGCCTACGTCATCCACACCTCCGGATCCACCGGCCGTCCCAAGGCCGTCCTGGTCAGCCACCGCAATCTCGCCTCCGCCCACCGCGCGTGGCGCGAGGAGTACCGGCTGGACGAGGAGCCCGGCGTCCATCTCCAGATGGCCGCGCCCTCCTTCGACGTCTTCACCGGCGATCTGGTGCGGGCGCTCTGCTCCGGCGGCACCCTGGTGCTCGCCGACCGCGATCTCCTCTTCGACACCGCGCGGCTGTACCGGACGATGCGCGCGCAAGGGGTCGACTCCGCCGAATTCGTCCCGGCGGTCGTGCGCTCCCTCACCGAGCACTGCGAACGCCGCGGACTGCGGCTCGATTTCATGCGGCTGCTGATCGTCGGCTCCGACGCGTGGAAGGTCGGCGAATACCGCAGACTGCGCGCCCTCGCCGGCCCTCGCACCCGCGTCATCAACTCCTACGGCGTCACCGAGGCCACCGTCGACAGCGCCTGCTTCGAGGGCCCCGCCGACGATCTGGAGGCCGGCCGGATGGTGCCCATCGGCCGCCCGCTCCCCAACAGCACCCTGCACATCCTCGACCGGCACGGCGAACCCGTCCCGCCCGGCGTCCCCGGCGAACTGTGGATCGGCGGCGACGCGGTCGCCATCGGATACGCCGGCGACCCCGACCAGACGGCCCGGCGCTTCACCGTCCGGACCCTCAGCCGCCGGCCCTCGGCCCCGCCCGTACGCCTCTACCGCACCGGCGACCTCGCCCGCTGGGACGCCCACGGCCGGGTCCATCTCCTCGGCCGCGCCGACACCCAGATCAAACTGCACGGCCACCGCATCGAGATCGACGAGATCGAGACCCAGCTCGCCCAGTGGCCGGACCTGGCCCGCGCGGTGGTCGCGGTGCGCGCCGACGCCCGGGGCGAGTCCGTCCTCTGCGCCTACTGCGTACCCGCCCCCGGCGCCGCCCTCGACCGGCGCGCGCTCCGCCGCCATCTCGCCGCCGGTCTGCCCGCCTACATGATCCCGTCGTACTTCGTGGAGCTGCCCGCGCTCCCGCTCACCCCCCACGGCAAGGTCGACACCGCCGCCCTGCCCGCCCCGGCCCCCGAGGAGAGCGACGGGGACGCGGCGGACCACGAGCCCCCCACCACCCCGTTCGAGATCAGCATGGCCCGGCACTGGAGCGCCCTGCTGGGACGGGAACAGCTCAGCACGGACCACGACTTCTTCGAACTCGGCGGCAGCTCGATCAAACTCATCGAACTGATCCACCACCTCCAGGCCGAATTCGGCGTCACCATCCCCGTCAGCGGGCTCTACCAGGTCACCACCCTGCACGGGATGGCCGCCGCCGTGGAGCGGATCAGCACCGCCCCGGCGGCCGGCCCGGCCGACGACGACCGGCACCACATCGGCTTCAACCCCGGCGCCGGGGAGCAGGTCTTCTGCTTCCCGCCCGCGGGCGGCCACGGGCTCGTCTACCGGGGGCTCGCCGGCCACCTCCCCCAGTACCGGGTCACCGCCTTCAACTACCTCCCCGGCGACGACAAGGTGATCCGGTACGCCGACCTCGTCGACGCCCTCCAGCCCGAGGGCCGCTGCCTGCTCCTCGGCTACTCCCTCGGCGGCAATCTCGCCTTCGAGACCGCCAAGGAGCTGGAGCGGCGCGGCCGACAGGTCGCCCATGTCGTCATCCTCGACTCCCACCGGATCCTGGAGCCCTACACCCCGGGCCCCGAGCACCTCGACGGCTTCGCAAGCGAACTCCGCGAACACCTGCGCAAACACACGGGATCGGAGATCGTCGCCCAGGAGACCATGGAGCACGCCGCCGACTACCTCGCCTTCTGCGGACGCACCCCCAACCTCGGCACGGTCGCCGCCGCCGTCAGCGTCGTCACCGACGAGGAGAAGGCCGCGCTGTACGCCGCCGGTGAGCGCGGCGCCTGGCACGGCAGCTCCACCACCGCCCACACCGTGCTCCGCGGCTCCGGCGTCCACGCCGACATGCTCGACGCCGGCCATCTCGCCCGCAACGCGGAACTCGTCCACCGCACCCTGACGCAGAACGGGGCAGCCCATGCGCGATGACGACGACGACTGGTCGAGCCGCCCGCCCGGCCGGAAGGCCGGCGCCCCCCGGGTGATCGTCGTCGGCGCGGGCGTCGCCGGGATGTCCACCGGGTGCTACGCGCAGATGAACGGCATGCGGACCCGGATCTTCGAGAAGCACGTCCTCCCCGGGGGCTGCTGCACCGCCTGGGCCCGCGACGGCTACATCTTCGACTACTGCATCGAATGGCTCATCGGCACCGCGCCCGGCAACGAGGCCCACCAGATCTGGAGCGAGCTGGGCGCGCTCGACGGCAAGGCCGTCACCCACTTCGACATGTTCAACCGGGTCGTCGACGAGGACGGCCGCTCGGTCACCTTCTACAACGACCCCGACCGGCTGGAACGGCATCTGCTCGACCTCTCGCCCGCCGACGCCCGGCTGATCCGCGCCTTCTGCCGCGACCTGCGCCGATTCGCCGCCATCGAGCTGTACCCGTTCCTCACCGCGCCGCCGCTGCGGACCGTACGGGAACGAGCCGCCCTGCTCCGGACCGTCCTCCCCGCCTTCCGGCTCTTCTGGCGCACCGCCGCCACCCCCATGCACGTCTTCGCCGACCGCTTCCAGGACCCGCTGCTGCGCCGGGCGTTCCGCAACATCTTCTTCCAGGACCCCGAGGGCTTCCCCCTGCTGCCGTACCTCTTCAACATGGCCGCCGCCCGCCACCGCAACGCGGGCTTCCCCCAGGGCGGATCCCTCGGACTCGCCCGGTCGATCGAGGAGCGGTACACCGGGCTGGGCGGCTCGGTCTCCTACCGCTCCCGGGTGGCGGAGATCCTGATCGAGGACGACCGCGCGGTCGGCGTCCGGCTGGGGAACGGCCGCCGGTTCTACGCCGACCACGTCGTCGCGGCCTGCGACGGGCACACCGCCATCCGCTCCCTGCTCGGCGGCCGGTACACCTCCCCCCGGATCGACCGGCTCTACGACGAGCTGCTGAACCGGCCGGGCGCCCTCTTCCCCGCCGTGGTCTCGGCCTTCGTCGGCGTCGACGGCGACCCGGGCGACCCCACCCACAGCACCACCCACCTGCTCTCCGCGAAGGACGCCGCCCACCTCCCCGGCGCACTCCAGAACAGCCTCGTGGTGCAGTCCCGCTCCCACTACTCCGACGGCTTCGCCCCACCGGGCAAATCGGTGATCCACTGCACCTACTTCAGCGACTTCGCCCACTGGCGGGAGCTGCGCCGCACCGACCGCAGGGCGTACTGGGCGCAGAAGCGCGAGGTGGCCGCCTTCGTCCGCGGCTTCCTGGAACGCGTACGGCCCGGCATCGGCGAACGGATCGAACTCGTCGACGTCGCGACCCCGGCCACCACCCTGCGCTACACCGGCAACCACCAGGGCTCCATCCTGGCGTGGAAGGCGTTCTCCGACGCCGACGACGTGGCCGCCGGACTGGTCGGCAAGGACCGGATGCGGCTGCCGGGGCTGAGCGGCTTCTCCATGGCCGGGCAGTGGGTCGGCCTCGGCGGACTGATCCGCGCCGCCTCGACCGGCCGCTTCGCCGTCCAGTACCTCTGCGACGAGTGGGGGATCCCCTTCCGGGCGGACCGCAGCACCCCCCGCGAGCCCTGGCGCCCCGAGAGGCTCGGACATCTGCCGAGGCTGGACCGGCGCGAGGGGCGCGAACGCCGGCCCCGGCGGGAGGGCGCCGGCGCATGAGCTGGAACCGGCGGGCACCCCAGGCGAAGGAGAGCGCATCCGTGGCGTCGTCGCAACGCGGCAGAGAATCGATGATCATCATCGGCGCGGGACTCGGCGGCCTCTCCACCGGCTGCTACGCCCGTATGAACGGCTATCGCACCCACATCCTGGAGATGCACGAGATCCCGGGCGGCTGCTGCACCGCCTGGGACCGCGGCGACTTCACCCTGGACTGCTGCGTCAGCTGGCTGCTCGGCAGCGGGCCCGGCAACGAGATGCACCAGATCTGGCTGGAGCTGGGCGCCCTTCAGGGCAAACAGATCCGTCACTTCGACGTCTTCAACATCGTGCGCGGCCGGGACGGCCGGGCGGTCTACTTCTACTCCGACCCCGACCGGCTCCAGGCCCATCTCACCGAGCTGTCGCCCGCGGACGCCCGGCTCGTCCGGCGCTTCTGCGACCAGCTGCGGGCCTTTCGCAAATGCCTCGCGGTCTACCCCTTCCTCACCCCCGTCGGACTGATGGGCAGGGCCGAGCGCTGGCGCATGCTCGCCTCCTTCGTCCCCTACTTCAACGCCGTCCGCACCACCATCAGCGTGCTGATGACCGACTACTCGGCCCGCTTCCAGGACCCGCTGCTGCGCGAGGCGTTCAACTTCATCCTGTACGAGAAGCACCCGGCCTTCCCCGTACTGCCGTTCCACTTCCAGCTCGCCTCGCACGCCAATCTCTCCGCGGGCGTCCCCGAGGGCGGCTCCCTGGGCCTCGCCACCTCCATCGAACGCCGCTACCGCGCGCTCGGCGGCGAGGTCACGTACAACGCCAAGGCCGAGGAGGTGATCGTCGAGGACGACCGCGCGGTCGGCGTCCGGCTCACCGACGGCCGGGAGTACCGGGCCGACATCGTGGTCTCCGCCTGCGACGGCCACACCACGATGATGAACCTCCTCAAGGGGCGCTATCTCAACGACGCCTACCGCAAGCTCTACACCGAGACCATCCTCGAACCCGGCATGGTCTTCCCCGGCTACTTCACCCTCTTCCTCGGCCTGCGGGGCGACTTCCCCGACGGAGAGCCCTGCACCACCCATCTCCTCGACGAGCGGACGGCGGCGGAGCTGACCGGAATCCGCCACCCGAGCATCAATGTGCAGTTCCGCAGCCGGCACTACCCCGAGCTGTCCCCGCACGGCACCACCGTCGTCTACGCCACCTACTTCTGCGACATCGCGCCCTGGCGCGCCCTGGACGAGGGCCCCGAACAGGCCAGCCGCAGCCGCGGCGGCCAGCGGCTGCACACCCTGCCCGTACGCCACGGGCGGGGCTACTACGCGGCCAAGCGGCGGGCCCGCGACGCGATCGTGGCCTTCCTGGAGGAGCGCCACCCCGGCCTCCGCGAGGCGATCGCCGTGCGCGATGTGTCCAGCCCGCTGACCCAGGTCCGCTACACGGGCAACTACGACGGGACCGTCCTCGGCTGGCAGCCGTTCGTGGAGAGCGGCGAGACCCTGGAGGAGCTGGTCAAGAAGCACGGCCCCGGAGTCCCGGGGCTGGCGAACTTCTATCAGTCAGGGGTGTGGGCCACCACCGGCGGGCTCATCCGGGCCGCCGCCGCCGGCCGCCACGTCGCCCAGTTCGTCTGCCGCGACGACGGCCGGCCGTTCACCGCCTCCATCGACGAGAGCGGCCCGCCGCCCACCCATCTCGTCATCCCCGTCGGACTGCGGGGATGAGCCGCGCACACGAGGAGCTGTGATGAGAACGCAGAAATGGGTGGTCCGCGAGCACATGGAGGGCGTGCCCGACGTGGACCGGGTCTACGAGAAGGTCGTCGAGGACATCGACGTCGACCTCGCCCCCGACGAAATGCTGCTGAGAACGGTCTACGTCTCCGTCGACCCCTACCTCCAGGGCATCGCCCTGGACACCGTCCTCGGCGACCACATGGGCGCCGACTCCGTCATGGAGGTGCTGGAGGCCGGACCGCTCGCCGCCCACCGCCCCGGCGACCTGGTCCAGGGATTCGGCGGCTGGCGCACCCATGTGATCGGCACCGGCGCCGCCACCCCCTGGCAGACCGGGACCTTCCCCATGGTCTTCCCCGCCTACCGCAGACTCGATCCGCGCTGGTACGACGAGACCCTGCCGCTGGCGACCGCGCTCGGCGCGATGGGCGGGCCCGGCATGACCGCCTGGGGCACGCTCACCAAGTTCATGACCGTCCGGCCCGGCGACACCGTCGTCATCAGCGGCGCCTCCGGCCCCGTCGGCTCCCTCGTGGGACAGCTGGCCAAACTCTCCGGCGCCCGGGTCATCGGCTCCACCTCCAGCGCCGAGAAGGCGGAACGCCTCACCGAACTCGGCTTCGACGGCGTCCTCCTGTACCGGCACGGGGACAGCGCGGACACCGTCCGCGCCGCGCTGCGCGGCGTCGCCCCCGACGGCGTCGACAAGTACTTCGACAATCTGGGCGGCGCCCTCACCGACGCCGTGTTCTCCATGCTCAACATCGGCAGCCAGGTCGCGGTGTGCTGGCAGTGGGCCACCCAGGTGGGCCGGGAGGGCGTCGGCCCCCGGCTGCTGCCCTACATCATGTTCCCCCGCGCCACCATCCGCGGCATCTTCTCGCTGGAGTGGTTCACCCAGGGGAACTGGCAGGCGCTCCACACCGAACTGGGCGGCCGGATCCGCCGGGGCGAGGTCGTCTGCGACCACACGCTCCACCACGGCTTCGACAGCATCCCCGAGGCGTACGCCAGCCTCTACCGGAGCCGGGGCGGCCGGCTGGGCAAGGTCCTGGTCCGGCTCTGACCCGTCCCCCAACCCGTCTACGTGCCAGGAGGCACCGTGTCCGACGCCGAGACCACCGGCACATGTCCCCGGCAGCACAGACCGCCGCTGCACCGCGTCGTCGTGGGCGAGCCCGGCCCGCCCCGGCCCGCCGAACTCCCCGACGGCTCACACGCCTGGCTGGTGAGCCGCCACCCCGATGTGCGCCAGGTCCTCTCCGACGCCCGATTCCGCCGCTCCCAGCTCTACGAGGCCGACGCGCCGTCCCTGTCCGCCGTGCCCGACCTGGTGAACAACCCCGATCTGATGTTCAACCAGGACGGCAGCGACCACCTCCGGCTGCGCGGCACCCTGCGCCGCGCCTTCACCCCGAGGGCCGTGGCCCGCTGGCAGCCCTGGATCGCCGCGATCGTCGAGGAGTGCCTGGACTCCCTCGCCCGCGCCGAACCCCCGGTGGACGTGGTCGCCGCGTACACCCTCCCGCTGCCCGTCCGGGTGATCAGCCGGCTCATGGGACTCGACGACGAGGTGCGCTCCCGGCTGCGCCACTGGTCCGAGCACGCCTTCTCCGACGGCTCCCACGACGGGCGGGAAGTGGAGACCGTGCTCGCCGAGTTCGCCGAATTCGGCGCCGGACTCCTCGCCCGCCGGCGCCGCGAACCCGGGGACGACCTGATCAGCTCGGTGGTCCGGGCCGCCGACGAGGAGGGCGGGATCCCCGAGACCCAACTGGTCCAGCTCGTCTGCGGACTGGTGGTCGGCGGCCACGACAGCACGATGACCATGCTCGGCAACTCCCTCCTCTACCTCCTCGGCGAACGGCCGGAGTGCTGGGAGCGCCTCGGCGCCGACGAGCCGGCCGCCGAGGCGCTGGCCGAGCGGCTGCTCCATCTGATGCCGCTCGGCGACGACCGGGGCACCGCCCGCCACGCCGCCGAGGACGTCGAGGTCGGCGGTGTGCTCATCCCGAAGGGCTCGGTGGTCCTCGCCGACTGCTTCCTGGCCAACCGCGACCCCGACCTCTTCCCCGACCGGCCCTTCGACGACCTGTTCGCCCCGCTGGAGGGGCCCGGCCTCGCCTTCGGCGCGGGCCCCCACTACTGCCTGGGCGCCTGGCTCGCCCGGCTGGAGCTGCGCCTCGGCCTGCACCGGCTCGCCGCCCGCTTCCCCGGGCTGCGGCTCGCCGAGCCCGCCGACGGCGTCCAGTGGCGGCTGGGCACCACCTCCCGCAGCCCCCGCCGGCTCACCGTGACCTGGTGACCGAACGGAACCGCCCCGCCCGCCCGTTCATACGACTGTCATCCGGGCGACCGCGCCAGGGCCCCCGCGACGACCGATACTGAACCGGTCGTCGCGGGGGGCGGAGCACATGGACTGGTCCACAGGGGCGCTGGCGTTCACCGCCGGGATGCTCATCGCCTCGGCGACCGCGCCCGTCGGGGTCTCCGGCGCGGTCTTCCTGCTCCCGGTCCAGCTGAGCGTCCTGGGAGTCCCCAGCCCCAGCGTCACCCCCACCAATCTGCTCTTCAACGTGGTGGCCGGGCCCGGCGCGCTGCTCCGCCACCACCGGCGCGGGACCCTGCGGGGGCCGCTCACCCGCCGGCTGATCCTCGGCACCCTGCCCGGAGTGGTCCTCGGCGCGGTCGTCCGGGTCTTCGCCGTCCCCGGCCCCGCCGTCTTCCGGCTGCTGGTCGCCGCGCTGCTGCTGCCGCTGGGCCTCTGGCTCTGTCTGCGCACCCTGCGCCCCGCGACCGCCGCGCGCACGGCCCCCGCGGAACCCTCCCCGCGCGCCCTCACCGCCCTCGCCGCCGCCGTGGGCACGGTCGGCGGGATCTACGGAATCGGCGGCGGCTCCCTGCTCGGGCCGATCCTGGTCGGCCGCGGCATGCCGGTCGCCCAGGTCGCCCCCGCCGCACTGGCCTCCACCTTCGCCGCCTCCGTCGCCGGCGCCGGCTCCTACGCGCTGCTGGCCCTCACCACGAGCGGCGACATCGCGCCGGACTGGACCCTCGGCCTGGTCTGCGGACTGGGCGGACTGCTCGGCGGATATCTGGGGGCCCGGCTCCAGCCCCGGCTCCCCGAGACCGCGCTGCGCCTGCTCCTCGGCGTCCTCGCCACCGCCCTCGGCCTCGGCTACGCGATCGCCGCCCTCACCTGAGCCGCCCGGCCCTTCCGCCCCTCCCTATGATCTTCTCCGGCCCGGCCGCGGCCCGCTCGCCCGGTGGCGGAACGACCGCCTCCGGACCTTCGTACCCCCTCCCGGAAGAGGACCGCCCCCGTATGACCGCCCCCGACCGCACCGCGTGGTCCCCCCGGCTGACGGGCGGCGACCCCGAACTGGCCGCACGGATGAAGCGCGCCGCCGGCGCGCCCGGCAATCACCGGGCCCTCTCCGTCGCCCTGATCCAGGACGGCGCACCGCGCTTCGCCGCGCTCGGCACGGAGGACGGCGACACCCCCGCTCCGGCCGCCCCGGACACCGCCTTCGAGATCGGCTCGACCGCCAAGGTCCTCACCGGCATGCTGCTGAGCCGGCTCGCCGAGCGCGGCACGGTCTCGCCCGAACAGCCCGTCGCCGAACTTCTGCCCGACCGCTTCACGGGCCGCCCGGCGGGCCGCGCCCTCCTGGGCGACCTCGCCGCCCACCGCTCCGGACTGCCCCGGCTGCACCACCGCTCCGCCGCCGCCGCGCTGTGGGCCTCCCTCGCCGCGCGCCGGGGCCGCGACCCGTACCGGGGACTGGACCGGGACGCCTTCCTCGACCGCGCCGCGGCCGTCCGCGGGGCCGGATCCGCCGGAACGTTCCGCTACTCCAACCTCGGGACGGCCCTCCTCGGCCACGCCCTGGCCGCCGGGGCGTCGCCGGACGGCGAACCCGACTACGCGCGGCTGGCGGAACGCGAACTCCTCACCCCGCTCGGCATGACCGGGACCCGCTTCCACACCCGGGCCCGACCGCTCCCGCACCCCGCCGCCCTCCCGCACCGGCCCGGCGGACGCCCCGCGGAGCCCTGGACGTCACCGGGGTACGCCCCCTCCGGCGCGGGCGTCTGGTCGACCGCCCGCGATCTCGCCCGGCTGCTGCTCGCGGTCGCCGAGGGCCGGGCCCCGGGGGCGGACGCCGCCAGGGCGCGGTTCGACGCCGAGGGGGAGAACCGCGTGGGACGGGGCTGGTTCACCCGGATCCGCGCCGACGGCACGGAGGTGGTCTGGCACAACGGCGGAACCGGAGGGTCCGCCTCGTTCATCGGCCTCGTCCCGCGCACCGGCCGCGCGGTCGCGGTGCTCTCCAACACCGGCCACGGGGTCGACGCCCTCGCCGCCCGGCTGCTGCTCACCGACGACTGACGGCCGGCGGGCCCGGGGCGCGCGCGGAGCCTCCCGGCCGCCCGGGCGCGACGAGAGCGACCGGGAGCGACCGGGAGCGACCGGGAGGCACGCGGACGGGAACGATCAGGAGGCGCGCGGACGGGAACGGGCCGTTCACAGGCGGACGGGAACGGGCCTCCACACGCGGACGGGGGCGGCCGCCCCATCCGGAAACCCAGGGTGGGGCGACCGCCCCCGATCCGACTCGGCGTCCGCCGGGGATCAGCCGAGCTTCTTCAGCTGGGCGTCGATGACCGCCTTCGGCTGCTCGGCCTTGCCGGCCAGGCTCATCGAGTAGAACGCCGCGACGGTGCCGCCCTTGCGGACCGCCACCAGATGACCGGTGGAGCTCTCGCCGCCCAGGTCCATCGCGAAGGTGTAGGCGACCGCCTCGTCGCCGCCGGTGTAGGAGCCGGTCTCCACCTTCGTGATCTTCGTCTTCTCGGCGCCGGTGATCATGGTGAAGCCGCCCGCGCAGTCCGCGCCCGCCTTCTTCACCGCGGCGATGGCCTCCTCGGCGCCCTTCCCCTCGTACGAGCTGAGGGCGTCGATCGTGATCGTCGCGCCCAGGGCGCTCAGACCGGCCTCGGCCTTCTCCTCCGGCGAGGCGTCCTCGGCCGGGGCCTCCGGCACCGCCATGATCTTGACGACCGAGGTGGCCGAGGGCTTCGCGGTGCCCCGCGCCACCATCACATCGGCCAGCGGCGCGCACTCCGCCTTGTCGGTGCTCGCGCCGTCGGTGCCGGCCAGGTCGGCCTTGGTGGCCTTGCTGATCTCGTGCTGCTCGACGTCGCCCTTGGCCAGCGCGAGCTTGTCCAGCTCCGCCTGCGACAGCGCCTTCCCTTCCGAGTCGGCGGCGGGCGCGCTCGACGCCGTCTTGTCCTTCGACTCGTCCTTCGCGGGGGAGTCGTCCTTGCCGCAGGCGCTCAGGACCAGGGTCAGCGAGAGCGCGGAGGCGGCGATGGCGGTGCGGCGGACGGCGGTGCGGTGCATGGTGGGGCTTCTCTCTGGAATCGGTGGACGACATCGCCCCGCGGCCCTCACTCACCGGCGATCACGCGGGGATCGTCGGAGCCGAATGTACGTCCTGTACGGAGCCCCGGACCGCCCTCCCGGCCGTCGGAACCGATCGTGACGAGGGCGCAACGGCACCTCCACGGGATTGAGACGTTCCTGTGCACAACCGTCCGGCAATTGTCCGGATTTCGACGGAAGTCGCAGGTCAGCCGAGTGCCGACCCGCGCCCGGGCCCCTCGGTCCGCCCGTCCCGCCCGCCAGGCCGCACGGCGAGGACGGGGACCGCTTCCCGGCCCCGGGCGTCCGTACCGTCGTCGATCCGCGCCGCGATCGAGCGGCTCGGGTCCGGACTGCTCACGGACCCGGGGCGCCGACCGCCGCCGGGTCCCGGTCCGGCCGCCGCGAAGGGCCGCCGGACCGGGACCCGCCGATCAGCCGCGCCGTTCGTCGGCGGCCACCGCCAGACAGGCCGCGATCAGAACCACGTTCTTGATCACGTACTGCCCCTCCAGGGTCGGGGTCGCCATCGGGCCGTTCCACATCTCTCCGGGCAGGATGAGCAGGGCCGAGAAGACCCCGGCCATATGCACGAAGAACGCCGCCAGGACCAGCCGCAGCAGCACTCCGGTGACCAGGCCCACGCCGATCGCCGTCTCGAAGAGCGCGAGCAGCGGCCGGGACGCCTCCGCCGGCACCAGCCCGAAGGCCAGTACGTCCATGGTCCTGGTGGCGACGTCCTGCGCCGGGCTGGCCTCGGGCACGAACTTCATCAGGCCGAACCAGATGAAGACGAGTCCCACGGACACCCTGAGGACGGTGGTGCTGTGCGGGCGGTAACGGCTCAGCGCGGCCGCGACCCCGGGTACGGGCCGGTCCCGCAGACGTTCGCCGGGCCGGATCGGCCGCTGGGGCCGCTCGGCCCCTTCTCGGGAGGTGGCGGTGCCTCGATTCCCCATATGACGCGTCATGGTGCGTCCTTCCTGAGACGTGGTTCGGGCTCGCGACATCCACGGTTCACCAAGCCTGGGCGCCAGCCGTCTCCGCGCACGGCGAAGACGGTCCTGAAAGGCGGCCCAGCGGTTCGGACGCTTCCGTCCCGAGCTGTGAACAAGGTGTGCGCCGTGCCCCGGCCCCGGCCGCGCGGCCGCTGTCGCGCCGGGCGCCGGCCGGGGATGCTGACGCGTCCGACCCGGGACGGACCCGGGCGGCGCGCCGCGTCGGCGCGGTTCGAATGATCGTGAGGATGGATCGGTGCCGTACGGCGGCCGTCATGGCCGCTCCGACGCACACGGGGGTCCGCCCGCGTGCGCTGCTCCGGCCGTCCCCCGCCGTGGGGGGCGGGGCGGCCGGGGCTCAGCGGAGGGGCGTGGGCGCTCCGGGTCGGGAGGGCGTGGCCGTACGCGCCGGATCGGGGCGTACGGGGACGGCGGACGGGCGGCCGTCGGGATCCGGTCCGGCCCGCAGGGTCCCGCGGGACCGCGCGGTCGAACGCGGTCTGCCCGCACGGGCGGGCGGCGGGACGGGGGAGGGGACGCGTCCGCGTGGGGCGGCGGTCCGGGTCGCCGGCGGTGCGGCGGAGTGGGAGAGCGGTTCAGACACTCTGAGTAAAGGCGTGGGCGCGCCGACGGCCCCGAACGGGCTGCCCTGTCTTTCGGGGCAGCCTTCGCCCACGAGTCGGGCGTGAGGCGGGCATGACAGGTTTCGTCCCTTCGGACGCTGTGATGCCCAGGTGTGCGGCGCGGCCATCGCCGACAGGATCCCTGTCAACGTAACTCCTTGTGGGGGGAGATGATGAAACTGAGGCCATTCGTTTGCATCTGGCGACACGCTATAAGTTCACGTCCGTCGCGTAAAGGTCTGGACCAATACTGTTTGGGCGGGCGGCCCGGGGATGATCCGGCTGGCCAGGGCGCTGCCCCGCGGCCCGCCCCGGCCCCCCGGTCGTCAGTGACCGAGAGTGATCGCCGGTGTACGGTCCTCGCCCCGGCGGGCGGTCCGTCCTCTGTGGCGCGCCCCGCCCGCGGGAGCCCGAGAGGACCGGGAAACCCCGGTATTGCTGGCCCGTACGGGGTGTTTCCGGCCCGCGCCACGGCGGAAAAGAGGCGAACATCGTGCGTCCGCTCATCTCGTGCTAGTGTTGTTGGAAGTTGCAGTTGTGGTTCCCAAACGCTTCAAGTGCCGCTGATGACTCTTAGTCGTCAGGCACTTTTTGTTTTCGGCGCAGTTTCCGGACGGGGCAATCATCGCGGCGACACCGGAGTTCGCACAGTGTGGATTCCGGATCATGCCCCGAAGGAGATTTTGATATGGCTACTGGCACCGTGAAGTGGTTCAACGCGGAAAAGGGCTTCGGCTTCATCGAGCAGGAGGGTGGCGGCCCCGACGTCTTCGCCCACTACTCGAACATCGCCACCCAGGGCTTCCGTGAGCTGCAGGAGGGCCAGAAGGTGAACTTCGACGTCACGCAGGGCCAGAAGGGCCCGCAGGCGGAGAACATCGTTCCCGCCTGACGCTGAAACGCGCAACGTAGCTGGGGTCCGCACCGCAAGGTCGGGCCCCAGCTCGTTGCCGTTTGCGGGCGGCCCCCGCGAACGGCGACACCCCGGGCGAGGCCTCCCCGCGCCCCCGTGCCGTGGACGACGAGTCCACGGCCGCGGCCGGACGAGGCTCCGCCCGTGTCCGTGCGTCACCGCACCCGGGCACGCTCATCGGCGACCGTATACGGTTGCATTCATTCATATTCTTATTATCGGCTCGTGCTTGCAATTCCTTCGGCTGTTCTCCGCCGAGAATTCCTCGATGCGTGCCCTGTCGAGGAAAGGTTCCCCTTTTGAACCGCTCAGCTCGCACGAACAGTCGCTTTCCCAACCCCCGCAGCGGCGGATCCTCCGGTTCCGGTGGATCCGGCGGTTCCGGCGGCGGTCGCGGCGCCCGATTCCGTCCCAAGGGCCAGGGCGGCCGTTCGGGCGGTCGCTCCAATGGATCCGGCCGTCCCTCCGCCCCGCAGGGCGAATTCGCCCTGCCGGAGTCCACGACCCCGGCCCTTCCCGCCGTCGAGACATTCCGTGAACTCGACATGCCGGCGCAGCTGCTGTCGACGCTCACCGGCCTCGGGGTGACCGAGCCCTTCCCCATCCAGGCCGCCACGCTGCCGAACTCCCTCGCCGGACGCGACGTCCTCGGCCGGGGACGCACCGGATCCGGCAAGACGCTCGCCTTCGGCCTGCCGATGCTGGTCCGCACCGCCGGCCGGCGCGCCGAGCCCAAGCAGCCCCTCGCCCTGGTCCTCGTCCCCACCCGTGAGCTGGCCCAGCAGGTCACCGACGCGCTCACCCCGTACGCCAAATCGCTCGACCTGCGGCTCGCCACGGTCGTCGGCGGTATGTCGATCGGCCGCCAGGCCGGTGCGCTGCGCGGCGGCGTCGAGGTCGTCGTCGCGACGCCGGGCCGCCTCAAGGACCTGGTCGAGCGCAAGGACTGCCGACTGGACCGGGTGAGCATCACCGTGCTCGACGAGGCCGACCAGATGGCCGACATGGGCTTCATGCCCCAGGTGACCGAACTGCTCGACCAGGTCCGTCCCGACGGACAGCGGATGCTGTTCTCGGCGACCCTGGACCGCAATGTCGACCTGCTCGTCCGCCGCTACCTCACCGACCCGGTGGTCCACTCGGTGGACCCCTCGGCCGGCGCGGTGACCACCATGGAGCACCACGTCCTGCACGTCCAGGGCGCGGACAAGTACAGCACCACCACCGAGATCGCGGCCCGCGACGGCCGGGTGATCATGTTCCTCGACACCAAGCACGCCGTCGACAAGCTCACCAAGCACCTGCTGAAGAGCGGCGTCCGCGCGGCCGCGCTGCACGGCGGCAAGTCCCAGCCGCAGCGCACCCGGACCCTGTCCCAGTTCAAGACCGGTCACATCACCGCGCTGGTGGCCACCAACGTCGCCGCCCGGGGCATTCACATCGACGACCTCGACCTCGTCGTCAACGTGGACCCGCCGAGCGACTACAAGGACTATCTGCACCGGGGCGGCCGCACCGCCCGCGCCGGCGAGTCCGGCCGGGTCGTCACGCTGGTCCTGCCCGAGCAGCGCCGGGAGATGACCCGTCTCATGGCCGACGCGGGCATCACCCCGGAGACCACCCGGGTGCGCTCCGGCGAGGCCGAGCTGAGCCGTATCACCGGCGCGCAGGCCCCGTCCGGCGTGCCCGTCGAGGTCACCGCGCCGGTCGTGGAGCGCCCCGCCAAGCGCGGCGGCGCGCCCTTCCTCGGCCGCGGCACCCGCCGGGGACGCCCCGGCGGCGGCGGTGGCACCGGCAGGGCGGGCGGCGGTGGCGGCGGCGAGTCCCGTCGTACCGCGGAGTCCCGCCAGACCGCCGAGGCCCGCAAGGCCGCCCGGGTCCGCCGGGCGCGCTAGACACCACCGGCCGGGGCGCGCGCCGCCCCGGCTCCGGTCCCGCCCCTCCACCGGGCGGCGGCCCCGCACAGCATCGGAAGGCCACGGGAGAACCCCGTGGCCTTCCGGCGTTCCCGGCTGCCGGGCGCGGACGCGTGTACGCCGACCCCGCGACGGGACCGCCGGCCCCGGTCACCCGCCGGTCCATGGCGTACGGCCGGCTCACGACCACGCCCGGTCCACGGCCACGGTCCTTTGCGCGCCCACGGCTCTCCGCCGGTCCACGGCCACGGTCCTTTGCGCGCCCACGGCTCTCCGCCGGTCCACGGCCACGGTCCTCTTCCCGCTCACGGCTCCCCGCCGGTCCACGGCCACGGTCCTCGTCCCGCTCACGACCACTTCCGGTCCTCGTCCCGCTCACGCCCGCCCCTTCTCCACTCCGCGCGGCCCCACGGTCCCGCCACCGCCACGAGTGGTTCCACGGCGTGGCGCGACGGGCGGTGTTGCCCCGGCGCCGCGCGGTGCGGGAGCGTGCTCTGCCATGGACCGTGACCGGACCGCCGCCGCCCGCCTCCCGCTCTCCCGCCGACGGCTCCTCGCCGCCGCGGGCGTCGCCGGGGCCGCGACGGCCGTCGGCGCCGCCCCCGCGCGCCCCCGCCCCCGTTCCCCTCTCTCACTCCGTCTCACCGAGGCCACCAACGGCTCCGCGACCCTCTCGCCCACCGGCGGGACCCTGATCGCCGAGGTCCAGAGCGTTCTGTGGGCCGTTCCCCGCACCGGCGGCCGGGCCGTCCCCCTCACCCCGGCGGACCTGGAACCGAACCGGCCGACGCACTCCCCGGACGGCGCCCTCCTCGCCTTCGGCGCGTACCGGGACGGCGGCTTCCACATCTGGACCGCGCACACCGACGGATCCGGGGCGAGACAGCGCACCGAAGGCCCCTGGGACGACCGGGGACCGGCCTGGTCCCCCGACGGCCGCCGGATCGCCTTCGCCTCCGAACGCGGCGGCGACCCGGTGACCGGCAGCCCCTACCGCGTCCATGTGCTGGAGCTGCGCACCGGCCGCATCACCCGCGTCACCGGCCTCCCCGGGCAGCACGGCCCCGAACAGGACGGCCCCTGGGAGGACTTCGACCCCGTCTGGTCGGCCGACGGCGAGCGGATCCTGTTCGTCCGGGCGCGGGCCGTCACCACGCCCGCCGGGACCGGACTGGAGGCCCGGACCATCGCCTCCGTACCGGCGGACGGCCGAGGACCGGTGACCGTCGAGCACACCGGACCGCCGGGCGCCCAGATCCTGGCCCCGGCCCTCGCCCCGGACGGACGGCGGCTGGCCCATCTGCGGACCACCGCCGCCCCGAACGGCTCCTGCGCCCTCGTGGTCGACGGCCGGCCCGTCGCCGTCGCCGGGGACCTCGCCGCCGTGCCCCCGCGCTGGACCGCCGGGGGCGAGCTGCTGCTCACCGTCGACGGCCGCTTCACCCTCCTCGACCCCGGCCGGCCCGCCGCCGCGCGGACGATCCCCTTCGACGGCGTACTGCCCGTGGACCGGCCCCGCTACCGGACCAAGAGTCACGACCTCGGCGAGGCGGGAGTCCGCCCGGTCCGGGGCATCCACCTCCCCGCGCTCTCGCCCGACGGACGGCACGTCGCCTTCGCCGCCCTCAACGCCCTCTGGACCGCCGGCGTCTCGGGCGGCCGCCCGCCCCGCCGGCTGCGGCCCGCGTCCCCGGCCCGCTATCCGCTCGGACCCGTCTGGGCCCCCGACGGACGCTCGCTGCTGTACGCGGACGACCGCGACGGACTCCTCGGCGTCCGCCGGCACGCCCTCGCCACCGGGGAGGAGAGCACGCTCGCCGCCGGCGGCCGGGTCCACCCCGCGCTCTCGCCCGACGGCCGGCGGCTCGCCTGCCTCGACCTGACCGGGCGGCTGATCGTCCGCGAACTGGCCGCCGGGACCGAACGCGTGCTCGCCGAGCCCCTCGGCGGCGGCGGACTGCCCGGCCGGCCGAGCTGGTCGCCCGACGGCCGCCGCATCGCCCTCTGCGACCGCAACCGGCTCAATCTGCGCTTCCGCGAGGGCTACCACCTCATCCGCGTCCTCGACGCCGCCACCGGCGCGGACCGGCTGCACGCCGTCGCCCCGCACACCTCCCTCTCCGACCGGTACGGCTCAGGACCCGTCTGGTCCCCCGACGGCCGGTGGATGGCCGTGATCGTGGAATCCGCGCTCTGCCTGCTGCCCGTCGCCCCCGACGGAACGCCCCGAGGCCCCCTCCGCACCCTCGCCGACGAACCCGCCGACCACCCCTCCTGGTCCGGCGACTCCACCACCCTGCTCTATCTGTCCGGCTCCCGGCTCCGGCTGATCCCGGCCGGAGGCGGCCGGCCCCGGACCGTCCGGGCGCCCCTGGACCGCCGGGTCCCCGAACCCGCCGACACCGTCGTGCACGCCGGGCGGCTCTGGGACGGCACGGGGGACGCCGTACGCGACGACGTCGACCTCGTCGTACGCCGCGGCCGGATCACCGCCGTCGAACCGCACCGGGCCGCCCGCCCCGCCGCCCTCCACCGGATCGACGCCTCCGGCCGCACCGTCGTCCCCGGGCTCTGGGACGCCCACACCCACCCGTGGCAGACCACCTACGGCGCACGGCAGACCGTGGGCCAGCTGACCTACGGCATCACCACCGCCGTCTCGCTCGGCGGCTTCGCCCACGAACAGGCCAGACTGCGCGACGCGCTCGCCGCCGGACAGCTCGCCGGGCCCCGGCTGCTGACCACCGGCGAACTCCTCGACGGCTCCCGGGTCGCCTACAGCATGGGCCGCGCCCACCGCACCCGGGCGGGGCTCCGCCGGTCCCTGGAGCGCGGCGCGGCCCTCGACTGGGACTCGGTCAAGACCTATGTGCGCGCACCCGCCTGGGTCATGGAGGAGGCCGCCCGCTTCGCCCACGAACGCCTCGGCGTCCGCGTCGGCAGCCATCTGCTCTCCCCCGGCGTCCAGCTCGGACACGACCTCACCACCCACCTCCACGCCACCCAGCGGACCGAGACCGGACACGCCGTCACCGCGTCCGGACGCGCGTACGAGGACGTACGGGAGATCTACCGCGAGGGCGGCCTCGGGCTCATCGCCACCCCCTTCACCGCCGTACCGCTGCTGGGCGCCGACCCCGGCCTCGCCGACGACCCCAGAGTCACCGTCGTGATGACGCCCTGGGACGCCGCCCTGGTCCGGCGGACGGCGGACACCCCGCCCACGGCCGCCCAGCTGGCGACGCTGGACACCGAGACCGGCATCTGCCTGCGGGTGCTGGCCGCGGGCGGGACCGTCGCCCTCGGCACCGACGCACCGCTCACCCCCGTCGGCCTCGCCCTCCATCTGGGGCTGCGCGCACTGCACCGGGCCGGGCTCTCCCCGGCGGCCGCGCTGCGCACCGCGACCGTCCTGCCCGCCCGGCTCTTCGGGCTCGACCGCGACCTCGGCACGGCGGAACCGGGGAAGATCGCCGATCTGACGGTGGTGGACGGCGACCCCTTCACCGACTTCGACACCCTCGTACGGACGGTCTCGGTGCTCCGGGGCGGGGTGCCGTACGCGAACGACGACCTCATCGCCGCGGTGGGGCCGCCGCCCCGGGGCGCCGGGACCGAACCGGACTGGCGGGCCGTCGGCCGTCTCATGCGCCGCGACGGCTGCTGCGCCCCGCCCGGCTGACCGCGCGGGACGCGCGCCGTCCGCCGGGACCTCGGCCGGGCGTTTCCCGGGACCGTGGCCGGGGCGCTCTGCGGGACCCCGGCCCGCGCGCGTCCGGAGGCGGGCGGACGACGACGTGCGCGGACCGGCGACCGGTGCTGAGATGGAGACGCGCGTCCGCCCGCCACCGCGCGGGCCGCGGCCCCGTACCGAACGGAGCGATCCATGAGCGCCCTGCCCTCCTTCGAGGACACCGCCGACTTCGAGAACGCCGACCGCGGATTCCTCGGCGCGCTCGATCCGGCCGTGATCAAGGACGCCGAGGGCCGGGTCGTCTACGACAACGACGCCTACGCCTTCCTGGCCGAGGACTGCCCGGCCACCGCCCACCCCAGTCTCTGGCGGCAGGCACGGCTCTGCGCACGCCAGGGCCTGTACGAGGTCACCGACGGGATCTACCAGGTACGCGGACTCGATCTCTCCAACATGACCCTGGTCGAGGGCGACCGGGGCGTCATCGTCGTCGACCCGCTGATCTCGGCGGAGACCGCGGCCGCCGCCCTCGCCCTCTACCGCGAGCACCGCGGCGACCGGCGCGTCACCGGTCTCGTCTACACCCACTCCCACGGCGACCACTTCGGCGGCTCCCGGGCCGTCCTGCCCCGGGGCGCCGAGGACGGCGTACCGGTCCTCGCCCCCGAGGGCTTCCTCGAGAACGCCGTCAGCGAGAACGTCTACGCGGGGAACGCCATGACCCGCCGCGCGGTCCTCATGTACGGGGACCGGCTCCCCAAAGGGCCGAGGGGGCAGCTCGGAGCCGGTCTGGGCATGACCGTGTCCACCGGCGCGATCACCCTCGTACCGCCGACCAGAAGCATCACCCGCACCGGCCAGGAGGAGACCGTCGACGGGGCGCGGATCGTCTTCCAGCTCACCCCGGGCACCGAGGCCCCCGCCGAGATGAACTTCCTCTTCCCCGACCACCGCGCCCTGTGCATGGCGGAGAACGCCACCCACACCCTGCACAACATCCTGACCCTGCGCGGCGCGGTGGTGCGCGACGCCCGGATCTGGTCCCGCTGTCTTGACGAGGCGATCGACTTCTTCGGCGACGCCTACGACGTCGCCTTCGCCTCCCACCACTGGCCCACCTGGGGCCGGGAGAACGTCGTCCGGTTCCTCGGCGAGCAGCGCGATCTGTACGCGTATCTGCACGACCAGACGCTGCGGCTGCTCAACGACGGACTCACCGGCACCGAGATCGCCGAGGAGCTGCGGCTCCCGCCGGCCCTGGAGCGGGCCTGGCACGCGCGCGGCTACTACGGCTCCGTGAGCCACAACGTCAAGGCGATCTACCAGCGGTACATGGGCTGGTTCGACGGCAACCCCGCCCATCTGTGGGAGCATCCGCCGGCCGAGCAGGCCAGACGGTACGTGGAGATCGCGGGCGGCACCGAACAGGCGCTCGCCAAGGCGAGGGTCTACGCGGCGGACGGCGACCTCCGCTTCGCCGCCACCCTGCTCGATCACATCGTCTTCGCCGATCCCTCCCACGCCGAGGCCGCGGAGACCCTCGCCGGGGTCTACGAACGCCTCGGCCACGGCTGCGAGAACGCCACCTGGCGCAACTTCTATCTGACCGCCGCCGGCGAGCTGCGCCACGGGGTGAACCCGGCCGTGCTGGACACGGCCGACCCGGAGCTGACGTCGGCCCTCACCGTCGGGATGCTGCTGGACTCCGTCGCCGTGCGCGTCGACGGCCCGAGCGCCTGGGACGAGGACCTCACCGTCGATCTCGTCCTCACCGACGAGCGCCGCCGACACCGTCTCACCCTGCGGCACGGGGCTCTCACCCACCGGGACTATCCGCTCTACCACACCTCGGAGATCCCGGCCGGTCTCACCCTCACCCTCGCCAAGCCGCAGCTCCTGGGCGTTCTCGCGGGGGGTGCGCCGGACGCCGACGGGGTGCGGACCGAGGGGGATCCGGGGCTGCTGGCCCGGCTCTTCTCCCATGTGACGGCGGCCGACCCCGGGTTCCCGATCGTCACCCCCTGACCGCCGGGCGGCGGCGGTCAGGGGGAGAGGAGGAGCGGTGCCGGGCCGGGTGGGGTGACCTGCCCGGCACCGCCGTTCACGGGTGGGCGGTCAGCGGCCCTGGAGCGACTTCACATTGTCGCCGAAGGTCCAGTTCCGCGCGCCGTCCCAGTTGAGCGACCAGGTCATCAGGCCCTTGAGCGCGTTGTTGTAGCCGTTCCACGCCTGCGCGACCAGGCTCGGCGACATATGGCCGCCGCCCGCGCCCGGCTGGGCCGGCAGCCCGGGGGCCTGCTTGTCGTAGGGCACCCGGATCGTGGTGCCCTGGATGACCAGGCCCCGGTTCAGACAGTCGGTCTGGGCCCGGAAGCCCGCGACGGTTCCGGCGGAGTACGAGTCGCCGGAGCAGCCGTACATGCTGCCGTTGTAGTACTGCATGTTCAGCCACCACAGCCGGCCGTTGTCGGCGTACTTCTTGATGATGGGCAGATACGAGCCCCAGATCGATCCGTAGACGATGCTGCCCCCGGTGACGTAGGCCGTCTCGGGCGCCATCGTCAGGCCGAAGTTCGACGGCATCTGGGCGAGCACCCCGTCGATGATGCGGATGAGATTGGACTGCGAGGCCGACAGCTGGTTGATGTTGCCGCTGCCCACGAGCCCGGTCTCGATGTCGATGTCGATGCCGTCGAAGTTGTACTTCTTCAGGATCGGGACGATCGTCGCGACGAAGCGGTCGGCGACGGCCGCGGAGCTGAGGTCGATCCCGGCCGCGGCGCCGCCGATCGACATCAGGAGGGTGAGCCCGCCCTGTTTGGCCTGACACATCTCGGCCGGGGTCGCGACCTTCACATTGGTGTCCATCCCGTCCTCCCAGAGGACGGTGCCGTCCGAGCGGATCACCGGGAAGGCGGCGTTGATCACGTTGTAGCCGTGGGCGCGGATACGGGCGTCGGTGATCGGGATCCAGCCGAGCGGCGGATGGACCCCGTTCGCCGCGCCGTCCCAGTTCTCCCAGTACCCCTGGAGCACCTTGCCCTGGGGTTTCGACTGGACCGCGCAGGTGTCGGCCGGGGGCGGCGCGGTCGCCGTGGCGGCGGGGGCGGCGGCGCCGGTCAGCGGAATGAGGAATGCCATCGCCAACCCGACGCCGAGCAGGCGAGATGTCCGGCGGATCATACGGAGCTCCCTTCGTGCCACGCGTCCCGGTCGGGACGGAGCAGACAGACGGGGACCAGGAGCGGTTCGGCCGTGAGCGCGGCCGGTGCGGGGGACGGGGGCGGGGCGGGGAAGTGGGGGGTCACGCTCACCTCCTGGGTGTGGGGGCCTGGAGACGTACGTGGTGCGACGGCCACACCGTAGATTGGTCCAGACCAACCGTCAATGGGTCCCGCACGAAAGGAAGTTGCGACCGGTCGGTAGGGTTCAAGGCCGCCCGCGGCGGAGCCGGGCGGACCATCCGGGGCGACGAGCGCCCCACCTGTGCGGAGGCGGAGAGCGGTATGACGATTCTGGTGACCGGTGCGACGGGGAACATCGGCCGGCACGCGGTCCGGCGGCTCGTGGACGCCGGGGCGGAGGTCCGGGCGCTGACCCGGCGGCCGGGCTCGGCCGCGCTGCCCGCCGGGGTGCCGGTCGCCGAGGGCGATCTCGCCCGGCCCTCGACGCTCCCGGCGGCGTTCCGGGGCGTGGACGCGCTGCTGCTGTTCCCGGTCGGCGAGACCGCCGACGAGGTGGTCGCGCTGGCCGCCGAGGCCGGGGTGCGCCGGATCGTCGTCCTGTCGTCGGCCGCCGTCACCGCCGGGTACGACACCGAGTACCACTACCCGGTGGAGCAGGCCGTGGAGCGGTCGGGGCTGGCGTGGACGCATGTCAGGCCCGGGGAGTTCGCGCTCAACTCGCTCCAGCTGTGGGGGCCGTCCGTCCGGGCCGACCGCCGGGTGGTCGACGTCTACCCCGACGAGCCCGCCACCACCCCCGTCCACGAGGCGGACATCGCCGACGTCGCCGTCGCCGCGCTCACCGAGGACGGTCACACGGGCCGCGCGTACAGCCTCGCCGGGCCGGGGACGCTGACCCATCGTGAGCAGGTGGCCGCCATCGCGGCCGCGATCGGCGAAGGGATCCGGCTGGACGAGGTCACGGCGGAGGAGGCCCGTGCCTTCTACAAGCGGCAGGGCGGCTGGGCGGGTGACAACGCCGACTTCCTCTTCGGCTGGGAGGACTACTCGGGAGCCGCGCTGGGGGAGTCGGAGCCTGAGTCCGGCGGCGACGGTGATGGCGAGTCCGGCGGCGACGGTGAGTCCGGCGGCGACGGTGATGGCGAGGGCCGGGGCCGGGGCGAGGGCGGCGGGGAGCAGGCGTACGAGGAGCCCGACGTGCCCTGGGTCACCGCCGCCGAGGTGACCGGCCGCCCGGCCCGTGACTTCGCCGAGTGGGCCCGGGACCACGCGGACGACTTCCGGTAGCCCGCGCTTCGGGCGGGTCCCGGCGGGTCCCTGGCGGGTCCCGGGGCGCGCGGGCCTCGGGCGTACGGCTCCCAGGGCGTACGCCCCCGGGCGCGCGGTCCTCCCGCGCGGGGCGGGAGGACCGTCGCGGCCCAGGGGCGTCAGGGGGCCTCGGGCGCGTCAGTGGCCGCCGGAGGAGCTGACCGCGAGGCGCTTGGCGAACGTCTTGCCGCCGTCCTTCGACTCGTAGACCCCGTCCTGTGTCGCCGCGATCAGCCGCCGGTCGTCGATCGCGGTCAGCGCCTGGGGCGCGCCCCCGGGCACGGTCCCGGCCTTCCGCCAGCTCGTGCCGCCGTCGGCGCTCAGGCTCAGCCCGCCGGACGGGTCGACGCCGTAGAGGGCGTCGGCCGCGGGCCAGGAGACGAAGGCCATGAGCGGCTTCGTACCGGAGCCGAAGGTCTTGCCGCCGTCGGTGCTCCGGGTGAGCCCGGACTCGGTGGTGGCGAGCACCGTGTCGGGGTCGTCGGGGCTCACGGCGAGGTCGAGCGCGGCCAGCTCGGCGCGCTTCTCCCAGCGCTCGCCGTCCTCGCTGACCCGGAGCAGACCGTTGGTGCTGTCGTAGCCGTAGATCGTGTCGTGGGCGTATTCGAGGGAGTGGAAGTCGACCTCGCCGACGAGCGAGCGGTCCTTCCAGGTCACTCCGGAGTCGGTGCTCTCGATGAGTCCGAGGTTGGCGGGGGCGTCCCGGCCGGGGGCCGGGTGGCCGCTCGCGAGGAACCTGCCCTTCCCGGCGACGGTGAAGCCCATGAAGTCGTCCTTGCGGTCTCCGACGAGCTGGGGACCGCCGTCGGCGTCCGGGGTGTAGACGCCCTCGTGGGTGGCGACGTAGAGCTTTCCGTCGGAGGGGCCGATGCCGACGCCGTGGATATGGCTGATCGTGGCGCCGGCGCCCTTGCCGCCGCTGTCGCCGCTGTCGCCGTCGTCCGAGGAGCCGGAGCAGGCGGTCAGGGCCAGGGCGAGCGCGGCGGCGGACGCGGACAGGGTGAGATGGCGCTTCTTCATGAGGTCCCGATCGTTTCGAGGGAGGGGTCGGGCGACCCCGTCGTGGTGTGGGCTGGGGCGTCCGTCCGCCGGGCCCGCGGGGGAGCGGACCCGGCGGACGGACGGGAGCGGCCGGGCTCAGAGCCGGTCGAGGATCCGTTCGAGCGCGTCGATCTCGGTGGACTGCGTGGCCGCCACGTCGGCGGCGAGCTTCTTGGCGGTGGCGTTGCGGCCGTTCTTCCGCTCGTCCTCGGCCATCTCGACCGCGCCGCGGTGATGGTCGATCATCATCTGCGCGAACAGCCGGTCGAACTCCTCGCCCTGGGCCGCCTTCAGCCGGTCCAGGTCCTTCTCCGACATCATTCCGGACATGCCGGAGCCTTCCGCGGAGTCGCCGCCGTGGTCCATTCCGCCGGCGCCGTGTGCCGAGGCGGGCTTGCCCCAGGACTTGAGCCAGGACGTCATCTTCTCGATCTCGGGGTCCTGGGCCGCGGCGATCGCGTCCGACAGTTCGACGATCTCCGCGTCGGCGGCCCGGCCGTCGGCCAGTTCGGCCATGTCCAGGGCCTGCTCGTGGTGGGGGATCATCATCTGCGCGAACATCACGTCCGCGTCGTTGAACGCGCCGGGCGCGGGGCCGCTCCCGGCGTCGGCGGGGGCGCTCGACGCGGACCGCGCGCCGCCCCCGTGGTCCATGCCGTCCATGCCGTCCCCGCCGCCGGCGGGAGTGCCGCTGTCGCCGCCGCACGCGGTGAGCAGCAGCCCGGCCGCGAGAACGACGGCGGCCAGGGCGGTACGGCGGGAAGCCCGCGCCCGCCGGGGCGCGCGCGTGGGGCTGTCGATGGCTGTCATGAGGACACCTCGTGCTGTTCTGTTCGGTACTGCCGGATCACGGCTGGTGAACGAGTGCGCGGGCGTCGTGGAGCGCCCGCGGAGGCGTTCGGCCTAGATCCGCAGGATCGACAGAGTGGCGAGGTTTGGTCTGGGGGGCGGGGGGTTGGGGCGCAGGGCGGCCAGGGCGGCGGCGCGCAGTGCGGCCGGCCACTCGGGCCGGCGGCCGATGGCGGCCCGGAGCAGCGCGGCGAGGATCCAGGTGGCGAGGACGGCGACGCAGAGCGAGGTCATGTCCATCGCCATGCCGGAGTCGTGCGCCGTGCCGGTGCCGGTGTCGGCCGCCGTACGGGGGTCGGGGGCGGCGCCGGGGGCGTACGAGGCGTCCGCGCCGGCCGTCTCCGTGCCGTCGCCGTACGCGACGGCGGCGCCGGGGGCGTACGCGGTGGCCGTGCCGGGCCCGGCGGCCAGGACGGTGTGCGCGTTCGCGGTGTCGATGCCGGGGCGGCCGGCCGTCGTGGTGACGGCCGAGCCGGGGGCCGCCTGCGGGGCGGCGACGGCGGGGTGGCTCATGGCGGAGCCGCTGTCGGGATGGCCGGTGGTGTGCATGGCGAAGACGCCCAGCGCGAGCACGACCAGCAGCAGATGCCCCCAGGCACCGGCCGCTCGGATCATCCTGCTCGCGTCCACCGCTCCTCCTCTCCCCGACCGACCCTACCCACCGTCCGCCGGATCCCCCCGGCCGCCCCTCGGTCCGGCTACCTCGCGTTCAGCCAGTCGTACGCCGACCGGGCGGTGAACTCGCGCTGGCCCCCCGCGTACAGCAGATCGGCGGCGGCGAACGCCGGGTCCGAGGCCGTCGACGGGACGTAGGGGATCGCGACGCAGCGCATGCCGGCCGCGCGGGCCGCCAGCGCGCCGGGCGGGGCGTCCTCCAGCACCACGCAGTCGGCGGGATCCGCTCCCAGCCGGCGGGCGGCCTCCAGGAAGACATCGGGCTCGGGCTTGCCGCGCGGCACCTCCTCGGCGGAGACGACCGTACGGATGAACGCGTCCAGGCCGGTGCCCGAGAGCACCGCCTCGATCGCGGCGCGGGAGGAGCCGGAGGCCACCGCGAGGGGCACGCCGTCGGCGTGCAGCAGCTCCACGAACGTCCGCATCTGCGGATAGACCTCGGTCGAGGCCCGGGCCAGCTCCAGATAGTGCCGGTTCTTCCCGGCGAGCAGCTCCTCGACCGGCGCGTCGAGGGCGTACTCCGCGCGCAGCGCCTCCAGCGTCTCGCGGGTGCCGATGCCGATGAAGTCGGTGTGCCGCTCCCAGCCGAAGTCCGTCACGCCGTACGCGGCCAGCAGCCGGCGCCCGGCTTCGTAATAGTTCGGCTCGCTGTCCACGAGAGTGCCGTCGAGATCGAAGATGACCGAAGCGCTGCCTGGATTGTTCATGCGCTCCAGCATGCCAAGCCGGGATCGCGCCAGGACATCGGCACCCGTACCCGTGCGTCCCGGGCCCTGTGGACACGGCTCAGCGCGCCGCGCCGCCCGCCTCCCGGCCCAGCGACTCCACCAGGGGCAGCAGCCGGTGCGCCACCCGCTCGCGCAGCGCGATCTCCGTCCGGGTGCGCACCACGCCCGGCAGCCGGATCAGCCGCTGGACGACATCCTCCAGATGCCCGTTGTCCCGCGCCGCCACCCGTGTCAGCAGATCTCCGCCGCCGGTGATCGAGAAGGCCTCGATGATCTCCGGTACGGCCGACAGCCCCTCGCCGACCTCGTCCAGACGGCCCTGGGTGACCTCGATGTGGACGAAGGCGAGCACCGGGTGGCCGAGGGCCGCGGGGGAGAGCCAGGGGCCCGTGGCGGTGATCACACCCTCCCGCTCCAGCCGGTCGATCCGTGCCTGGAGGGTCCCGCGCGCCACGCCCAGCAGCCGGGCGTACTCCCGCACACTGGTCCGCGGCTGCTCGATCATCAGCCGCAGGATGCGGGTGTCGAGCACATCCACCGCCATGGTCCTCCACCGGCCTTTCGCTGGTCGGGCGCTTACGGCCCGACCGTACCAACGGCCCGTACCCGACCGGCCCCGCCGGGCCGGTCCGCAGCCCCCGCCGGAGCGCGCCGAGCGGCCGGGCCGCGCCCGGCGGGGCCGATGTCCTTGCGCACCGGGACTCGGTCGGCCAGGGTCACCCGAAAAGTCCGGCTTCTCCCTCCCGGGCCCGTTCCTCCCCGAAAGCGGGACGGAACGGCGCATCCGGCGCCGCCCCGGAAACGGAAGCGGTACGAAGCCTTCCCGATCCACCTGGAGTGGTGCCATGGCGGTCTCCGTCGTCCTGTTCACCTCGGACCTGCGGCTGCACGACCAGCCCTCGCTGCGCGCCGCGCTCGCCTCGGCCGAGGAGGTGGTGCCGCTCTTCGTGCTGGACGAGGGCGTCCACGACACCGGGTTCGACGCCCCCAACCGGCGCGCCTTCCTCGCCGACTGCCTCACCGACCTGGACGCCGGGCTGCGCGAGCGCGGCGGCCGGCTGGTGGTCCGCTCCGGCCGTACGGCGGAGGAGGTCGCCCGGGTGGTCGCCGAGACCGGGGCCGAGACGGTCCATCTCGCGGCGGGCGTCTCCGCGTACGCCTCCCGGCGGGAGGAGGCCCTGCGGCGGGCGCTGTCGGGCACCGGCTGCCGGCCGCACGTCCACGACGCCGTGATCACCGCCGTGCCCCCGGGGGCGGTCCGGCCGGCGGGCTCCGACCACTACGCCGTCTTCACCCCGTACTTCCGGCGCTGGGCGGGGGAGCGGCTGAGGGACCCGTATCGCGCGCCCCGGGTGGTGCGGGTGCCCGAGGGCGTCGGCTCGGAGCCGGTCCCCGACCGCGCGGACGTCGCAGGAGCGGCCCCCGCGCTCGCCCCGGGCGGGGAGCGCGAGGGGCGCAGGCGGCTGCTCGCCTGGCGGCGGAGCGGACTGGCCGACTACGAGGACCGCCACGACGACCTGCCCGGCGACGCCACCTCCCGGCTCTCGCCCCACCTCCACTTCGGGACCCTCTCACCCGTCGAGGCGGTCCACCGCGCGCGCACCCTCGGCGGGCCGGGCGCGGAGGCCTTCGTCCGGCAGCTGTGCTGGCGCGACTTCCACCACCAGATGCTGGCCGCCCGCCCCGCCGCCGCCCGCGACGACTACCGTCCCCGCCACGACCGCTGGCGCTCCGGGCCCGAGGCCGCCGCGGAGATCGACGCCTGGAAGACGGGACGCACCGGATATCCGGTGGTCGACGCGGCGATGCGGCAGCTGCGCCACGAGGGCTGGATGCACAACCGGGGCAGGCTGCTGACGGCCTCCTTCCTCACCAAGACGCTCTACGTCGACTGGCGGGTCGGAGCCCGGCACTTCCTGGAGCACCTGGTGGACGGGGACATCGCCAACAACCAGCTCAACTGGCAGTGGGCGGCCGGCACGGGCGCGGACACCCGGCCCAACCGGGTCCTCAACCCCGTGCGCCAGGGCCGGCGCTTCGACCCCGACGGCGGCTACGTCCGCCGCTGGGTCCCCGAACTGGCGGACCTCACCGGCCCCGCCGTCCACGAACCCTGGCGTCTGGAGGCGTCCGAGCGCGCCCGCTACGACTACCCGGAGCCGCTGATCGACCTCTCCGACGCGCTGGACCGCTTCCGCGACGCCCGCGACGGCCACTGACCCCGCCCGGTCCCGCCGGTGCGGCCGGGGACTCCCGGCGCGCGGGCCGTCCGTACGGCACACCGGCCCGCGCGCTCGCCGACCGCCCACCGGGGCCGGAGGGCGGCGGTCCCGGCACGGGCCGGTACCGGTCTCGTCGCCCCGGTCTTCGGGCGTCGGCCCCGGAGGCGCGCCTCGGCGGGTGCGCGGGTCGCTCCCGGCGCGCGGGAGTCCCCGGCGGGGCCGTCGCGCATACGGCCGAGCCTGAGTGGGCGGGGCCGGGGCAGAGGTCGCGCGGCGCGGGTGTCCGGCCGGGCCCCGGTGCCGACGCCGTCGTCCCGGTCTCCGGCCGCCGGGTTCGAGGGGGCCTCGGCGGGTGTTCTCGCGGCGCGCGGGAGCCGGGGCACGGCCTCGGTGCGCGGGGCCCGGCCGCGCGACGGGCCGTGCGGTCGTGCCGGCCGTGCCCTTCGGCGCGCTGCGGGCGGGTGCGGCCCGGACTCCGGCGGGCGCGGCCGCTCGCCCCGTCGCCCACGGCGTACCCCCGCCGCCGCGCGAGGGCGCGGCCTACCCCGTATGGCTCTCGCCGATGCGGCCGCGCAGGCGGAGCAGGCCGCGGCGGGCGTGGCTCTTCACCGTGCCCAGGGGGATGCCGGTGCGCTCGGCGATCTGGGTCTGGGTGAGGTCCTCGTAGAAGGCCAGACACAGCACCTCGCGCTGCGGCCGGGGCAGTCTGCCCAGCTCGTCGGCGATGAGCAGCCGGTCGAGCGCGCTCTCCGGGCAGACGGCGGAGTCCACGGCGTGCGGCCGCGCGGGCGTACGGGCGACGGCCGCCGCCAGCTCGCCCCGACGGGTGCGGGCGGCGAGCGCGTCGACCGTCTTGCGCCGGGCGATCCCCACCAGCCAAGCGCCGAGCGGGCCGCGCTCGGGGCGGAACCCCGCCCGCCCGCGCCAGGCCGCGAGGAAGACCTGCTGGGTGACGTCCTCCGCCTCCCGGGAGTCGCCGAGGCTGCGCGCGGCGAGCGCGTGCACCAGCGGCCCCCACCGCCGGTAGATCGCCGCGAAACTCCGCTCGTCGCCCCGGAGCAGCCCGCCGGCCAGCCGCTCGGACACCCCCGCCTCGTCGTCCGCCGGGCAGGGCGGCGCACCGGGCGGCTCCGTCGGTGGGGTGGCGCTCACGCTCTCGCTCCTTCCGGCCGGACTCCCCGGCGGCCAGCGCTGCGGCCCGCCGATCACTCGTCCGCGCACCGCCCGTGCCGGGGCGGCGGGGGCACGCCCCGGCACGGGCGGCCAGTGTCGATTCCGCGCCCGGGGGCCTTCAACATGCGTCGTTTGTGCGTCGTATGATCGGCCGGTGACCACACCCTCCCCGGCGGACCCCGACGGCGCGGCCGCGGGCCTCACCACCGGCGCGGTGGCGCGACGCCTGGGCGTGGCCCCCACCACCCTGCGCTCCTGGGACCGGCGCTACGGCATCGGCCCCGCCCGTCACACCGGCGGCCGGCACCGTCGCTGGACCCCGGACGACATCGCCGTACTGGAGCGCATGTGCGCGCTGACCAGCACCGGACTCCCGCCCGCCGAAGCGGCCAGGCTGGCCGGCACGGCCGCCGGCTCCCCGCGGACCCTGATCCCGGGGCCCGCCGCACCGCGCTCCGGCGCGCGCACCGCGCTGCCGCTCGGCGAAGTCCGCCAGGAGTGCCGGGGGCTGGCCCGCGCGGCGCTGCGCCTGGACGCCGGGGCCGTCGACGCGCTGCTCGCCGCCGCCGTCGAGGACCATGGGCTGATCATCGCGTGGAACGAGATCATCGTGCCCGCCCTGCGCGCCGTCGGCCGCAAGTGGCAGAGCTCCGGCGAGCGGTATGTGGAGGTCGAGCACCTGCTCTCCTGGCATGTCTCCGGAGCGCTGCGCCGGGGCTGCGCGGCCCCGCGCCCCGAGCTGCCCGGCCCGCCCGCGCTGCTGGCCTGTCTCCCCGGCGAGGGGCACACCCTCCCGCTGGAGGCGCTCGCCGCCGTACTGCGCGGACAGCGCCGTCCGGTGCGGATGTTCGGCGCGGCGCTGCCCGTCGAGGCCCTCGACAGCGCCGTACGCCGCACCGGCCCGGCCGCGGTGGTGCTCTGGGCGCAGTCGCGCGCCACGGCCGACCGGACCCTGGCCCGGCACATCGCCGCCGTCACCTGGGGCGTACGCGGCGCGCGCCGTCGGCCCCTCGTCCTGACCGCGGGCCCCGGCTGGGCGGGTCCCCGCGTCCCGGGCACCGTGCGGCCCGCCGGTCTCGTCGAGGCGCTGGACGCGCTGGAGCCCGTCCTCGCCGGCTGACCGGGGGCCGGCGCGGGTTCAGCGGCCGGCCCGGAGGTCCTCGACGGTCCGTTCCACGGCGTCCGCCATGTAGGAGGTCTGCCGTTCCGTCAGCGAGGGGTACAGCGGCAGATTGACCAGCTCGGAGAACCAGACGCGCTCGGCGACCGGGCACTGGCCGTATCGGCCTCCGCGCAGCCGCCACTCGGGCAGGAGGTGCAGCGGGAAGTAGCGCAGCACGATCTCGATGCCGTACCGGTGGTGCAGCCTGCGGACCAGCTCGTCGCGGCCCCCGGGCGGCAGACCGGTCACCCGGAACGTGTAGAGGTGGTAGCAGTGCGCGGAGCCGGGCAGATCGCCGTGGACCGACACCCCGGGGAGCGCGCCCAGACGGGCGTTGAGCCGGTCGGCGACCTCCCGCCTGCGGGCGACGAACGAGGGCAGCCGGCGCAGCTGGGTGCGGCCGACCGCGGCGGCGGGCTCGGACATCACCGCGTTGAGGCCCCCGGTGCGCACGGCGACGCAGTCGTGGCTGTAGGCGTTCTTGGCATGCCGCTCCGGGGCGTCGGGTCCGGGGGCGGGGCCGAAGTCCGGCGCGCCGTCCCGGGCGACGAAGTCGGCGTCCGGGTCCATCTCCCGGATCCGCCGCAGGGTCCGCGCCAGCTCCGCGCTCCCAGTGGTCACCATGCCGCCCTGGCCGAGGGTGGAGATGTTCTTCAGGCTGTGGAAGCTCCAGCAGCCGGCCGTCCCCGAGGTGCCCAGCGGCACGCCCTCGTCGAGACTGCCCAGCGCGTGCGCGCAGTCCTCCACCAGGGCGGCCCCGTGGGCCTTCGCCAGCTCCGCGATGCGCCGCGGCCGGGCGGCGAGGCCGCCGTAGTGGGTGAGGAGGACGGCCCGGGTGCGCGGGGTCAGCAGCGCCTCGACGGCGGCGGGGCTCAGCCCGAGGGTGTCCTCGTCGATGTCGGCGAAGCGCACGGTGACCTCGCGGCCGAGCAGCGGCGCGACGGTGGCCTGGAAGGTGAGCGGGGAGGCGATGACCTCGTCGCCGGGCCGCAGCCCGAGCAGCCGGACGGTCAGATGGAGCGCCATGGTGCAGCTGGTGGTGGCGACCGCGTGCTCCGCGCCGACGGCGGCGGCGAACTCCGCCTCGAACGCGCCGCGTTCCTCCCCGGAGGAGAGATGTCTGCGGGAGCGCAGCAGCGAGGTCACCGCGTCGATGTCCGACTCGTCGAACTCGCTTCCCTGGCCGAGGTACGGGACGACGAAGTCGGTCACGAGAACTCCTCTGCGTCGGAAGACGGCGGATCCGTGAACAGATAAGCCGATGAACGGATATGCCGACGAGTGCGTCCGGTATCACCGGAGCCTCTTTCCGGCTCTTTCCCGGCCTTCTGAAAAACGAGGGTACGGCGAGGTGGCGCGAGAATGACACGCCGCCGAATCTATTCGGCCTTTCCACGGCTCGCCGCACTGCCGCCAAGGCGCTGCCCAGCGGCGTTCGACGCGCGTCCACCCCCGGTGCGGGAGTGGCGCAAACAGCCCTTATCCCACCCGTAATCCGGCCGTGCGACGGCCCCTTCCGTGTTCTACTCGGAGCCCAGTCCGTTTCCGTACGCCGGTTCGGCGCGGCCCGCGCAAGGCCGCCGAGGGATCGCCGTACACCGGGCTGACCAGGCATGTCCCGAGACAATGCGGAGGTTTCCCATGCACTCGGCACACCGATACGGCGATGCCCTGGCGGAATTCGGAACGGTCGCCGTGACCGGCGGATCCGGATTCATCGGCCGTCATCTTGTGAAGGAAATCGTCACACTCGGAAAAAGAGTCGTGGTGATCGATCTGGCCGACCCCGGACACGACATCACCGCACTGCCCGAAGTCCAGCACATCCGGGCCGATCTGAGGGACTACGGAGAAGTCCTGCTGGCCCTCCACGGCGTCGACGCGGTCTTCCATCTCGCCGGAAACGCCAGCGGCCCGCTCTCCGTGGAGAATCCGCGATTCGACTTCCAGATGAACGCCCTGGGCACCTGCAATGTCGGCGAGGCCGCCAGCAGACTGGGGGTGGACCGGCTGGTCTATCTCTCCTCCGCGATCGTCTACGGCATCCCGCGGACCGCCCCGATCACCGAGGACCACCCCACCCGCCCCTTCCTGCCCTACGGAGCCTCCAAACTGGCGGGCGAACTGACCCTGCGCAGCCTCCACGCGGCCTGCGGACTGCCCGCCGTCATCGGCCGCTCCTTCGTCGTCTACGGACCGGGCGAGGACCCCCGGCGGGCCGGCGGCGAGGTCTCCCAGTTCCTGCGCCGACACCTCAACGAGCAGCCCGTCCCCGTCGTGGGCGATCTCGACCGCAAGACCCGGGACTTCATCCATGTGGAGGATCTGTGCCGGGCGCTGATCGTCCTCGCGGACCGCGGAGCCCCGGGCGAGGCGTACAACATCGGCACCGGCCGGGAGGTGTCGATGCGCGAACTCGGCGAGGCGGTCGGGCTGGCGACCTCCCGGCCGGTGGAGCTGAGAAGCGACCCCAGCAGCCTGGAGGACACCTTCCGGCTGGTCGCGGACGTCTCCGCGCTCACCGGACTCGGGTTCGCCCCCCGGCACACCCTCCACGACGGACTGGTCTCGCTCGCCGAACTGCTGGGACCCCGCCCGGAACTGCCCTCCGGACCGGTCGCCCTCAGCCGGCCGCGGAGCGGACGGAGGGTCATCGCGTCCGCGGCGGGCGCGATCTGAGCCGCCGCAGAAGCCGGCGCGGCCGGGCGCGCCCGGGAGAGCCGGGACAGCCGGCGCTGTCGGCGCTGTCGGCACAGGAGAGGAGAGGCGTCATGGCCGAAGCCCCGTGCCCGGGGCGGGAGACCGCCGGGGCGGCGACACGGAGCGGGTCGCCGCGCGGCGCCCGCGCGGCGGTCGGCGCGCTGTTCTTCGCGAACGGGGCGGCCTTCAGCACCTGGGCCGCCCGGGTCCCCGCCGTCACCGAGAACCTCGGACTGTCGGCCGGCGAGCTGGCCGTGGCCCTCATCGGCCTCAGCGTCGGAGCCCTGCTCGGCCTGCCGGTCGCCGGCGGGCTGGTCGCCCAGCGCGGCAGCCGCCCGGTGCTGGCCGGCGGGGTCGCGGTCTATCTCCTCGCCCTGCCGCTGATCGGCTTCGCCCCCGGGCTGATCGGACTCACCGCCGTCCTGACCGTCTTCGCCTGCGGCAACGCCGCCGTCGACGTCGCGATGAACGCCCAGGGCGTCCTGGTGGAACGCGCCACCGGCCGGGCCGTCCTCGGCCGGCTCCACGCCATGTTCAGCCTCGGCGGCATCGCCGGAGCCCTCGTCGGAGGCGTCGCCGCCGCGGCGGACATCGGCGTCCGCCCGCACTTCGCCGTCGCCGCGGTCGCCCTGGCGGCGGTCTTCGCGCTCGCGGGCACCAGGCTGCTGCCGGACGACCCCGGCCGGGAGCGCTCCCGGCTGCGCCTCGCGCTGCCCTCGGCGGGACTGTGGGCGCCCGGCGCCGTGGTCTTCTGCGCGCTGATGAGCGAGGGCGTCATGAACGACTGGGGCGCGCTGTATCTGCGCGACGCGGTCGGCTCCTCGGCCGGCACGGCGGCCTTCGGCTTCGCGCTCTTCAGCGCCGGGATGGTCGTCGGACGGCTGTCCGGCGACACCGTCCACGAACGCTTCGGCACGGTCCGGCTGCTCCAGCTCTCCGGACTCCTCGGCGCGGCGGGCGCACTGCTGACCACGGCCGCCCCCGGGCCGCCCGCCGCGCTCGCCGGATTCGCCCTGCTCGGCCTCGGACTCGCCGCCGTCGTCCCCGCCGTCTTCCGCCACGCGGCCGGCCTCGACCAGGGCCGGCCCGGACCCTCCATCGCCGCCGTCTCCACCCTCGGCTACACCGGCTTCCTGGCCGGCCCTCCGGTCATCGGCGTCATCGCCGAACTGACCGGCCTGCGGGCGGCCATGCTCGTCCTGCTGCTCCTCCTCACCGTGCTCACGATCACCGCGCACCGCCTCCGGGCCCCGGACTCCTGAACCCCGGGCCCCCTTTTTTACGGACCACCACGAGCCCCGCGAGCCCCGCGAGCCCCCGCGCCGAGCCGGCCCGGCACCGCGCCGGACTGCGGGGACCCGCCGACCGGAACCGCTCCGGCCGGTATACCCCTGGCGCGGCGGCCTCCCGTGCTGTTGTGTGTGCCGTACCCGCTCTCCGGCAGAGCGCCGGAGCCGCCGACGGCCCGGCCCGCCCGACGACGCCTCGCACCACTCGCGCCCGACTGATCGAAGGGCTCATCCCATGAAGCGTGACCGCACGGTCGTTCCGCTGCCCACCGCACCGCGCACCCCCCGCCCCCGGCCGGGGGCCGAACTCCGGGAGTCCGCGGGCAAGGGGGCCGGGGTGTTCGCCGTCCGCTCCTTCCGCAGCGGGGAGACCGTGCTCACCGGTGTGATCGAGGCCGAGCTGGGCCGGAACGACTCACACGCCTCCCAGGTCGGCTGGGACCGGTTCGTCCGCCACGGCGGTCTGGTGCCCAAGGTGAACCACTCGTGCGATCCGGCCTGCGGCATCGGGCTGAACGCGGCCGGCGCCCACGATCTCGTCGCGCGCCGGCCCATCCCGGCGGGTCTGGAGATCACCTTCGACTACGCCATGCGGAACTTCTCCATCGAGCACTTCCCCGCCCTCTGCCAGTGCGGCACCGCCCTCTGCCGCGGCCGCATCACCGGCTGGAAAGACCTCCCGGCCGACCGCCGGGCCGCCTACCGAGGCTCGGTCGCCCCCTACCTCCTCGACACGGAGACACCCTCCTAGAACCCCGCCGACGAGGTCCCGTCCCCCGGGCTCTGTGCCGCTCACGCGCGGTGCCGGGGGTCGGGATCTCGCCCGGGATCACGCGCCGAGCACCACGACGACTGGCTACGGGCGAGCCTGGCGTCCTGCTCCATCGCGACGGTGCGGGAGGCCGTGAATGGCTACTCGGCCGGTGGTGCCGCGCGCCCGCCGTCCCTCACTACCCGGTCCGGCGAAGTGTCTCCTCCACGGCGGCCTGCCACGGGTAGGCGCGCTTCTCGCCGGGGGCGTTCGGCACGAACCCGCCGTCCTTCCCGTACAACACCGTCACTCCGGCCGCCCTGAGGGTCTCGACCGAGCGGTCGATCTGAGGGTGTGACGCGTAGGCCGCGTTCACGCACGGCATCGCCACGATGGGGATCGCCTTGCCGATGCCTTCGGCGACCACTCCGACGACGAAGCTCGACGTCAGGCAGAGGGCCCAAGCGTTCAACGAGTTCGCGGTCACCGGGGCGAAGAGGATCGCCTCAGCCTTCGGCCATACGTCCGGCTCGCCCGGCCGCTTGTACCGCGAGCGGACCGGACGCCCGGTCAGCTCCTCCAGGGACTCAAGGTCGTCGCGGAGCCAGTCGGCCGCCGTCGGCGTCAGCCCCAGGCACACAGCCGCCCCGCGCGACTGAAGATCTCGGATCACCGTGCGGACCTCGAAGACCGGCGGCGCGGCGCTCCCGAACAGATAGATCGTCATGGGCTCCATCCGACCATATGCATGCGCCCCCGAGCCGGGCGGATCGGGGGCGAAGCCGAGTCCAACGCCCTTGCGCGTGGGTACCGTTCCGGACGACGAGTCAGGAACGGAGCCCGCTATGCCCCTCCACGACGACGAACACACCGGCGCGCGCATCAAGGAACAGAGAAAGCTGGCCCGCCTCACCCAGAGGCAGTTGGCTGACCGCATGCCCTACTCGTACAGCCTGCTGAATCAGGTGGAGTGCGGCCGCAGGGCAGCCACGATCGCCTTCGTCTCCGCTGTCGCCCGCGCCCTCAGGATCGACGTCGCCGCCCTGACAGGGCCTCCCGCCGCGAGCGACACCCACCACGACCGCCGCGCGATCCTCACCCCCGTCCGCGAAGTTCTCGACCTCCACGACCTGGGGCCCGTCGACGCGCTCACCGCCCGGCCGGTCGCCGCGCTCGCCGTGGAGGCGGACCGGCTGTGCCGGCAGGTCCGGGCCACTCATCTGAAGAAGGCCGCCCAAGACCTTCCGGGGCTGATCATCGAGCTGACCCACACGGCTTGGACCGCCCCGGCGACTCCGGTGTGGCAGGCCCTGGCGTCGGCGTACCGCACCGCGTCCGACATCGCCCTGAAGCTGGGCCACCTCGATCTCGCGCGGATCGCTCTCGACCGGATGGCGTGGGCCGCCGAGCGAGCCTCGGACCCGTGCCTGGCCGCGATCCGTCAGTACAAGCGCGGACTCCTCTACAAGGCGGGCGACACGCGCGGCACGGGGCAGCGGCTCATCGCCGCCGGGCAGCAGCTCCTCGCCGGGGAGACGTCCCGCGAGGCCCTCGCCGTCGCCGGACAGTTGCATCTCGGGGCGTCCGCACTCGCCGCCCGCGCCGAGGACCGGGCCGCCGTCGAGCTGCACCTGGCTGCCGCCCGGGACCTGGCGGACCGGGTCGGCGGCGAAGCGCCGGAAGTGCACTGGCTCTCCTTCGGGCATCGGAACGCTGATCTTCATTGTTTCGGGGCCGCTGTCACGATGCGCCAGTACGACGATGCCCTCGGGCAGGCCCGCGGGATCAAGCTGCCCGCGTCGACCCTCACCAGCCGGCGGGCCCGATACCTGGTGGACCGCGCCCGCGTCGAGATGGAGACCGGGCACCTGGACGCCTCCCTGAAGAACCTCGGCGCGGCCCGTCGTGCGGCGCCCGAACAGGTCCGGCACTACCCGGGCACCCGCGAAACGATCAGCGGCCTGGTGCACAGCAGCCGCCGCACCCCCGACGCCCTCGGCCGCATGGCCGCGTGGATCGGACTCTGATTCGGACGCTCACAGCGCTCACAGAACTGTGAGCGTTCCGCCCTCCTTGAGCCGCCACGCTGGAGATCGCACCCGACCGGCGACCAGAAGGAGCGGACGTGATGACGCTTGAGGTGTATCGCATGGGCAGGGACGGGGCGCGGCTCCCCGTCGCGCCGCGGATCGTGGTCGGCGGGCCGGGCGGGCCGCCGGTGCCGCTGCTGCCGATGCTCTCCTCCGAGTACCCGCCCTGCCGCTGCCCCCAATGCAGCGAGCCGGAAGGCGGCCGCTGATGGGCGCCGAGACGAGGCACGCCGGCCGGGCCGCAGCCGAAGAGGCGGCCCGAGCCATACAGGCCGCACTCGCCGTGCACGGCGTCCCCGAGGCCGTCTGGTCCCGCATCGAGCCGGTGGTCACCCGCAGCGGCGCGTACGTCTCCCTCGGAGTCCTCGATGTCGCCCTGGCCGAGCAGATCGCGGCCGCCCTGCACCGGTCAGCACCCTGCCCCGCGAACCCGGGTGTGCGGGAGTTCCGGCGGCCCGCCCGGTGAGCGCCCCCGCCGCGCCGCTCACTCCAGGAGCGGTGCGCGGTAGCCCGCGACAGCGATCGGGAGCAGGGTGTCGATCTCGTCCATGAGGGTGCGCTGGACGGGGGTGGGGCGGGAGAGCTCCAGGAAGCCGCCGGTCAGGATCGTGCGGAGGGCGGTGTCCACGAACATGGGGTCAGGGTCGGGGAGATCGGGGACGTGGCCGGGGGCGGGGAAGTGGCGCATGGCGTGGGCGGTGAGCCAGGCCGTCCACAGCACTCGGGGGCCGACCAGGCGGAACCAGCGATCGGACAGCTCGCGGGGAGCGGCGGCGAGGAAGGCGTCGTAGCGTTCCGCGAGGCGGTCGACGTCCCAGCCGAGCCGGTGCGCGGAGCGTTCGAAGGGGGCCTTGTCCCAGGGGCCGCCGTACCGGCCGCCGGGGTCCGTGTAGAGGGACAGCCGCCCCTGGCGCAGCACCGGCAGGGCGGTGTAGCCGGTGATCGTCGCCTTGTCCTCGGCGAACCAGCCGGGAGGCGGGGAGCCGAAGCAGGCCGCCCGGATGATCCCGTAGTCGTTGCCGATGAGGCTGTGGACCGGCCGCTGGTCCACGATGGAGGGCACGGTGAGCAGCGGGCGCACGGCTTCGCGGGCGACGAACTCCTGCATCACCACGTCGTCGGGGGTGTCGGGGTCGGGCCAGGACGACGCGAACTCCACGTACCGCCGGGCGAGCCGGGTCGGCATCAGCAGCCCCAGGCACGGCAGGAACTCCGGTATCGCCTCGACGAACCTGGCGCCCTGTGCGGCGGCCCAGCGGACCGCGCAGCCGTTGCGGGAGATCCAGACCGCGCCGAGCGCCACCGGGACGTCGGGCGCGGTGGAGACGATGTCCGCGAGGTGCGCGGTGAAGTCCGGGCTGAGCACCACATCGTCCTGGAGCACCAGATGGTAGGCGCGGTCCGGGTCGGCGCGACGCCACGCCTCGATGGAGGTGCGCAGCGTTCTGGGGGTGTTCCAGGGATCGGGGTCGACGGCCACCTCCATGGCGAGCGGGTGCAGCGCCGCCACCACGTCGCGGGCCAGATGCCGTCGCAGCGGATGGGTCATCACGCTGATCGAGAGATCGTCGAGTCGGGTGAGCGATGGAGTGGTCATGGGTCCTCACTGCCTGCCGGTCGTGGTGGCGTCGGTCATATGTAGGCGCGGGCCTGCAGTCCGTACAGCTCGGCGTAGGCGCCGTCGGCGGCCATCAGCGCGCGGTGGTCGCCGGACTCCAGGACGCGGCCGTCGCGGAGGAAGACGATCCGGTCGGCCAGCCGGACGGTGGAGAGCCGGTGCGAGACGAACACCGTCACCGCTCCGGAGGCGTCGTGCGCCCGTCGCGCCGCGTCGGTGAAGCGGGCGAAGAGGGCGTGTTCGGCGCTCGCGTCCAGCGCGGAGGCCGGTTCGTCCAGGAGCAGCAGGAGCGGGTCCGGGCGCAGCAGGGTCCTGGCCAGCGCGAGCGACTGCCACTGGCCGCCGGAGAGTTCTGCCCCGTCGCCGTAGCCTCGGCCCAGGAGTCCGTCCAGCCCGCCGGGCACCCGCCGCAGCGCGTTGTCGGCGTGGGCGTCGGAGACCGCCCGGCCGATCGCCGCGTCGTCGTCCAGGGCCGTCAGATCGCCGACGCCGACCTGCTCCCTCAGCAGCAGTTCGAGGCGGGCGAAGTCCTGGAACAGCGGGGCGATCCGGGCCGACCAGGCGGCGGGGGAGAGGGTTCGCAGATCCTCGCCGTCCACCAGGATCCGGCCCTCGGTCGGCTGGTACATCCCGCACAGCAGTTTGACCAGGGTGCTCTTCCCCGCGCCGTTCTCCCCCACCAGCGCCACGGTCGTCCCGGCGGCGAGGTGCAGATCGAGTCCGCTGAGGACCGGCGGGCCGCCGGGGTAGCGGAAGCCGACGTTCTCGAACCGGATGCCGTCGGCCAGCACGGGCGGGACCGGAGCGCCCGGTCCGGCGTCCGACGGTACGGAGGGAAGGGCCGGCGCCGCCTCCCTCAGCTCCGCGAGCCGGGTGACCGTGCGCCCCGCGTTCTGGAGGGTGGCGAAGAGGCCGAGCGCGTTGGAGATCTGCGCGGCGACCTGAACGGCCAGGGTGATCAGCAGAATCACATCGCCGACGCTGGACTGCCCGGCGAGCGCGTGGCCCGCCACCAGCAGGATCGCACCGCCGTAGGCGGCCCCGAACACCAGCTGACCCAGCGCCCGCAGGGTCGCGGCCCGCAGCTGCGACCGGACCAGCACCGATCCGGCGCGGTCGAACGCGTCGGTCTGGAGGTCCAGAAGGGCCTGCCGGGCCCGGTGGACGCGGAGTTCGGGCACCGTGGCCGGCGAGGTGCTGAGCGCGAGCAGATGGCGGCTGAGACGGGTGTCCTCGGCGGCCGTCTCCTTCGCGCGGTCGAGCAGCGCCTGTGAGCGGCGGCCGGTCAGCACCGGTACGAGGGCGGCCAGCGGAAGCAGCGCCAGCCAGGGATCGAGGGTGGCCAGGATGACGACGGTGACACCGGCCTGGACGCCCAGCCCCAGCAGTTGCAGGCTCGCCTCCAGCGCGGCCCGGGTGCGGGCCAGATCCTCGGTGACCAGGGCGAGGGTGTCGGCGAAGCCGGGGTCGTCGAGATGGGCGAGGCCCGGGGCGCCGTTGGTGATGCCGAGCAGCTCCTCGTGGAGGACGGCCTCGCTCAGCTCGCCCGCCTCGAAGTAGAGGATGTGCGCGAAGTGGCCCATCGTCAGCTCGACGACCAGCGCGGCCGCGACGGCCAGCGCCAGCCAGGTCGCCGCCGTGGCCTCGCCCGCCCCGGCGGTGTTCACCAGGGCGCGCAGCAGCAGCGCCACGGCGGGGGTGGCGAGGAACCCCAGCAGCAGCAGGGTCGCGGCCCCGATCAGTCTGCGCCGGTCGGTGCGGCCCGCCAGCCGTAGCGAGAAGCGGACGGCGCGGAGCACCGACCTCATCGGACCGCCCCCGTCCCGGCGTCGGCGGCCCCGGCCGGCTCGGGGTCCCCGGCCGGTCCGAAGGCTTCCGTTCCCGCCCGCCCGCCGTCCGCCGGTTCCCGGAAGCGCTCCGCCTGGAGCAGGAACAGCCCGGCGTAGCGTCCGCCGAGCGCGACCAGCTCCTCGTGCGTGCCCTGTTCGACCACCCGGCCGTGCTCGATCACCACGATGTGGTCGGCGCGGCGCACCGAGGAGAAGCGGTGTGAGATGACGACACTGGTCAGCCCCTTCGTCGTGGTCAGGAACCGGTCGAAGAACTCGACCTCGGCGCGCGCGTCGAGCTGTGCCGTCGGCTCGTCCAGGACCAGGAGCCGGGCCCCGTGCTCGACGGCGTACGAGACCCGGGCGAGCGCGACCCGCTGCCACTGCCCGCCGGAGAGATCGCTGCCCCCGGCGTACCGGGACGACAGCACGGTCTCCGGTCCGTGCGGCAGCCGCTCCACGAGGCCCCGGACGCCGGCCCGGTCGACGGCCGCCGACAGCGCCCGGCGCGCGTGGGCGGAGTCCGGTACGTCCGGGGCTCCCATCCGGATGTTGTCGGCGAGGCTCAGCTCGAAGCGGACGAAGTCCTGGAAGACGACGGCCAGCCGGCGCTGCCACCGCTCCTCGCCCACCTCGCGCAGATCCTCGCCGTCCACGGTGATCCGCCCGCCGGTGGGCTCGTGCAGCCGGGTGAGGAGTTTGACCAGGGTGCTCTTTCCCGCGCCGTTGAGCCCCACGATCGCGGTGGAGCGACCCGCCGCGATGTCGAGGTCGAGCCCGTCGAGGACGGTGGGCGAGCCGGGGGCGTACCGGAAGCTCACCCGCTCGAAGCGGACCCCGTCGCGCAGGGCCGGGCCGGGTACGGCGGGGTCCGCCGGGGGAGGCTCCGGCGGCGAGAGCCGTTCGAGACGCCGGAGGGTGTCGTGGGCGAGCAGACCGTACTGGGTCTGGAAGTCGCACTCGGGGAAGTAGACGCCGAACCGCATCAGCACCAGGACGCCCTGGAGGGCGACCGACAGCTGGAGCAGCGACAGTTCGCCGGCGGACGCGGCGGCGGCCAGCAGGGCGAGCGTCAGCGCGCCGCCCGCGAGGCCCACCGCCGCCAGCGCCGCGAAGGGCCGTATCAGCAGCCGCCGCCGGTTGCGCCACACCTGGGTCAGATAGGCGCGCGTCTCGCCGCGGAGCCGCTCCCGGAACCAGTCGGTCAGCCCGAGGATCCGGATCTCCTTGGCCATCGCGGGGCCGCCCGCGATCCGGCGGATGTAGGTGATGCGGCGTCTGGCCCCGGTGAGACCGGACCACATGCCCGCGAACCGGATGAGGGAGCCGCGCTGGCCGAACCTGACCAGCAGGGCGGTGGCCCCGATCAGCAGCCCCTGGAGCGGGCCGAGGGTGATGACGACGAGCAGGGTGGCTCCGGCGAGCAGCGTGTAGCGGGCGACGAGGGCGAGCAGTCCGGCCGCCGCCTGTCCGGGGGTGGGCGTCTGCTGGTCGAAGGCGTTGCGGGCGTCGGCGAGCCGGTCGAGGGTCTCCTTCCGCTCCAGTTCGCCGAGCGGGACGCGGGACAGCGACACCGACATGAGCCGCCGCAGACAGGCGCCGTCCACCCGCCGGGCCACCGCCTCGCCGAGCGCCGCCTGGTAGGGCGTGGTGACCTGCTGTACGGCGAACGCCGTCACGGCCGCCGCGAGCGCCGCCGCGATGCCGTCCCACCCCCCTCCGTCGGGCCGGGCCCCGGCGGGCAGCCGGTTGAGCAGGACGCCCATGGCGACGACGAAGACCAGCGGCAGTACGCCGATCGCCGTGTTCAGCGCGACGGCCGCGGTCAGCAGGCCCGGCCGGGCGTACGGCAGCAGCCGCACCAGCGAGAGCCAGCGCCCGGCCCGCTGTGCGACGAAGCGGGCGAGCCGTGAGCGGTGGGGAGCTGGGGGCACGACGGATCCTTTCCGTGAGTTGGGGGAGGGGCGGGCCGGCGGTACGGGGTCGGCGGGACGCGTCCGCCCGGCGGAGGCGGTCCGTACGCCCCGGTCGTACGCGCCCGGACCGCCGGCCCGCGCGGTGACGGGACGGCGCGCCGCGCGGGCGGGACGGGGCCGGGGCAGGGTCCCGCCGAGCCCCGCGGGCGGCCCGGGCGCCGAGGACGCGTCCCGGACCCGGGCGCGGGACGTCGGCCGGGCCCGCCCCGGCGCGGGTCAGCGGCGCCCGGCGGGGGCCGTGTCCGCCGTACGCCGGGGCGGCGCGCGGTGTCGGCCGGTACGCGGGGAGGGCTCCGGGCGGGGGTTTCGGCCCGAGGCCGGCCGGCCGCTCGGCGCGCCGTCCCCGTACCGCCGCCGGATCACCGGGCGGGAGCCCGTCATACGGCGGCGGACGCACCGGGCCGGGCGGCCCGCCGGTGGTGGGGAACGGGCCGGAGCCCGTCACCGGCGGGCCGCGTCGCGCACCGCTCGGGCGCGGCGGCGGGACGGGTCGCCGGTGTACGGCCGACCCGTGTCACGGGGCCGTCGACAGGCGTCATGGCTCTCATCCAAGCCCTCCCCCTTGAGCGGTCCCCGGCGGCTCCTGACCGGAGGACGTCGCACGGCGCCGCGTGCTCCTTCGTCCGGCCATCTGTTCGGGACCCTAGTTCGCCCGATGACGCCGATGGAAGGTATATACCTTTCTTCCGGCCACGAGTGGCGCGTATTGGACGCCTTGTCACCGGGCCGGTTCGAGCCCCTCATCGGGGTGCCCCGCCGCCCGGGAGGGGGCCTTCGAGGGCTCCGGAGCCCCGGGCGGAGCCGTCGCTTCCACGCTCATGAGCTGCAACAACCGGCGCGCGCCCCAACTCGGCCCGCGCCGCCGGACCCTGCGCGACCAGGCCGCCGCGGCCCGGCCGCCCGACCCCAGCAACGCCTTCGCGTGATCCGAGATATCACGCGGTGTCGCCCTATTGGGGTCCGCGCACCGCCCCACGCCCAGCGACTCGGCGTCGGCCGCGATCGCGAATTGGTCGCTGGAGAAGGGCAGCACGAGCGCCGGGACCCCCGCCCGCAGACACTCCGTGAACGAGTTGTTGCCCCCGTGGTGCACCATCAGATCCATGGACGGCAGCAGCGCCCGCTGCGGTACGAAGGGCTCCACCACCGTGCGTTCGTCCACGAGGTCCGCCAGCCGCCCCGCGTTCTCCCCGGCGGCGACGACGATCGCGGCGGCCGGCGCGGCCGCCCGCACCCCCGTCACCACCGTGCGCAGCACATCGTCGCGGGCCGACAGGAACGTCCCCAGGGCCACCAGCACCCGGGGCGGCCCCCCGAGCCCGGCGAGCCGCGCCCGCCAGTCGGGCGAGAGCCGCTCGGGGACCGTGCAGTGCCCCTGGTACAGATCGCGGTCCGCCGCCGCCCCGCTCCCGGCCGCGGGAGCGCCGGACGGCCTCGGATAGGTGAACAGCCGGGCCCGGCCCGAGGCCAGGGCGAAGGCCCGGCCGACCGGCTCGGCCCCCGTCCCCGAGGCGGCCACGACCTCGTTGAACGCCGCGGTGAAGCGTTCCTCCGTGGCGGCCGCAGTCTCCCGCAGCCCGGCCAGCTCCGCCGCGTCGGGCCGCAGCGCGCCGGGCCACCGGCCCGGCACCCCGAAGAGCTGCCCGTCGGCGGGTATGTAGCCCGGATGCCCGGGGCAGTACGTCGCGAAGGGCAGCCCGAGGCAGTGCAGGGCGAGGGTGACGGGATAGCTGAGCTGGTCCACCAGATACCAGTCCGGCCGGACCTCCCGGTGCAGCTCGCGCACCGCCTCCAGCACCTCCAGCGGCCGGTTCAGCATGTCCGCCCGGCGGTGCCGGGACTGGAGCAGCAGGGTCGGCACCGCGCCCTGCCGGGTCGCGTCGAGGAAGGCGCGCAGCCGGTCCCGGTCGTCCGCGCCCTGCCGGGTCCGCCCGGCGACGCCCGTATTGCGGTTGGAGGTGGACTCGAAGACCCGGAAGGCGAGCCCCGACTCCTTCGCCAGGGAGGCGAATTCGGCGCCCGAGGCGAAGAGGACGTCCGCCCCCGCCCGGCACAGCTCCCGGCCCAGCACCGACAGCGGGCGGGCGTGCGAGTAGAACGGCGGGCTGAGGACGGCCACCCGGGGGCCGGGGCCGGACGGCCGCGGACGGTCGCCCTCCCGGTCGCCGGCCGGCCGTCCGTTCGGTGATTGTTGTCCCACGGTAGGCATGCGGCCATAGTGAAACGCATGCCGAACCCCGACCACAACGGCGATCACGCCGCAGCGCACGGAGTCGTCCCCGCGCCGCGCGGCTGGGAACGGCGGCCGGGCGCCTTCGTGTTCGACCGGGACGTACGGATCATCGCGGACGGGGCCGCCGCTGACGCCGCCTGGCTGCTGCACGACACCCTGCGGTCCGGCCTCGGGCTGCGGACGCCCGTCGCCGGCGGCGCGCCCGGCCCCGGACGCGCGGTGACCCTGCGGCTCGATCCCGGCGGCGTACCGGCCGCCGAGGGCTATCTGCTGGACGTCACCCCGGACGCCGTCGACCTGGTCGCCGCGACCCCGGCCGGACTGCACTGGGGCGTACAGACCCTCCGTCAGCTGCTGCCGCCGGACGCCCTGCGGTCCGCCCCGGCGGCCGGCGTCCGGGGCGAGATCCCCTGCTGCCGGGTGGCGGACGAACCGCGCTTCCCCTGGCGCGGGGTGATGCTCGACGTGGCGCGCCACCACATGCCGACCGACTTCGTGCTCCGGCTGATCGACCTCGCCGCCCTGCACAAGCTCAACCGGCTCCATCTCCATCTCACCGACGACCAGGGCTGGCGGCTGGAGGTGCCCGGCTGGCCGCGGCTGACCGAGCACGGCGGCTGGCGCGCGGAGACCGTCCGGGGACCGGCCGCGTCCCCGAAGGGCTACGACGGCACCCCCCACGGCGGGTTCTACTCCCTCGCCGCCCTGCGCGAGATCGTCGCCCACGCGGCCGCGCGCCAGATCACCGTCGTCCCCGAGGTCGGTCTGCCCGGCCATGTGCAGGCCGCGGTGGCCGCCTACCCCGAACTGGGCAACGGCGGACGGCCCCCGGTACGGACCCGGTGGGGCGGATCCACCCGTACGCTCGGCCCGGGACCGGAGACCTCCCGCTTCCTCGACGATGTGCTGACGACCGTCCTCGACGTCTTCCCCTCGCCCCATGTGCACCTCGGCGGCGACGAATGCCTCCCCGACGAGTGGCGGGCGAGCCCCCGGGCCCGCGCGTTCGCGGCCCGGGCCGGACTGCCGTCCGTCGACGGCCTCGCGAGCTGGTTCCTCCGCTCGCTGGCCGGGCGGCTCACGGAGGCGGGCCGCCGGACCGTGGTCTGGGACCAGGCCCTGGAGGGCGGCGGAGCGCCCGCCGGCACGGTGGCCGCGATCTGGCGCGACTGGACGGCCGACGACCTCGCCGCCCGTGCGCTGGCCGCCGGTCACGACGTCATCAACTGCCCGACCCGGACCACCTATCTCGACCACTACCAGTCCGACCACCCCGGCGAGCCGGTCGCCTTCCCCGAAGTGACCTCGCTCGACGACGTCGTGGCCTTCGACCCCGCCCCCGCCGCCCTGATCGCCGCGGGCGGCGGCCGGGCCCGGGTGCTCGGCACCCAGGCACAGCTGTGGACCGAGCATCTGACCTCGCCCCGGCAGGTCGAGTACATGGCCTTCCCCCGGCTGGGCGCGCTGGCGGAGGCCGCCTGGTCCGCGCCCGAGACGCGCGCCGCCCACCCCTTCGGGTCGCGGCTGCCGGAGTATCTGGCCCGGCTGGACGCCCTGTCCGTCGAGTACCGCCCGCCCGGCGGCCCCCGGCCCTGGCAGCGCGGCGGCACCGGAGACCGGGCCCGGCCCGCTCCCGGCGGCCCGTCCGCCGCCGGACCCGCCGACTGACCGTCCGCCGCCCCCACCGGCCCGCCGCCCCCGCCCCGGCCCGACCTGTCCCTTTCCGCGACTTTCCGCCCCTTCGCGGCCCCTGCCCGGCCCCGCCCTGCCCACTTCCGGCCCCACCGCCCGACCACCCGCCCGCCGGCCCCGCCGACCGCGGGCGCCGCCGCCCGCCCGGATCCAGGAGGCTCGACCCGTCATGCGAGGCGCTCCCGACCACCGCACCACCGCCCCCGGCGACCTGGCCCTGCTGAGATCCTGGTGCCGGGACGGGACCACCGTCCCGCCCGCCGAACTCCTCGCCCACGCGGGCGTCACCCCGCGCGCCGATGTGCTCGCCGGACTGCTGCTGCCCGCGAGCGCCGCCCGCCAGGGCCTCGCCGAGACCCGCCGGGCGCTGGCCGCCCGGCTCGCCGAACCGCGATCGCCCGACGCCGCCGCCTCCCTGCTCGAACTGGCCGCCCTCGTACCGTCGCTGCCCGTGGACGGCGAACGCGTGCTGCGGACCCACGGAGCCGCGCCCGAGCGCAGACTGCGCCACGCGGCCTGGCGGTACGCCGCCCGCTGCGCCCCCGACCGCGGGCTGGACGGGGCCCTGTGGGCCCTCGGCGGCGCGGCGGGCCCCGGCGACCTCCTCACCTGGGCCGCCGCCGCGCGCGAACGCGGCCTCGGCCGGGCGGACATGGCCGCCGCGCTGCCGTCGGACGGACCCGCCGCGCCGCCCGCGCCCCCGCCCCTGCCGACGCCGGCCGGACCCGGACTCACCGTCGTCCAGACCTCCCTGCGCGGCTCCCTCTTCCACCCCGGCCGGGGCGACAGCGGCGGACTGAGCGTCTTCCTCACCGGTCTGGGCACCGCGCTGGCCGGCCACCGGGCCGTCCGGCGGGTCGTCACGGCGACCCTGCTGAGCGAGACGGAGTACGCCGGAGGCGACGGCCCGCGCGAACTCGCCCCCGGCCACTTCGTCGTACCCCTCCCCGACGTCGACTACGGGCCGTGGGGCACGGACCCCGCGGCCGCGCCCGGGACGGGCCCGCGAGGCCGGACCCACCCGGCCGCCGGCTGGTGGTTCACGCATCTGATGAACGCCCACCGGATCCGCCCCGACCTCGTCCACGTCCGCTTCGCCGACGACGCGTCCTGCGCGATCAGCGGCCCGGTGGCCGCGCTGGGCGCGAAGCTCGTCTTCACCGTCACCCCCGACCCGCACCGCGGTTACTTCGCCCGCCGGGACCGCGGCGAGTCCGCCCCGCAGGACGCCGACGACCAGCACCGCGTACTCCTCGCCGACGCCCTGGTGGAGCGGGCGGACGCCGTCGTCGCCCTGCCCGGCCCGCAGAGCCGCGCCGATCTCGCCCGCTTCTTCCCGCGTCTGACGCCCGGCCGGGGGGACCGGCCCGTACGGATGATCCGCGAGGGCATCCCCGCGCTGCGGCCCGCCCCGGACGACGACCGGGAGCGCGCCGAACTCGTCGACCTGCTCTTCGCACCGCACCCCGGGGCCCCGAGCCCCGGACCGCCGAACGCCGAGCACCCGCCCGCCGGCTCCCCCCGCGCCGGAGCCCCGCGGCTCGACGAGCGCGCCGCCGGACTCCCGCTGCTGCTCAACGTCGGCCGGCTCAACCACGTCAAACAGCAGGACGTGCTCGTCGAGGCCTGGCTGCGGAGCGGAGCCCATCACACCTGCGGTCTCGTCCTCGTCGGCGGCGGCCACGGCACGTCCACCGCCCAGGAGGACGAGGTCCTCGCCCGCATCCGGGCCCTGCTCGCCGAGGCGCCCTCCGCCGAGGGCCGCGTCGCCCTGCTCCCCGCCCTCTCCAACCGGCGGGTACGGCTGCTGGAGAGCGCCCTGGACCGGCTGCTGCCCGCCCCGCTCCCGCACCTCTACATCTGCGCGAGCGCCAAGGAGGAGTTCGGCATCGCCGTCCTGGAGGCCATGGACGCCGGAATGCTCGCCGCCGGACCGCTGCGCGGCGGCGTCGCGGACTATGTGACCCACGGCGAGACCGGGTTCCTGATCGACACCTCCACCGCCGCCACGATGGCCGGCGGCATCACGGCCGTGATGGGCCCGCGCGGACAGGACCGGGCCCATGAGCTGCGGGCCGTCGCCCGCGCGGGCCAGGAGAGGGTCCGCGCCGACTACGGCATCGCCCGGGTCCGCGACGCCTTCGCCGAGCACTACACCCGTACCGTCGCCGAGCCCGCCCGGCCGTCCCGCCGCGCCGCCCACGGGGCCCCTGTCGCCCCGGGGCACGGCCCGGGCGGCTGACCGCCCCGGGCCGGACGCCGCCACGCCCCGGGCGGTTCGCCACCCCCCGCCCCCCGCCCCCTTCGGCGGGAGTAGATTGACACCGGGGCGGCCGCCGGGTCCGCCCGTACCCCGAACGGGAGGTTGCGGCTCTGCACATGGGGATCGCGGGACTGTTTCCGATCTGGCTGCTCGTGCTCGTCGTCGCCGTCGGCGGCGTCGTGTACGCCTTCCACGCGGAGAGGACCCCGAGGGGAGGATGTCTCCTGATCTCCACGACCTTCGTGGGGCTCCTGCTCTTCGTCCCCCTCGCCTTTCTGACCGGCTGACCGGCCCGCCGGAGCACCCCCCGAGCCGCCCCGAGGACCGCCGGGCGGCGCGGCCGACGGGCCGCCGCGCCGCGCCGGGGCACGCCGTCGGCGCGCCGGGTGTGGACGGACCACCGGCCGCCGCCGGTACGGGGGCGGTTACGTCCGGTACGGGTGGTGATCCCACCACACCCACTACCAACGGGTAGTGCCGACCGGGCGACGGGCGGCCGCGATCCGCGCACGGCGCTGGTGGGCGGGCGACCACTCCGCGTGGGCTCGATGGGCGTGATGGTGTGATGCTCACCTTCCTCAGCGGGACGCCGGGCGGCGAGCCTGGTCCGGGCAGCAGGGGAGCTGCCTCGTCCATCGATTGGGGAATCCTGTGAAGACGCCTCAAGCCGGGCTCACATCAGGCACGACGTGGTGGCGGGCTCCGGAGAGCAGAAGCACGCGCCTGAAGGAGGACATCACCGCCGAACTGTGCGACACGCTCTTCGGTTCGCTCTCCAGACGCGACCAGCGGGAGAAGGGAGAGCAGTATCTGCGGGCCCTGCTGGAGGCACGGGGGCGCAAATCCATCAGGAACCTCGCCACACAACTGGGCGGCGCCGCCGCGGAACAGCGGCTTCAGCACTTCATCTCCAACGCGCCGTGGGACTGGATGCCGGTCCGCGACGCGCTCGCCTCCTATCTGGAGCGCAAGAACCTCCCCCTGGCGTACGTCGTACGGGCGCTGTCCATCCCCAAGGCGGGCAACCGGTCCGTCGGCGTGGACCAGGGCTTCGACCCGCACCTGGGCAGGATCTTCCGCGGACAGCGCGCCTTCGGCATGTGGCACGCCTCCCCGGCCCTGAGCGTCCCCGTCAACTGGCGCATGCTCCTTCCCGACACCTGCTTCGACGCCGAACCCGCCCGCCGCTGGGCGGGCGTGCCCACGGAGACCTCGAAGGAGACCCTGGAGGAGTGCGCCGTCACATCCGTCCTGGAGACCCTGCCGCTGCGCGGAGTGCCGCTGGCGCCCGTCGTACTGGACCTCCCGATGAACCGGGTCGACTCCGCGTTCCGGGGATTCGCCGAAGCGGGCGTGCCGGCCGTGGCCCGGCTGCGCCCCACGGCCCGTCTCACCGTCCAGGACCCCGCCCTCGCCGGATTCTCCGGCGGCCCGCTCCAGGCCCGGCAGATCGCGATGTCGGCCCGCTCCCTGCGCCGCCCCGTCACCTGGAGCGACCCCGCCGCGCCCAAGGTCTCCCACCACTCCCTGGTGGCCGCCGTGCAGGTGCGGGAGCCGGGCCGGCCGAGCGGCCCCCGGCACTCCGCCGACGGCCGGCTGCTGCTCCTCGCCGAGTGGCGGGACCCGCAGCGCGCCCCCGAGAACCTGTGGGTGGCCAACGCGCACATGCTCCGCGCCGAGGCGCTGCTGCTCGTCACCAAACTGACCGCCCGGGTGGACCTCGACGTCACCCAGGTCGGCTTCAACACCGGGCTCCGGGACTTCGAGGGACGGTCGCTGCGCGGCTGGCACCGGCACATGTCACTCGCGTCGGCCGCCCACGCCATCGAGATCCTCGCCTCGGCCGAGGGACGCCACTCCGCGCAGCGACCCCACCGTCAGGTCTCCCGTCTGTCCGCCTGACCGCGACGGCCCGGGCCGTGCCGGTGCCGGAGCACCTGCCGGGTCCGCAGCAGCCGCAGCGCCAGCTGGATCTCCAGGGCGTCGGAGGGCTCCTGCCACTTCGGCCCCAGGAGTTCGGTCAGCCGCTCCAGCCTGCGGGAGACGGTGTTCGCGTGCACATGCAGCACTCCGGCGGCCCGCGTCGGACTGGCGTGTGAGCTGAAGTAGGCGTCGAGGGTGCGCACCAGCTCGGTGTCCCGCTCGTTGTCGTAGTCCAGCACCGCGCCGAGCGTCGAGTTGATGTACCGGTCGACATCGTGGTCGTCGGAGAGCAGCACGCCCAGAAAGCCCAGGTCCTCCGTCGCCGCGGCGCTGCCCTGTCCGTCGATGGCGATCAGGGCGTCCAGGCAGCGCTGGGCCTCACGGTAGACCTCCCGCACCGCGGCCAGATCGCGGGTGGGGCCGGCCGCGCCCACCGACACCGGCTGGGCGAGAAGCGGAGACAGCTCGTGATGGACCGACTGCGCCAGGGACGAGGGATCCTCGCCCGGCAGCAGCAGCAGGATGCAGCCGCTGCGCACCGTCTTCAGACCGGACCGCCGATGGGCGTACGACGAGGCCCACACCACGGCGCGCCCCTGCTCGCTGCCCTCCACCCGGATCACCAGCAGCGAGTGCGGACGGCCCGGGTCGATGCCGACCCGCCGGGCCTGCTCCGCCAGATGCCGGACCGACCGGGTGGAGTCGGCCAGCAGATTGTCGAACAGCTCGTCGCGCACCGGACCCGCCGCGACCGCCGTGCTCCGCTGGAGCAGCAGCACGAGGGCGACCGCCTGGCCCGCGAAGTGGAGGAACCGCGCCTCCTCGTCGGAGAGCGGGCGCTGGGTACGGGTGATCAGCGCCCCCAGGTCCTCCGCCCCGGCGATCACGGGCGCGGCCCACAGAGTGGGGCTCAGCGCGATCGGGGCCCGCATGGCCAGCGCGTCCAGGCAGGCCTTCGCCGAGACGGCCTCGTCGATGTCCTGCGGCGCGCCCACCTCGACGATCAGACAGCCGGCCGCGTCGTGGACGGCGACGGAGCCCGCCAGGACGTCCCCGGTGACGGTGGCCACATCACGGAGGTCACAGCCGTCCAGCACCATCCCGGCGAGCTTGCCCCGGGCTTCGGAGAGGAACCGCGAACGCGAGGAGACGGCCAGCTCCCTGGCCCGGCGCGCCCCCACCTCCGCCAGATCGGTCTGCACCCGCTCCATCAGCCGGGTCCGGTCCAGTGCCGTGCCCGCGAGATCGGCGAGCGATCGCATCAGACCGATCTCGTCGGGGGTGAAGTGCCTGATCTTCCGGTCCGCCGCGTAGAGCGCGCCCGCCGTCTTGCCCGCGTGGCGCATGGGGACCGCCAGAATCGCCCGCAGCCCCTCGGCCCGCACCACGTCGTCGATCCGGTCGGAGCGGGGGAAGGCGGTGTCGCCCAGATAGTCGGCCGTCCACAGCGGGCCCCCCTCGCCCTGCGCGACCTCGCCGAGGCCGTGGCCCGGCTCGATCTCCAGCCCGACGTTGAACATGGTCGTCTCGCCGTCCGAGGCGTGGACGTAGGAACCGCCCTCGGGGCGCGGCAGGCTGACATAGGCCACATCGCACCCCAGCAGCCGGCGGGCCCGGGCGGTGACGACGCTCAGCAGATACTCGGGGTCCTGGATCGAGTTGATCTCCCGGGCCGCGTCGATCAGCGCGGCCATCGCCGACTCCCGGCGCCGCCGCTGCTCGCTGGACTCGCCGATCGAGAGGCCCAGTTGGACGGCGCGCTCCAGGGCCGCGAAGGAGGCCGCGGGCATGGGGGTCGTCTGGGCCTGGCGTAAGAGTTCCTCCAAGTGGGTTCTCGGCACCTCCCGGGCCACCAGCTCGAGCACCGTCAGCGCGCGGGTCTGGTCAAACAGCTCTTCCGACATAGAGCAGCCCCCCGGAGTAAATATGATTCAAATGTGAGGAGGATCGTAAGTCTCTGTGATCATGAGGGTCAATGCATCCACATCCTCGTCTGATCGGCTATGTGTGCCCCGGGCACCGCACCGGGGGCGACCGGGTGTCGCGGGCCCACCTTCCGACGGCAACTCCCTCCGGCGACGATGAATGGAGGGGTTTTTGAGGGGGTTCACCCCCCCTGGCCTGGAAAGGGACACCCATGACTGAGATCAAGAGCTATACACGGTCGCTCGAACGCAGCCGGACCGCACGCACCCGCCGGGACCGGCCTTCGGTCTTCTCGATGGAGAATCGGACCTGGCAATTGCTGGACGATGTATTCGCGCCACCTTTCTCCCGGTCCACCGGCGTGGCCATGGAACTCATGGGACTCTCCGGGAGGCCCGCTCCACGGAGCGGTTCATTCCTGGAAATCGGGTGTGGAACCGGAATCATCGCGATCTCGGCCGCGCTGGCCGGCTGCGACCGCGTGGTCGCCACCGACATCAACCCCCGGGCGGTGGCCAATACGGAACTGAACGCACGACGCCACGGTGTGGCCGACCGGGTCGAAGCCCGCTCCGGGGACCTCTTCGGCGCGGTATCGCCCACCGAACGATTCGACACGATCTACTGGCATTCGAATTTCGTCCTGGCTCCGGAGGACTATGAATACGAGTCGGATCACGACCGGGCCTATGTCGACCCCGGCTATCGGGCGCACCAGCGTTATCTGACCGAGGCCCATGGACTCCTCTCGGCGGAAGGCCGGGTGCTGCTGCACTTCAGCGACCGGGGCAACATGGCCAAGCTCCATGACATGGCCGCCCGGTCCGGCCGGGAATTGCGCAGAGTCGACGCCCGGCGAGACCATGACGGCGGCGATACCGTGGAGCACATTCTGTTCGAGGTGCTGGCCGCGCCCCGCTGATTTCCCGGCAGTCCGCACTCTCCTTGCTCGCAGCGCCGCCGTGCGAGCCCGGTCGTCTACCTACGGACTTGATATGCGCACTCTCCTCGTCGACAACTACGACTCCTTCACCTACAACCTCCACCATCTGCTCGCGGAAGTCAGCGGAACCGAGCCCGTCGTGATCCGGAATGACGACCCGGGGTGGAGCCCCGACCGACTCCGGGAATTCGACAATGTCGTGCTGTCGCCCGGCCCGGGCAGCCCGGAGGTCCCCGCAGACTTCGGCATCTGCCGCGAGATACTCGAGCACGGCGGCCTTCCCGCGCTCGGCGTCTGTCTCGGGCACCAGGGCGCGGCCCTGCTGTACGGAGCGACCGTCGGCCGGGCGCCCGAGCCCCGCCACGGACGGGTCTCGCCGGTGGAGCACCGGGGGCAGGGGCTGTTCGCCGGACTGCCCTCCCCCTTCGACGTGGTGCGGTACCACTCGCTCGCGGTCACCGACCTCCCGGACGAGCTGGAGGCCGTCGCCTGGACCCCGGACGGGGTGCTCATGGGATTCCAGCACCGCGAACGCCCGCTCTGGGGAGTGCAGTTCCATCCCGAGTCCATTCTCACGCGCCACGGCCACGGTCTGCTGGCCAACTTCATGCGGCTGACCTCCGAGCGGAGGAACTCCTCCGGCCGCCCGGCGGGACGCGCTCCCCGGCCCGCGCGGGACACCGCGCTGGAGGCCCTCGCCGCCCCGGCCGGCCGCCGGGGCGCCCGCGCGCTGCGGGTCCTCGCGGAGCGGACCGCCGCCCCCCTCGACCAGGAGCGCGCGTTCGAGCGGCTCTTCGGGGGCGACGAGCACACCTTCTGGCTCGACAGCAGCAGGCCGGACGAGGGGGCGGGGCGCTTCTCGGTCATGGGCGCGGCCTCCGGCCCGCTCGGCCGGGTGGCCCGGGCGAACACCTGGGACGGGACGGTGACGGTCGAGTCGGCCGACGGCGAGGACACCGTCACGGGGAGCTTCTTCGACTGGATCGACGAGGACCTCCGGAGCGTCGAGACGGACATTCCCCCGCTTCCCTTCGACTTCGCCCTGGGGTGGGTGGGCTATCTCGGGTACGAACTCAAGGCCGAGTGCGGGGGCGACAAGGCGCACAAGTCGGAGGACGCGGACGCGGTCATGCTCTTCGCCGACCGCGCCGTCGTCCTCGACCACGCCACCGGACACGCCTATCTGCTGGCTCTCGCCGAGCCGTCCGACGAACGGGCGGCCCGCGACTGGCTCGCGTCCGCCGCCGCCCTGGCGGCGGAGCCGGACCCAGGGGCCCGGCGGGACGCCGGACCGCCCGGAGGACTGCACGGAGTGGCGCTCCGCCACGACCACGAGACCTATCTCAGAATGATAGGCACCTGCCAGGACGAGATGGCGGCGGGGGAAACCTACGAGGTCTGTCTCACCAACATGATCGAGGCCCGGGGCGATCTGGACCCGCTGACCGGCTACCGCTTCCTGCGCCGGCTCAGCCCGGCCCCGTACGGCGCGCTGCTCTCCTTCGGCGAACTCTCCGTGCTCAGCACCTCCCCCGAGTGCTTTCTGCGCATCGGCGCCGACCGTGTCGCCGAATCCAGGCCGATCAAGGGGACGCGGCCGCGCGGGACCTCGGCCCGGGCGGACGCCGAGCTGGTGGCCGATCTGCTCGCGAACGAGAAGGACCGCGCCGAGAATCTGATGATCGTCGACCTCGTCCGCAACGACCTCGGCCGGTGCGCCGAGATCGGCTCGGTCGACGCGAGCGAGATCTTCCAGGTCGAGACCTACGCGACCGTGCACCAGCTGGTGAGCACCGTCCGGGCGCGGCTGCGCCCGGGGGTGAGCGCGGTCGAGTCCGCCCGGGCGGCCTTTCCCGCCGGTTCCATGACCGGCGCGCCGAAGATCCGGACCATGCGGATCATCGACCGCCTCGAAGAGGGCGCGCGCGGCGTCTACTCGGGCGCGATCGGCTACTTCTCGCTCTCCGGGGCGGCGCGGCTGAGCGTGGTGATCAGAACGGCGGTCGTCACACCGGGCCGGGTGCGCTACGGCGTGGGCGGCGCGGTGGTGGCCCTGTCCGACCCCGAGGCCGAGTTCGAGGAGACCGCGGTCAAGGCCCGCCCCCTGCTCGCCCTGGCCGGCGCCGGCTTCCCGGGCCTGCCCGCAGGCGCGGCCCGTACCACGGTGTGAGATCGGGGGCCTTGTGGTGTGCGACCACGGGGCCCCCGCGGTGCGGGACAACGGCGCGCGGCCGTGGTGTGCGACCACGGCCGCGCGCCCGCCGTGCGGGTGATGGCCGGGTCGCCGGCCGGGTGCCGTCACCGGGCCGCCCCCGCCGTGCGCGACCGCGAGGCCGCCCCGCTCCCCGCGCTCGCAGGGCCGCCCCCCGCCGTGCGGGATCGCGAGGGCGCCCCGCGATGTGCGACCACCGACGTGCCCCGCCGTGTGGAACCGCGGGGTTGACCCGTCGTGCGAGGGGCCGGCGGGGGCCGATGACGGCCGACCGCCGGGCGCGGCCGCCGTGTGCGACCACAGGACCGACCCGCCCTGTGCGGCCGAAAGGCCCCCCGCGCGCCGTCACGGCGTGGCGTTCAGCCGGTCACCCCGTCGGAGAGCGCCGGGCGGGGCGCTTCCCAGCCGTGGGCGGTGAGGGCCTGGCGCATCTGGTCGACGGGTGCGTCGGTGCGGCCTGTCATCAGCTCGACCTGGGCGGCGGCCTGGTGGAGGAGCATGGCGAGTCCGCCGACCACCGTGCCGCCGTACGCGGCGACCGCGCGGGCGCACCGCGTCGGCCAGGGCGCGTAGACGACGTCGAACAGCGCCTCGCACCGGAGGGCGTCGGCGAAACCGTCCGCCGCGCCCGCCGGGAGGGTTGAGATCACCAGCTCCGCGCGGGCGGCCGCGTCCCCGGCGGAGGACAGCGGGCGGATCGCGATCCGGCTGCCCAGCCGTTCGGCCGCCTCCTCCACGAGGGCGGCGCGCGACCGGTCGCGTACGAGCACCACGGCCTCGCCCACCCCGAGCCGGCGCAGCGCGGCCAGCGACGAGCAGGCGGTCGCCCCGCCGCCCAGGACGACGGCGGAGCCCGGCGAGGCGACGCCGGCCTCGCGCAGCGCCGCGACGATGCCGTGGACGTCGGTGTTGTCGCCGTGCAGCCCGCCGTCGCGCGGCAGGACGGTGTTGACCCCGCCGACCGCGCGGGCGAGGTCGCTCACCGAGTCGAGCAGGGGGATCGCCGCCCGTTTGAGCGGCATGGTCAGCGAGAGCCCGGCCCAGGAGGCGTCCAGTCCGCCGAGGAATCCGGGGAGTTCCCGCTCCGCGCACTCCACGGCCGCGTAGCTCCAGTCCAGTCCCATGCCCCGGTAGGCGGCCCGGTGCAGCACGGGCGACAGCGAGTGGGCGATCGGCGAGCCGAGGACGGCGGCGCGTACGGGCCCGGTGCTCACCGCAGGGTCCGCTGGTAGGCGGCGAGCAGGACGGCCGGGTCGGGACCCTCCAGTACGGACGGTTTGGCCGGCCCGTCCAGGACGATGAAGCGGAGCAGGTTCCCTCGGGTCTTCTTGTCGACCTTCATGGTCTCCAGCAGCTTGGGCCACTGGTCGCCCCGGTAGGTCAGCGGCAGTCCGACCGACTCCAGGACCGTGCGGTGCCGGTCGGCGGTCGCGTCGTCCAGGATCCCCGCCAGACGGCCGAGTTCGGCGGCGAAGACCATGCCGACGGAGACGGCCGCGCCGTGCCGCCAGGTGTAGCGCTCGTTCTTCTCGATGGCGTGGGCGAGGGTGTGCCCGTAGTTGAGGATCTCGCGCCGGCCCGCTTCCCGGAGATCGTCCGAGACCACCTCGGCCTTGACCCGGATGGAGCGCTCGATCAGCTCGGGGGTGTGGCGTCCGGCGGGGGAGCGGGCTCCCTCGGGGTCGGCCTCGATCAGGTCCAGGATCACCGGGTCGGCGATGAAGCCCGCCTTGATGATCTCGGCGAGACCGCTGACGTAGTCGTCGGCGGGCAGCGAGTCGAGGGCGGCGAGGTCGCAGAGGACTCCGGCGGGCGGGTGGAAGGCGCCCACGAGGTTCTTGCCCTCGGCGGTGTTGATGCCGGTCTTGCCGCCGACGGCCGCGTCGACCATGCCGAGCACGGTGGTCGGCACGGCGATCCAGCGCACCCCGCGCAGCCAGGTGGCCGCGACGAAGCCCGCGAGGTCGGTGGTGGCCCCGCCGCCGACGCCGACGATGACGTCGGTGCGGGTGAAGCCGCGCATGCCGAGGGCCTTCCAGCAGTACGCGGCGACCTCGGCGGTCTTGGACTGCTCCGCGTTCGGCAGCTCGATCGCCACGGCCTCGTACCCCTGGGCGGCGAGCCCTTCCCTGATCGCCTCCCCGGTCTCGGCCAGCGCCTCGGGGTGGAGCACGGCCACGCGGCCGCCATTGCCGGCGAAGGGGCCGCCCGCGGGGCCGATCAGACCGCTCAGCTCGCCGAGCAGATGACGCCCGACCCGGACCTCGTACGGTTCCGTTCCGGCCGGGCCGCCGACCCTGATACGCGCGGTCCGGCGATCGGGACTGTCCATGACTACCTCATTCCGCTGCGGAGGATCTCCTGCTTTGCTACGCCGCGGGGGCTCGGGAGAGGTGACACGGGACCGGTGGGGGCGGCCCATGTCAGACTCCCGGCTCCGCGCCGTCGTCGTGCGTGAGGACGTGCCGGGCCAGGGCCACGCGACCGCTGATCTGCAGCTTGCCGAAGATATGGCGCAGATGTGTGTCGACGGTGTGCGGGGACACGTTGAGCACTCCGGCGACCGCCCGGTTGGTGAGGCCGTCGGCGACCAACCGGGTCACCCGCAGCTCGGCGGGGGTGAGACTCGCCCAGCCGGAATTCATGACGGTCGCAGGCATGACGGCATCCACCTCTGTCGTTACGCGCCACCGGCGTTCGCCGCCGCTTGTCGGGATCGACTATGCGGTTTCGGGGAACGCGGCGGCAACGGAGCCCGGCAGACTCCGTCAAGTACCCCCTGTCCTGCCGGAACGGCGCCCGCGCGCCGGGGTGTCACCGGGCGGCGAGCCGGGGGAGGAGGGCCAGCGCGTTGTCCCGGCCGACGGCCGCCCGCCGTTCGTCCGTCCACTCCCGGTACGAGGCGAATCCCGCCACGTTCTCCGCGGTGCGGTCCGCGGGCGTGAACGGGAAGTCGCTGCCGAACAGGATCCGTTCGGGGGCGGCGAGCCGGGTCAGAGCCGGCAGCGCGTCGTCGTTCGCGGACCCCGCGATATCGAAGTACAACCCCCTGAGCTGGGCGATCACATCGACCGGGGCCCGCTCGGCGTGGTGCTCGCCCAGCTCCGGTCCGTAGGTGAGCCGCTTGCCCAGCTCCGGTCCGTAGGTGAGCCGTTTGGCCAGGAAGGGCAGGGTGCCGCCCGCGTGCGAGACGATCAGCTTCAGATGCGGCAGCCGGTCTAGCACCCCGTTGAACAGCAGACTCACCACCGTGCGGGTGGTCTCGAAGGCGAGGTCGTACGGCGCCGGCGGCAGATCGCGCGCGCCGGGGCCCTGCGCGGGCGGGGGCCCGGGGTGCACATGCACGGGCAGACCGCGATCGGCGATCTCCGCGAGCAGCGGTTCGAACTCCGGATCGCCCAGATAGCGGTGGCCGTAGCAGGTGAGCAGGCCGACGCCGTCGAGCCTCAGCACGTCGGCGACGTGGTCCAGCTCCTCCATGGCCGCGCCGACGTCGGGCAGCGGGAGTACGGCGAACGCCCCGAAGCGCGTGGGGTGTTCCGCGACCAGCGCGGCGAAGTACTCGTTCACCTGGCGGGCCAGCGCGCGGCTCGCGCCGCCCTCGACGAAGGTGACCCCGGGAGGCGGGACGGACAGCACGGATGTGGCGATGCCCTGGGCGTCCATGACCTCGAGGCTCTCTCGCGGGGACCAGCCGGGGCGGTCCGAGCCCGGAAGGGCGAACCGGGCGCCGATCGCCCGCGCGTAGAGCGGCGGAATCGCGTGGTGGTGCACATCGATCAGACCCGTGGGCCGTGTCATGAATTCCTCCGTGGTTCTCTGGTTCTCATCGCCGGCCCGCACCGCCCGGCAGCGCGCCGGGGCCGTATCCGGACCACTTCCGACCGGCGGCGGGCACAGTCGTGTGGTCAGGGATTTCCTTCTGTACACGGCGTCCTTCTCTCGTGCTGGTGAGGGTGCGCCCGCCGTGGCGGTCCGCCCTTCGGGGAACGGAGGGGAGCACACCGGCAGGGGGCGGAACGCGGCCGCCGGGGCGCCCGCGTCGGCACGCGGGCGTTTCTCCGGCCGGCGCCGCCGAGGGGCCGGGGCGATCGGGTGGACGCCCCGGGGATCCCGCCGGGCGGAGCCGGTCGCCCGGCCGGTGCGGACGGCCGGGTCCGGCGTCCACGGGCCACCGCCCGGCCGCGCGCGGGGCCGTCCGCCCGGACGGCGGACCCGGCTCGCCGCCCTCCGGGACCCGTCCGCCGAACGGTTTCACACGGAATCCGCGTACGGACGGCATTGCGGCGAGAACGCCGCCGAGTTCGGGGCGGCGGCCGCCTCGATTCGTGCCGACGGCCTTCTCCGGAACCTTCGCGCTCCGCCGGATCGGAGTGCTCCGGGCGTCGAAGGCGGAGCCGAGGCTCTCGAACGGGACGGCGGGGACTCGGCGTCGCCGGAGACGGCTCGCCGCCGGGCCGGAGCGGTCCCGCCGATTCGCGCGGTCGCGGCGCGGATAGGAGACGATCGCGCCCCGGGCGGTATCTCGGACAGTCCCCGAGAGGAATCGGGCCACCGTCCGCTGAGCATTCTCCGTATCGGTCGCGCACCGCGACGGCGGGGGAGTCCTTTCGCTCCCGTCGGCCGATACGCCCGGCTCGCGGGAGGAGTTCCCGAATCCGGCGGACGGGAAGAGGCACGGTTCTCCCCCGGACTTCTCGAACGCCCGCGGTGTGCCGCGCGGCACGAAGACGAACCCGCTCGCGGATACCGTCCGCGACTTCTTCTGCCGGTGCGTCCGGAGTTCTCCGTGGTGGCGGACGCCCGGCGGCGGTCCGCCCCGGGGCGGCGGCGGAGCCCCGGTCGGTCCCGGCGGCCCGAGGGCGTTCTTCCGCTCCGCCCCGATCGCGCACGGGACGCCGAGGACCCGGCGCGAGGGCCCCGGCCGCGGTGGAATGCGGACGATTCCCCCGGATTCCTCGAAGCTCAATCCTCCGGCCCTTCCCGGCGACATGTGGAATCCCCATTTCACGTCCTCCGGGCCCGGGTGCCATCACGTGTTCGCGTGATGGCCGTTCACGCGTGTCCTGTGAAACGGGATGGTCCCGGACCGGGAATCGGCGACGGCCGCGCACGTGCCCCGGCTCCCCCGTACGCACGCGGGAGCCGGGGCGCGGGGCCGTTCGGCCGGCGGTCAGACGTCCACCGCCGTGGGCTTCCGGTCGGCCGGGCGACCGGTCACGACGGTGCTGGGCCGGGCGCCGCGCCTCTCCAGACGTCCGGCCCACAGGGCGCCGAGGAGCCCCGCCGCGCCGAGCGCGGCGCCGACCCAGGCGACGGAGGCGTAGCCGAGGCCCGCCGCGATGGTCAGGCCGCCCAGCGCGGGGGCGACGGTGTTGCCGATGTTGAACGCCGCCGTGTTGGCGGCTCCGACCAGGGTCGGCGCGCCCGGCGCGAGGGTGAACACCCGGGCCTGGAGCGCCGGGTTGGTGACGTATCCGGCGATTCCCAGGACGAAGACCAGGATCAGGGTGACGACCATGTGCCGTGCCGTGACCGCGAGCACCGCGGAGGCGATGACCAGCGCGCCGAGCCCGAGCACGAGGGAGCGTGTCGAGTGCCGCTCGGGAAGCCGCCCGCCGATCGTCATCCCGATCAGACCGCCGACGCCGAAGAGCGCGAGCACCGCGGGCACCCAGCCCTCGGCGAGCCCGCTCTCCTCGGTCAGCAGGGAGGCGAGGTAGCTGAAGGTGACGATGACCGCGCCGAAGGCGAAGGCCGTGATGGCGTACGAGAGCCACAGCCGCGGCTCGCGCATGGCGCGCAGCTCGGAGCGGACCGTACGGGTCTCCTCCTTGACGCCCTTTCCGCCCGCCACCGCGAAGACCGTGCAGACCAGACTGATGAGGGTGAGCGCCGCCACGCCCCAGAACGCCGCCCGCCATCCGGCGGACTGGCTCAGCACGGTGCCGGCCGGGACGCCCACGATGGTGGCGAGGGTGAGACCGCTCGCGACCACCGCGACCGCCTTGGCCTTGGCGTCCGCCGGTGCGAGCGCCACCGCCGCGGCCACGGCGACGCCCCAGAATCCGGCGTACGCCAGCGCGCTGACCACGCGGGTGGCGAAGAGGAGTCCGTAACCCGGCGCGAGCGCGCCGGCCACGTGCGCCGCGATGAAGACGGCCTGGAGGGCGACGAGCGCGGTGCGGCGCGGCCAGCGCAGTGTGGCGACGGCCAGCAGGGGCGCGCCGATGACCATGCCGATCGCGAAGGCGGAGATGAGCAGTCCGGCGTCGGGGATGGAGACCCCGAGGTCGTCGGCCATTGCGGGGAGCAGACCGGAGAGCATGAACTCCGACGTCCCTTGGGTGAAGATGCCCAGTCCGAGGACGTAGACGGCAAGGGGCATGAGATTTTCCTCCGCTGACTGGGTGGTTGATGGAGCGTCCGGTCCGACGGGTCGTCAAACGGCGTGCCGGCGAACCGAATGCGGCGCTCCTGCCTCACTCAGGACGCTAGCATGTTTTAGAGCGGACGCTTCATAACCGAGGTGCGCGGATCGAGGGGCGGATCGCCGGGCGATCGGCCGGCGGCCCGCCCGCGCCGCGCCTACGAGAGGCTCGGCGGGGCGTTCGGCGGAGTGCTCGACGGGCCGTTCAGCGGTGTGTTCAACCTCCAGAGGACCAGGGCCGTCTGGGCCCGCTGCCGACCGTGCGGCTCGCTCAGGGCGATCCCGAGAGCGCGCTCGATCCGGGTGACGCGCTGGGCGACGGAGCTGTGGTGCAGATGCAGCAGCTCGGCCGCGTCCCGCAGCGACCTGCTCCGGCAGACGGCGTCCAGGGTGCCCAGCGACTGGGCCCCGCCCGGTCCGCCCGCGAGCCGGGCGACGGCCGACACGTCCGGATGGGCCAGCGCCGCGCCCGCCGGAATGTCGGCGAGCAGGGCGAGCGCGCCGAGTTCGGCCGCGTCCGCCCAGCGCGGCCAGGTGGGGCCGAGATCCGCGAAGCGCGCCGCGCGCCGGGCCTGGGCCCAGGAGTCCGCCAGCGCCGCGGCCGGCCCCGCCGGGCCCAGCCCGACCGCCGCGCCCGCCGGCGGGGCGGATCCCTCCGCCGGGCGGCCGAGGGATCCGGGGAGCAGGATCGCGCCGCCGGTGGACCACAGGACGCCCCGGGGCGCGGCCCGGCCGCCCGCCGAGGGGGCGTCGCCCAGGGCCAGGGCGATCTCCCGCAGAGCCCGGGGCAGCGCGGCCGCCTCCGGCGCCAGGACGGCCGCCACCCGCAGCCGCTCGTCCCCGCGCAGCCCCAGCAGCCGCAGCGCGCGCGAGCGCTCCGCCTCGGTGGCCCGGTCGGAGAGCGCGGTCCGCAGCGGGGACGGGTGTCCCGGGCGGGCCGGATCCCCGGCGCGTCCGGGCGCGGAGCCCGCCGTCCGCGACAGCGGCCCGGGCGCGCCGCCGGGGGAGGAGTCGGGGGAGAAGCCGGAGGGGATGCCGGGGGCGAGGGCGTGCGGGGAGGGGGCCGGGAAGGAGGGCGGGCGGCTGAGCCGGACCTGGCCGAGCGGCAGCCCCTCGACGGTCACTTCCAGCCGCAGGGGCCCTTCGGGCGGCGGCGAGCAGCCGGGGTCGTGACCCGGGCGCCCGTCCGCCGCCGCGGTCCCGGACTCGGCGGCCGCGGAGCCCTCCGCGGCCGGTGCGAAGGAGAGGGTGATGCTCAGCTCCGGGCCGCCGGGGGACCCGCGAGACGTCTGGGTGGCAATCGGAACACGCATCCCTGGACCCTAGGCAGCTGTCGCCCGGCTCGCGAAGCCCCGCCCCCACACACCGTCAAGTCGGCACGCCGACGGGGCTCACGGCGGCGACATGTCCTGACTTGACGCCCCTCCGCCGGAGCTTCGCGGCGGGCCCGCCCCGGGACCGGCCGAGCGCCGCGCGGTGCGCGACCGCTCCCGTACGCCCGATTCGCGCCCCCTTCGTCCCTGATCCGGCCCGACCCGGCCCGGCCCGATCCCGATGCGGCCGGGCTCGGGGCGGGCTCCGGTACGAGTCCGGTCGGGCGACGGCCCGGCTCCGATACGGGTCGCCGTGCGACGGCCCGGACCGGAGCGCCGATCACGCGGTGCTCACGCGGCGTTCGGGCCCACGTCCGCCGGGGTCAGCGGGGAACGGAGCGGCGCCGCCGTCGTGTACTCGTCCGAGCCGATGTCGCGGCTGCCGCCGCGCGGGTGGCCGTCGAGGTCGTCGGTCACGGCCGGGTTCGTCGGCACGGCGGCCCCGATGGCCGGGCTGTTCGACGCGAGTCGGAACACCCCGTCGGCCCCCTCCTGGAGGCGCGGATCGGCGCGGACGAAGCCGCCCGAGGGGATGGTGCCGTCGGACGCCCCGCCCCACAGCAGATTGCTCTGCCAGGTGAAGCCGGTGTTCTGCCCCAGCGCGACCAGGCTGCCCGAGTCCGCGACCAGGATGTTGTTGCTGAGGACCACGTCCCGGGGCTCGTGCGCGCGGTTCTCGCCCACGATGGTGCGGGCGTTGCGGACCAGCGTGTTGTGCGTGATCAGCGCCCGGTCGCAGGCGTCGTTGCCCCGCTGCTGCGTCGGGGGCTCGCCGGCGACGTGGTCGCGGACCGAGCCGCTGCCGATCACCAGGGCGCGGTCGGACAGCTTGGCGAGGTGGTTGTTGAACACCCTGTGGTCGTTCCCGTAGAGACGGATGCCCACGACTCCGCCGACGAGGTGGTTGCCGTGCACGAGCGTCTCGTTGCCGTGGCGCAGCACGATGCCGCCGGCGCAGTCCCGGAGGGTGTTGTGGCGGATGATGTTCTTGGAGGACTTCACCGAGATGGCCTCGGGGTCCCCGTTGCACTGCTCGAAGAGGTTGTACTCCACCGTGGCCTCGGCGTGGTCGAGCGCCCGGTGGCTGGTGCCGAGCCGGATGGACTCGCCGCCGTTGTCCCCGGGGTAGGTGTGGCGGGCGAAGTGGTTGCGCAGGACGGTGAGCTTCTTGGCCATCGTCTTCCTCTCGGGGTCGACGGGGCCGTCGGGGCCGTCGGCGACGAGGAACACGCCCTGGGTGGAGCGGTCGTGGAAGTAGTTGCGGTCGATCTTGACCGCGTTGCCCTTCACCACGACCCAGTGGACGTCCGCGATGTCGGCGTGCTTGAAGTCGTTGCGGGTGAGCCGGATGTCGGAGCAGTCCGCCGGGATCACCAGCGTGTCCCGCTGGCGGAAGGCGAAGCCGCTGATGGTGATGCCGGTCGAGTCGCGGAGGACGAAGCTCTGGTCGCCCTGGAGCACCGCGCCGCCCCGGCTCTGGGAGACGATGGTGATGTGGGCGCCGACGCCGTGCCTGCCCGTGATCCGGATACCGCCGGCGGGGACGTCGTACGCGCCGTTGGCCAGGACGATCCGGTCGCCGGGCGCGGCGCGGTCGATCTCCCGCTGGAGGTCGGCGATGGAGCCGACGGTCACCGTGGCGGCGGACGCGGCGGTGGTGGTCAGGGCGGTGATCGGCACGGTGGCGAAGGCCGTGCCGAGCAGGGAGCCGGTGAGGAAGGTACGTCGCTGCATGATGCCTCTTCTGCCTGGGGAGCCTCGTGGGCCTCCCGTGAACCTGGGCCACTGTCGGAGCCCGCTTCAGGGCCCGTCTCATGGCCCGCCGAGAGGAGGACGGGGCGGGGGCGCTTCTCGTTGCCTGCCCGTCCCCCGAATTCGGGCCGGCGCGCGGTCGAACCGGTGGGACCCGTCCGACATGCGGACATAACTCCGGGGACGGCGGGGCCGGTCGGCGGAACGGCCGCGTCCGGGCGGCGCGCCCGCGTCCTCGCCGTACGGCGTGCTCGCTCCCTCGCCGTACGGCGCGCCTTCGCCCCCAGCCGTCCGGCGCGCCCGCGCCCGCCGTCCGGCGTGCGGCGGCCTCCAGCGGCCGACAGTTGGCGGTGGCGGACGCCCCTCGGGAACGGGGAGGATGGGCACAGCTCGGCGCGGGGGCGTTCTTGTCCGGTTTTTGTGCAACTGCTCCAAAACTTGTAGGATGCGGAGCATGGCGAGGCCACGGAAGTTCGACGAGACTCATGCGGTCGGATCGGCGATGGAAGCGTTCTGGCGGCAGGGCTATCGGGCGACCTCCACCCGGGATCTGTCCGACTGCACCGGCATCGGCCCGTCGAGTCTCTACAACGCCTTCGGCGACAAGCGTCAGTTGTATCTGCGCACCCTGCGCCAGTACTACAGCACCAACACCGTGGCGCAGACCGAGGTCCTGAGGGCCGAGGGACCGGCCAAGAGCCGTATCCGTGAACTGATGGTCCACTCCATCGACATCGATCTCTCCGGCAAAGGGCCCGCCGGCTGTTTTGCCATCAATGCATTGATCGAAATGGGCGATGAGGACCCCGAGGTCAATGATGAACTCATGCGGCACTTCGGCGCTGTCGAAGAAGCCCTCCGCGAAACCATTGCGCAGGGGCAGCGAGCCGGTGAGATCGACCCCGGCGGCGACGCCCGCATTCTGGCCCGTCAGGTATTGAGCACCTATTACGGACTGCGTGTCCTGGCCCGGATCCAGAAGGACCGCAAGGCGCTCATGGACGTCGTCGAGAGCGCACTCGCCGCTCTCTGACGCGCCTCGCCGCGACCGTGATTCCCCCGACGCGTTCCGCGCGGCGCGCGCTCCGTCGCGCGATGACCCGAGCGCCGTACCGCCGTATCCGAGGGCCGTCCCGCCGTACCGGGGCCATGCCCTCCACGACCGGGCCCGACCTGCCCCGGCACCGGGCTCAGGCCCCCCTGACCATGGATTCCGTTCCGCTGCCCCACACGGATCGCGGGTCGGGCGCCCCGTGCGATCCGGGCCGCGCACACCCCGTGCGCCCGGGCCGCACCCCCGCGTCCGTGCCGAACCGTACACCGGGACGCCCCGGCGGCCCACCCTTTCGAACCGCGCGGAGACAATTCCCGTAACAGCCGTCACGGATTCGCCCGCTCGCGTGAACTATCGCGGCGATACTCGGCCACTTCAAGTCGGCGGAGCGCCACTAAGTCAAGTCCGCACGAGAATCACATGGCATCTGACGTAGTCGCCTCCCCTCCCTTCCCCTCGCTTCCCCAAAACCCTCAGTGTTGAACTGCAACCTCCTCCCGCATCGCTATCGGGAGGCGGCATCACTCTGTTCTGGGAGGCGTGAGGTGCACAGTGTTCAGGAACTCCTCCGATCACTGCCGGCGATTCAGCAGCCGGACTGGCAGGGACACGCGGATATTCAACAGGTGAGAGAGGAGATATCGTCCCTCCCGCCGCTCGTGGACATCGACGACGTCGACGATCTCCGCGCCCTGCTCGCGGAGGCCGCGGCCGGCCGGGTGGGCGTCATCCAGTCCGGCGACTGCGCCGAGGACTGGGACGAGTGCGCGCCGGGCGACATCGCCCGCAAGGCGGGACTGCTCGAAGCCCTCGCCGGCGTGATGAAGATGGCCTCCCGCAAGCCCGTCCTGCGGGTGGGCCGGATGGCCGGCCAGTTCGGCAAACCCCGCTCCAGCCCCACCGAGACCATCGGCGGCGTGGAGTTCCCCGTATACCGGGGGCACATGGTCAACGGACCCGAGCCGGACCTCCGGCAGCGGACGCCCGACCCGAGGCGCATGCTCAAGGGCTACCACTCGGCCCGCAGCGTGCTCGACTCCCTGGGCTGGACCGGCCGGGGCCGGGGCGCGCACTCCACCACGCCCGTCTGGACCAGCCACGAGGCGCTGCTCCTCGACTACGAACTGCCCATGCTGCGCACACAGCCCGACGGCCGGCTGCTGCTCACCTCGACGCACTGGCCCTGGATCGGCGAGCGCACCCGCCAGCTGGACGGCGCGCACGTCGCGATGCTCGCGGCCGTGAGCAATCCGGTCGCCTGCAAGGTCGGCCCCACCATGACCGTCGACGATCTGCTCGGACTCTGCCAGAAGCTCGACCCGGAGCGGATCCCCGGCCGGCTCACCCTCATCGCCCGGATGGGCGCGGACAATGTGGCGGAGAAGCTCCCCGCGCTGGCCGCCGCCGTCCGCGCCGCCGGCCACCCGGTCATCTGGCTGACCGACCCGATGCACGGCAACACCGTCAGCGGCCCCGAGGGCCTCAAGACCCGGCTGGTGACCACCGTCGTCCGCGAGGTCGTGGAATTCCACCGCGCCGTCACCGAGGCGGGCGGAGTCGCGGGCGGCATCCACCTGGAGACCACGCCCGACGAGGTCACCGAGTGCGTGCCCGACCAGCACGGACTGCACGAGGTCGGCCACAAGTACACCAGCCTCTGCGACCCGCGCCTCAACCCCCGGCAGGCCATCGCGGTGGCCTCCGCCTGGCTGGGCTGACATGGGAACCGCAACGATGGAGCACCGGATCGCCCTGGTCACCGGCGCGGCCGGCGGCATCGGCGAGGCGATCGTCCGCACCCTGGCCGGCCGCGGCGCGCGCGTCGCCGCCGTGGACCGGGACGCCTCCGCCCTGGAGAAGACCGTCGACGGACTGCGCGCCGAAGGACTCCCGGTCGACGCGTTCCCCTGCGACGTGACCTCGGTCGCCGAGGTGGAGGCCCTCGCCGAGGCCGTCGAAGCGAGCCTCGGCCCGGTCGACTACCTCGTCAACGCTGCCGGTGTGCTGCGGCTCGGCGACGCCACCGCCCTCACCGACGAGGACTGGGCCGTCACCTTCGCGGTCAACACCACGGGCGTCTTCTTCGTCTCCCGCGCCGTGGTCGGCCGGATGGTCGCCCGGGGCCGCGGCGCGGTGGTCACCGTCGCGTCCAACGCCGCCGGCACCCCCCGTACGGGCATGGCCGCCTACGCCGCCTCCAAGGCCGCCACCACCATGTACACCAAGTGCCTGGGCCTGGAGGTCGCCCGGCACGGCATCCGGTGCAATCTGGTCGCGCCCGGCTCCACCGCCACACCGATGCTCACCTCCATGTGGACCGACGAGAGCGGCGAACGCGGCTCCATCGACGGAGTGCCCTCGGCCTACCGGGTCGGCATCCCCCTCGGGAAGCTCGCCGCCCCCTCGGACGTGGCCGACTCCGTCGCCTTCCTCCTCTCGGACCAGGCCTCCCACATCACCCTGCACGCCCTCACCGTCGACGGCGGCGCCGCTCTCGGCGTCTGACCCGCGCGCCGTCCCCCGCGGCCCCGCCGCCGAGGGACGGAGAACCGAAGGGACCATCCATGGGGGGAATCCCGCCCATCGAGACCTATCCGATGCCCACCCAGGGCGAACTGCCCGCGAACACCGCCGACTGGACCGTCGACCCCGACCGGGCCGTCCTGCTCGTCCACGACATGCAGCGCTACTTCCTGCGGCCGTTCCCCGCGAACGGCTCCCCCGGGAACGAGCTGCTGAGCAACGCCGTACTCCTGCGCGAACGCTGCGCCGAACTGGGCATCCCCGTGGCCTACACGACACAGCCCGGCGGCATGACCGAACAGGAACGCGGCCTCCTCAAGGACTTCTGGGGCCCGGGCATGCAGGTCTCGCCCGAGGACCGCCAGGTGGTCGACCCGCTGGCGCCGGCCCCCGGCGACTGGGTCTTCACCAAGTGGCGCTACAGCGCCTTCTTCAAGTCCGACCTGCTGGAGCGGATGCGCCTCCACGGCCGCGACCAGCTCATCGTCTGCGGCGTCTACGCCCACGTCGGTGTGCTGATGACCGCGGTGGAGGCCTTCACCAACGACATCCAGCCCTTCCTCGCCGCCGACGCGGTGGCCGACTTCTCGCCCGCCTACCACCGGCTGGCGCTCGACTACGCCGCCGAGCGCTGCGCGGTCGTCGCCACCGCCAAATCCCTCCTCGCCGACCTCGGCCCGGCCGAAGGAGCGGCCCGATGAGCGCGACGAACGACCCGACGAACGTCACGAACCCGGTGAACGGCCCGGCGAACGTCACGAACCCGGCGAAAGGCCCGGCGACCGCTGCGAACGGCCCCGCCCCCCAGGACCTGCTGGAACGGGTGCTCACCGACCCCCCCGGCGCCTACGCGCTGCTGCGCCGCCCGGAGGCCTCGGGCGAGGACACCGTCGAGGTGCTGCTCTGCGAGGCGTCCACCGTCGACGCCCTCGCCGACATCCCGGTCTCCGCCGCGCCGGCCGACGGCGGCGGCGCCCGCCACGAGACGCTGGCGATCGTCCCGTACCGGCAGATCTCCGAACGCGGCTACCAGAGCAACGACGACGGCGAACCGCTGATCACCCTGGCCGTCAGGGAACAGGGCGCGCTGTCGCTCCAGTCGGCGCTGCGCCGGCTCCCCGACGAGTCCGTCACCCTCACCGGCGGCGGCTTCGACGTCGACGACGCCGGCTACGCCGAGATCGTACGGAAGGTCATCGGCGACGAGATCGGTACCGGCGAGGGCGCCAACTTCGTCATCAAGCGCTCGTTCGTCGCCGACATCACCGACTACACCCCCCGCAGCGCGCTGTCGTTCTTCCGGCGGCTGCTGGGCCGGGAGTCGGGGGCCTACTGGACCTTCCTCGTCCACACCGGCGACCGCACCTTCGTCGGGGCCAGCCCGGAGCGCCATGTCAGCCTGCGCGACGGCACCGCCGTGATGAACCCCATCAGCGGGACCTACCGCTATCCGGCGGCCGGCCCCGACCTCCCCGGCGTGCTGGCCTTCCTCGCCGACCGCAAGGAGGTCGACGAGCTGTACATGGTGGTCGACGAAGAGCTGAAGATGATGGCCCGCATCTGCGAGCGCGGCGGCCGGGTCGTCGGCCCCTATCTCAAGGAGATGGCCCACCTCGCGCACACCGAGTACTTCATCGAGGGCCAGACCTCCCGCGACGTACGGGACATCCTGCGCGAGACGCTGTTCGCCCCCACGGTGACCGGCAGCCCGCTGGAGAGCGCGGCCAAGGTCATCACCCGGTACGAGCCGCAGGGACGCGGCTACTACAGCGGGGTCATGGCGCTGATCGGCCGCGACGCCGACGGCGAGCGCGTGATGGACTCCGCCATCCTCATCCGCACCGCCGACATCAGCGCCCAGGGACGGGTCGACATCGGCGTCGGCGCGACCCTGGTCCGGCACTCCGACCCGCTCAGCGAGGTCGCCGAGACGAAGGCCAAGGCGGCCGGACTGCTGGCCGCGCTCGAATCGGACGGCCCCGCCCGATTCGCCGAGCACACCCAGGTCAGCAGGGCGCTGGTGCGCCGCAACGAGCACATCGCCGACTTCTGGCTGCGCGAGAGCGCCGAGCGGGCCGGGCCGATCCCCGCGCTCGCCGGACGCAGCGTGCTGATCATCGACGCCGAGGACACCTTCACCTCGATGATCGGACTCCAGCTGGCCTCCGTCGGACTGCGGGTGACGGTCCGCCGGTTCGACGAGCCCGCCGACCTCACCGGGTACGACCTGGTGGTCATGGGCCCCGGTCCGGGCGACCCGCGCGACACCGCGCACCCCAAGATCGCCCATCTGCGCGCGGCGGTCTCCCGGCTGCTGGACGAGCGGCGGCCGTTCCTCGCCGTCTGCCTCAGCCACCAGGTCCTCGCCACCCTGCTCGGGCTGGACCTGATCCGCCGGAGCGTGCCCAACCAGGGCGTCCAGCGCGAGATCGACCTGTTCGGCGAGCGCCGCCGGGTCGGCTTCTACAACACCTTCGCCGCCCACAGCGGCGAGGAGAAGAAGGACCATCCGGAGTTCGGAGTGATCGAGATCAGCCGGGACGAACAGACCGGCGAGGTGCACGCGCTGCGCGGCCGCGCCTTCGCCTCGATGCAGTTCCACGCCGAGTCCGTGCTGACCGAGGACGGCGTCCGGATCATGGGCGATCTGCTGACCGAGGTGGTGCGCTCGTGCGAGCGGTAATCGTCTGGTGGGACCTCCGGGAGTCCGGGCAGACCATCGCATCCCTCCGGGACTTCCTCCGCGACGAGGCGGTGGACCGCTTCAGCGCACTGCCCGGACTCCGGCTGAAGTTCTGGGTGTCCGACCGGGAGAACGACCGCTGGGGCGCCGTACTCCTCTGGGAGTCCGCCGAGGCGGCGTCGGCCCCGCTGCCCAACCGGGCCGCGGAGCTGATCGGGTACCCGCCCACCCAGCGGGCCTTCTTCGACGTCGAGGCCACCGCCGAGGGCGTCTTCTCGCTCGCCCGGCTCGCCGGCCGCGGCCTGGCGCTGGAGGGCTGAGGGATGACCGCACCCGCCGTGGTGCTGACCGGTGCGCCCGGCTCCGGCAAGTCCACCGTCGGACTCGTCCTCGCGGAGCGCCTGGGAGTGACCTTCCGGGACACCGACGACGACGTCGAGAAGGTCTGCGGCACGACGGTGGCCGAACTCGTCCGGCGGCACGGCGAGGGCCGCTTCCGGGAACTGGAGCACGACGCGGTGCGCACCGCGCTCCAGGAGCACGACGGTGTGCTCGCTCTCGGCGGCGGCGCGGTCCTCCACCCCGGGACCCGGCGTCTGCTCGCCGCCCACCGGGTCGTCCATCTGAGCACCGACCTGCCCACCGCGCTGGCCCGGATCGGCACCGCGGCGACGAGGCCGCTGCTCGCCGACGACCCCGAACGCCGGCTCGGGGAGCTGTTCCGGATCCGCGGGCCGATCTACCGGCGGCTCGCCGTGCTCACCGTCGACGCGGGCACGGGCACACCGGCCGAGACCGTGGACCGGCTGCTTCTCGGCCTGCCCGAGATCCCCGGGGCGGCTGGCGCCCAGGCCGCTCCGGCGACGACGGGAGCCACGACATGACCCGGGTGCTGGTCCTCAACGGCCCCAACCTCAACCGGCTGGGGCGGCGCGAGCCCGAGGTGTACGGCACCCGGACCTACGACGACCTCGCCCGGCTCTGCCGCACCGCCGGCGCGGAGGCCGGACTCGACGTCGACGTCCGCCAGACCGACAGCGAGGCGGAGCTGATCGGCTGGCTCCACGAGGCCGCCGACGGGGGACACCCCGTCGTCCTCAACCCGGCCGCCTTCACCCACTACTCCTACGCCGTACGCGACGCCGTGGCCATGCTCACGGCGCCGGTGATCGAGGTCCATCTCTCCAACCCCGCCGCCCGGGAGCCCTTCCGGCACCTCTCGGTCGTGGCCCCCGTCGCCACCGGCACCATCACCGGCCTGGGCATCGAGTCGTACCGACACGCCCTGCTCGCCGTCGCCACGCTGACCCGCCGGCGAACGAGCCCTCCGACCCGCTGACGAACACCCCTCCGCCGCCGCCGCGCGGACCCGGTGACCGCCGCCCGGCGATCGCCCGCCGCCGCCACGCCCGGTGAACTCCCGCCGCCGCCATGGCCCGGTGACCGCCCGCCGCCACGCCCACCCCTCCCCGCCCGCCGTCGCGGCGCCGATCCGGTGCCGCCCGCCGTCGCCGTGCGCCGACCCGGTGACCGCCCGCCCCCCTCCCGCCCGCCGATCCGGCACACCAAGGAGCCCTGACCGTACGGTGAACATCCAGGCATCCCAGACCACCCCGGCCTTCGAGTGGACCGACCTCGACCGCCGTTCCGTGGACGTCGCGCGCGCCCTGGCCGTCGACGCCGTGGAGCGGGCGGGCCACGGCCACCCCGGCACCGCCATGAGCCTCGCCCCCGCGGCGTATCTGCTCTTCCAGCGGCTGCTGCGACACGACCCCGCCGATCCGCGATGGGCCGGACGCGACCGCTTCGTCCTCTCCTGCGGCCACTCCAGCCTCACCCTCTACACCCAGCTCTTCCTCTCCGGCTACGGACTGGAGCTGGCGGACCTCAAGGCGCTGCGCACCGAGGGCAGCCTCACCCCCGCCCACCCCGAGCACGGCCACACGCCCGGCGTGGAGACCACCACCGGACCGCTCGGACAGGGCCTCGGCAACGCCGTGGGCATGGCGATCGCCGCCCGCCGCGAACGCGGGCTCCTGGACCCCGAAGCGGCCCCCGGCGCCTCCCCGTTCGACCACACCGTCTGGGTCTTCGCCTCCGACGGGGACCTGGAGGAGGGCATCAGCCACGAGGTCAGCTCCCTCGCCGGCCACCAGGGGCTGGGCAATCTCATCGTCCTCTGGGACGACAACCGGATCTCCATCGAGGACGACACCGCCATCGCCGTCTCGGAGGACGTGCTCGGCCGGTACGCCGCGTACGACTGGCACGTCCAGCGTGTGGACTGGACCCGCACCGGCGAGTACCGGGAGGACGTCGAGGCGCTGCACACCGCGCTGACCGAGGCCCGCGCCGAGACCGGCCGCCCCTCCATCATCGCCCTGCGCACCGTCATCGGCTGGCCCGCGCCCACCAAGCAGAACACCGGGAAGGCCCACGGCTCCGCGCTCGGCGCCGCCGAGGCCGCGGCGACCAAGGCCGCCATGGGGCTCGACCCGGAGCAGACCTTCCAGGTCCCGCCCGAGATCCTCCGCCACGCCCGGCGGGTCGGCGAGCGGGGCCGGGCGGACCGCGCGCTCTGGGAGAAGCGCTACCAGGACTGGCGGACCGCCCTGCCCGAACAGGCCGCCCTCCACGACCGGCTGAGCACCCGGCGGCTGCCCGAGGGCTGGACCGAGGCGCTGCCGGACTTCCCCGTCGGCCAGACGATGGCCACCCGCAAGGCGTCGGGCGAGGTGCTCTCCGCGCTGGCCGACGCCCTGCCGGAGCTGTGGGGCGGCTCCGCCGACCTCGCCGAGAGCAACAACACCACCATGCGCGGCGAGCCCTCCTTCGTACCCGAGAAGCACGCCACACAGGCGTTTCCCGGCCATCAGTACGGACGTACGCTCCACTTCGGCATCCGCGAGCACGGCATGGGCGCGATCCTCAACGGCATCGCCCTGCACGGCGGCACCCGGCCCTACGGCGGCACCTTCCTCGTCTTCTCCGACTACATGCGGCCCGCCGTACGGCTCGCGGCCATGATGAAGCTGCCCGTCACCTACGTCTGGACCCACGACTCGATCGGCCTGGGCGAGGACGGCCCCACCCACCAGCCCGTCGAACACCTCTGGTCGCTGCGCGGCATTCCCGGCCTCGACGTCGTCCGCCCGGCCGACGCCCATGAGACCAGCGCCGCCTGGCGCGCCATCCTGGAGCGCACCGACCGGCCCGCCGGACTCTGCCTGACCCGCCAGAACGTCCCGGTGCTGCCCGACCCCGGGGTGGACGCCGTCGCCCGCGGCGGCTACGTCCTCGCCGAGGCCGTGGGCGGCCCCCCGGAGGCGATCGTCCTGGCCACCGGGAGCGAGGTCCACATCGCCCTGGAGGCCCGCGCGATCCTCCAGCGGGAGGGAACGCCCACCCGGGTGGTGTCCCTGCCCTGCCTGGAGTGGTTCGCCGAACAGCGCCAGGAGTACCGCGACGCCGTCCTGCCGCCGAGCGTGCGCGCCCGGGTCTCCGTCGAGGCCGGTTCCGCGCTCGGCTGGTACGCCCTGATCGGGGAGGCGGGCGAGGCCGTCGGCATCGACCAGTTCGGCGCCTCCGCCCCGCTGGACGCGCTCTACCGGCAATTCGGCCTCACCCCCGAGCGGGTGGCCGCCGCCGTCCGCGCCAGTGTGGCCAGAGCGGCGCGCGGGGGCCGGCGATGAGCGGGGCGGGACTGCGCCGGCTCACCGAGTCGGGCGTCAGCCTCTGGCTGGACGACATCAGCCGGTCCCGGATCACCGGCGGCGGCCTGGCCGAACTCGTCCGCACCCGGCGGATCACCGGCGTCACCTCCAACCCCGCCATCTTCGCCCAGGCGCTCGCCGCCGGATCCGACTACGCGGAGCAGCTGCGCGCCCTCGCGTCCCGGGGGGCCGCCGCCGAGGAGGCGGTGTGGGAGCTGATGACCCAGGACATCCGCGGCGCCTGCGACGTGCTGCTGCCGGTGCACGAGCGGACGCGCGGCGCCGACGGACTGGTCTCGATCGAGGTCGATCCCCGGCTCGCCGACGACAGCGCCGCCACGGTCGCCCAGGCCCGGGAGCTGGTCCGCGCCATCGGCCGCCCCAACGTCCTGGTGAAGATCCCCGCCACCGACGCCGGACTGGCCGCCGTCGCCGACTGCCTCGCCGAGGGCATCGGCGTCAACGCCACCCTGATCTTCTCCGCCGAGCGCGCCCGGCTGGCCGCCGAGGCCCATATCGGCGGGCTCGCCCGGGCGGCGGCCGCCGGACGCTCCCTCGCCGGCGCCGAATCCGTCGCCTCCTTCTTCGTCAGCCGTATCGACACCGCCGTCGACGCGCTCCTCGACCGGGACGGCTCCGCCGAGGCCAAGGCCCTGCGCGGCACCGTCGCGCTCGCCGCCGCCCGGCTCGCGCACGAACAGCACACCCGGGCGTACGACGATCCGCGCTGGCCCGCCCTCGAACGCGCGGGCGCCCGGCGCCAGCGGCTGCTGTGGGCCTCCACCGCGGTCAAGAACCCCGCCTACGGCGACACCCGCTACACCGACGGCCTCATCGTCCGGAACACCGTCAACACCATGCCGGAGGCCACCCTGCACGCCGTCGCCGACCACGGCCTTACCCGGGGCCCCGGCTGGGACGAGCGGACCTACGCGCACGCCCGGCATGTCTTCGAGTGCATGAGCTGGTTCAACATCTCCCTCCGCGACATCGCCCTCCATCTGGAGGAGCGCGGGCTCAAACAGTTCACCGCCTCCTGGCACCGGCTTCTGGACACCGTCGCCCCCACCCTCGATGGAGCACCGCGATGACCGCCCCCGCCCTGACCGACATCCCCCTGGTGGCCCGGATCCCGGGCTCCAAGAGCATCACCAACCGCGCCCTTCTGCTGGCCGCCGCGGCCGACGGCGTCAGCTGTCTGCGCGCCCCCCTGGTCAGCGATGACACGGTGGCCTTCCGCGAGGCGCTGACCGCCCTGGGCGTCGGCGTACGGGCCACCCCCCACGACGAGTTCTGGGAGGTCGACGGGGTCGGCCGGGGCCCCTCGGCCGGCAGCGCCGCCGTCTGGTGCGCCGACGCCGGCACCGCCGCCCGGTTCCTGCCGCCCTTCGCCGCCGCGGGCCACGGCTCCTATCTCTTCGACGGCACGGACCAGCTGCGGGCCCGCCCGCTCCGGCCGCTGCTGGAGGCCCTGGCGCGGCTCGGCGCGGTGACGCGCTCCGAGGGCGAGGGCGATCTCCCGCTGCGGATCGAGGCGGCCGGACTCGACGGCGGCGAACTCGCCGTGGACGGCGGGATGAGCAGCCAGTTCCTCTCCGGGCTGCTGATGGCCGCGCCCCTGCTGCGGTCCGATCTGACGGTGACCGTACGGGACCTGGTCAGCCGCCCGTACATCGATATGACGACCGCGCTCATGCGCCGGTTCGGGGCCCGGCTGACCGAGGGCCCCCCGGGCGTCTTCCATCTGTCGGCCGGCGGATACACCGCCGCCGACCTGGTGATCGAGCCCGACGCCTCCACCGCCTCGTACGTCTTCGCGGCCGCCGCCGTCACCGGCCGCACGGTCACCGTGCCCGGCCTCGGCCGGGACAGCCTCCAGGGAGACCTCGGCTTCGTCGAGGTGCTGCGGACCGCGGGCGCCCGGGTGGAGATCGGCGAGCAGAGCACGACGGTCACCGGGACGGGCGGACTGCGCGGCGGCTTCGACGTCGACATGGGAGAGATCTCGGACACCTTCATGACCCTCGCCGCGATCGCGCCGCTCGCCGACGCCCCCATCACCGTCCACGGCATCGCCCACGCCCGGCTCAAGGAGTCCGACCGCATCGAGGCGATGGCCCGCAACCTCGCCGCGTGCGGGGTGCGCACCGAGAGCGGCCCGGACCGGATCACCGTCCACCCGGGCCGGGTGCGCCCCGCGCGGATCGCCTGCCACCGCGACCACCGCATCGCCATGGCCTTCTCGGTGCTGGGACTCGCCGCGCCGGGACTGACCTTCGACGACCCGGCCTGTGTGGCGAAGACCTTCCCCGGCTTCCACGCGGAGCTTCGCCGCCTGTTCCCGGAGCACGCCCCGGCCGCGGACCCGCGGACCGCCGCCCCCTGACCCGTACGCCGGTTCACACGTCCGTTCACCCGAAGACACGTCATACGAGGATGGAAGAGACCATGCGCACACTCGTCGCCGGCGGTGGGATCGGCGGGCTGGCCACAGCGATCGCCCTCGCCGCCCAGGGACACCGGGTCACCGTGCTGGAACGCCACGACACCTTCGCCGAGTTCGGCGCGGGCATCCAGCTGGGGCCCAACGCGTTCCACGCGCTCGACCGGCTCGGCGCGGGCGAGGCGGTGCGCGACCGGGCCGTCTTCATCGACGAGCTGCGGTTCATGGACGCGACCACCGGCCGGCAGGTGGTGCGGATGCCGCTCACCGGGGCCTACCGGGAGCGATTCGCCAATCCGTACGCGGTGGTCCACCGCGGCGATCTCTATCAGCCGCTGCTCGACGCCTGCCGCGCGGCGGACGGCATCGAGCTGGCCCCCGGCCAGTCGGTGGTCCGCTACGACCAGACCGAGGACGAGGTCACCGCGTACACGGCCCTCGGCGACCGCTTCACCGCGGACGCGCTGATCGGCGCCGACGGCATCCGCTCGGCGGTCCGCCGTCAGCTCGTGGGCGACGGGGAGCCCCGGGTCTCGGGCCACACCATCTACCGGTCGGTCATTCCCATGGAACGGGTCCCCGAGGAGCTGCGCTGGAACAGCGTCACCCTCTGGGCCGGGCCCAAGTGGCACTTCGTGCACTACCCCATCGGCGGCGGGGAGTTCCTGAATCTGGCCGCCACCCGCGACGACGGCGCGCTGGAGGCCGTCGCCGGACTGCCCGCCGAACGGGACCATGTGATCGGCGAGTTCCCCGACATCGGCGACGCGGCCCGCCGGCTGCTGGAGCTGGGCGAGGAGTGGAAGACCTGGGTGCTCTGCGACCGCGACCCCGTCGACGTCTGGACGGACGGGCGGGTGGCGCTGCTGGGCGACGCCGCGCACCCGATGCTCCAGTACGCGGCCCAGGGCGCGTGCATGGCCCTGGAGGACGCGGTCGTCATCGGCGACCTCCTCGTCGGCGACGGCGCGGACGTCGTGCCGAGGCTGGAGAAGTACAACGCCCAGCGGCGCGACCGCACCGCCCGGACCCAGCTGATCGCCCGGGAGATGGGCTCCCAGCTCTACCACCCCGCCGGAGCGGCCGCCGCCGCCCGAAACGACATGCTGTCCTCGCTCACCGCCGAGGACCTCTACGACAAGGTGTCCTGGCTGCACGGGGCACGCGAATCCATCGAGGGAGAAGTCCGTTGAGCAGGTTGCGCTGGCTGACGGCGGGGGAGTCCCACGGACCCGCACTGGTGGCGACGGTGGAGGGCCTGCCCGCGGGCATCCCGATCACCACCGAGACGGTGGCGGACCACCTCGCGCGGCGTCGGCTCGGCTACGGGCGGGGCGCGCGGATGAAGTTCGAGCGCGACGAGGTGACCTTCATCGGCGGCGTACGCCACGGCCTGACCATGGGGTCCCCGGTGGCGGTCATGGTCGGCAACACCGAGTGGCCGAAGTGGGAGAAGATCATGGCCGCCGATCCGGTGGACCCCGGTGAGCTGGCGGCGCTCGCGCGCAACGCCCCGCTCACCCGGCCCCGGCCCGGCCACGCCGACCTCGCCGGGATGCAGAAGTACGCCCTGGAGGAGGCCCGTCCGGTCCTGGAGCGCGCCAGCGCCCGGGAGACCGCGGCCCGGGTCGCGCTCGGCGCGGTCGCCCGCTCCTACCTCAAGGAGACGGCCGGCATCGAGATCGTCTCCCATGTGGTGGAGCTGGCCGGGGCGAAGGCCCCCTACGGCCTTCTGCCCACCCCCGCCGATGTGGCGCGGCTGGACGAGGATCCGGTGCGCTGCCTCGACGCGGACGCCTCGAAGGCGATGGTCGCGGAGATCGACCAGGCCCACAAGGACGGCGACACCCTCGGCGGTGTGGTCGAGGTCGTCGCCCATGGCGTCCCGGTCGGCCTCGGCTCGCACGTCCACTGGGACCGCAGGCTCGACGCCCGCCTCGCCGCCGCCCTCATGGGCATCCAGGCCATCAAGGGCGTCGAGGTCGGCGACGGCTTCGAGCTGGCCCGCGTCCCCGGCTCCCGGGCGCACGACGAGATCGTCGCCACCGACGACGGACTGCGCCGCACCTCCGGCCGCTCCGGCGGCACCGAGGGCGGCATGTCCACCGGCGAGCTGCTGCGCGTGCGCGCCGCGATGAAGCCCATCGCGACCGTGCCCAAGGCGCTGAGGACGGTGGACGTGGCGACGGGGGAGCAGGCCGCCGCGCACCACCAGCGCTCGGACGTGTGCGCGGTGCCCGCCGCCGGCATCGTCGCGGAGGCCATGGTCGCCCTGGTGCTCGCCGACGCCGTCGCCGAGAAGTTCGGCGGCGACAGCGTCACCGAGACCCGCCGCAATGTCACCTCGTACCTCGGCAGTCTCTGGCCCGTCTAGAGAGTGCCGGAATCCCGGCCCCCGCGCCCCCCCGGGCCGGCGGCCGGACCGTCCCCCGGCGTCGCCGCACCCCCCCGGCGGCCGTCGCCGGGAGCCGCGCACCGGCGGCGGGAGGGGCTCCGTCAGGGCCGCCCCCATCCTCCCGCCGCCGAGGCGTCCCCCGGACCCCACGGCCTCGTACGAACGGCCGGAAATCGTCCTGACGTTCCCCTCGCCGATGATCAAGCGGATAGCCTGCGGCGGCTTTTCTGATTGATCATCAGTGTGAGGGGACTTCTGGATGAACCGCGTCACCACCGTGCTCGCCGCGCTCGGCGTCACCGCCGGCCTGATGACGGCGCCCGCCGCCGCCAGTGCCGCCCCGCGGCCGGGGGACGACCGCCCCGCCGCCTCCGCCCGGCCCGAGCCCTGCACCGGGAAGTTCCGCGACGACGCCCGCCTCGGCCCGAAGTGGCTCCCGAAGAAGCGGGTCGCGCCCGTCGGCCCGCTGCTCAAGGGCTATCAGCGCACCGGCGATCTGCGGCCCGCGGCCTTCCTCAAGAAGTACTGGGAGGGCCCCGCGGACACCGGCAGCTGGAAGTACCCGCCCAACGACGGCTTCGCCGAGGTCAACGGCGAAATCGACAAGGAGCCCACCAAGCTCCGCCCCGGCCAGCGGCTGGACCGCTTCGGCTCCGAGTACGGCGGCTATCTCGCCCCCGCCGGCGACTCCTACGCCGAGCGCGCGCTGCCCCCGCAGAACCTGAACACCCGCGACGCCGCCGTCGCCTGCGACTACCGCGTCTACAAGGTCGCCAAGCCGTTCTGGGTCTGGCAGGGCGGTATCGCCCCCTGGTTCGAGCAGCCCGGCGGCGGTCAGCAGATCAAGCTCGACCCGGTCTTCCTCGACCCGGGCGAGGGCCTGCGGCTCAATGTGAAGTGGCTGCTGGACCGCGGCTACCTCACGCCCGTCGCGTCGTAACCCCCGCCGTGGACCGCCACGAAGCACGGGCCGCGCTGATCGCGGCGGGCGTGGCCGACGGCCACTACCGCATCGAGGGGGTCCACGAGCCCGTCCCCACGCCTCCCGACTTCCTCTATCTGCGGAGGACGCCGGACGGGGCGTGGGAGACCGGGGCGTACGAACGGGGCGTCCGCCATCCGATCACCCGGCACTCCGACGAGAGCCCCGCCTGCGCCCAGCTGCTGCGGCTGCTCCTCTGAGCCGCCGAATCGCGGGGGCGGGCGCCCGGCCGTGGCGGGCACGTCGATCACAGCGGCCACAGCGGCGTCAGTGGTCCCGGTAGACACAGCGGGTCCTGGCAGACACGGCGGTCCCGGCGGGCACCATGGTCCCCGCCGGTCCGTTGGCCCTCCGGTGGACCAGGATTCCCCCGCAAGACTGTGCCAATGGCCCAGCGCGACCGACACCTCTTGAGCCATTGCCCCCTCGGATGCTTTTCTGTGCGTATCCATGCACAGATCGGCGCCGCGCAGCGCCGGACGGCGACGAGGCCGTTCCCGGAGCGCGGCGCCTTCGTCGTGCCGTCGGCGCCCGCCACCCCCGGGCCGCCCGCGGACGGCGAGCGGCGAGACAAGGGGGCGGCCGACCGCCGTGAAGAGGATGTTCACAGCTCCGGACCCGGGGCGGCTCAGGCTCAGGAACGCGACCAGGGCCGTCGCCGGCGTCGGCCTCGCCGTCGCCGCCGCGGAGACCGCCGGTCTCTCCCTCACCGCCTCCATCACCGGAGGACTCGCGGCCCTGCTCGCCCTCTTCACCGTCACCGACGCCACCGTGCGCGCCCAGGCGGTCACCACCGCCCTGCTCCCGGCCGCCGGACTCCCCGTCCTGGCGCTCGCCGCCACCCTGCACGGCGTACCCCTGGTCCGCGACACGGTCATCCTGCTCATCGTCTTCGCGGGCGTCTACGCCCGCCGCTGGGGCCCGCGCGGCCACGCCCTCGGCATCTTCGCGTTCATGATGTGCTTCGTCACCCAGTTCCTGCACGCCGTACCGGCCCAGCTGCCCGAGCTGTGCGCCGCCGGCGGTCTGGCGCTCGCCGCCGCCGCCCTGGTGCGCTTCGTGCTCTGGCCCATCGAACGAGCCGCCCCGCCCGCCCCCGTGCCGCCGCCGCTCCCCGGCACGGGCCTCGCCCGCCCCACCACCCGCCAGGCCTTCCAGACCACCGCCGCCTGCGCCCTCGCCCTCGCGCTCGGCCAGCTGCTCTCCGACGAGCGCTGGTACTGGGCCGTCGGCACCGCCTGGTGGATCTTCGTGAACACCGTGTCGCGCGGCGAGACGCTGATCCGCGGCTTCCGCCGGGTGCTCGGCACGGTCGTCGGCGTCGTCGTCGGCGTGCTGATCGCCATCCCGCTCCAGGGCGACCCCGCGCCCACCGCCGCCCTGGTCGCCCTCTGCGTCTTCGGGATCTTCTACACGGCCGCCGTCTCCTACAGCTGGATGGTGGTGGCGGTGACGCTGATGGCGGGGCTGCTCTACGGACTGCTCGGCGTGCTCGACCCCGGGCTGCTGGTGCTGCGCCTCCAGGAGACGGCGATCGGCGCGGCGGGCGCGGCGCTGGCCGTGATCCTGGTGCTGCCGGTCACCACCCACGCCACCAACGACGTATGGATCCAGCGCGCGCTGCGCTGTGTCCGGGCCTCCGCCGCGGCCTCGCTCAAGCGGCTGTCGGGCGACGCCGGGGCCGACCCCGCCCCGCACATCGCCGAACTGGAACTCCTGCTGGGCCGGGTGCGGCTCTCGCTCGCCCCGCTGGTCCATCCGCTCAGCCCCTACCGGGCCCGGAAGGCCCGCGCCCGCCGGGTGCTCGCCCTCCTCGACGAATGCGCCCGTGAGCTGCGCGGACTCGTCGCCGTGGCCGCGGTCCCCGAGACGGGTCACGACACCCGTCTCACGGCGGCCTGGGAGCGCGTCGAGACGGCGGTGGAGGCCCTGACCTCCCCCGGCACGGGACCGGCCCGGCGGTCGCCCGCGAGCGCCGTCCCGCACCCCGCCCCGGCCGCCGACGGGCCCGCGCTCACCCACGTACGCGGTCTGGAACGGCTGCTGTCCGAGCTGATCGAGCCCCTGCGCACCCCGCCGACCGCGCCCCTCGCCGGTTCCTGAGCCGTACGCCCCGCACCCCCGCACGACGATCCCGGACGGCCCCCGAGGGCGGTCGCGGGCACAGCGGTCCGGACCGAGTGGAGACACTTGGTCTAGACCGCTGCTACCGTACGCCGGGCCATCGAACGATCAGTGAGGGGAAACACTGTGGGCGACAACAGCACCGGGCGTGCATTCATCGGGTCGTTCACCTCGGCCGGCGGGCGCGGTGTCATCGCGGCCGACGTCGACGGGGAGACCGGTGCGCTGACCGAGACGGGGGCCGCCGACGCCGTCGCCGATCCCTCCTTCCTCGCCGTCGCCGCCGACGGGGGACCGGTGCTCTACGCCGTCTCCGAGACCTCGGAGGGCGCGGTCGCCGCCTTCGACGTCCAGGGCCCGGCCCCCCGCCCGATCGGCGCCCGGACGCCGGTGTGCGGCGCGAGCCCCACCCATCTCGCGGTCGCCGGCGGCCATCTGCTGACCGCGAACTACGGCTCCGGCAGCGTCAGCGTGCTTCCCCTGGGCAAGGACGGCGAACCCGCCCCGGTCAGCGCCGTCCTCCAGCACGAGGGATCCGGCCCGAACCCTGACCGCCAGCTCGGCCCCCACGCCCACCAGGTGCTGCCCGACCCGAGCGGGCGGTGGGTGCTCGCGGTGGACCTCGGCACCGACTCCGTGCACGTCAGCGTCCTCGACACCGCGAGCGGCGAGCTGACCCGGCACGGCGAGACCGCCCTGCGCCCGGGCGTCGGGCCGCGCCATCTGGCCTTCCACCCGTCCGGCGCGCACGCCTATGTGCTCAACGAGCTGGAGCCGACGCTCACCGTCTGCCGCTGGGACGCGGAGCGGGGCCTGCTGGAGCCGGTCGACGAGGTTCCGGTGCTGCCGGACGGGGCGGACGGACCCGCCTACCCCTCCGAGGTCGTCGTCTCGGCCGACGGCCGCTGGCTGTGGGCCGCCAACCGGGGCCACGACAGCATCGCGGTGCTCGCCCTGGACGAGACCGGCGAACGCGCCGAGCTGATCACCACCGTGCCGTGCGGCGGGCACTGGCCGCGCGATCTGACCCTGGACCCGACGGGCCGCAGACTCTACGCGGCCAACGAGCGCTCCGGGGACGTCACCTGGTTCGACGTCGACCCGGCGACCGGTGTGCCGCGCAGGGCGGGCTCCCTGGCCGCCCCCGCGGCCTCCTGCGTGGTCTTCCTCTGAGGAATCCCGGACCGCCGGGGACTCCCGGGGCCTCGCCCGGATCCCGCGGACCTCTCGCGAGACGGCCCGGACGTACCGGGCGTCCGCGCCTGCCCGGACGTGCCGGGGCGGGTCCGCGCCTGCCCGGCGCGGACCCGCCCCGTACCCCGCTCCCAGGGCCTTCCCGGCCTCAGCGCACCGGCGCGCCCTGCGGCTGCGGGGAGATGCCCAGCGTGGTCGTGTACTGCGACAGCACCAGCTTGCCGATCGCCGGGTACGCCCCCAGCGCCTCGGCGGCCGAGCAGCCCGCGTCCTTGACCGCCGCCTCCAGCAGACCGTCCGGCAGCTCGGGACCCACCAGATACGGAGCCAGCGCCAGCTGCGTCGAACCGGAGGCGCGCAGCTGGTCGGCGACCGCCTCGACCGAGCCCTCGCCGTCCAGCGCGGCGGCCATCACGGGCACCGCCAGCCGGGCCGCCAGCAGCATGCCGGTGATCCCGGCCGCCTTGACGGCCTCCTCGCCGCCGACCGTCGCCAGGATGATCCCGTCGGCGGCCGTGGCCACCGTGAAGAGCCTGGCCCGGTCCGCCCGCGCCAGCCCGGCCTCCGACAGCCGTACGTGCACGGCCTCGGCGAGCAGCGGGTGAGGGCCGAGGACGTCGGTCAGCTCGGCCGAGGCCCCGCTCTCCATGACGCCCTGGCGGACCTGCCGCATCAGCACGCTGTCGGGACCCGCGAGCAGCGGCACCACGACCGCCGCCGGGCCCTCGGGCTCGGCGACCTCACGGCCCGCCGCCCGGGCGATCTCGTACCGCTCGGTGCGCCGGGCGGCGGTGTGCGCGAGGACGTACTGCAGTGTCGGGTACTCGGCGTCGTCGCCGTCCAGATACCCGATGCCGACATCGAGGCCCGGCAGTTCGGACCGCGCGATGCTTATGGTCTCTTCGGCCAGGCTGCGGGACGCGGGCGTGGGCACGCCGGGAACGGCGAGGACCAGCGCGGGCGCGCCCTCGGGGGCGGCCACGGGTTCCGGGCGGCGGTGCCGACCGGACTGACGGGGTCGCGGCATTCGTACAGGCAGGCCGGACGCGGGCCCAGTGGGGGAGCTCATGGCGCCGCATGCTACTGGCTTTGAGGGCGCCACCGTTCGGGGAGGGGGTGGTCAAGTGTCATCTGTCCGTATTTATCCGATGGATATCGTCTGTCTGGGTACTCTGCTCCTCATCGTCTTATCTGCCCCGCTCTGGTGCCACATGAAGCAGCGTCGGATGGCGCGGCAGCGTCAGCGCGTCCGCCGCGAGCGCCGCCGCCAGCGCCACCGAACCGTCCAGCGGCTCCCCGGCGGCGGCCACCGCCCGGGCCCCGGGCAGCCGCGCCGACAGCTCCGCGCGCAACGGCACGAGCAGCGGATCGCCCATCCGGAACAGACCGCCCGTCAGCGCGACGTCACCCGTCCGTCCGTCCTCGCCGGCGGGCGGGCACACCGCGGCGGCCGACACCGCGATATGACGGGCGGCCAGCGCGAGGACGCCCGCCGCCCGCTCGTCGCCGGCCTCGGCGCACCGGCCGACCTCCGGCGCGAACGAGGCCAGCACGGCGGGCCGGTCGGTCCGCGGATAGATCTTTCCGGGCAGCTCCCGGGCGGGGCCGAACATCTCCTCGGCGGCCGTCAGCAGCGCGGCCGAGCCGCCTTCGCGCCCGTCGTGGGCGCGGAGCGCCGCGTCCAGACCTGCCTGGCCGATCCAGGCGCCGCCGCCGAGGTCGCCGAGGAGATGGCCCCAGCCGTCGGCCCGCCGCCAGCCGGTCAGATCCGTGCCCAGCGCCACCATCCCGGTGCCCGCGGCCACCACCGTGCCCGGGCGCTGGCCGAGCGCGCCCGCGTACGCGGTCACCGCGTCCGTGGCGAGCGCGAGCCGCCGTACCCCGAGCGCCCCGGCGAGCGCCCCGGGCAGCTCGGCCCGCAGCGCGCCGCCGAGGGTCGCCATACCGGCCGCGCCGATCGCGGCGGCCGCGACGGCGCCGCCGCCGGCCGCGCTCAGCAGCGTCCGCGCCATCGGCACCAGCCGCTCCAGCAGATGGTCCGCGTCGATGCCGGCGGGCCCGGTGCGCACCGGCTCGCGGGACCGCAGGCTCTCGGCGCGGGCGGGATCCGACGGGTCGGCGAGCCGGACCCGCAGCCCCGAGCCCCCGGAGTCGACTCCGAGGACCCAGGCGGTGGTCATGGCAGCCGCCACTCGACGGGCCGCGCGCCCTGGCGTTCGAGCAGTTCGTTGGCGCGGCTGAAGGGGCGCGAGCCGAAGAAGCCCCGGTCGGCCGACATGGGGGAGGGGTGCGCGGACTCGATCGCCGGCAGCTCGCCGAGGAGCGGCCGCAGATTGCGGGCGTCCCGCCCCCACAACACCGACACCAGGGGCTTCCCCCGGGCGGCCAGGGCCCGGATCGCCTGCTCGGTCACCTCTTCCCACCCCTTGCCGCGGTGCGCCGCCGGCTTGCGCGGGGCCGTGGTGAGCGCCCTGTTCAGCAGCAGTACGCCCTGCTGGGTCCAGGGGGTCAGATCGCCGTTGGACGGCCGGGGGTGGCCCAGGTCCGCGTGCATCTCCCGGAAGATGTTGTCCAGGCTGCCGGGCACCGGCCGCACCTCGGGGGCGACCGAGAAGCTCAGGCCCACCGCGTGGCCCGGCGTCGGATAGGGGTCCTGACCGACGATCAGGACGCGCACATCGTCGAACGGCTGCTGGAAGGCCCGCAGCACATGAGCCCCGGCGGGCAGATAGGTCCGTCCCGCCGCGATCTCGGCGCGCAGGAAGTCCCCCATGGCGGCGATGCGTTCGGCGACCGGCTCCAGGGCGTCCGCCCAGCCCGGCTCGATGATTTCCTTCAAAGGTCGTCGCGCTGTCACGAAGCGTCACTCTACTGGGGCAACGCGACGCCTCCGTACGCCCGCTCCCGGCCGGGTCCGCGACCGGCCCCGGCCGGGGAGCCGGGTCAGACCGAGCGGAGGTACTGCGGCGGGACCGGGACCCGTGCCTCCAGCTCACGGGCGGCGTGCCGGGGCCAGAAGGGGTCGCGCAGCAGGGCCCGGCCGAGCAGCACCGCGTCCGCCTCGCCGCCGGCGACGATCTTCTCCGCCTGCCGGGTCTCCGTGATCAGACCGACGGCCGCGACCGCGAGCCCGGTCTCGGCGCGCACCCGCGCGGCGAACGGCACCTGATAGCCGGGGCCGGTCGGGATGCGCACCCGGGGCGCGTTGCCGCCGGTGGAGACGTCCAGGAGGTCGACGCCGTGCTCCTTGAGCAGCCGGGCCAGACGCACCGTGTCGTCGCCGGTCCACCCCTCCTCCCCGAGCCAGTCGGTGGCCGAGACCCGGAAGAACAGCGGCAGTTCCTCGGGCCACTCCGCGCGCACGGCGTCGACCACCTCCAGGGCGAAGCGCGCCCGGTTCTCGAACGAGCCGCCGTACGCGTCCGTCCGGCGGTTGCTGTGCGGGGAGAGGAACTCGCCGATCAGATAGCCGTGCGCGCCGTGGATCTCGGCCACCCGGAAGCCCGCGTCCAGCGCCCGGCGCGCCGCGCGGGCGAACTGGCCGACGATCTCCCGTATCTGGTCCCCGGTCAGCTCGTCGGGGACCGGATGGCCCTCGTCGAAGGGGACCGGGCTGGGGGCGACCGGCTGCCAGCCGTGCTCCCCCGGGGCCACCGGGGCGCCCCCCTTCCAGGGCCGGTCGGTGGACGCCTTCCGTCCGGCGTGCCCCAGCTGGACGCCCGGGACGGCGCCCTGTTCGGTGAGGAACCGGGTGATCCGGCGGAACGCCGTGACCTGCGCGTCGTTCCAGAGGCCGAGGTCCGCGGGGCTGATCCGGCCCTCCGGGGACACCGCGGTCGCCTCGACCAGGATCAGCCCGGCGCCGCCGGTGGCCCGGGCCGCGTAGTGGGCGAAGTGCCAGTCGTGGGGCACCCCCGCGTTCGGGCCCGCCATCTCGGCCGAGTACTGGCACATCGGGGCCATCCACACCCGGTTGGGGATCGTCAGGGATCGCAGGGTGACGGGCTGGAAGAGTGCGTTCACGGCGGGGCTCCTGAGGACGGCCGGCGGCGGGGCGCGGACGGTGGGCCGTACGGCCGGGCCGACCGCACAGCTACTACGATAGACCTCGTAGTACGCGCTCTGTCAAACTACGAGGAGTCTCGTACGATAGAGGAGTCGAGGCCCGCCGGCCCGAACCGAAGAAAGTGGAGCTGCTGTGGAATCCGCGTCCAACCCCCGTGAACTCGCCCATCCCGCACCGGAGGAGATCCGCCTGGAGGACGTGCTGCACGCGCTCGCCGACCCCATGCGGCTGCGGGTGGTGCACACCCTGGCGCGCTCCACCGAGGAGCTGTCCTGTTCCTACTTCGATCTCCCGGTGACCAAATCGACCTCCACCCACCACTTCCGCGTCCTGCGCGAGAGCGGCGTGATCCGGCAGGTCTACCGGGGCACCTCGAAGATGAACGGGCTGCGCCGCGACGAGCTGGAGGCGCTCTTCCCCGGCCTGCTCGACAGCGTCCTCGTCGCCATGGCCCGCCGGAGCGGGACCCCGCAGGGCGCGCCGTCCGCACCCCGGCGCGGCTGACCCGGAGCGCACGTCCTTCGCGCATCGGCACGGCTGACCCGGAGCGTACGTCCTTCGCACCCCGTCACGGTTGGCCCCGGAGCGTATACGCCGCCTCCCCGGCCGCCCGGGCGCGCGCCCCGGTCGCCCGACCGCCGGGCCTGAACATCCGCCCCCCGGGGCCCGGGCGTCGAGCCCTCGCGCCCCGGACTGCCGCGCCCGCGCCGCCCGCGCCCCGGCGCGGCCGGACCCGGGCCGGGGGAGACCGCACCCCGGCGTACGCCGGACCGTCTTCACCGGCGCCCGGCCGCCGCCAGCAGACCCTCCCAGTCGGCGATCTTCACCGACGGCCGGCCCAGCGCCCCGCCGAGCGCCGCCTCCGCCGCCTCGATCGCCCGCCAGCCCGACCAGCGCACCGGCCGGCGTCCCGCCGAGCCCAGCTCCGCCGCCGGATCCCCGGCCGCCACCGGCCGCCGCGCCAGCTCCGCCGCGTCCTCCAGCAGCGACGCCGCCGTCTCCCGGGCGCAGGGCCGATTGGTGCCGATCACCCCGGTCGGACCCCGCTTGATCCATCCGGCCACATACTCCCCGGCCGAGGGGGAGCCGTCCCGCAGCACCCGCCCCGCCGCGTTCGGCACCGTGCCCCGCCGCTCGTCGAAGGGCAGCCCGGGCAGCGGCGCTCCCCGATAGCCGACCGCCCGCAGCACGAGCCCCGCCTCGATCTCCTCGTACACCCCCGTCCCGCGCACCCCTCCCGCGCCGTCGGGCGCGGTCCGCTCGAACCGTACGGCCGCCACCCGGCCGTCCCGCTCCAGCAGCTCCACCGGGCGCAGGAAGAACCGCAGCCGGACCCGCCGCTCCCGGCCGCCCGGGGGCAGCTCCGCCCAGCCCCGCAGGACCTCCAGATTGCGCCGGGCGGCCGCGGGCAGAGAGGCGGCCGCCCCCGGGTCGGCGTACGCCGGATCCCGTGCCAGTTCGCGGGGATCGACCACCGGGTCCGCGGCGGGCAGCGAGCCCAGCTCGCGCAGCTCCTTGGTGGTGAACTTCGCCAGGGACGGGCCGCGCCGCGCCGCCATGTGCACCTCGCGCACCCGGCTCAGCCCCAGCGCGCCGAGCGCGCCCTCGGGCACGTCGGTCGGGCGCAGCTCCGCCGCCCGCCGGGCCAGCATCCGGGCCACGTCCACCGCGACATTGCCCGCGCCGATCACCACGGCCGAGCGGGCGGAGAGCGGGAAGCCGAGGTCCGCCGCGTCCGGGTGCGCGCTGTACCAGGCGACGAAGTCGGTGGCGGAGCAGCTGCCCGGCAGATCCTCGCCGGGGACGCCGAGCCCGCGGTCCCGGGCGGCCCCCACGCAGTACACCACCGCGTGGTACAGCTCCAGCAGCCGTTCGGGGCCCAGGCCGTCCGCGCCGACCTCGACATTGCCGAGGAACTCGATCCGCTCGTGCTCCAGCACCCCGCGCAGATTCCCCTGGAGCGACTTGATCTTCTCGTGGTCGGGCGCGACCCCGTAGCGGACCAGCCCGTACGGACAGGGGAGCCGGTCCAGCACCTGGACCCGGACGTCCGGGACCGCGCTCTGGCCGACCAGCTCCTGCGCGGTGTAGACCCCGCTGGGGCCGGATCCGACGACGGCGACGCGCAGCACGGGCGCTCCTTCCCGCGAGAGGACTCCAGCATCCCACCCGAGCGACAGTTCGGAGGGATATTCGCAGATATTGCCGAGAGTGGCCCGATATGAGCTGACTGAGTGCCGTACGGGGCGGGTCCTGCGCGTGCCGCCGCGCCCGCGCACGACGTGACTGGTTACGTGTCAACGGTGCGAGAAACGGGGATTTTTAACGCTAATGATCAGTATGATCCGGTCGCGGCGCTGCCGTATCCGCCGGTCTGGGAGGTCCAGGGCCGGGGGACCGTCACCGGGGCACGCGCCCCGGACGCCGCTTCCGGGTCCGAGGGCCCGCCGCCCTGGTTCGACGTCCGGCTCACCTTCGCCGACGGCGCTCGGCTCGATGTGCTCGCGGTGGTCGAGGGGGGCCGGATCGCCATCGAGGACCTGCGCGCCGACCCGCCGCTGCCGCTGCCGGGACTGACGGTCCTGGCGGACCGGATCGGGGCCCCGCTCGCGGAGGCCTGCCGCACCGGGGCCCCCGGACCGCCGCCCGCCGCCGAGCCGGGGCCCCGCGCGCCCGGGTCCGGCCACCGCCGGGCGCGTCCCGCGGCGCTCCGGGGCCGCGCGGTCAGACGCGCCGCCGCCGACGCCTACCGGGCGGCCCAGCGCTCCGGGGCCGACCCCGTCCTCGCGGTGATGGGCGCGACCGGCCGCAGCCGCCGCAAATCCCTCCGGCTGATCGCCGGAGCCCGGGACGAGGGCCTGCTCACCCCTCGCCACAACCGCCGCCCGAGGCCCTGAACACCGGGTGCGCGCAAGGGTCGAGGGCGGCTGAAGGCTGCCTGAGGGCTGCCTGAGGACAGGGCGGTGCCCGGTCGCGGCCCGCCCGGTGGACGGTCGCGGTCAGGACGGCGGACGGGTCACGGTCGACCGGCCCGGTGGACGGTCGCGGTCAGGGCGGCGGAGGCTCGGGGTCCGTGGCCAGCCGGGCGTGCAGTTCCACATCGTGACGCACCCCGTCGTACGCCGACTTCCGGCGCTCCCGCCCCTCCACGGCGAAGCCCGCCGCCCGCGCCACCGCGCACGAGGCCGGATTGTTCACCCGGTGCCCCAGCTCCAGCCGGAAGAGGTCCGCGTCGTCGAAGGCCCAGCGGGCGAGCGCGTGCGCGCCGCGCGAGGCGACACCCCGGCCCCTGGCCCCGGGCACGGTCCAGTACGACACCCATCCGGTGCCATGACAACGGTCCACCGCCCCCACGGACATCTGCCCCAGCACGGTGTCGTCCCCGTCGGCCACCGCGAAGGCGAAGGCCGCGCCCGAGGCCCACTCCGCGCCCCGGTCCGCGATCCACCGGCCGGCCGCGGCGGGCGAGTCCACCGGATCCCTCGACTGCCCCCGCGTCAGCGGATCCGCGAACGCGGCGAGCACCGCGCCCCCGTCCCGCGCCGCCCACGCGCGCAGCACCAGCCCGCAGGGGAGTTCCACATGGGTACGCACCCCCCGAGTCTTCCGCCCGGGGCACGGCCTGTCACCCGCTTCTCCGGCGGCCCCGCACCGGTGGACCCGCCCGCGCCGGGGGCCCCGGCGGGCTCGCGCGCCGCGTGACATCGACCGATCCGGTTTTCTCCTGAATAAACGTTCCACGTGTCAAGTTCACTGCATCGAGGGATGGATCATGCCTCTTGTTGGCCCGAACGGGGAATCTGAGCCTACGGTTCTGGTGGTCGGGGACGCCTCGTCCCTCCCCGACATCCACACACCCTTCCGCCGCGCCTCCGGTGCGCCGTGCGCGTGTGCCGCAATGACCGCCCCTACGGAGGAGAGCACTGCCCGTGACCGTCGAGACCAGCCAGGAAGCGCGTGACGAACCGCGCCCCCAGAACAGCCTCAGCACCGCGGCGGCCCGCAATCTCGCCACCACGACCAAGTCCGTCCCGCAGATGCAGGAGATCACCTCCCGCTGGCTGCTCAGGACGCTCCCCTGGGTCGAGGTCGCCGGCGGCGCGTACCGGGTGAACCGCCGTCTGACGTACACGGTCGGCGACGGCCGCGTCGAGTTCATCCAGGACGGCGCCGAGGTCCGCGTCATCCCGCGAGAGCTGGGCGAACTGGCCCTGCTCCGGGGCTTCGAGGACGACGACGCGCTGTCCGCCCTCGCGAGCCGGTGCATCCAGCGCGACTTCCGCGAGGGCGAGGTGCTCGCCGAGCGCGGCGCCCCGGCGGAAAGGATTCATCTGGTCGCCCACGGCCGGATCGAGAAGATCTCCACCGGACCGTACGGCGACGAGAACGTGGTCGGCGTGCTCGCGGACGGCGACCGGTTCGGCCAGGACGCGCTGCTCGACCCGGACGCCGTCTGGGAGTACACCGCCGTTGCCAGGACCGCCGGAACCCTGCTCACCCTCTCCCGCTCCGACTTCACCTCCGTGGTCGCCGCGTCGCCCGCCCTGGAGGCGCACCTCCGCGAGTTCCGCGACCTGTCGGAACAGCGCCAGAACCGCCGCGGCGAGGCGGAGATCGCCATGTCCGCCGGCCACACCGGAGAGCATGAGCTGCCCGGCGCCTTCGTGGACTACGAGCTGAACCCGCGGGAGTACGAACTCTCCCTCGCGCAGACCGTGCTGAAGGTCCACACCCGCGTCGCCGACCTCTACAACCATCCGATGAACCAGACCGAGCAGCAGCTGCGGCTCACGGTGGAGGCCCTGCGCGAGCGCCAGGAGTACGAGCTGATCAACAACCGCGAGTTCGGGCTGCTCCACAACGCCGCCTTCGACCAGCGGATTCAGCCCTTCTCCGGCCCGCCGACCCCGGACGATCTCGACGAGCTGCTCTGCCGCCGCCGGGGTTCCAAGTACTTCTTCGCCCACCCCCGGGCGATCGCCGCGATCGGCCGTGAGTTCAACTCCCGCGGCCTCTACCCCGACCATGTGGACGTCGGCGGCCAGCAGGTCCCCGCCTGGCGCGGGGTGCCGATCCTGCCGTGCAACAAGATCCCGATCAGCAAGGAGAACACCACCTCGATCCTGGTGATGCGGACCGGGGAGGACAACCAGGGCGTGATCGGGCTGAACCAGACCGGCCTGCCGGACGAGTACGAGCCCGGTGTCTCGGTGCGGTTCATGGGCATCGACGAGCAGGCGATCATCTCCTACCTCGTCACCACCTACTTCTCCGCCGCCGTCCTGGTGCCCGACGCGCTCGGGGTGCTGGAGAACGTCCAGATCGCCCGTACCGGCGGCTGAGTCCGCCCGGACGGCCGTCTCCCGGCGGGCGGCCCCCGGGCCGCCCGCCGAGCCCCCGGTCCGGTCCGGTCCGGTCCGGTCCGGTCCGCACGCTCCCGCCCCGGATCCGCCGGAGGCCGGACCCTTCGTCCCGGCGCCGGAAGCGGAACCCGGCCGGCGTTTCCGACAGACCACTCACGCGAGGAGCAGAGGAGCAGTGGTACGACCATGGACACCGATGCCCTGAACCGGATTCTGCGCGGCCCGACCGGTCTGGGCACATCGGGGCTCTACCCGGCGCGGCCCGCGGCCCCGGCCGGCGGCGGCCCCGTTGTTCCGGGCCTGTACCACCATCCCGTACCGGAACCCGACCCCGTACGGGTGGCCGAGATCAGCCGCCGGGTCAAGGAATGGGCGATCGAGGAGATCGAGCTGTATCCCCCCGAGTGGGAGGAGGAGTTCGACGGCTTCCGGGTGGGGCGCTACATGACCGTCTGCCACCCGGACGCGCCCACCGCCGACCATGTGATGATCGCGGCCCGGCTGATGGTCGCGGAGAACGCGGTCGACGACTACTACTGCGAGGATCACGGCGGCTCGCCGATCGGGCTCGGCGGCCGGCTGCTGCTGGCCCACACGGCGCTCGACCCGCTGCACACCGCACGGGAGTACGCGCCTCAGTGGGAGCGCTCGCTCGGAGCCGACGCCCCCCGGCGCGCCTACCGCTCCGCGATGGAGCACTTCCTCGCCGCCGCCGGCCCCTCCCAGGCGGACCGGTTCCGGCACGACATGGCCCGGCTGCACCTCGGATATCTCGCCGAGGGCGCGTGGGACCAGACCGACCACATCCCCGAGGTGTGGGAGTACCTGGCCATGCGCCAGTTCAACAACTTCCGCCCCTGCCCCACCATCACCGACACCGTCGGAGGCTATGAACTCCCGGCCGATCTGCACGCCCGGCCGGCCCTCCAGCGGGTGATCGCGCTCGCCTCCAACGCCACCACGATCGTCAACGACCTCTACTCGTACACGAAGGAACTCGCCAGTCCGGGACGGCACTTGAACCTGCCCGTAGTGATCGCCGAACGCGAGAAATGTTCCGAGAGGGACGCGTACCTCAAGGCGGTCGAGATCCACAACGAGCTGATGCACGAGTTCGAGGCCGAGTCGGCCGCCCTCGCCGCGGCCTGTCCGCTGCCCGTCCTGGTCCGTTTCCTGCGCGGCGTCGCCGTATGGGTCGACGGCAACCACGACTGGCACCGGAGCAACACCTACCGCTACAGCCTGCCGGATTTCTGGTGAGGAAGGAAAACCGACCGTGACCATGTCCGAACTGACCACCACCCCCCGCGAGAGCGCCGTCGACGCGCCCGCGACGCCCTACCAGGGCGACATCGCCCGCTACTGGAACCACGAGGCCAGACCCGTCAATCTGCGGCTCGGCGACGTCGACGGCCTCTACCACCACCACTACGGCGTCGGCGACGTCGACCGGGCCGCCCTCGGCGACCCCGGCGCACCCGGCCACGAGCAGCGTCTGATCGCCGAACTGCACCGGCTGGAGTCGGCCCAGGCCGAACTGCTGCTGGACCACCTCGGCCCGGTCCAGCGGGACGACATAGTCGTCGACGCCGGCTGCGGCCGGGGCGGCTCGATGGTCATGGCGCACCGGCGCTTCGGCTGCCAGGTCGAAGGGGTCACCCTGTCGGCCAAGCAGGCCGACTTCGCCAACGAGCGCGCCCGGCAGCTCGACTACGACGGGTTCGTACGGGCCCAGGTCTGCAACATGCTGGACATGCCCTTCGCGAACGGGCAGGCCAGGGCTTCCTGGAACAACGAGTCCAGCATGTACGTCGATCTGCAGGACCTGTTCGCCGAGCACGCCCGGATCCTCGCCCCCGGCGGCCGGTACGTCACCGTCACCGGCTGCTGGAACCCCGTCTACGGACAGCCCTCCAAGTGGGTCTCGCAGATCAACGCGCACTTCGAGTGCAACATCCACTCCCGCCGCGAGTATCTGCGCGCCATGGCCGACAACCGTCTCGTGCCGCAGACCGTCCTCGACCTGACCGAGGCGACCCTGCCGTACTGGGAGCTGAGGGCGACCTCGTCGCTCGTCACCGGGATCGAGGAGGCGTTCATCAACTCCTACCGGGACGGCTCCTTCCAGTATCTGCTGATCGCCGCGGACCGCGTCTGACCCGCACGCGGCCGGACACGTCCCGGCAGGCCGCCGCACCCCGTCCGACCCGCCGCAACACGGGCCGGACGGGAGCGCGGCGGCTCAGTCGTCCAGAAGGCTGCGCAGGAAGCTCCTCCGCCTCCGGTTGGCGTTCGGGTCGACGGCCGGGCGCGGTGGGCGGTCCGCCGCAACTTTGATCATGGGAACGCCGGGGAGCATCCGGCCGATGGCGTCGAAGCGGTCATCGGTGTGGACGACGGTCAGTCCATGGTCCCGAGCGGTGAGCACCGTCATGACGTCCATGAGGGACGGCGTGTACCCGATGCCCGATGCGCGCAGTCGCTTCACCACGTCGGCGGCTTCGGACTGCCGGTTGAAGTGCTTCAGCGGGACGGAGCCGAAGGCCCGGTCGAGTGCCTGGTAGAAGGGCGCGGGGTCCACCCCGGGGCGCAGGACGTTTCTGAGTTCGGCATGGGCGACAGGACAGATGGTCACGAGCCCTTCGGCGACGCGTGCGGGCCAGGGAGCGCCGACCGTGCCGAAAAGGAGCCGCCAGAGCACGGAGGTGTCGGCGAGGTAGCGCGGGGAGGGCGCACTGGCGGGCGTCATCGCTGCATGTCCTCACGATCGGCGAGGGCGCCGGAGTCCAGATGGCGGCCCGCGTGCTCCTGAAGCCAGCTCAGCGCGTTCGCACGCTCCTCCGGATCGGCGGACGGCAGGACCAGCTCCATGCCTCCGCCCCTGCCGCTCTCGGCCTGCGGAGTCTTCCGTCGCTCCCGGAAACCGAACATCCGGTCACTACCCCCTTGTCGTAGCCCCGTCGCGACCGCTGTCACCGCGGCTGCTCCGGTTGCCATGCGTTCGTCCCACGCCCGCCGTGCCCGTCGCGGCCGGCTTCGCCAGTAGAACACGGCGGCGGCGGGGCCTGCTTGGCGGGCTCGGCGGACGGGATGGTGCCCTGACTGGGCCCTCGGCAGGCCGGATCCCGGTGGCGCTGGTCGCGCCCTGTCGTCCCCGCACGCGCGGGGCTGGTCCCGAGTCGGCGTCGACGGCGGTGTCGCCGTTGATGTCGTCCTCGCGTCCCGCGGGGCTGGTCCCTGGCCCTTCGTGCCCATCACCTTCTGCGTGGTCCACTTCCTTCCAGCCTCGGGGTCACCCAGGAATGCCAGGTCGCCGTGGTCGGCTCCCTTGATGGCATAGCGCGTGCCCGGCTTGGCCGCACGGTTCGCGGGACGGTCCGTCAGGACCGTCCTGTTCGAGTTGAGTCCGAAGACGTAGGCGTTGATGGAGCTGTTGGGCGCCGTGTTCTGGGCCCTGGTCTCCGCGTCGAAGTCGCCGGCGCCCCGACGATCCGGGGTGACCGTGCTGTGGGACGCCGACGTCAGAGTTCGGCGGTGTAGGGGGAGCAGGCCCGGTTGGCCCCGGTCCGGGCGCGGAAGGTGAAGCCGTCCGCCGCCGGCCGCCCGGGGAGCGGCCGGGCCCCCGGCCGTCAGGGCCTCGCCGGGCTTCCGTCCGTCACCACCAGTACACGGGGTAGCGGGCGGTCTTCCCGGTGCGGCCGGCGGCGACGCCGACGGCCACGAGGACGAGGGCGCCGAGCAGGAGGAGGGGGAGGAAGAGGGCCGGGTCGGGGTCGGCGAGGACGGCGATCACGGCGGTGGCGGCGGCCGGGGAGTGCGGGGTGCGGGCCAGCGCCATGGCTCCGACGGCGAGACCGCCGGCGACCGCCGCCGTCCAGAGGGAGTCGCCGGCGACGGCGACCGCGAGAAGGCCCACCGACGCCGAGACGAGCTGCCCGCCGACGACGCCGCGCGGCTGGGCGAGCGGCAGGGAGGGCGCGGCGAAGACCAGCGCGGCGCTGGCGGCCAGCGGCGGGATGAGCACCGGCTGGTCGAGGACGGCGCCGATGACGACGAGGAGCAGCAGACCGGCGGCGCCCGCGACGGTGGCCACCGCGATCGCGGCGAGGGGGGCGCGGGCCGGGGCCCTGCCCGCCAGGGCGGCGGCGAGGGCGGTGCGGGCGCTTCGCGCCCGGGCGGACTCCTCGGCCGCGCCGACGGCTGTGAGCCCGGCGGGCGCGGCGGGCGCGGCGGGCGCGGTGGGCTCGGCGGCTGTCACGGCGGCGGGGGCGCCCGCTCCGGGGCCGGTCGCTCCGGCGGAGGGGGAGGCATCGGGTGAGGGGGTGGTGTCCACGGCGCTCTCCTCGGCGACGGCCGGGTCTCAAAGACCCCGGCGTGAGCAGGACGTATCGGCCAGCTAATGCAATAATACAAGCAGAGGCATTAGCTCGGATTGCTCTCGCCGCACGGGCAGGATGGAACGATGGGCGACAGACCGAAGAAGGACCGCGCGCCGGCGACCGCGACCGCGTGCGGGTCGGCGTTCGACGGACTCCCTCTGTCGGGCGAGCCGTTGCCGCTGGAGCTGGTGAACACGACCTATGTCAAGGGCGGGGTGCGCGGCCGTCTCGTGGACGCCCTGACCGGCCCCGGCGATCTTGATCACTGGCTCGCGCTGCACCGCGACGCGTTCGGGACGCCGCTCGGGGCCGCCCTGGCGGCGGCGGGCCCGTCCGGGCGGCCGCATCTGGACCGTTTCCTGGAGCTGCGGCAGGCGCTGCGGACGCTCGTCGGGGCCCGGGTGTCGGCGCGGCCCGCGGGGCCCGGGGAGATCGGCACGGTGAACGACGCGGCCCGGCTCGCACCCCACTGGCAGGAACTCGGCCCCGGTTTCGTCGCCGTGCCCCGCTGGCCGGAACCCGACCCCCGGCTGGTGGCGCTGGGCGAGGTGGCCACGGCCGGGGTGCGTCTGCTCGCCGGCCCGGACGCCCCTCTGCTGCGCGCGTGCCCGGCGCCGGGGTGCGTCCTGTACTTCGTGAAGACGCGTACGCGCCGCGAGTGGTGCAGCGCGGGATGCGGCAACCGGGTGCGCGTCGCCCGGCACAGCCGCCGGATCGGGAAGGAGGACGAGACCGGCCGGAGACCGGCGTCGATCCCAGGGGGGACCGCGCGCTGAGGCCCCGTACGGGCCCCGCCGCGCAGCGACCGGACGCCGACGGCGCGCCGGACGCCGAACCGAACGAGGTGAACGCGATGACCGAGATCAGCTATGTGGCGAACGTCTTCCGCAGTGGATTCGACCTGGACCAGCTCGACTGGACGAGCTGGGACGAGCCCGGCCGGGCCCATGTGGAGCACCATGTCCTGTGGGCTCCCGACGAGGCGTCGGGAGAGGACTCCGTCGGTCTGCTCCTGCGCTTCCCGCCGGGTGCCCACGGCGACTTCCACGAACATCTCGGCCATGAGCTGATGCTGGTGCTGGACGGGGTGCTCGACCACAGCGACGGCATGTCCTTCGCCAAGGGCGATCTGATCGTGGAGGGCCCCGGCACCGAGCATCAGATGTCGAGCAGCGCCGGATGCACCGTGCTCGCCGTCCGCACCCGGCCCGCCGAGGCCCGCACCCCGAGGAAGCCGATCCGGCCGGTGGGCGGCGCCGCCGCCTGATCGGGCGACCTTCGAACACAGCTCCGCGCCCGAACACAGCTCCGCGCCGAGATCCGCGCGCGCCGCTGGAACGACCGCCGCCGAGCGATCCGCTCGCGCGGGTCCAGGGCGGACGCCCGTCAGGCGCCGCCGTCGGGCGTGCAGGAGTGGAGCACGGTACGTCCCGGGGCTCGGCGGGCGCCTCACTCGTCCCGGTCGGTGCCGTCCCGGCCACGGGGGCGGGCGATTCGGCGCAGTCGATGGTGCCGTCCGGGGCCCGCCTCGGAGATCGCCTCGCCGACCATCGCCCGTACCGCGTCCCGTACGCCGTGCAGCGCCTGGCCGCGCGCGGGTCCGGCGCCGGGGTCCGCGCGCAGTTCCTTGAGCAGTGCCCAGCACAGCAGCAGCATGACCACCACGAACGGCAGCGCCACCAGGATCGTCGCCGTCTGGAGCGACTTCAGCCCGCCGGCCACCAGCAGTACGGCCGCCACCGCTGCCATCAGCACGCCCCAGACGACCACGAGCCAGGTCCGCGGGTTCAGCGCGCCCCTGCTGGTCAAGGACCCCATCACCAGCGACGCGGAGTCGGCGCTGGTCACGAAGTAGGTCATCACCAGCAGCATCGCCACCCAGGACGTGGCCGTCCCCAGAGGCAGCGCGTCCAGCATCGCGAACAGCGACGCCTCCTCGCCCTCCTTGAGCTTCGCCGCCATGTCGACCTCGCCGGTCGCGTCCAGCCGGATGCCGGTGCCGCCCATCACGCAGAACCAGACGACGGTGGCCCCGCTCGGGACGAGCAGCACCCCGACCAGGAACTCCCGGATGCGCCGGCCCCGGGAGATCCGCGCGATGAACGTTCCCACGAACGGCGCCCAGGACAGCCACCACGCCCAGTAGAAGATCGTCCAGGAGCCCAGCCAGGCGCTGTCCGTGAACGCGCCGGTCCGGGTCGCCATCGTGACCAGCTGACTGACATAGCCGCCGACGCTCGCCGGGATCGCGTCCAGGATGTAGACGGTCGGCCCGAGCACGAACACGAAGAGCATCAGACACGCCGCGAGGACGATGTTCATGGTGCTCAGCCACTTCACGCCCTTGTGGAGTCCGGTGAACGCGGAGATCACGAAGGCCGCGGACAGCGAGACGACGATGAGCAGTTGCACGGTCGTCGAATCGCGCACACCCGCGGTGAGGTTGAGGCCCTCGGCGACCTGGAGGGTGCCCACCCCCAGGCTCGTGGCGGTCCCGAACACGGTCGCGAACACCGCCAGGAGGTCGATCAGCTGACCGGGCCGGCCGTTGGCCCGGCGTTCCCCGAGCAGCGGCACGAACACCGAACTGAGCCGGTTGCCACGGCCCTTGCGGAAGCTCGCGTAGGCGAGGGCGAGGCCCGCGATCCCGTAGATCGCCCACGGGGTGAGGGTCCAGTGGAAGAACGAGTACTCCAGCCCCGTTCCCGCCGCCGCGCCGGTGCGCGGCTCCACCCCGCTGTCCGGGGGCGGTTCCAGATAGTGGGTGAGGGGTTCACCGACGCCGTAGAACATCAGACCGATGCCCATGCCCGCGCTGAACATCATCGCGATCCACGCGAGGTTGGTGAACTCCGGCTCGCTGTCGTCCGCGCCGAGCTTGACCCGGCCGTAGCGGGAGAAGGCGAGCAGGACGCACAGGACGAGGAAGGCGTCCGCCGCGATCACGAACAGCCAGGCGAAGTTGCTCAGCACCCAGTCCAGGGCCGAGCCGGACGCGCTGTCGAAGGACTCCTTCCCGATGGCCGCCCAGGCGACGACGCCGAGGACGACCGCGACGCCGACCACCACGACCACGGCGTCGGGGGAGGTGTCCTGGCCGACGGGGCGGTGAGGTTCCTCCGGCCGCCCTGACTCTTCGATCGATTCACTGCTCATCGAGGTCACTATGGTGGGAAACAAGCTGTTATGTACCCGTGGCACGCCGGTCACCCTCACGCGCGCGGTTTCCCACGCCCCCGGCGCGTTCGCGGTGGGCCTCTTCGCGACAGCGGGCGACAGCGGGCGACAGCGGGCCGGCCGCGGGCGGGCCGGGTCCCGTCCGCTCCGGGTCCCGTCCGCTCCGGGTTCCGTCCGGGGGCCGGGGGAGGACGCGCCGCCGGAGGAGGCGTGGACCGGGGCCGCCCACTGTGCCCGGTCCGCCGTCGGGGACGGGACACGCCGGGTCAGTCCAGTCGTACGGCGAGGAGTGCGATGTCGTCGTCCTTCTCCGTCCCGAAGGCCCGCAGCAGCATGTCGCTCATCGCCTCCAGATCGGCCGGGCCGGACGACACCGCCGCGACGAAGTCCTGGAGACTCTCGTCGAGGTCCCGGCCGCGTTCCTCCACCAGTCCGTCGGTCACCATGATCAGACGGGTCCCGGGCGTCGTGTCGTGGACGGTGGGCGCGGGGTGGGCCAGGCCCAGCCCCAGCAGCGGGCCGTGCTCTTCGAGGAAGCGGGTCCGCCCGTCCGGCTCCACGAGCAGCGGGGGGATATGACCGGCGTTGGAGAGATGGACGCGCCGGCCGCCGGGCTCGATGAGGATGAGGCAGAGCGTGGCCGTGATCCCCGGCCGCGAATGCGCCAGGAGCGTATCCAGACGGTCCTGGAGGTGATGCGGGGGATGGCCCTCCAGGGCATAGGCGCGCAGCGCGTGCCGGATCTCGCCCATCACCGCGGCGGCCGCCAGCGAGTGACCGACCACGTCACCGATGGCCAGGAGGAGCCCGTCGGCGGTCTCCAGGGCTTCGTAGAAATCGCCGCCGATCTCCGCGTGGGCGCTGGCGGGGACGTAGCGGAAGGCCAGCTCGATTCCCGGGACCGAGGGGAGCCGGTCGGGCAGGAAGGTCTTCTGCAGCGCGAGGGCGAGGGAGTGTTCCTCGGCGTAGCTGCGCAGCGACTCCAGGGCCAGCGCCGAGGCGACGGCGAGCTGCTGGAGGAGTTCCCGGTCCTCCGTGCCGTGCAGTGCTTCGGCCGGGACCGCGATGCAGAGAGGGGGCCGGCTCCTCTTGGTGCGCGCGAGGATCAGCGAGACGTCCCCCCGCAGCGGGTCGGACGGCATCAAGGCCTGCCACAGCGCCCGGGGAACCTGCGCGATTTCGGCGCCGGTCCCCCCGTCGAGCGCCTGGACGGACAGCCGGTTCAGCACATCGAGACGGGCGGGCGAGAGCTTGGGAGTCTCCGAGGGGCCCGGCACCGTGCTGTGCACCACTTGGCCCTCCGGGGTGAGGAAGACGGCGGTGGCCGGGCAGGACATCAGGGCCGCCGCGCCGCCGGTCGCGGCGACGGCGAAGGAGTGGAACCCCACCGCCCGGTACACGTCCAGGGCGGTCCGGTTCAGTGTCCGCAGCCGCAGGGCCAGAAGCTCCGCCCGTCGCCGCGCCCGGGTGTACCGGAGCGTCGCGGTGACCGTGGCCAGCATCTCGTCGCGGTCGATGGGCTGGTTCAGATAGGCGTCCGCGCCGCCTTGGAGCCCCCGGGCGTGATCGTCGGCGCCCAGGGCGACGGCCGACACATGGATCACCGGTACATCCGCGGTGCGGGGAGTCGTCTTGATGGCCCGGCAGACCTGGAAGCCGCTCATGTCCGGCAGATTGATGTCGACGATCGCCGCTTCCACCGTGGGCGTACCGGCCAGCTCCAACAGCTCCAGCCCGGCGGTCCCGTCCGGTGCTTCGAGGACCGTGTGCCCGGCGCGCCGGAGCCAGCTGCTCAGTACGTAACGGTTCGTCGCGTCGTCATCGACGATGAGAATGACGGCGGGCGCGCCGTCCTGTCGCGCGAACGGATTCATGGGCCGCTCTCCCGCCCGTCGTCGTCCAGGCGGGCGGCGGGTGCGCCGGGGGCCGGCCGCTCCGCCGCGAGCACGGTCGTGCGGCAGGGCTCCGGGCCCGGGCCCGCGGTCGTGTGCGGCAGGCGGAGCTCGACCCGGGTGCCCTGCCCCTCCGCGCTGGTCAGCACCAGCGAACCGCCGAGCAGTTCGGCCAGGGTCCGGGCGTAGGGCAGACCCAGTCCGGTGCCGGGGCGACCACGCTGATGCCGGCCCGGCACCTGGTAGAACTCCTCGAACACCCGTTGCTGTTCCGCCTCGGGGATGCCGATGCCGGTGTCGGTGACGGTCAGGGCGAGCCAGGGGCCGTTCGGCTCCTCGACGACGCCGACCGTCAGACCCACCTCGCCCTTCTCGGTGAACTTCAGCGAGTTGGAGAGCAGATTGCGCAGAATCCTCGTCAGCAGCACCTCGTCCGTGACCACGAGGGGAAAGCCGTGCAGATCGGGCATCTTCATCACGACATGGCTCGCTCGCGGCGTGCCGGTCAGCGCACCGCCGAGCTGACCGATCAGCGCGTGGAGATCGACCGCGTCCAGCCGGACCTCCAGCTGCCCGGACTCCGCCTTGGCGACGTCCAGCAGGTCGTTCACGAGGGACAGCAGAGTCTGCCCCGAGGCCGCGATCATCGACACCTGTCGATGCTGCTCCTCGTCGAGTCTGTTCGATCCGGGTTCCAGCACCAGCCGGGCGAGTCCGACGACGGAGTTGACCGGAGTGCGCAGCTCATGGCTGACATGTGTCCAGAACCGCGTCTTGGCCGCGCTCGCCTCACGCAGCCGGCGCGACTTGTCCTCCAGTTCGGTGTGGAGGGCCACCACACCGCTGTTGGTGGTCTCCAGCTCCTGCGACAGTTCTGTGTAGAGCGCCATGACACCCCGGTTGGTCTCCTCCAGCTCCTCGTTGAGCCGGCGGAGCTCCTCGCGCTGCGCGCGGGTCTCCTCCAGTGTGGCGATCAGGTCGCGGGTCTGCGCGCGCAGATCCTCGGCCATGGTGGCCGGGGCCGTGCGCCGGAGGGCCTCACGAAGATCCCTCCGGCGATCGGACGAGACGACGCCCGCCGGAACCGGCTGCTCCAGGACGAGCCGGCTGCGGGACGCGCCGGCCGTGTGACGGACCCGGTGCACCAGCCGGGTCGCCAGCTCCAGCGCCTCCGGAGCGGGATCGGCGCCCGACTCCCACTGGAAGATCACCGCCAGGACCGGTTCGCCCTCCCCGTGCAGCTCGAAGGTGGCGGTCAGTCCGGTGGCGCCGAGCCTGTCCCGGCCCAGTTCGCTGAGCGCGGTGGCCAGCCGCACCTGGTCCTGGCGTTCCATGCGCAGCGATTCCGCCGCTTGTTGACCGCTGCGTCTCAGCGAGAAGACGTCCTGAGCGGAGGTGACGGGCACCGTCAGCAGATGCCTCGGATCGTGGGGCGTCACGTCACCATGCTCCCTTGACGACGACGACTCCCGCGTCGTCGCGTCGTACGGCCGCCTCCCTGAGCAACTGACCCGCGATCACCGTGGGACCGTGCCCCAGGAGGCCGGGCATGGAGTCCAGGGTCCAGCGTTCCGTCAGTCCGTCCGAGTGGAGGACCAGCGCGCCCCCGGGGACCATCGGCTGCTCGAAGGTCCGGAGCGTACGCATGTGGTGGCCGACGATCCCCGGTGCGGACACCAGGCTCTTGCGGACACCGAGGCCGACGACGAAACCGCTGACGTTGCCGACGCCGCAGAGCAGGACACGCCCGCGGTCGGGCTCCAGCCGCGCGACGGCGACCGCGCCGCCGCGGGTGCCGCGCAGCGCGGTGTGGACCTCGCGCATGATCGCCTCGGGGTCGCCCGACGTGGAACGGCGGAAGGCGCCCGTCGCGGCCTCGCCGGCCCGTGCGGCGAGCGGCCCGTGTCCGAGACCGTCGCAGAGCATCGCGAGCATCGCCCGCCCGGAGCCGTCGCGGCCGTCATCGATCCGTACCGCCCAGGCGTCACCGCAGACCGTCTCACCGCTGATGGGGCGGGTGAGGCCCGCGGCCACGGCGTCCGGGGGGACGGAGGTCCGGGCGTCACGGCGGTTGCGGGGCCAGAACTGGGCGGCCATCACGGTGCCTTTGCCGGGCGAGGAGTGGATGTCGAAGACATCCGCGAGCCGGGCCACCGCGCCCAGCCCGATGCCGAGCGTTCCCGCCGTGGAGACCCCGTCGGAGAGCGCGGCGCCCACATCGGCCATACCCGGCCCGGCGTCCACGGTGACGAACTCCACCGCCGCACTGCTGTCCGTGCGCAGGACACGCAGGGCGAGCGACCCGTCGACAGCATGGCGCTGCAGATTCGTCGCCGCTTCGGTGACCGCGAGCGCGACCTCGGAGACACGGTGGGAGTCGAGCCCGACACGGCGCGCGAGCGCGGCGGCGGCGCCGCGGGCCGAGGCGGGGAGCACCGGATCGTCCCGGAACCAGGCGATGTCCTCGCACTCCACCGGAGCGGGCCCGGTCACCGCGCCCACTTGACCAGTGTCACGGTCGTGCCCCGCCCCACCGCGGTGTCGAGCAGGAACTCGTCCACCAGCCGGCGGGCGCCGCTCAACCCCAGCCCCAGACCGCCGCCCGAGGTCCAGCCGTCGGTCAGGGCGAGGTCGACATCGGGGATCCCCGGTCCGGAGTCCTCGAAGACCGCCCAGGCCCCGAGCCGGCCCGCACCCCGCACCGTACCGACCCGTACCACTCCGCCTCCCCCGTACACCAGCGTGTTGCGGGCCAGTTCACTGGCTGCGGTGACGAACTTCGTCTGATCGACCAGGGAGAGCCTGCACTGCTGCGCCAGCTCCCGGGCCAGCCGCCGTACCCGCACCACATCGTCGTTCGCCGCGATCGGCATCGTCTGCGGCTCGCTCTCGGGAGCCCAGCGGCTGCTCGTGCCCAGACCGCTCATGTCCGGCCCGCGCTGCTCCGCCTCAGGAGGGCGAGCCCCTTCTCCAGGTCGAGAGCGGTCCGTACACCCCCGAGTGACAGACCGAGTTCGACCAGGGTGATCGCCACAGCCGGGCGCATCCCCACCACCACCGTCTCGGCGTCCAGCATGCGCGAGATGGCGGCGGTGGTCGCCAGCATCCGGCCGACGAACGAGTCGACGATCTCCACCGCCGTGATGTCGATGACCACCCCCCGGGCGGAGCGGGCGACGATCTGTTCGGCCAGATCCTCCTGGAGATTCATGACGGTCTGGTCCTCCAGGTCGACCTGGATGGAGACCAGCAGAACGTCACCGATCCGCAGGATGGGCACGCGTTCCGTCATCGCGGGGCGTCCTTGCGGGCGACCATCTCGACGCCGGACTTCTTCAGCGCGAGCTGAAGGGCGTCGGCCAGGCTCGCCTTGGTCACGATGTCGCCGAACTCGATGCCCAGCGCCACGATGGTCTGGGCTATCTGCGGGCGTATCCCGGAGACCGTGCACTCGGCGCCCATCAGACGGGCCGCCACGATGGTCTTCAGCAGATGCTGCGCCACCTGGGTGTCGACCGCCGGAACACCGGTGATGTCGATGATCGCCTGCTCGGAGCCGGTGTCCACCAGGGCCTGGAGCAGCTTCTCCATCACCACCTGGGTACGGGCCGAGTCGAGGGTGCCGACCAGGGGCACGGCGATCACCCCGTCCCACAGCTTGACCACCGGAGTGGACAGCTCCAGGAGTTGATCGGCCTGCGTGGCGATGATCTCCTCGCGTGCGCGGGTGTACGTCTCGATCGTGAAGAGCCCCAGATCGTCCAGGAGCCGGCTCAGCCTCAGATAGGCCTGGACGTCCGCCGCGGTCCCGCTCGCCAGGACCGGCTCCAGGACCTGCTTGAGCGCGAAGACGCTCAGGGCGGTCTCGCTGGGGGTGAATCCCTGCCGGGCGCGGTTGCGCGACAGCTCCGTCAGCAGGGCCCGCAGCTCCGACAGTTCCTCGCTGTGGGCGTGCTGAGCCCCGGCGCGCAGCGCTTCCACCAGGGCCGCGTACAGCTCGTGCAGTTCCCGGTCGAGCTCGGCCTTGCTGATCCGGCCGGAGAGTCCCTGGGAGACATGGGTGACCCACAGGGCGGCCCGTTCCTCCTCACCGGCGGAGAGCAGGGCCACCAGCCTGGCCGAGATGTCTTGCTTTGCGACCACGGCCGCTCCTTGGGAGTCAATTTGTGCGATTGTGCGATTCTGCTGCGCAGCGTACGACATGCCGAGCGGGCGAGGTGCCTTCCCGGTCGCCGGCTGCACGTCGGCGACAGTTCGCTCATCCATGCGGGCTGCCTCACCCGACTACCCCGCTGATCCGGCCGCGCATTCCTGTGATGGTCATCACGCATGCGCCGTGCATGGACGCGGCACTCGTCGCACGTACGACGCCCCGCCGAGCCCGCGGCCTTCGGAGTGGTCGAGGGCCCGGACCCGCCGCCGCGAGCACGGCCTGCGGTTGATGCGGCGCGGGTGGGCGCCTGCTGGCTCGACCCGCCGCGCTCATCGCGTGACCGACCCGCCGCCCTCACTGCGCGACCGGCCCGGACCGGTCCCGTCCTGCCCTGCGACTGCCCGGGCGACGAGGGGCACGGGAGCGCGCGCTCCCGCCGCTCATCGCGTTCCGCCGACGCGGCGACCGCTCCCGGTGACCCGGCCATTCGATGAGCGCCCGCGCCTGCCCGAGTACGGCCGGCGGGGGGAAGCCCCGCGCGATTGTGCGGGGTGCGGCGTGTCACGCGTTCGCGCCGTCTGCCGCTGGGGGAGCGTGTTGTGACCGGGGTGGATCGATCGTCGGCTTTCGGCGAGGTGCGCGGCGGGCCCGGTCGCCGCGTGGCACACGGAGCCGTCCTGATCGGCTTCGTCCGGCCGGCGGGCCGCGCCGGAAAGGGCGCCGATGGACTCCATCAGGAGGGCGGTACGGTGACGGCGTGGGCAGACCGGCTGGGAGGCGGCTCGCATGGCGGGCCGTGACGCGGCGGCCGGGCCGGCGGTCGAAGCAGCCGCACAGGCCGCCACCGGTGGACCGCGCAGGCGTTCGCTGCTGGACGTGCGCAGCGTCGTCGGGCAGATGTTCGTGTTGCAACTGGTCGTCGTGCTGCTGCTCACGGCCGGCGCGGTGGTACTGGTTCTGGTGACGGCTCGCCAGGAGAGCACTAGAGACGGGGGCAGTACGTCGCTGGCGGTGGTCCAGGGCTTCGCGAACGCGCCCGGCACAGCGGCGGCACTGGACCTTCCCGACCCCACCAGGGTGCTCCAGCCGCGTGCCGAGGAGGCACGAAAAGGCTCCGGCGTCGACTTCGTGGTGGTGTTGAACCGGGCCGGCATCCGTCTGACCCACCCCCGCGCGGACCGGATCGGCAAGCGCACCACCACCGATATGGCCCCCCTGCTGGCGGGGAAGACCGTGGTGGAGGAGCGCGAGGGCACACTCGGACCGCAGATCCGCGCCTACGCTCCCATCCGCCTGACGGACGGCACCGTGGTCGGCGCGGTCGGCGCCGGTGTGACGATCGACCGGATCCACTCCGCCGCCGCCGGGAAGCTGCCCGCCATCCTCGCCGCCGGCGCCGGGGCGCTCGCGCTGATCGCGGCCGGAGCCGCCCTGCTCAGCCGCCGGCTACTGCGCCAGACCCACGGCCTGGGGCCGACCGAGATCACACGGCTGTACGAACATCACGACACCGTGCTGCACGCGGTACGCGAAGGCGTGGTGATCCTGGACGACCAGGGACGCCTGCTCCTGGCCAACGACGAGGCGAACCGACTCCTCGCCCTGCCGCCCGACGCCCAGGGCCGCCCGGTCGCGGGCCTCGGCCTGCCCACCGCCACCGCGGACCTTCTCATGTCCAAGCGCGAGGTCACCGACGGGGTGCACCGCGCGGGCAGCCGGATCCTCGCCGTCAACCAGCGGCCCACGGGCGCCTTCGGAGGGACCGTCATCACCCTCCGGGACACCACCGAACTCCTGGCTCTGTCCACCGCCGCCGAGGCCACACGCCGGCGCCTGAAAGTGCTCTACGACGCCGGCCTCGACATCGGCACCACCCTGGAAGTCCCGCGCACCGCCCGCGAACTGGCCCGGACAGTGGTGCCGGATTTCGCCGACTACGCCACCGTCGACCTGGTCGAGCCCGTGCTCCGCGGCGACGAAGTACAGGGCACGGAACGGGAACTGCGGCGGGTGGCCGTCGTCGGACTGGACGCCGCGGCGCCGCTGTACCCGGAGGGCGACGTGATCCGTTTTGTCGCCTCCACCCCCCAGGCGCGAGGTCTCGAACTGGGACGCCCCCTGCTCGAACCCCGGCTGTCCGACGCTCCCGACTGGCATGCGCAGGACCCGGACCGGGCCCGCTCCATCGTCGCCTTCGGCATCCACTCGCTGATCACCGCACCGCTCACGGCCCGCGGCGTGATCCTCGGCGTCGCCAGCTTCTGGCGTTCGAACAGACCCGAGCCGTTCGACGCCGAGGACTTGGCCCTGGCCGGCGAAGTGGTGGCCCGCGCCGCGGTCTGTCTCGACAACGCCCGCCGCTACACCCGTGAGCACACCACCGCCGTCGCGCTCCAGCGCAGCCTCATGCCGCGCTACCTCCCCGCCCAGGACGTCCTGGAGACCGCCTACCGCTACCTTCCCGCCAAGGCCGGCGTCGGCGGCGACTGGTTCGACATCATCCCGCTCCCCGGCGCCCGCGTGGCGCTCGTCGTCGGGGACGTCGTCGGCCACGGCCTGCACGCGGCGGCCACCATGGGACGGCTGCGTACCGCGGTCCACAACTTCTCGGCGCTCGACCTGCCGCTCGACGAACTCCTCACCCACCTCGACGAACTCGTCGCCCGCATGGACCAGGAACAGACGCCCGCCACCGGCCCGGCCGGAGCGGAACCCGACATCACCGGCGCGACCTGCCTCTACGCCGTCTACGACTCCACGACCGGACACTGCGCCATGGCCCGGGCCGGGCACCCCCCGCTCGTGGTCGCCCACCCCGACGGCACCGTGCACATTCCGCCCAGCCCCGTCTCGCCTCCCCTGGGTGCCAACAGCGGCCTGCCCGTCGAGACCACCGAGTTCACCGTGCCCGAAGGCTCCCGGCTCATCCTCTACACCGACGGACTCATCGAAGACCGCGACCGCGACATCGACACCGGACTCAGCCTCCTCACCGACGCCCTGCGCGGACACCCTGACCGAACACCCGACGAGACCTGCGAATCGATCCTGACCGCGCTTCTGCCCGAACAGCCCCGCGACGACATCGCCCTCCTGATCGCCCGCACCCGCCGCCTCGCCCCCGACCGGAGCAGCACCTGGGCCGTGCCCTCGGACCCGGCCGCCGTCGCCGTCGTCCGCGCCCAGTGCGCACAGCGACTCGCCGCCTGGGGCCTGACCGACCTCGCCTTCACCACCGAGCTGATTCTCAGCGAACTCGTCACCAACGCCGTGCGCTACGCCACCCAGCCCATCCACGTCCGCCTCATTCACGACGGCACACTGATCTGCGAAGTGTCCGACGGCAGCAGCACCGCGCCGCACCTGCGCCGCGCCGCCACCACCGACGAAGGCGGCCGCGGCCTGTTCCTCGTCGCCCAGCTGGCCGACCGTTGGGGCACCCGCTACACCCCCCGCGGAAAGATCATCTGGACCGAGCAGACCCTTGAACCCACCGGCCCGGCATCCGGCGGCGACCCCACCGACGCCCTCCTGGACCAATGGGACCTCAATCCCTGACGTCACCCGCGCTACGGGCCGACCCGTCGCCGTCCATGGAAACGAGATCCGCGGCCGGAGCCGACGGCGTCGAACCGCGGCACGCACCGGAGGCGGCGTCCTGTTCCCCGGCCTGGGCGGCCTGATGGCCCTGCCGCCGGTGACGGGCGTCGCCACCGGCAGCGCTCGTAGCGGCAGATGCCTCGAATGAGGCATCGCCATGGAGATAGCGTCCCGGGGAAGTCCCGACGGTTCGCCGGAACGCCGCGAGGAAGGCGCTCGGCGTCGCGTACCCCACGGTGTGCGCGACCCGGGAGACGGGCTGCCCCTCGGCGAGCAGAGGAAGCGCGGCACGCAACCGCACATGGGTGCGCCAGCGGTCGAAGTGCATGCCGGTGTCGTGGGCGAACAGCCGGGTCAGGGTACGTCGGCTCACCCCGACGGCCCGGGCGTGCGCCTCAAGGCTGCGGGAGTCGGCGGGGTCGGCGAGCAGGGCGTCGGCCACGGCGCGCACGCGGTCGTCGGTGGGGTACGGGACGTCGATGGGGGTGGCCGGCAGGGGGCGCAGCAGATCCAGGACGACCGCCTCGGCCCGTAGCCGGTGGGCGTCGTGGAGGTCGTCGCGGCTGAGGTAGGCGATGAGGTGGGCCAGCAGGCCGTCGACGCCGACCGGCGTGGGTTCTGCCCAGTCCCGGTCGCATCTGTCTGGTTCGAAGTAGAGGCCGCACAGGACCGCCTCGCGGGTTGCGCCGGTCCGGTGGACCACTCCGGCGGGCAGCCACAGCGCCCGGGTGGGCGGCAGGACCCAGTAGGCGTCGTCGACGGCGACGCCGAGCACACCGCGGCGCGCCCAGGCCAGCTGGTGTTGTGGGTGGCTGTGCGGGATGAACCACTGCCCGTACGCCAACGGGAAGTTCCCGAGGACGATCGCGCCCACTCCTGGCGGCACGGCTCCCACGACGGCCTTGGTCATGACCGCCAGCCTATGTCCTCCACGCGATATGACATGGCCTCGTAGCGCATCGCGGTCAGCGCGGCCGGTGCATAACGTCATTCGTATGTTGATCGATCACCCACCGCGCCATGGGCGCTACCGCAGTTCACCGGGGCCGTTCACGAGGACAGGACGCCCGTCATGACGTCGGCGCCAACCACGAGGAAGGACAACGCCCTTGGGCGCCGCGGACCGGCCCTGGTCGTGCTGTGCTTCGTTCAGTTCATGCTGATCCTGGACGACAACGTGGTGAGCGTGGCGCTTCCCAGCATGCGGGAGGATCTCGGCTTCAGTACCGCAGGACTGACCTGGGTCGTCAACGCGTACTTCCTCGCCTTCGGCGGGCTGTTGCTGCTGTTCGGCCGCATGGCCGACCTGTTGGGCCGCAGGCGCGTCTTCCTGACCGGTGTGGCGCTGTTCGGTGCGGCGAGCCTGGTCTGCGGGCTCGCGCAGGAGCCCTGGCAGCTCGTGGCCGGACGGTTCGTCCAGGGCGCGGGCGCGGCCATGGCCAGCCCGGCCGCGCTGGCACTGATCGCGCTGCTGTTCCCCGGTACCGAGGAGCGCGCCAAGGCGTTCGGCGTTTGGGGAGGCATCGCGGGTCTCGGCGGCACGATGGGCCTGGTGATCTCCGGCGCGCTGACCGGCCTGGCGTCCTGGCGCTGGATCTTCCTGATCAACCTGCCGGTCGCCCTCGCGGCCGTCGTGCTGCTCCCACGCCTGGTCCCCGAGAGCCGGGCCGGGCGCGCGGTGCGGCTCGACGTACCCGGTGCGGTACTGGGCACCGGCGCCCTGGTGGCCCTGGTCTACGGACTGCTGCGGACCGGGGAGTCGGGCTGGAGCGACCCGGCCGCCGTCGGGACCCTGACTCTGTCCGTGGTCCTGGCCGTCGCCTTCGTCGCGGTCGAGACGCGGACCGCCGAGCCGCTGGTGCCGTTGTCGTTCCTCTCCTTCCGCATCCGCGCCGTGGCCAACGGGGCGACCCTGCTCTTCTCCGCCGCCATGTACGCGATGGCCTTCCTGTTGATGGTGCATCTGCAGACCGTGCTGGGCTACCGCCCGCTCACGGCCGGCATCGCCTACCTGCCCTTCGGCGCCGGCATCCTCGCGGGCATGTGGCTCTCCTCCCGGGCGGTGGCCAGGCTCGGGGTGCGCCCGGCGCTCGTCACGGCGTTCCTGATCACCGCGGCCGGACTGATGCTGCTGTCCGACGTCGCGCCGGGCGACGGCTACGCCTCCGGAGTGCTGCCCGGCATGCTCGTCACGAGCCTCGGATGCGGGCTGAGTCTGCCCGCTCTGACCGTCGCCGCGCTCACGGGCACCACCGAGGAGAACGCCGGAGTCGGCTCGGCCGTCCTGAGCTCCGTTCAACAGGTCGGCGGCGCCGTCGGGGTGGCGGTGCTCGTCGCTCTGGCTTCGCGCCGCAGCGACGCCTCAGCGGCACAGGGCGACTCCCCGCACGCCGCGACGGAAGGGTTCTCCCTCGCGCTCGTCGTCGCCGCCGCCCTTCTCACGCTCGGCGCGGTCCTCATAGGCGCCCTGCTCGGGAAGAAGCACCGCCCGGAAGACGCGCCCGACGCCGTGGAAGCTCCGGCCGACCACGCACAACGTCCGTAGCCACCGCCTCGATCGGCCCCGGTCGGTACGTGCCTGTCTCACCGGACGACTGCGGGGCGTCCGGTTCGGCTGACGGCTCCCGCACCTCGTGGCCCGTGGGTGCGGGCGGCCGCGCGGCCGGGGCCGTGGTCCGGTCCGTGTTCACTGCCGGCCGTGAGCCCGGTCCCGCAGATGCCGCGGCGCGGGCGGGACCGGGCGGCGTGCGGGGGGTATGACGGGTCAGGCGCAGTTGATGAGGAGGGGGGTGGTGGCGGTGCAGGTGCGGCTGGCGGTGTCGTTGCCGGCCGTCGGGTCGGCCGGGGTGCCGGCGGTGCGGGTGGCGGTGAGGGTGTAGGGGGTTCCGAGGCTGAGGAGGGCGACGGGGACCCTGAAGCTCCGCGTCACGCTGTCGCCCGGGGCCACCGCGGTCAGTGAGCATTCGGCGGTCTGGCCGGTCACGGCGCAGTCGGGGCTGGTGGTGCCGGTGACGGGCAGCTGTGCGGTGAGAGTGGCGGAAGCGACCGGGTCGGGGCCGTTGTTGGTGGCGGTGAGGGTGTAGTCGACGCGCCCGCTCAGACCGGGTACCGGCTGCGCGGTCAGCGCGAGGGCGAGGTCGGCGGAGGCCGGGGTGGGCGGGGTCACCAGCACGACGTCGGAGGGGCTGCGGCCGGTGGTGATCCGGGCGGTGGCGGTGTTGGTGGTCGTGTCGATGAGGGAGAGGGTGCCGCTGGTGTTGCCGGTGGCGTAGAGGCGCTGCCCGTCCTCGCTGATCGCGAGGGTGCTGGGGCGCGGGGGCAGGGAGACGGAGCCGGTGACCGTGCGGGTGGCGGTGTCGACGACGGCCACGTCGGCGCCGGAGTTGCGCGCGGTGTAGGCACGGGTCCCGTCGGGGGTGAACACCGTCTCGAAGGGGTTGCCGCCGGTGGGGACGCTGCCGGTGAAGGCGCCGGTGGCGGGGTTGAGGATGTTCACGCGGTTGTCGGTGGCGTTGGAGACGTAGGCGCGGGTCCCGTCCGGGGTGAAGGTGATGTCGCGGTTGCCGCCGGGGGACGGGATCGACGGTTCGAGGGTGTCCGTGGTGGTGTTGAAGACGGTGATGCTGCCGAACTGGGACAGGTAGAGCCGGGTGCCGTCGGGGGAGAGCGCGGCGCCGGTCGGGGCTGTGTCGATGGCGTGGGTGGCGGTGACGGTGTGCGTGGCGGTGTCGATGACCGACAGGGTCTTGTCGAGGTAGTTGCTGACGAAGGCCCGGCTGCCGTCGGCGGAGAAGACGGGGAACTGGGGGCTGCGGCCGACCGGAACGGTGGCCACGACGGACCGGGTGGCGGTGTCGATCACCGAGACGGACCGGTCGGCACCGTCGTTGGCCACATAGACGAGCCTGTGGTCCGGTGAGACCGCCAGATCGATCGGATTGCGCCCGACGGGAATGCGCGCCAGCACCCTGGTCGCCCCGGCGTCGACCACCGCGACCTGGTTGTCGCTCCGATTGGTCACATACGCCACGGTCGGTTCCGCGACCGCCCGCGGCTTCGCCGCAGCGGGCACGCTCTGCGGCCCGGCCGCCTGCACCGGCGGCGCGAGCGCGACCGCCCCCGCCAGCAGCCCGGCCGCGGGCGCCATCACCAGCAGCCGCTTGTGGAACGGACGTAACCCCCACCGCGACATGAACCTCATCAGCACATTCCTCTCGTACGGCAAGTCGGCCCCGGAAGAGCGGCCGGACGGTACGGCGTACCGTCCGGCGACATCTACCGCCGGAAGTCGACCCCAAGCAGCCGCCCAACAGATCCACTCATATGAATTACCGGTAATCGCACGTGCGCCCGAGAGTGCGCCCGCTGTCGAACGCGAAATCGACTCGATGCGGAGGTGCCGGAGCAGCGGGGGGCAGCACAGCCCGACGGCAGAAATCACGGGGCATCGCCAGCCACAGGCTCGGTCTCGTACAGAGAGATACAGGTCGCCGGGATGTGGGGGACAGCTCCTGCTGGAGATTCTCCAATGTGAGGTCGACATGGAGGGCCCGACCGCGGCCCGGGGCAGGGTTCGGCCCCGCTGCCCGGCGCCGCGCCGCGTGTCATGAGGGTCCGGCGCGGGGTGAGGATCTCCGAGGCGGCCGGACGCGGTCTGCGGTCAGGCGGGCGGGGGCGGGCCGGAAGGAGTCGTCGGAGTGGCACACAATGGGGGCGAAGGCTCTGGAATCGGTCCGGATCGGTACACCGATAGACTTCTCGTCATGGTTCAAGCATCCCCCGGGATGTGGCGGCGCGAGGCGGGCACCGTGGTCCGGGGAGTCGAGCCGCTCCCCGAGTCGGGGTCCGCCATCCTCGCCGCGTCCCGGATCGTTCCCGCTCCCACGGAGTGGTCGGCCCACGCGCATCCCCTGCACGAGCTGGTCTGGGCGCGGGGCGGAACGCTGACGTCCCGCGTGGGCGACCGTGTCTACACCGTGGTCGAGGGGTACGGGTTGTGGATGCCCGCCGGAATGGTCCACGAGGGCTGGTCGACGGCGGGTGCGGAGTTCTTCAGCGCCTTCTTCGCTCCCGATCGCATACCGTTCGCGTTCACGCAGCCCATGGCGATCACGATGACGACGTTGCTGGAGTCGCTGCTGACCCATTTGTCCGCTCCGGACCTCGATGTGGAGGCGAGGGCGCGGGCGGAGTCCGTGGTCTTCGATGTGATCCGGCCCTCGGAGCGTCAGTTCGCGTTGCGGCTGCCCGGCGATCCGCGGATCGACGCCATCGCCGAGGCCCTGCTGCGTGATCCCTCCGACGGCCGCTCGCTGGAGGAGTGGGCGCGGCTGCTGGGAACCAGCGACCGTACGATCACCCGTGCCTTCCGCCAGGCGACGGGCCTTCCCTTCGCCCAGTGGCGTCAGATGCTGCGGGTGCACCGGGCGCTGATGCTCCTCGCCGAGGGCATCGACGTGGCGACGGTGTCCGAGGTGCTCGGCTACGCGCAGCCCAGCTCCTTCATCGTCGCCTTCCGGCGGGTCATGGGGACCACGCCGGGCGCGTTCTCCGGTGCGGCGGCCGGGTCGCCGGGGTGTCCGGAATTCCGTATCGCGTGACCAGAACTCCGGATTGTCGCCACAGCAAGCGGAATATAAGCTTCACCGGGTTAGGTAACCCTTAGTTGCTGTTCTCCGCGTGCGGCGCCGCCGTGCACGGGCGAGCGCGCGGCCTGCCCGGTGACATCGGACAGAGGTTGCCGTAGTCCCCGCCCTCCGACCGTCCGGACATCTTCGTGTTCACAAGTCTCTTCCGGTCCGCCGGGAAGCCCGCGGCCGACCCCGCCGCGGCTCCGGCGGCCGCGCTCATCGGGCACGACCTGGTGCTGCGCTACGACGGCAGACCCGTCGTGCACGGCGTCTCGGTCGCGCTGGAACCCGGCCGGGCGACCGCCCTGGTGGGGCCGAACGGCAGTGGGAAGTCCACGCTGCTGCGCGCGCTGTCCCGACTGCACCGGGTGGACGGCGGCCGGGTGACGCTCGGCGGCGCCGAGGGAGAGCCCGAGCGTGACGCGGCCCTGCTCAGCTCCCAGGAGTTCGCGCGCGAGGTCACTCTGTTCTCCCAGGCGAGGCCCGTTCCCCAGGGACTGACGGTCGCGGAGGTCGTCGCGTTCGGGCGCCATCCCTACCGGCGCGGCTTCGCCGGACCGAGCGCCCGGGACCGGAGCGCCGTCGACCGCGCCATGCGGGTCACCGGAGTGCGGGACATGGCCGGACGGCAGGTCGGAGAACTCTCCGGCGGGGAGATGCAACGTGTCTGGCTCGCGGCCTGTCTGGCCCAGGACACCGGCGTCGTCCTGCTCGACGAGCCGACCAACCACCTCGACCTGCGCTACCAGTTCGAGACGCTCGACCTGGTCCGGGACCTCGTGGAGAAGCACGGCATCGCGGTCGGGATCGTGCTGCACGACCTCGATCAGGCCTCCCGGATCGCGGACGCCGTCGTCCTCATGCGCTCGGGCCGGGTGTACGCGGCCGGCGCACCGGCCGACGTCCTCACCGCCGAGAACATCGGCGAGGTCTACGACATCCGCGTCGAGGTGGAAGTCGACCCCCGGACGGGACGGCTCCGTATCGATCCGCTCGGACGTCACCTCTCCTGAACTCGGTGGCGCGCCTCCCGGAGCGCGGCGCCGGCCGTCTCCCCGCGACGAGCCGCCCCCGGAAGCACCGACGCGCCTTCTCCGCGCCGCCCTCATCACCCACATCACCCGCGAAAGAGGAATCCTCATGAACCGTGCCCGCCGCCTGGCGCTGTCAGCCTCGACCGGCCTCGCGCTGCTCGCCGTAACCGCCTGCGGAACGACCGACGTCGACAAGGCGACGGCCCGCGGCGGCGCCGACGCGCCCCCCGCGTCCAAGGACTGCGCCCAGGACACCACGACCACCTCGACGAAGCCGGTCTCCTTCAAGGACGGCGTCGGCCGCCAGATACGGCTCGACAAGCCCGCCGAGCGGATCGCCGTCCTCGAATGGCAGCAGGTCGAAGACGCGCTGACCCTCTGCGTCACCCCCACCGCCGTCTCCGACGCCAAGGGATACCGCACCTGGACCAGCGCGGAGAAGCTGCCTGCCGGCGTGACGGACATCGGCACCCGGGAGGAGCCCGATCTCGACACCCTCTACGCGGCCAAGCCCGATCTCATCGTCGTCGAGGCCTTCGGCGCCCAGGACGAGATGATCAAGAAGCTGGAGAAGAGGGGCGTTCCCGTGATGGCCACCCGGGGAGCGGACCCGAAGGACCCGATCGGGAACATGCGGAAGGTGTTCAGCATGATCGGCGAGGCGACCGGGCGCACGGACCGGGCGGACCAGGTGCTCCAGGAGTTCGACCAGCACCTCGCGACGGCGAAGCAGCGGGTCACCGACGCGAACCTGCCGACGAAGGACTTCCTGTTCTTCGACGGCTGGCTCCAGGGAGGCAACCTGACCGTACGCCCCTACGCGGACGGCGCCCTGTTCACCGAGATCGGCAAGGAACTCGGCATGACCCCGGCGTGGACCAACGACGTCAACAAGAAGCACGGTGACGGGGGCGTGGACGCCGCCTACGGCCTGGCGCAGACCGACGTCGAAGGGCTCACCTCCGTGGGCGACGCCAACCTCTTCTACGCGAACGACGACGGCGCCGGCGGCTACGTCGTGGCGCTGGGCAAGAACCCGATCTGGAAGAAGCTCCCCGCCGTGAAGGAGGGCCGCGCCCACGCGTTCCCGGCCCGGGTCTGGGGCGCCGGCGGTCCCCGCTCCTGCGCGCAGGCGATCGACGCCTACGTCGACGTACTCGGCAAGAAGTGAGCGCAGTACGCACGGCGGCCCCCGAGTCGGGGCCGCTGCCACCCGCCGGGCTCGGCGGCGGCCCCGCCGGGGCAGCCGTCCTGGCACTCCTCCTCGCCGCGACCGTGCTCGCCGGCATGTGGCATCTGACACAGGGGACGTCGGGCGTCGGCGTCGGCGATCTGGTGGGCCATCTCGCCGGGACGGGCGACGGCGCCCACGGCGCGCCCGTCGGCGAGATCCTCACCGGCTCGCGCCTGCCGCGGCTGTTCGCGGGCATCGCCGTCGGCTTCGCCCTCGGCTGCGCGGGCGCACTGCTCCAGTCCGTCACCCACAACCCGCTCGCCTCACCCGACACCCTCGCGGTCACGTCCGGGGCCTACTTCACCCTCGCGCTCGTCGCCGCCCTCGGCCTGACCGTCCCGCTGTGGGCGTCGGGCGCCGTCGCCTTCGCGGGTGGCCTCGCCGCGGCGGCACTCGTGCTGCTGCTCTCGGGCCGCGCCGCGGGCACCGCGGGCACTCGCCTCGTCCTCGCCGGATCGGCGACGGCCATGGCCCTGGACGCGGCGACCGGGACGTTCCTCATCCTGTTCGACCAGAACACGACCGGCCTCTTCGCCTGGGGGAGCGGCTCGCTGGCGCAGCTGAACATCGACGCGTCGGTACGCGCCGCCCCTCTCGTCGCCGTGACGCTGTGCCTGGCTCTGGCACTGTCCCGACGGCTGGACGTGATGCATCTGGGCGACGACGCCGCGTCGACCCTCGGCGTGCCGATCCGGACCACCCGCGTGACCGCCGTGATCTGCGCGGTACTGCTGACCAGCACGGCGGTGACCCTGGCGGGTCCGATCGGCTTCGTCGGTCTCGGCGCCCCCGTCCTCGCCCGGCTGATCGCGGGACGCGTCCACGCGTTGCGCCGGCACCTGTTCCTGATCCCCGCGGCCGGCCTGCTCGGCGCGCTGCTCATTCTGCTCGCGGACGCGGCCCTGCGGGCGATCCAGGGGGCGGACGGGGCCGCCGCCATCCCCACCGGCGTGCCGACCGCGCTGCTCGGCTCCGCCGTGATCGTGATCCTCGCCCTGCGACTGCGTGACACCGGGCAGATCCGGCAGCCCCCGCGCGCGAAGGTCGCCGCACGCTCGCGCCGCGCGTTCCTCCTCGTCACCTCCGGCGCGGTGACGCTGCTCGCCGGAGCGGCCCTCACGGCCGTCCTCGCGGGAAGCCTGTGGCTGCGGACCGGGGACATCGTCCTGTGGCTCCACGGCACGGCTCCGGATCTGGTGGGCCAGGCGCTCGACGACCGGGTCCCGCGCGTGGCCGCCGCGATCCTGGCCGGTGCGGCACTCGGACTGGCCGGCTGCGTCGTGCAGAGCGCGGTACGCAATCCTCTGGCGGAGCCCGGAGTGCTCGGCATCACGGCGGGCGCCGGTCTCGGCGCGGCGAGCGTCGCGACCTCGGGGCTGTCCGGTGGACGGACGGTCCTCGTCGTGGCGGCGGTCGCGGCCGGGCTGATCACGTTCGCGGTGATCGCCCTGCTCGCCCGGCGCGGTGGATTCCTGCCCGACCGGTTCGTGCTGATCGGCATCGGCATGGGGTACGGCCTCAGCGCGGTCACCACCTTCCTGCTGCTGCGCGCGGACCCGTACAACACCCCCCGTATCTTCACCTGGCTCTCCGGCACCACCTACGGCCGGACCTTTCCCGACGTCGTCCCGGTCGCGGTGGGCCTGGCGCTCGCCCTGCCCGTTCTGCTGTCCATGCGCGGTCGGCTCGATCTGCTCGCCGTCGACGAGGACACCCCGCGCGTCGTCGGAGTCAGGGTGGAACGCACCCGCTTCGCCGCTCTGGCGATCGCCGCGGTGCTCGCGGCGCTCAGCGTGGTCGCCGTCGGCGTCGTCGGCTTCGTGGGGCTCGTCGCCCCGCACCTCGCCCGATCCCTGGTGGGCGCCCGGCACAGCCGTTCCATCCCGGTCGCGATGCTCCTCGGCGGCGTACTGGTGTGTGCGGCGGACGCCCTCGGCCGTACCGTCGTCGCCCCCGCCCAAGTGCCGGCGGGCCTCATGATCGCGCTCGTCGGCGGACCGTACTTCGTATGGGTGCTCCGGAAGTCCCGCGCATGACCCCACGGCAGGGGACCGGGTCCGCACGGCCCTCCCCTCCTCTCTCTGTCCCTCGCCCCCGCCGACCCGCCAGGAGTACCGGAATGCCGCCCCGCCAGGAACCGCCCGAGCGGCCCACCGAGCCCGAGCGCCCCGTGGAAAGCCTCGTCGTCCCCTACGAGCCGGACGCCCCGCCGCCCGGTCTCGCGCCCCTCGTCGGCGACGAGGTGCGGGAGCGCTGGCGTGCCGTCGACCGCTCCGCCCACGCGCCCCGTCTCGTGGCCGTTCCCGGAGACGACCGCGAGGAGTGGACCGCCGCGGCGCTCGTGACAGCCCGCCCGAACACGGCCTATCTGAAGATCGTCGACGCCGTCGGCGACGTGCGGGCCGCCGTGGAAGCGGTCGTCGCCCTCGCGGGCCGCCGAGGGCTCGCACAGGTCAAGTGGGAGGGGTGGACGGCGCGTGCCGAGGACGTCGCCGCCGCCGGATTCACCGCGCTGAGGACTCCGCTGACGCAATCGGAGGGCGCGGCCGGACCGGCTGCCGGATACGTCCGCTGGCTGCGCGAAGGCGTCACGAGCACGCCTCTGTACTACGGGCAGACCACGCACTTCACCTGCGGAGCCGTCACCGCTCTGGTCGCCCGGGCGCACGCGGGCGCGCTGGAGTGGGAGGCACTCGACCGGCAGGCGGAGCTGACGCTGTGGCGCGACGCCACCAACTTCCTCGCGTGCGAGCCCGTCGGGCTGGGCGTCGCCGTGCACCGGGCCTGGCCCTCGTCCCAGGTCAGGGTCCACCTGGACACGGACCAGCCGGTGCTGCTCGACCACTACCCGGAGAACGATCGGGAGTGGCGTGCCCTGCTCCAGCGCGCCTCCAGGAAGGACGCGGAGCGCACCGGTGTCCCCATGGACCCGAGCCGTCTCTCCCTGAGCGCGGTCCGGGAAGCGATCGGCCGGCGCGAGCACGTACTGCTCCTGCTCTCGCTCGCCGGGATGCAGGGATTCGACGTGCCGCACTGGGTGCTCTGTCACGGCGTCGTACCCGGCGCCGTCGTGATCGAGGATCCGTGGAGCAACGCGACGACGGGCGACACCTGGGTCGACGCCCATCTCCTGCCGGTGTCCGACGCGTCGCTCGACACGATGTCGGTCCTGTCGCCGCAGAGCTTCCGCGGTGCGGTGACCATCGGTCCTCCGCACGAGTTGGACGCGACGCCCGGCTCATGAACGAACACCATGATCCACTGTGCCGGTGCTCCGGGAAGGAAGCGACAGCGATGGAGATTCGACCCACGGCCGACGAGGACCTGGAGCTGTTCGTCGACACGATCCACACGGCGTTCGGGCACTTTCCCGAAGCCCCGGTCGCGGAGGGCGGACGCTGGTGGTCGGCGCTCGAGATGGACCGCGGCCTGCTCGCCCTGTCCGAGGACGGCCGGCCCGTCGGCACCGCCGCCGCGTACTCCTTCGAACTCACCCTGCCCGGCCGGCACGTCGTTCCCGTCACCGGGGTGAGCGCGGTCGGCGTCCTGCCCTCGCACCGGCGGCGCGGCGTGCTCAGCGCGTTGATGCGGCGGCAGCTCTCCGAGGTGCGGGCCCGGGGCGAGTTCCTCTCGGTACTGCTGGCTTCCGAGGCTCCGATCTACGGCAGGTTCGGCTACGGACCGGCGACCTTCACCACCCGGCTGACGGTGCCGCGCCACCGAGCCGCCCTCGCCGCGCCCCGGTCGCGTACGTCGGCCGACGCACCGGCGTCCGACGCGGACAGCGGCACGGTCGAGGTGATGCGGCGCTCCGCGTGCGACAGGATCCTCGAAGAGGTGTACGACCGGTACCGCCGCGCCCAGCCCGGCGCGCTGTCCCGGCCGCACCGCTGGTGGGCGCTGGGAGCGGGGCAGGCGCCGGTCTCCTCGGCGCCGCGCTACATCGCGGTCCACCGGGACGCCCACGGTGTGGCGGACGGGTACGCCTGCTACTCGATCGGAGAGGGCGGCACCTTGACGGTCGACGAGACCATCGCCACCGATGACACGGTCTTCACGGCCCTGGCCCGGTTCGTCCTCGGGCACGACCTGGTCTCACAGGCCGTGTTCCGGCACGTCCCGCCCGAGCACCCGCTGCGCTGGCAGCTCGCGGACTTCCGGGCCGGCGAGGTCGGCGAGTACGCCGACTGGCTGTGGGCGCGTCTCCTCGACGTCCCTCGCGCCCTCACAGCACGCGGCTGGTTCGCGGACGGCGACCTCGTCCTCGACGTGGACGACCCGTTCCTCGGGGAACACGGCCGCTATCTGCTGACCGTCCGCGAGGGCAGAGCGGCCTGTGTCCCCACAGACCGGCAACCCGATCTGTCCCTGGACATACGCGACCTCAGCTCGCTCTACCTGGGCGGCATCGCCCCCAGCACGCTCGTCCGCGCGGGACACGTCCGGGCCCGCCACCCGGGCGCCGTCTCCCTGGCGGACGCCCTTTTCCGTACCGAACGCCCCCCACACTGCCTGCACTGGTTCTGAGCGCCGCCTGCGCGGGCCCACCCACCGGATCAGCTCGTCCGGCGGGGATCCGGCACGCGCGACGAGACAGGCCGGCAGGACGCAGAGACGCTCGCCGCCGGAACCGGCCCGGTGTGGGCCGTGGGAAGGGGCCGTGTTTCCGGGCGGGCCGTCACAGGACGCCGGCCCGGCCGGCGGCGGTGATCCAGGAAGGGAACTCGGACAGCAGCCGGTCGTAGAGCTCGGTGTCGGGCACGTCGTCGATACGGTCGACCGCGAAGAAGCCGACGTTGTCGACCCGGCGGCCCTGCATGGTGTCCAACCGGGACAGGATTCCGTACTCCGACCGCCCCAGCCCGACGAACTGCCAGAACAGCGGCTCCTCGGCCGCCTCCCGCAGTTCCCGCTCGATCTCGGCGTTGCGGTGGACGCCGCCGTCGGAGAAGAACAGCACCAGGGTGGGAACGGGAACCGGGTTGCGCCGGACGAAGTCACGGACCTCGGCGATCACCTTCTGCTCCTCGTTCTGGATGCCGACTTCGCGCATGTCCACCTGACCGGGCTCCAGGCCCTTCCTCGACCTCCTCCGGAAGAGACTTATCTGCCCGACGCGGACATGGAGCCGCAGCCACTCCGGCAGCTCTCCCAGCGTCAGATCCGGCAGCCGGGCCGGATTCGAGGCGAAGGTCCACGCCTGCATATCGCCGTCATCGTCCAGCTCGGCGGCGACGGCGGCCATGCGCTCCACGACCTCGGCCACGGTGCCCCCGGTGTAGAGGGCCGCCATGGAGCCGGACGCGTCGAGCACCAGGACGACCCGGGCCGACACCCCTTCCGCGCGGTGCTTGCGGAGGCTGACGGCCACCTGTTCCTTGCGCAGCGACAGACGCTTGCGCATATCGACGGGCAACCGCTCCTCTCCCTTCACCAGCCCCCGCCCGGGAACGCCGGGAACGCCGGGAGCGGGAGCCGGAGCGGGCGAACCTGCGGGCGGCGGGGACGCCGGCGCGGGCGGCACGGGTGCGGCAGCAGGGGGAGCGGGCGGCACGGGAGCGGAGGGGGGTGCGGCGGGGGGCTGGGGCTCTTCGTCGACGCTGATGCCGAAGTCGGTGGCGAGTCCGGCGAGACCGGAGGCGTACCCCTGCCCCACCGCGCGGAACTTCCACCGCCCGCCCCGCAGATACAGTTCACCGCCGATGAAAGCGGTCTCGGTCGTCGCCTCCATCGCGAATCGCGCCAGCTCGTTCCGCGTCCCGGCGTCCAGCAGCCGCAGCGTCAGCCCGGACAGCCGGCCGAACGGCCCGCCGTCCGCCGACGCGGCCAGCACCACCCGTTCGACGCCGTGCTCCAGCCGCCCGAGGTCCACTTCGAGGGTGTCGGACACCGTGCCGGACTCCTGCCGCTTCCCCAGGTGGCGCACCGCGCCGCGGGGGTGCTCCGGCTGGTTGTAGAAGACGAAGTCCTCGTCGTCGCGGACCCGTCCGTCGCCGCCGAGCAGGAGCGCCGAGGCGTCCGCGGCCGGTATGCCGGGGTGGTCGGCCCAGGAGAGCACGGCGTGCACCACAGCGGAGTCAATGGGCAGGTTCGCGCCCTTGTCCAGGGAAGTCGTCGTCATGGGCCCCAGTCTGCCCAGCGGTGTGCGGATCCGGCAAAATCCTCCCGGAACCCGCCTGGCCTGCGACGGAAGAGACACCCCGGCCTCCGCCCGGCGGGACGGTGTCGCGAAGGCCGGTCCGGTGCGCCCCCGCCCGCCGGACCGCCCGGCCCACCGCCCCGGTCCGCCGCTTTCCGCCGGGCCCGGTCGCGGCGATCGGGTTCCGTGCTCGCCGAGGAGCGTGCGCGGACCGTGAACCGTCGGGGCTTCAGACGGCCCGACCGTCTGGGCCGGACCTCCCGCAGGGCGTGCGCCATCAGCGGCAGTCCGCCGGGTTCGCCGTCGGCGTCGGCGACGGCGACGATTCGGGCCGTCGGGGCCCGCTCGACGATCACTCGCTGGGCGGCGGCGGGACGCACCACGGCCTGTCTGAGCTGATGCGGCGTCAAGGGGCGGCCCAGCAGAGCCGCGTCTCGCAGTTCCGCGTCCCGCAGATCCGCGTCCCGCAGGGCCTCGGCGAACGGCCCGTACGCGGCGCGGCGTCCGGAGAAGTCGGCGCGTACGGTCAGGGCCGCGCTCAGGCGCCGGGACCGGTCGCGCGCGGTGAGGAGCAGATCCAGGCAGGCCCTGCGTTCGGCCGGACCGGGACGACTACAGGCAGCGTCACGCGGTCGAGTGCGGGATCAACCGGCCCGAGCGCCACCGCTCGGTCGCCACGAGATATGACGAGCTGGCCGTCCGCTATGACGCAACCGTGCTGGTCGCAGCGATAACCGAGCAGCTATGAGACACCATCGGCTGCGACCGTGCGACCGTGCGACCGTGAACGCAGATCTCCCAGACGGCTGGACGATCGAGCGGGCCCGCCGCGCATCGGGCGACGCCGAGGCGGAGCTGGTCTCCCTCGAACGACTCGTCGTCGAGCAGTACGACTCCGCCGACTACGACGTCCTCCAGCCCGACCTCATCTGTCACAGCGCTGTTATATTAGCGCTGTGACAATTTCGGATCCCACAGCGCTCCCCGACCCCTGGCACTCCCTGCACGAGCTTCTGGCAGCCATGGACGCCGAGATCGAGCAGGTCTACGTCGAGCGTGGCATCGAGGGGGTGCGGCCGCGGTTCGCCTATCCGCTGATCCGGCTCGCCCACACCGGACCACTGACCATTCGCGAGCTTGCGAAGTCCCTGGACCGCTCGCACTCAGCGATCAGCCAGACCGTCGCCGCCATGCGCAAGGAGGATCTGGTCACCTCCGAGCCGGGGCCTGACGCCCGCACCCGGCGGATCGACCTGACCGAGCGCGGCCGGTCGCTGGTGCCGTTCCTGGAGGCGGAGTGGCGCGCTACCCACGAGGCGGTCGCCGAGCTGGACGGCGAGGTCCCGTACGCGATGACCACCGTTGTCGAGGAGGTGCGGCGGGCGCTGGAACACCGGTCGATGCGGCAGCGGGTCCTTCACCACCTTGTCGAGCCACCGCGATGAGGGAGCGTGCTCGTGTCCGGTTCCTCGACACCCGCCCGCTGCGCGGCAGTCAGTCGTTTCGCGACCTGTGGATCGGCACCTCGGTCTCTCAACTCGGCGGACAGATAGCCAATGTGGCGGTGCTGGCCCAGGTCTGGGACCTGACCGGCAGCCCAGTGGGCACCGGCGCGATCGGGCTCGCCACCGGCCTGCCGATGGTGCTGTTCGGACTACTTGGCGGCACGTTGGCCGATACCGTTGACCGCCGTGCGCTGGTGCGGGCCACCACAGCGGGCCAATCGCTGGCCGCCGCGGGGCTGTGTGCCCAGGCCCTGGCGGACAACCGCGACGTGTTGCTGCTGCTCGCCCTGGTCGCCATGGGGACGAGCTGCAGTGCTCTCGGAGCTCCTGCCCGGCGGACCTTCCCGGTCCGGCTGTTGCCGGGCGACCAGGTCGCGGCCGGTCTTGCGCTGACCAACGTCTCCTTCCAGGCGGCGATGCTGGCCGGGCCCGCGTTGGCCGGGCTGATCATCGCCCGCTGGGACTTTCCCGCCGCATACGCCGCCCAGGCCGTGGCCATGGTCGTCTCGATGCTCGCGGTGATCCGCCTGCCCGCCATGCGCCCCGAAGGCGCCGACGCGGCAGGCGGCAGGCGCCGGCCGAAGCGTGGCGGCTGGCGGATCGTCCTGCGCCGCCCGACGCTGTGGGGCTCGATGGCCACCGACCTGTCCGCAACGCTGCTCGCCATGCCCATCGCGCTCTTCCCGCTGATCAACGAGATCCGCTTCGGGGGTGACCCGCAGACCCTCGGCCTGTTCCTCTCGGCCGTCGCGGTCGGAGGGATCACCGCCGGTCTGCTCTCCGGTACGGTGACGCGCCGGCGCCGTGGCGGCCTGGTCCAGTTGTCCGCAGCCGGTGTCTGGGGCCTGGCGCTGGCCTGTTTCGGTCTGGCGGGGCCGTTGTGGCTGGCGCTCGCCTGCCTGGCCGTGGCGGGCGCTGCCGACACCGTGTCTGTCGTCACCCGCAGTGCCCTGGTCCAATGGGAGACCCCGGACGCGTACCGGGGTCGGGTCTCCTCGGTAGAACACGTCATCGGTGTCGCGGGCCCCGAACTCGGCAACTTCCGCGGCGGCCTGTTGGCGTCGGCCACTTCCGCCTCCTTCTCCTTGGTCTTCGGCGGGCTGTCCGCCATCCTGGCGATCGCCGCCGTGGCCGCGACCAACGCGCCCCTTCGCGCCTACCGCACGCCGCCTGCTGCCGCGAAGCCGACCGCCCCCGGGGTCCCCGACGCGGCCGCGGCCGCTGGTGAGGTTTCCTGATTCGCGTACAGCCTTGAGCCTCGTGCGAGGGAGGTCGTCGGCGTCCTGCGCCGCTGACGGCCCCTCACCGAGGGTCATTCCTCGTCGGCGGCGTCCGGATCGCGCGGTGGACGCAGGCCGCCAAGCAGGTCGGGGAGGCGGAAGGAGTACCGGTGGGGCATGTGGATGTGATGGCGGACGTACGGGGAGAGGCGGGCCACGTCCTCGTCGCGGACGTCGAACCCCTCCTCGTGTCGAAGAGCACCAGGGCGTTGAGGAACAGTCCGAGTGCGCCGATCCGGTCCTGTCCGAACGAGCCTGCGGCAAAGGAGAGGTGCCGATTCTTCGGGCTCCGTTGCGGAACGCGACTTCAGGAAGGTCGGGCTTGCGCGGCTCGCCGGGCCTGTCGCGGAAGCCCCTTGTGGTGTCAGCCGCCGGCCGGGTTGTGGGCGTACTCCTGAAAGTGCTCACCCGGGTACGGATGAACGTGCTCAGGCCCAGGCGATTCAGCGGAAGGCGTTGGCGTTCTCTGATGCCCACTGCCGGAACGGGAGGGCCGGCGTTCCAGTGATCCGTGAAACCGTGTCGCGCACCATCAGCAGCTCGTCGTTCACGTCGCCGCCCGTGACATCGAGCACCGCGTCCGCGGCTTCGGCCCCGAAGACCGCGGCCATCCGTGCGTGGGCCTGCTGGCGGCTGATCTCGGCGAAGGGAACCTCTCGGCCCAGTGCTGCCGCGATGGCCTCTACCTGCTGTCGGGCGGTCACCTGCTCTGGACCGGTCAAGGCGTACGTGCGTCCGTGGTGGCCGGGCTCGGTCAGTGCCACGCGTGCCACCGACGCGATGTCCGCGGGGTGGATGGTCGGCAGCGCGGTCGCGGCGTACGGCGCGCGGACGGTCTCGTGGCCACGGATGGAAGCGGCCCACATCAGGGTGTTCGAGGCGAACTGCGTCGGTCGCAGAATCGTCCAGGCCATGCCGCTCGCCTTGAGCAGTCGCTCCACCGCCAGCTTCTCGCCGGCGGGGCCGAGGTGCGGGTGGGTCTGGACGGTGATGGACGACACCAGGACTACGTGCTCCACGCCCGCCTGCCGGGCTGCTTCGAGGATGTCGGCGTCTGATCCCAGGCCCGAGACGAGAAACAGCGAGCGCACCCCTTCCAGCGCGGGCTTCAACGACGCCGACTCTGCGAAGTCGCCCTCCACGGTCTCGACCCCTTCGGGGAAGACGGCCCGTGCGGCATCGCGGGTGAGCCCTCTCAATGGCCCGACACCGCGTGCGTGCAGCTCCTTCAGCAGGGCGCTGCCTATGTTTCCGGTGGCTCCGGTCACGAGGATCATGTGCGCGTTTCCCGTCGTCGGATGATCAAGTAGGTGACACGCTAGAACCTCAATCACACTTCAGGTCAAGAGGGCGCCCGGCCCTTCCCGCCGCTGGGCACGTTCATCCGTGCCCGGCTGGGCGTGTTCGCGAGTAGGCCGACACGGGTCGGAGGTGAGGCGGCCTGCGCTGGTTCGGAAGTCGGGCATCCCGAGGGTGCACGGTGGTGTGCCGGGCGGACACGTCGCGCATCGCGGGTGAGCACCGTGGATGTGGGACGGCTCCACAGGTTCACCCTGGCCTTCGGCTCGTCGGTGCCGGTCTGCCTACCGGTTTCCTTGTTCCCCCGCCCGCGTCCCTCAACCCGGCCGGGTTCGATTGCCTCACCTCCGAACTCGCGAAAATCTATGTTGGCGAGAGTAGACATTGGGTGGTGGCGTGGTTATGGTTTCTCTCGTAGCCAGAAAGACAGCAGGGCCTGGCAGAGACGAACTGCCGGTCAGCGGTACACGCAGTCGCAGTACGCAGGACGGTGCGGTGGTGGAGTTCCGGAGCCAGAGCAGACGCAGGACGGTGACGGGACTGACGGCCGGACCGGGTGGCCCGCGGTGATCAGGGGCCGCCGAGCAGGACCGCGGTCGACGCGGTGGCAGTATCCGCGGGTGAACTACGCGGTGACCAGCAGCGAAGTGGATGAGCGGTACTCCGGTGAAGGCGTCGGCTGCGGGCGCGCGCACCGGGAGGTCCGGCAGTGGGGTTCCAAGCCAGAGCAGACGCAGGACGGGCGAGCGGGGCTGGCTGCCGGAGTGTGACGCTTGATCAGGTCACCAGCGGTACGCAGTGGCAGGAAGACGTTCATCGAGGGAAAGAACGGAGGGGCCGAGCGCCATCAGGATCGCCCGGGCGGAACAGAAGCCCGGGTACCGCAGGACATCGACAGTGAGGTGGTCTCCGGTCAAGCAACCGCGATCCCCGCATCGCCGGCCTTCTCCCGGGCAGGCGTGCGGAAACAGAAGGCCGGCGCTGTACCCAGGCCGGCGGATGGTGTAGCAGTTCCTTCGGGGCCCGGGTGCCATATGGCACCCGGGCCCCTCCACGCGTGACACACAGAAGGCGCGGATGACAGCAGAAGACTCGAACGGCCGTCTCGACGACGACGACTACCCCGCCTACACCATGGGCCGGGCCGCCGAAATACTCGGCACCGCCCAGGGCTTCCTCCGCGCCATCGGCGAAGCCCGCCTCATCACCCCCCTCCGCTCCAAAGGCGGACACCGCCGCTACTCCCGCTACCAGCTGCGCATCGCCGCCCGCGCCCGGGAACTCGTCGACCAGGGCACCCCCGTCGAAGCCGCCTGCCGCATCGTCATCCTCGAAGACCAGCTCGAGGAAGCCCAGCGCGTCAACGCCGAGCATCAGCGCACCGCCGCGCAGGCGAACCCGAAGGCCACGGCCTCAGGAGGCTGAGACCCGAGACTCCCCAGTGGTCGCCTCGGTCGCGGTCAAGGGGCGCCGCCCTGCCGGGTGAGCCGGGCAGCGGTGCGGGCCGCCGAGGCCGGGGGCGCTGGAACGGGCAGATCCTCGGCACCGCCTACGGGGTGTCCGATGTCGCCGTGTTCCCGACGGCGGCCGGTATGACCGGCGCCGAGGACCTCGACCTCACCGACCCGGCGACGGCGGAGTGGCGGGGCATCGGGACGGGCACCTGGGCCGGATCCCCGCCGTAGGCATGACCACTGCCGGGCTGGGGGTGGGCTGTGGCGGTGAAATGCGGCGTGTCCAGGGGAGGGGACGGGCGTTGCCGCCGTCCCTGTCGGGGAGGCCGGCTTCCGGTCCACCGCTGCGGACTCAGTCCGCGCCGCGGTCGATGACGCGATGCGCCGGCTGTCCACCGACCCGTACGGGCAGGGATCCATCCCCGTACCGCACAGCCAGGGCAAGGACCGCGGGATGCTCACCCTGCCGAAAGCGATCGTCATCTACCGGATCCACGCCGACGTGCTGGTCAGCACCGCCGTCGACATCGTCCGCTGAACATCGAAGCGGACGCGCGAGGGCAGGGCCGGGCCGGGGGACGGAGCCCTCGGCGCGCCGCGCCGCCCTCGTGTCCGACCTCTGCACGCTGCCGCGCGAAACGCTCCCGGACCCTGCGGCCTGGGCGTCGACGGCCCGCGTGGAGACGGCCCGGATCATCGCCGCCGCCGGCCGGACGGCGGGGAAACAGGCGGTCCGCACAGTCCGCGTGCTCGCCCCGGCACGGTCGGAAGCTGTCACTGACGAGCGGGGCCCCTCGCGCTGAAGGGAGTCGGGGCGGCCGGTGCCCAGGGCCGCCGCGTAACGTAAGACCGCGTCGGCCGGCTGTCATCGCGCGCTCGCCGCGCACCATGAGCACAGAGGCCGTGACGACGACATGGACCTGCGCATCCGCGCTGCCGAAGGAGGTCAGTCCTTCGCTTCGCGGACGTCCTTTCCCCGCTCGGCGAACTCCTTGAAGTCCTGCATGTGCTGTCGCGACTGCTTGCGGAAGGTGCCGGGCATCAGAAGCCCTACCAGCCGCATCAGCAAGCCGCTGAAGCGGTACTCGTTCTCGCTCTCCCAGAGCGTCGTCTCCGGGCCGGCTTCGGTCAGCCGGTCGCGCACGGCGCTCCACATGCCCTCGCCGACGATCTCGCGTTCGAAGTGAACGACGCTCCCTTTCGGGATCCCGTGCAGGTCTGCCGGTTCCCGGCGCGTGATTGTCTCGGTGCCCTCGAACTTCTGCTGCCCCATCTGCAGGACGACCCGTGACTCGGTACCCACCTGCCCGTGCACTCCGCTCAGCGGCTCGTGCAGCACCAGCCCCCGCAGCCACTTCGGCAGGTGTGCCGGGTCGGCAAGCAGTTGGGCGACCCTTTCCCGCGGCAAGAGAATCTTGATCGAGACGGTGTACTTCATGGCGGAGCCCTCCAGGTTCCTCAGTGAGCGGGCGACTCCGCCACAGTGTCGGTGATCTCCTTCTCCCGGTCGCGCAGGAGCGCGGTGGATGGGATCAGGCTCGCTGAGACGGGCCGGCAGTACGCCTGCTGGAGGGTGCGGCCACCGACCTCGTCGTAGCTGGTCACGATGTCGGCGGTGCGGTCTGCGACGCGTGGCCACTGGAGTCTGGGCGGTCAACGATCCGGCGCCTCCCACACTCGCGCGAACTCATCGTCATCGGCGCCAACGAGGGCCCGGCCGCCGCCCGCGGGCCCAGCCCGCTGACGCCCCGGCGCCGCCACCGACGAGGCCGTCCGGGCCGACCGCGACCTCCTGCCCGACCCGGGCCGCTCCATCGCCTCGATCGCCAAGCTCCTCGGAGAGCTTCGTCCACGAGGGTGCGAGGGCCGGCCATCGTAGGATCGGGTACCGATATCGGTTTCGTCACTGCCGGAGGTGTCTGGGTGCGGGAGTTCCAGCGGGGTGCGGTGCGGCTGCACATCCTGCATCACGCGGCCGGGGCGGAGATCCACGGTGCGTGGATGTCCGAGGAACTGGCGCGTCACGGCTACCGGATCAGTCCCGGCACCCTGTATCCGACGCTGCATCGGCTGGAGGCTGATGGGCTGCTGGTCTCCGAGCAGCAGGTGGTCGACGGCCGTACCCGGCGGGTCTACCGGGCGACCGTGGCTGGAAAGCAGGCCCTGGCGGAGGACCGCAGGGCGCTCAAGGAACTGGCCCGCGAGGTCCTGGGCGACGACATGCCCTGATCAGTCGCGTACCGTCGCGCGTGGCGAGCGGGGTCCCGGCGCGGGCGGTGGACCGGTCCACCGCCGCCTCACATGGGCTCGACGAGAGCGGCCCGCCACTCGGGGCGCGGATCGGCTCCGGGACTCGTCCAGTACTCCCGGCCGCGTACGATCCGCCCCTGCCGGACGGTCCGGAACGAGGCCGCGCGGAACACGCCGAGATCGCCGTGCGGCACCTCGACCTCGGAGACCACCTCGTCGCCGTCGGCCACGATCCGCAGCACCCTGATCGACCAGCCCTCGGGATATTCGCTGGTCACCGCGACGAAGTTCTGGCCGCCAACGATGCGTTCCCCGCTGACCGGCCGCTCGACCACGGCCTCATCAGCGAACAGGTCGGCGACACCTGACCAGTCCCGTGCCTGGATCCGGTCCCACCATGCCTCGACCACACTCGAAGACTCCCCGCGGGCACCCTGGCAGGGGCCACTGACACCGCCGTCCCTGGGGCCTCGGGACAGCACGGCACGCCGACCCCGGGAAGCCGTGCCCTCACCGCCGATCGTGGATCCCCGGGTCGTCCGTCGCGGAGCGCGCGGTGTGGATGCGGCGCAGGCCGTGGACGGCGGCCCCCAGCGCGATCACGACGGCGCCGGAGACGGCTGAGGACAGGGGCAGGGCGAAGGCCAGGGCGAGGCATCCGGCAAGTCCGGCGGCGGGGATCAGGCGGTGCGGGCGACCCTCGCCAGGGGTGAGGGTCCAGGCGGAGGCGTTGGCGACGGCGTAGTAGACGAGGACCCCGAAGGAGGAGAACCCGATCGCCCCGCGCAGGTCCCCGGTCGCGGCGGCCACCGCCACCACGGCGCCGACGAGGAGTTCGGCGCGGTGGGGCACCTTGAACTTCGGGTGCACGGCGGCGAGTACGTGCGGCAGGCGCCGGTCGCGGGCCATGGCCAGCGTGGTGCGGGAGACACCGAGAATGAGGGCGAGCAGGGAGCCGAGCGCGGCTACCGCCGCGCCGGCGCGGACGACGGGGACGAGCCAGTCGGCGCCCGCCGCTCGTGCGGCGTCCGACAGCGGCGCCGCCGCTGCCGCGAGCCCGTCCGGCCCCAACACCATCAGGACGGAGACGGAGACGAGGGCGTAGACGACCAGGGTGATGCCCAGCGCCATCGGGATCGCCCGGGGGATTGTGCGGGCGGGCTCGCGGACCTCCTCGCCGAGGGTGGCGATGCGCGCGTACCCGGCGAAGGCGAAGAACAGCAGGCCCGCCGCCTGGAGCACCCCACCGGCAGTGGCGTCGGAGCCGATGTCCAGCCGTGCCGTGTCCGCCCTGCCAGAGGCGAGGGAGGCGACCGCCACGGCGGCGAGCACGGCCAGGACCACCGCGACGATCGCGCGGGTCAGCAGCGCCGACTTCCGCACCCCCGCGTAGTTCACGCACGTCAGCGCCACAACCGCCGCGACCGCGACCGCGTGGGCCTGACCGGGCCACACGTACGCGCCCACCGTGAGGGCCATCGCCGCGCAGGAAGCGGTCTTGCCGACCACGAACGCCCACCCGGCGAGATGGCCCCAGAAGTCGCCGAGCCGCTCGCGGCCGTAGACGTAGGCGCCGCCCGAGGCCGGGTACCGGGCGGCGAGCCGGGCGGAGGAGGTGGCGTTGCAGTACGCGACCAGGGCGGCCAGGGCCAGGCTGATCAACAGCCCGGAGCCGGCCGCCCGCGCGGCAGGCGCCAGCGCCGCGAAGATCCCCGCGCCGATCATCGCCCCCAGGCCGATCACCACGGCGTCGGACACCCCCAGCCGCCGCCGCAACTCGTCCGGCAACCCGGCGGTCGTCGATGACTTGCCCATGGACTCACTCCTCTGCGGCCGGGACCGCATCCTTTTACGGAATCCGATATCGGCTGACGATATACGAGCTCTTCACGTCACGGTCGCCACGCCTCAGGAGGATGACGACCCGGCCGGATTACGCAAGTCCGTTATTCGACCGCCGGGTTGACCGCCGCGAAGGCGTACGGTCGCGGGCGGCGGCGGGACTTCATGGCTGGGGCGGATCGGTGGAGAAGCGGTCGGGGCGGGCGGCGCGGGCGTACGTGACGGCCGTCCGCGGGGATCGCGTCAGCTCCGGTCGTCCGTCGGGTCGGTGAGCCGGTCGACGATTTCGGCGCCGGTCATCACGACCGCTGCGTCTCGTGGGCGTCGCCGTCGTGCTGGATGACAGGGATGCGGCCCGGGTGCCTGCTCTGCTTCGGGACGAGGCCGGCGCTCGGAGCGGCCGGCTCCCCGGGCGGTCGTCCGGTGCTGTCCATGAGCGGGTTCAAGAACACCGGGCGTGCGGGGCGGAAAGGGTTCCGCTCACGGTCGTGAAGTCCCGGTCTCCGCCCGTGGAAGCGACGGTACGACGACGATGTTCCGGCCGGCGCCGAAGCTTCCCGGACCTACGGTTCGGTCATGAGCGCACACGCCTACCATGTCCGTCTGCACTGGGACGGCTCCACGGCCGCCGGGGTCCGCGGCTACTCGCGCGACCACACCGCCGTCGCCCCGCCCGCCACCACGCCGATCGGTCTGAGCGCCGACCCCGCCTTCCGCGGCGACCCCGGCCGGCTCAACCCCGAACAGCTCGTGGTCATGGCCGCCTCGTCCTGCCAGATGCTGTCCTTCCTCGGCGCCGCCGCGCGCGCCGGAGTGGATGTCCTCGCCTACGACGACGAGGCCGCCAGCCGCCTCGATCCGACCGCCAGGCCCACCCGCCTGGCCGCGATCCGCCTGCGGGTGACCGTCAAGGTCGCCCCCGGAACCGACGAGACCACGGTCCAGGAGCTCGCCGTTCAGGCCCACCGCGAGTGCTACGTCGCCAACAGCCTCTCGGTCCCCGTCGAGGTCACCACCACCGTAGCGACCTCATGAGCGCCCGCCCGAACGATGTCGAGACCCACCCGCCGAACCGGCCCGGACCACTGGCCGGCCTGAGCTGTCACCAGGCCATCGGCCAGGTCGCCGCCGGGGATGCCCTCGCGGCCCTGGGAAGCGGCACCGCGCCGACCGGCTTGGCGGCGGACCGTCCGACATCGCGGGGCAGGGCAAACGACTGGCGGCGACAGTCCGCCGGTGGAGCAGATCGCGGTGTCGGCGTACGAAGTGCTCCCGCCCCGCCCGGCGGGGACGCGACCCTCTCCGGGGACTTCACTTCTGGGCTGATTCGAGCAGCTCACGGACGTTCATGCGCTCATTGTCGACGACATGAATCCTTGGGCCGCGCTTGCCTGGTCCCCGCGGGCCATGCTCTCGATATGGTGCAAATTGCCTGATCGCACAGGGGGTACGGGTGTTATCGTCCCTCGCATGCCTGAACTGATCGCTCCCACGGGACGGTTGCATTCCTCGTGGCTCACGGCGCGTGACGAGTGGCAGCCTGACGCTCACCAGGACGGGGCCGGCCTGCGTCTGGTCGGTGACGATGACCTCGACCGCCCAGAAGGGTTCGCCTCATGGGCTGAGAGACTGCGGCGGCAATCGGACCGGTCGCTGCCTGTCGGCGAAGGGCGCGTCCACGCCACCCACTGGTGGATCGTAGACGGTGAGACGTACCTCGGGGCCATCGACCTTCGGCACTACCTGAACGCCGTTCTGTTGGAAGGCGGCGGACACATCGGCTACAGCGTTCGGCCATCTGCCAGGAGACGCGGACTGGCCTCGTGGGCGCTGGGAGCGGTTCTGCTCAAGGCGCCGGCGCTCGGTCTGGACCGGGTCCTCCTCACCTGTGACGACGGCAACGTCGGCTCGACGCGCACCATCGAACGTAACGGCGGCGTCCTCGAAGATGTGCGCAGCACCGAAACCGGCGTCAAGCGCCGCTACTGGATCACTCTCGACGATGCCGGTCGGAGCCATTCGTTGATGGCCGCGACGAGGGCGGTCGTCTCGTAGCGGCCATCGCTGCCCCAGTCGGCCGGAGTACGGCTTGCGTCGCGCTGCATTCCGGCGTCGGCGAGTGCCCGGGTCGGCGGGCGACTGGTACGACTCGATCCCGCTGCCCCGGACGACATCGACTTCGACAAGGAAGCCGTTCACGTCCGGCGGCAGGTCAAGAAGGTCCGGGCGAAGCTGTGCTTCGCGCTGCCCGAGGGGCGCAAGGTCCGGGACGTGCCGCCGCCGTCAAGCGTGGCCCGGGACATCCGGCAGCGTGCGTGGAGCAGTTCGCGCCCGTGCCGGTCACGTTGCCCTGGGACGACCCGGCCCCCGCGGAGACGCTGGCGGAAGCCAAACACCGGCGGCCGAGAACCTAGAGCCTCCTGGCGACGGGACGCGAGCGGAAGGCCGTAGCCGCGGCCGGCCGGCAGAGCCCGTGAAGCGTGGCCCGTATCCCGCCGAGGGCCCAAAGCGCCAAAGCCAAAGCCCCAGATGAGCCCCACAGACGCCGCCGCACCCCCCGCCCGACCTGCGATATGCCAGGTCAGGCGGGGCCTGGCGGCGCTCGTGCGTCACATGTCGCGCATACGGTCGATCTCGGTCGTCTGGCCCGCGATCACATCGCCCGCCATCTCCTCCACCCGGACGTTGTTCCCGTCCGCCAGCACCTGGGTGGCCATGGTGATCGCCCCCTCGTGATGAGTGATCATCAGGGTCAGGAAGAGTTCGTCGAACTCCTTGCCCCGCGACTCGCGCAGCTTCTTCAGCTGCGCCTCGGTCGCCATCCCGGGCATCGACCCCGCGTCGTGCCCCTCGTGCCCCTCATGGCCCTCGTGGCCGCCGTCGCCCTTCCCGTCCTTCGCCGCGTCGCCGCCATGGCTCTTCAGCCATCCCTCCATCGCGCCGATCTCGGGCTTCTGGGAGGCCGAGATGCGCTCCGCCAGCGCCTTGACCTTCTTCGACTCACCGCGGTCCGGGGCCAGCGCGGTCATGGTCAGGGCCTGTCGGTGGTGCTCGATCATCATGCGCGCGTAGGCGAGGTCGGCGTCGTTGGGCGAATCGTCCGGAAGGGCCTTGCGAGCGTCCTCGGCGGAGAGCGTCTTCGCCGGCTCCCCGGGCCTGCCCGGGGCCACCACGGACGGCCCGGCGCTCTTGTCGGCCCGGGGCCCGGCGCCGGAGTCCGACTCACAGGCGGCCAGGGCGAGTACGGCGGCGGTGACCGCCAGCGCGACGACGGGTCCCCGCATGCCTGGGGTCCTGCGGCGGTTCAACATGGAGACCTCCTGTGCCACTTGGGATGTTTGACGGCTGTTTGAGTCCGTCCTAGCACGATTGCAAGGTCCGTTGATCAAAAACTTTCATTACGTCTGTGTTGCCATCTGTTGAGATGTGCATGCTAGGGAAGATACTGCCGGGGTCGGTGAACCGTTCAACCAGGAACGGAACCAAGGGAGGACGCAGTGAGCTTGTTGCACACCAACCGCGTGCGGCGGAGACGACTGGGCGTGGCGACCGCCGCGGCCGGCCTCCTGGCCACGCTGCTGACGGCCGGGCCCGCGCTGGCCACCCCTGACCCGGGGGACGCCTCGACCCAGAAGGGGAAGGTCTCCTCGGGCGAGCGCGCCGAGGACCGGTCCGCCATCACCAGCGGCGAGATACCCGGCGTCGACGAGATCGTCCGCAGCGACAACGTCGAGCACCTCGTCAACGTGCCCAAGGGCAGCCTCAAGGGCACCAACACGGACATCTCCTTCCAGGGGAAGTACGCCTACGCGGGCAACTACGACGGCTTCACGATCTACGACATCAGCAACCCGAAGTCGCCGAAGACCGTCTCCGAGGTGCTCTGCCCCGGCGGTCAGAACGATGTCTCGGTCAACGGGGATCTGCTCTTCCTCTCCACCGACTCCTCGCGCAGCGACGACTCCTGCAACAGCACCTCGCAGTCCGCCACGATCAAGGAATCGTGGGAGGGCATCAAGGTCTTCGACATCAGCGACAAGCGGAACCCCAAGTACGTCGCCGCCGTCGAGACCGCCTGCGGCTCGCACACCAACACCATCGTGCCCGAGCGCCGCAATGTGTACGTGTACGTCTCCTCGTACTCGCCGCACGCGTCGCTCCCCGACTGCCAGCCGCCGCACGACGGCATCTCCATCATCAAGGTGCCGCGCAAGGCCCCCGAGAAGGCCCGGGTCATCGACTTCCCGGTGCTCTTCCCGGGTGAGGGCCCGGACGGCGGCGGCAACCCCGGCGGACCCACCAACCCGGGCGTCAGCAAGACCACCGGCTGCCACGACATCACCGTGCTGCCCTCGAAGGACCTGGCGGCCGGAGCCTGCATGGGCGACGGCATCCTGTTCTCCATCAAGAACCCGGAGCGCCCGAAGATCATCGACCGGGTCCAGGACAATGTGAACTTCGCGTTCTGGCACTCGGCCACCTTCAACCAGCGGGCCGACAAGGTCGTCTTCACGGACGAGCTGGGCGGCGGCGGCTCGGCCACCTGCAACGCCGAGATCGGCCCCAACCGCGGCGCGAACGGCATCTACGACATCGTCGGCAAGGGCGACCACCGCAAGCTGGTCTTCCGCAGCTACTACAAGATCGACCGCCACCAGGCCGAGGCCGAGGTGTGCGTCGCGCACAACGGCTCGCTCATCCCGGTGAAGGGCCGTGACCTCATGGTCCAGGCCTGGTACCAGGGCGGCATCTCCGTCTGGGAGTTCACCGACTCCGCCAAGCCCAAGGAGATCGGCTACTTCGAGCGCGGCCCCGTCACCCTCGACCGGGTCACCACCGCGGGCCCCTGGTCCGCGTACTACTACAACGGCCATGTCTACTCCAACGACATCGCCAAGGGCCTCGACGTCCTGAAGATCAACGACAAGCGTACGGATCCGGCGAAGCGGGTCCGGCTGGACGAGCTGAACGCCCAGACGCAGCCCGACTACTTCGACGACGACCACGACCACGACGACTGATCCTCACGGACCGTCGGTCCCGTGCTCGTAGCGCGTTCCGCCGGGCGGCTCCCCGCCCGGCGGAACGCCCAGCTCCCAGTCCAGCCCGTACCGCTGGAAGAGTTCGGCCCGCAGCCGCCGGGGATCCATCGGCACGCCCGGCAGCACGATCGCGAAGACGGCGCCCATCAACAGCGCCCGCAGCAGCGGATAGTCGTCGTCCCCCCGGCCGCGGGCGTACCGCTCGACCGCGCTCCGCAGCAGGACCGCCAGCCGCTGCTGCTCGGGGCACTGGACGAATCCCTCCGCCTGGAGCACCCCCGACATATGCGTCCGCATCAGCACCGGATGGTCCACGGCGAGCCCCAGCACGGCGTCTATCGCCCGCGCCAGCAGCTCGCGCCCGTCCTCGCTGCGCGGCTCGCGGCAGAGCGCCGCCTCCAGGGTGCGGTGCATCAGTCGGTGCACCGCCGACTGCAACAGCTGGCGCTTTCCCGGGAAGTAGTACGAGACCAGCCCGCGCGCCGAACCCGCCCGGTCGGCGATGTCGGCCAGCGTGGTCGCCTCGTAACCCCGCTCGCCGACCAGCTCCACCGTCGCTTCCAGAAGCCGCTCGCGCGAACGCCTGCGCATTTCTTCATTGACCGATGGGCTCCGCGGGGACATGCTTGACTCCTGCGTTGACTGGCTCTGAGCCAATATACTCAGCGCGGCACGCCGGAAGAGCCTCGGTTCCAGGTCGGCGTGGGTTGTTCCGGACCGGGCGACGCGGGGGATCGCCCGGTCCGGAAGACCTGCTTCCGCAGTCGCGCACACGCTGCGCACGGCCGCGGACGCGACGACGAGGGCGGCGCGGACCCCGGGTCCGCGCCGCCCTCGTCGTCGTGGGCCCGCCGGGCCCGTGATCCTCGGGGTCTCAGCGCCCGCGCGACAGGACCGCCGTTCGGTGCGCGGCGACGGACAGGGCCACCAGTGCGGCCCCCATCAGCCAGCCGGCCAGCACATCGGTGGGCCAGTGCACCCCGAGATAGAGCCGGGTGACGCCCACCCCGACCACGGAGACGGCGGCCGCGGCGCCGCACCACCGCAGAGCGCGCCGCCCCGCGCCCCGGTGCACGGCGATCCACACCAGCAGACCGCAGACGACGGTGGCGGTCATCGCGTGGCCGGACGGAAAGGCCGCGTAGTGCGCCGAGTCGACCGGGTCGGACCACTGCGGGCGCTCCCGCCCCACCGCCCACTTCAGGGTCTGCTGTACGGCGGAGCCGAGCGCGGTCGTGGCCGCGATCCACACCGCGAACAGCCGGTCGCGCCGCCACCACAGCCACAGGACGGCCGCGGCGATCAGCGCCCGCATCGTCCAGGGGTCCCACACCCAGTCGGTGAGGATGCGGTTGACCTGGACGATTCCCGGTTCGCCGACGGCGGAGCGGTGCAGGGTCCGCACCACCGACCGGTCGAAGGACATCAGCGGCGACCAGGAGAGGGCGACCAGGGTCAGCAGAACGGCCGAGAGGGCCGCCAGCACCGCGCCGATCCGGGCGGGTCCGCCGGTGCGGCGGAGCGTGGGGGAGACGGGGGGAGCCGGTCGCGGGGAGCGCATGGAGGGGATCATTCCTGTCGGGTGGGGATAGAGCCATTCCGCCGGACCCGGACCGTCGCTTTCCGGCCCAGGGTCGTGGCCACACCTTCCCCGACAAAGCGGACGTAGTCGCTCCGGTGTGCGGCGGCGATCAGGTGAGGGCGCGCAGCGCGGGGACGAACGCGACCAGCAGGGGGACCACCGGCACCAGCGCGGCGGCGGCGGTCAGCCGCAGCCGGCGGCCCGGGGTGAGCCGGGGCGTCGCCGACAGCAGCCGGTGCACCCGCCGGGGCAGCTGGGCCTCCGCGTGTCCGCAGGGGCCGAAGACCCCACGGTCCTCGTTCAGCCCGACCAGCGCCAGCGCGGTCGTGAGCCGTCCGAACCGCTTGGAGGCCATGTCGTCGGCGGCCAGCTCCACCAGCCGGTGCATCTCGTCGCGGAACGCGGCGAACACCGGGATCTGCGGAAAGCCGTTGGCCAGGGCGGCGGAGCAGTGCAGCAGCCAGTCGTGCCGGGCTCGCGCGTGCCCCTGCTCATGGGCGAGCACGGCGTCGAGCTGCCGTCCCTTCAGCCGGTGCAGCGCGGCCGTGGTGATCACCAGCCGGGGGGCCGCGCCGGGCAGCCACCAGGCGTCGGGGCGGTCGCCCTCCAGCACCACGAGACGCTCGCTGCCCTGCTCCTCGCCGGGCAACAGCGGGGCGCGGACCAGCAGTTCCGTACGCCGCCTCCGGCGCCGGGCCCGCGCGCCCCCGATCTCCCGGGTCAGCATCGCCGCGGTCCACAGCCCGCCGGACGCCAGGACGACCGCCAGCACGGCGGCCCACGGCTCGTCCGTGCCGAGGGCGTAGGCCTCCACCACCGCGCGCGGCGCGGGCGCGAAGACCTGGCCGCGCACCAGCTGCCAGGCGGCGGCCGCGCTGAAGGTCATGGACAGCGCGAACGACAGCAGCACGGCCGCCACCACGCACTGCCACACCCACAGCGCCACGATCGGCTCACGCTCGGACCAGTCGGCACGCGACACAAGACGCGGGGCCAGCACGGCGGCCAGTGCGCCGAGCGACAGCAGCACGAGGGAGACCAACATGCCGTCACCCTATTTCGGCGGGACTACCTGCGGGTACGGACCTGCACGGCAAGTGACGCAGGACACGTTTCCACGGGGTGCGCGGGCGACGGCGCGCGGGCCCGCCCGGGCCGCCCGGCGGCGGGCCCGGGAGACGCGGAGGGGCCGGGCCGGAGGGCGTCCGGGGGAGGTCGCGCGACGGCGTCCGGGCGGGTGGGGACCGGCCCCGGTGGACGGCCCCGAGGGGCGGGTACGGGTCCGGCGCCGCGGCGGGCGGGCGTGCCCGGGCGCACGGCTTCGGGGCGGTCGCGCAACGGCGTCCGGGAGTGGCCGGCGGCCGTCGCCGTCCCGTCCCGGGCGGGTGGGCCCCGGTCCCGACCCCGGCCCTCCCCGGCCCGGTCCCGGTGGACGGTGCCTTGATGGGCGACGGTACGGGTCCGGCGCCGCGGCGGGCGGGCTCGCGTCCCCCGGCGGACGGGCCGCGAGGGGCGGGAGCGGAACCCGCCCCCGGACTGGTCCCGGACTGGTCCCGGGCCGTCGGCCGGTCGTCTTCGTCGCCCCGGCCCGCCGCCCCGCCGGGACCCGGACTCGCGGCCAAGGGCCCCGAGGGAAGGCGACGCCGCGCCCCGGTAGGGGAGTTCAGAGCGCCAGCAGCATCGTCAGCATCGCGAGCCCCATGGCAGGCCGGCAGGCCCGCGCCGGCCCGGAGTCCTCCTCGGGGGCGGGTCCCGGTCCCGAGGCCGGGGCGGGGACCAGGCCCGCGCCCGCGCGCAGCACATGGACCGTGTAGTACGCGAGGAGCGCGGCGGTCACCAGCGGGAGCCCGCCGCCCGGGTGCCCGCCGTGACCCGCGCCGGTCGTCATGGCCGCCGCCATGTGGACCATCGCGAGCGAGCCGACCAGATGGTGCAGCCGGTGCCGGCCGCCGTGCCGCGCCGACCACAGGGCGCCCAGCGCGGCCGCGCCGAAGACCGCCGTGTACAGCGGCCAGATCCATCCCGGGAGGTCCAGGCCGACCGAGGGCGCGGCCATCGCCGCCATCCCCAGCGCCATCAGGGCCTCGCCGCCCGCGGCCGAGCGGGCCGCGCCCGAGCTGCCCCGCATCCGGGCCAGACAGTAACCGCCGATCGGTCCGCAGAGCGCGACGAGCAGCCATCCGGACACCGCGGGTCCGTGCACGGGGCCCTCCCCAGGGTCGGCGCCGACGGGCCGACGGGTCGATGCCCGCCCCGGGCGGGGCACACACCGGCGCACAGGGGTGCGCGCGTGGCGCGGAGCGCGCGGCGGGGGCACAGTGCGATCCCGCCGCGCCGGGTCAGGGCCGGTACCGCAGCGGGTGCTCGGCCGGCACCTCCACCACCGCGATCCGATGGCCGTCCGGGTCCGCGATCCACATCTCGATCAGCCCCCAGGGCTCCCGTACCGGCGGCCGCAGCACCTCGACGCCCAGGGCCGCCAGCTCCGTGTGGACCGAGGCCACGTCCTCGACCTGGAGCCACAGCGCGACCCCGTCCGCCGCCGGGGCCGCCGCGCGGCCCGACAGCTCCAGGAACCCGCCGCCCAGGAAGTACACGACGCCCCGGTCGGGCCCGGCGCCGAACTCACGGTGGACCGGGAGGGCGAGGGTCCCGCCGTAGAAGGCCCGGGAACGCTCCGGATCGACGGGACGCACGATGATCCGGCTGCTCAGCACATGCACCATGCGCCCAGCGTAGGGCCCGCCCGGTGGACCGGGCCGGACCCGCGGACCGTACCCTCTTGGGGTGTCCGCACCGGGCCGGACCGGCCGGACCAGACCTCGCAGGAGAGCCGCGCATGGACATCGCACCGCCCCGGAACTCGGGTGAACTCACCTTCCGCGACGCCGTGGAGGCCGATGTGCCCGCGCTGCTCGGGCTCATCCAGTCGGCCTACCGGGGGGAGAGCAGCCGGCGCGGCTGGACCACCGAGGCGGATCTCATCGGCGGCGGCCGGATCGGGGCGTCCGGGGTGCTGGAGATCATCGACAGCCCGGTCGGCCGGCTGCTCGCCGTGGAGCGCGACGGCCGGATCGCCGCCTGCTGCCAGCTCGAACACCGGGGCGAGGCGGCCTACTTCGGACTGTTCGCCGTCGATCCCGCGCTCCAGGCCGGCGGTCTGGGCCGTAGGGTCCTCGCCGAGGCGGAGCGCACCGCCCGCGAGAGCTGGGGCGTGCGCACGATGCAGATGACGGTGATCACGCTGCGGGCCGAGCTGATCGCCTGGTACGAGCGCCGGGGGTATCGCCGTACGGGGGAGCTGAGCCCCTTCCCGTACGGCGAGGAGACCGCGGGCCTCCCGTACCGGGACGATCTGGTCTTCGAACTGCTGGTCAAGGAGTTCGACCGGCCCGGGGAGGACCCGGGGGCCGGGGCCCTGTCCTCCTGACCCGGCCGGGCCCGATCCGATCCGATCCGGAGGAAGGGTCCCGCCCGGGCCGCGGGAAGGCCCGGGCGGGACCCGAAAGAACGCCCCTAGGCGGTGAACCGGCCGGTGCGCCTGATCTCGGGGAAGTCGGTGGTCGCGCCGTCGAGTTCGAGGGCGCGCGCCAGCCGCAGCTGCTCCTGGGTGTTCACCACCCAGCCGATCACCTCGATGCCCTCCGTGTGCGCCTGCTCGACGGTCTCCAGGGTCAGTCTGCGGATGTTCAGGGCGAGCGTGTCGGCGCGCACGGCGCGGGCGCGGGCCACGATGTCCGCGCCCCAGCGGCTGGCGATCAGCACCGTCCGCACCCCGGGCACCAGCGCGGAGATCTCCGCGACGGCCTCGTCGTGGAAGGACGAGACGGTGACCCGGGGGACGAGATCGCGGCGCAGCATCACCTCGGCGAGCGCGCGGGCGGCGGCCACGTCCTTGATCTCGGCCTGGAGCGGGCTGCGCACCGCGTCGAGCGCCTCCTCGAAGAGCGGCACCCGCTCGCCGCCGCCCGCGTCCAGCTCGCGCAGCTCGGCGAGGGTCTTCTCGGCGATGGGCCCGGTCCCGTCGGTCGTCCGGTCCACTTCCGCGTCGTGCATGACGACGAGCGCGCCGTCCTTGCTGAGGTGCAGATCCAGCTCGATGGCGTCCATACCGCAGCGCTCGGCCCGGACGAAGGAGCGCAGGGTGTTCTCCGGCTCGACGCCCATGACCCCGCGATGACCGATGGTGAGGAAAGTCAAGATTTTCTCGCTTCCGTCGACGGCGGCATCCGGTCGGCGCGGTCCCGGGCGCCGTCCGGCAAGGACGCAGCCTAATGGCCCGGCCCGGCGGGGCAAGCGTGCGCGCGCGCCGGTCTCCGGGCGGCGGGAGCGCCGGTACGGCGCGGTCCGCCGCCGCCCGGCGGTGAGCCGCGCGCCGGCTTCCGGTCACCCGTGCGTGGGCGTGTCCTCCGCCCTGCTTGACCACGGCCCGCGCCGCCGCCCCGGCCGGGTGAGGGATCGAGTCGCCCGGCCGACCCAGGCATGATCGAACTCCGCGCGGGTACCCTCCCCGACCGAAAAGTTTCCGGTGATCATGGGGGTGCCGCAGGATAATTTCTTTGGGGCTACTTGTCCGGAAGAAGCCCTCATGGATACGGTGTCTTGACGCGAGGTTCTCCCGTGGAGGAAGTGACATGACGGAAATTCTTGTGCAGGAAGCCGCGGGCGCGGCCATATTCACCGGCGACCGGGTGATCGACCACCCGGCCTGGCCCAGGCTCAAGAATGCCGTCGAAGAGATCAGGCCATGGCAGTCCAAGGACGGCTCCATCGACTTCGACGCCGAGGGAGCCCCCGCCCGCGCCGCCGCCGAGGAGGCCCTCGCCCGGGTCGCGGACGCCGTCGGGGAGCTGTCCCCGCTGCTGCCGCACGACGCCGCCTACCACCGCGCCCTCGTCGCCGATCTGCGCGCCTGGGCCGACGGAGCCTTCGGCGTCCCCGACTTCCTGGACTCGCTGCTCGCCTTCCAGCCGGCCGCCTCCCGCGCCGACGGGCTCCAGCACCTCGTCGTCTTCCCCATGTACACCCAGAACGGCAATCCGGACCGCAATCTGGAAGCCGTCGTCCTGCGCATGGTCTGGCCCGACTGGCTCGCCGAGCTGGAGCGCACGCGCTACGACAACCCGCTCTTCTGCGGGATCACCTTCGAGGACTTCACCTCGGGGTACGACACCAACTCCGCGGTCCTCTTCCCGGAGACCATCGCCGTCCGCGAGGCCCCCGAGCGCTTCAGCTGGGGCGGTATCTTCTGCGACCGCGAGGCCGCCCGCTTCCGCGCCGTGACCACCGCCGCCGTGGACGTCCTCGGGGTCGAGCTGCCCCGGGACATCCAGGAGATGGTCGGCGACCAGGAGCGCTGCCAGGAGGCCTTCGTCCTCTGGGACATGATCCACGACCGCACCCACAGCCACGGCGACCTGCCCTTCGATCCCTTCATGATCAAGCAGCGCCAGCCGTTCTGGATGTACGGCCTCGAAGAGCTGCGCTGCGACCTCACCGCCTTCAAGGAGGCCGTGAAGCTGGAGGCCGACGGCGTCGCCCAGGGCCGTGACGTGCAGTACGCCGTCCTCTTCGACCGGATGTTCCGCTTCCCCGTCACCGGCGAGCGTGTGCGCAACTACGACGGACTCGGCGGCCAGCTCCTCTTCGCCTACCTCCACAGGCACGACGTCCTGCGCTGGACGGACAACACCCTCAAGATCGACTGGGAGCGCGCACCCCGGGTCACCAACCAGCTCTGCGCCGAGATCGAGAAGCTCTACCGCGACGGCATCGACCGGCCCAAGCTCGTCCACTGGTTCGCCGCGTATGACCTGGTCTCCGGCTATCTCGCGCCCCACCCCGGCTCCCGCTGGGCCAAGGGTCCCGACGCCCTGGACCTGACCCAGCCGCCCCGCAAACTCGTGGACGACGTGCTTCCGGACGAATTTCCGCTCAGCATGTTCTATGAGGCGCTTTCCAAGAAGCTGAAGAAGGTGATCGCCTCGACGAAGGGGATCACCGCCGCAGGCCCGGCGGCCGGCGCGAGCACGTCCGAGGCCGCCGCGTGAGCACGGAAACCGAGGAGGCGACGACCATGGAGAACTCAGGCGGTCCGCTGGAGGGGGCCGTGGTCGCGGTCGCCGGAGCTGCGGGACCCGCTGGGCGGGCGACCCTGCTGCGGCTGGCCGAGGCCGGAGCCACCGTCGTGGCCGCCGACGCCGACGCCGAGCGACTGGCCTCGGCGGTCGACGCCGCCCGCTACGCGCACGGCGGAGCCACCGTCACCGGGGACACCGTCGATCTGCTGGATCCGGCCGCCACCCGATCGTGGGCGGAGAAGACCGAGAAGGAGTTCGGCCGGATCGACGGACTGGTCCATCTCGTCGGCGGCTGGCGCGGCAGCCCCTCCTTCGCCGCCACCGACCTGGCCGACTGGGACCTGCTGGAGCGGCTGCTCATCCGTACCGTCCAGCACACCTCCCTCGCCTTCCACGACGGGCTGCTCCGCAGCGACCGCGGACGCTATCTGCTGATCAGCGCCGCCGGCGCGGGCGCGCCCACCGCGGGCAACGCCGCCTACGCCGCCTCCAAGGCCGCCGCCGAGGCCTGGACGCTGGCGCTCGCCGACGCCTTCCGCAAGGCGGGGGGCGACGACGGGCCGAAGGCCGCCGCCGCCATCCTGGTGGTCAAGGCCCTGGTGCACGACGCCATGCGCGCCGAGCGCCCGAACGCCAAGTTCGCGGGCTTCACCGACGTCGCCGACCTGGCCGACTCCATCGCCGGCGTCTGGGACCGGCCCGCCGAGGAAGTGAACGGACAGCGCCTGTGGCTGACGCCCCGACCGTGAAGACCGCGACCACGGCGGCCCGCCGCCACCACGACCCGTCCGTACGCGGATTCGCCAGCGACAACTACGCGGGCGCGCACCCGGAGATCCTCGCGGCCGTCGCCCTCGCCAACGGCGGCCACCAGGTCGCCTACGGCGAGGACCAGTACACCGAGCACCTCCAGCGGGTGATGCACAGCCACTTCGGCCCCACCGCCGAGGCGTTCCCCGTCTTCAACGGCACCGGGGCCAACGTCACCGCCCTCCAGGCCCTCACCGACCGCTGGGGCGCGGTGATCTGCGCCGAGAGCGCCCACATCAACGTGGACGAGGGCGGCGCCCCCGAGCGGATGGGCGGGCTGAAGCTGCTCACCGTGCCGACCCCGGACGGCAAGCTCACCCCCGAGCTGATCGACCGGCAGGCATGGGGCTGGGACGACGAGCACCGGGCGATGCCCCAGGTCGTCTCGATCACCCAGAACACCGAGCTGGGCACGGTCTACACCCCGGCCGAGATCCGGGCGATCGTGGAGCACTCCCACGAGCGCGGGATGAAGGTCCATCTCGACGGCGCGCGGATATCCAACGCGGCGGCTTCGCTCGACGTCCCGATGCGGACCTTCACCAACGCCGTCGGCGTCGACGTGCTCACCTTCGGCGGCACCAAGAACGGCATGCTCTTCGGCGAGGCCGTCGTGGTGCTCAACCCCGACGCCGTCAGCCACATGAAGCATCTGCGCAAGCTGTCGATGCAGCTCGCGTCCAAGATGCGCTTCGTCTCGGTCCAGCTGGAGGCCCTGCTCGCCCGCGACCTCTGGCTGCGCAACGCCCGGCACTCCAACGCCATGGCCCGCCGGCTCGCCGACGGGGTGGGGCAGGTCGACGGGGTCGAGATCCTCCACCCCGTCCAGGCCAACGCGGTCTTCGCCCGGCTCCCGCACGATGTCTCCGTGCGGCTCCAGAAGCGCTTCCGCTTCTACTTCTGGGACGAGACCGCCGGCGACGTCCGCTGGATGTGCTCCTTCGACACCACCGAGGACGACGTGGACTCGTTCGTCCAGGCGCTGAAGGAAGAGATGGCGCGCTGACCCGCTCCCCGGCGGATCACGCTGCATGAATATACGGCCGACCGGAAAACGATTGACTCCGGCCGGCCGTTCTTCCTAGGGTCGCGGGCATGGAACTCCGCCCGCAGACCCCGGACCTCTCGGCCTACCTCGCCGCCGACGAGGCCGTCGACCACGAACACCCGCTGGTGCGCGAGACCGCCGCCCGCCTCCGGAGCGGGACCGGCGACGTCCACGCGTACGCCCGGGCCGCCTTCGAGTTCGTCCGCGACACCATTCCGCACTCCCACGACGCCGGCGACCCGCGCGTCACCTGGCGCGCCTCCGACGTACTGCGGCTGCGGACAGGCATCTGCTACGCCAAGGCCCACGCCCTGGCCGCCCTGCTGCGCGCCGAGGGCGTCCCGACCGCGCTCTGCTACCAGAATCTGGGCGTGATCCACGGGCTGATCGCCCTGCGGCTGCCCGGGAGCGAGCGCTGGCACCGCCAGGACCCCAGGGGCAACAAGCCCGGCGTCGACGCGCGGTTCTCCCTCGACGAGGAGCGGCTGGCCTTCCCCGTACGGCCTGAGTTCAATGAAGTGGACTACCCGGTATTGTATGCGGCACCGCATCCCGTGGTGCTCCGCGCCCTCCAGAGCGCGACCGACCGGGAGACCCTCTGGCCGCATCTCCCCACCGAACTGTGAGGCACTCCGGCATGGCGCTCACGCTCACCGTCTCCGACGAGGTCAGGGCCCTCGCGCCCGGCTTCGTCCATCTCGCCGTCGAGGCGCACGGGCTGGTCAACGGGCCCAGCGGCGAGGCGGGATCCGCCCTGCTCGACGACGCCGCCCGCAGGCTCGCGGCCCGGCTCGGCGGACGCGCCCCGCACGAGGATCCGCACATGGCCGCCTGGCGCGAGGTCTACACCGCCTTCGGCTCCAAGCCGTCGCGCACCCGCAACTCCGCCGAGGCGCTGGCCAGAAGGGCGCTCGCCGACGGCGGACTGCCCCGGATCAATGCCCTGGTCGACCTCTACAACGCGATCAGCGTGGCCCACCTCCTCCCCGTCGGCGGCGAGGACCTCGACCTCGTACGGGGCGGGATGCGGCTGCTGCGCGCCACCGGCGAGGAGCCGTTCGTCACCGCGGCCGGGGGCGAGGAGGCGGTGGAGCACCCCGACGCGGGGGAGGTCGTCTGGTGCGACGACGAGGGCGTCACCTGCCGCCGCTGGAACTGGCGGCAGGGCCCGCGCACCCGCCTCACCGAGGAGACGGTGAACGCGGTCTTCCTGCTGGAGGCGCTCGCGCCCATGACGGCGGACGCCCTGGAGGCGGCCGGCGCGGAACTCGCCGAGTCCCTGGAGAAGCTGAGCCCCGGGGCGCGCGTCACCCTGCACCCGCCCCGGTGACGGCACGGGCCCCCCGCTCCGGCACACACCGGGGCGGGGGGCCCGTCAGGACTGTCGGAGGCCGTCAGAGCGCTCCGCGGACCTCGGCGGCCGTCGGGGCGGTCCCCCCGAGGTGCGCCGGCACCCACCAGGTGTCCGAAGCGTCCTTGGGGCGTACGGGGTAGGCCCGCTGGGCCGACTCGAGCAGCTCCTCCACCCGCTCGCGCAGCCGCCGGGTGATCGCCCCCGCGTACTGGTCGACCGGGGCCTCGACCGGCTCGCCCACCCGGATCGTCACCGGGATGTGGCTCCGCTTGAAGTTCCGCGGCCGCCCCTTGGTCCACAGCCGCTGGGTCCCCCACAGCGCCATCGGGATCAGCGGCACGCCGGCCTCCTGCGCCAGCCGGGCCGCGCCGGACTTGAACGACTTCAGGGTGAACGACTCCGAGATGGTCGCCTCGGGGAAGACTCCGACGATCTCTCCGGCGCGCAGCGCGTCGAGGGCGTGCTGATAGGCCGCCTCGCCCTGCTTGCGGTCCACCGGGATGTGCTTCATTCCGCGCATCAGCGGTCCGGAGACCTTGTGGCGGAAGACCGCGTCCTTCGCCATGAAGCGCACCAGGCGCTTCTGGGGGAGGGCGGTGAGACCGGCGAAGATGAAGTCCAGATAGCTGATGTGGTTGCTGACCAGCACAGCACCGCCGGAGCGCGGGATGTTCTCCGACCCCTGAGTGTCGATCTTCAGGTCCAGCGCCTTGAACAGCGTGAGAGCGGCGCCGACGACCGGCCGATAGACGAACTCTGCCATCTGGGGAGGACCCTTCTGTCGTGCCCGGGGAGGGTTCGCCCGGTGTAAGTTACGCAGCCGTAGGTTTTCGGCACTGGGGCAGATCGTGCCCCATGTGCGCCGCTCTGACCAGTCCTGGCGGCTCCGGCGGGCGAGATTCTCGTCACGTCGTACATTTTCAGCCGTTCGTGGTGGCGGTCGCCGCTTGACTGTATCTGCCACCTATCGACAGTCTGACGGTGTGTCCGACCCACTCCCCCTTCCCGCTCAGCGGCCCTCCACGGCGGTCCCGTCCGGGCCCGGCACTCCGCTTCCGGGCTCCGCCGACCTCCTCCGCTCGGTCTTCCGGCGGCACGCGGCCGGCGTCGCGGTGATCACCGCGGGAGGTGAGAGGCCCGCCGGTTTCACCGCCACCTCGCTCGCCTCCGTCTCCGCCGACCCTCCGGCGATCTCCTTCGGCGTCGCCTCGGGCTCCTTCAGTGGGCGGGCCGTCGCCCGGGCCGCCCATGTGGGCGTGCACATCCTCGGCGAGCACCAGGAGGAGCTGGCCGCCCTCTTCGCGCGCGGCGGCGCCGACCGGTTCGCGCCGCCGACGCGCTGGAGCGCCGGCCCCGAGGGCGTCCCGGTGCTCGACGGCGTCCAGGGGTGGCTGGTCTGCCGGGTGATCTCCCGGACCCCGGTCGGCGGCCACTGTCTCGTCGTCGCCCGCGCCGTCGCCGGACGGGTCGCGTCCGACGGTCGTCCGCTCCTCTATCACCAGGGCCGCTTCAACGCGTTGAGGGACTGAGAAGTGCCGGTCCGAACCGGTCGCGCGGGGTTGGCCAGGTCACAGTTCCAAGCGCTTGCTCAGGGGGTAGGTTAGAGACGTACTCGCGAGTAATATTTCGTTCGGAGCGTCGGCCGCCCCGACCGGAAAACCCGCCTCGGGGCACCTATGCTGCCTCGCAAGGCAGGCCCCAGGCCCTGGGCGCGGGGACTCCACGGAGATGACCACTGCTAGGAGGAGAGCCGGCGTGAGCTTGAGGATCGTTGTCTGTGTGAAGTATGTGCCCGACGCGACGGGGGACCGGCACTTCGCCGAGGATCTGACGGTGGACCGTGATGATGTGGACGGTCTGTTGTCGGAGTTGGACGATTACGCGGTGGAGCAGGCGTTGCGGATCGCGGAGGCGTCGGGTGATGCCGAGGTGACGGTGGTGACGATGGGTCCGGAGGATGCGCGGGAGGCGGTGGCGAAGGGTCTGCGGATGGGTGCGGACAGGGGGGTGCATGTGGAGGACGACGCGTTGCACGGTACGGATGTGATGGGGACGTCGCTGGTGCTGGCGAGGGCGGTGGAGAAGGCCGGTTTCGATC
>NZ_JBIBWD010000014.1:0-204337 GCF_043080985.1 Streptomyces sp. NPDC014894
CCGTCCTCACCGACACCGGACGCAAGGCCTACCGCCGCGCCCGCAGAGTCCACCTCACCAACCTCCGCGCCGAGTTCCTCGACCGCCTCACCGACGAACAGCTCACCGCACTCGCCGACATCTGGGCCACCGTCGGCCTCGACGACAACACCGCCACCTGCTGACCGGCCGCCCCGCCCGGCCCGAGAGAACAGACCCGGCCCCGTCCCGGCGCACGACGAGCCCGTCCCGTCGCGCGCCGGGACGGGGCCGCGTACGAAAGAGCACCCCATGCCCGACCACGGACACCCCCCGCGCTTCGGCGTCTTCCTCACCCCCGCCGCCGAGGACCACCGGGAGATCGTACGGCTGGCCCGTCTCGCCGACGGCCTCGGCCTGGACCTCATCGGCGTCCAGGACCACCCCTACCAGCCGGCGTTCCTCGACACCTGGACCCTGCTGACCCATCTCGCGGCCCGCACCGAACGGGCCGTCCTCTTCCCGCACGTCGCCAATCTGCCGCTGCGCCCGCCCGCCGTGCTGGCCCGGTCCGCCGCCACCCTGGACATCCTCAGCGGCGGCCGGACCGAACTCGGCATCGGGGCCGGCGCGTTCTGGGACGCGATCGCCGCGCTCGGCGGACCGCGCCGCACCCCCGGCGAGGCCGTCGAGGCGCTGGAGGAGGCCATCGGCGTGATCCGCGCCCTGTGGACCCCCGGACCCGCCGCCGAATTGCCCGGCCGCCACTACCGGCTCGACGGGGCCCGCCCCGGCCCCTTCCCCGTCCACCCCATCGGCATCTGGATCGGCTCGTACAAGAAGCGCATGCTGGAGCTGACCGGACGCCTCGGCGACGGCTGGCTCCCCTCCGCCGCCTACGCGCCCCCGGGCGAACTGGCCGCCATGAGCCGGACCGTCGACGACGCCGCCCGCGCGGCGGGCCGCGACCCCGGGGCGATCCGGCGGATCTACACCGTCGGCGGACGCTTCTCCCGGATCCCCTCGGACCGCTTCCTGGACGGACCGCCCGAACAGTGGGCCCGCGAGCTGACCGAACTCGCCCTCGGCCACGGCTTCAGCGGCTTCGTCCTCGCCCCCTCGGCCGCCGGAACGGAGCGTGAGCTGCGGACCTTCGCCGAAGAGGTCGCCCCGCTGGTGCGGGAGGCGATCGCGGCGGCCCGCGCCGGCGCGGTCGCCGGGGACGCGCCGGCCGCCGCCGTCCCCCCGGCCCCGGCCGAGCCCGGGAGCATCGATCTGTACTCGGCCGACCCGCTGGGCGAGGCGACCCGGCCGCGAGCCCCCGCGCAGCCGCCGGGGCCCGCGCTGGGCGACACCGGCGCCCGGCTCACCCGTATCCACGACGGTCTGCGGGACGAGATGCGGCAGATCACCGAGGCCGTCGCCCAGGTCGCCGCCGGACAGCGGGACGCGGCCTCCGCCCGCTCGATGATCAACAGCCTCACCCTGCGGCAGAACTACTGGACGCTCGGCGTCTTCTGCACCGCGTACAGCCGCACCCTCACCCAGCACCACACCATCGAGGACCGGTACATGTTCCCCGAGCTGCGCGCGCGACAGGCGTCGCTGGGGCCGGTGGTGGAGCGGCTGGAGCACGAGCACGAGATCATCGCCGAGGCGCTGGCCGGGCTCGACGCCGCGCTGGTCGCCCTCGTACAGGACGACGGCCGGATCGGCGAGGTCCAGGATCTGACGGCGGTGCTGGAGCGCATCCTCCTCTCCCACCTCGGTTACGAGGAGGAGGAGCTGGTGGAGCCGCTGGACCGGCTCGGCATCGACGTCTGAACCGGGAGGCGGGGGAGGGGCCCGGCTCGGCCGGGCCCCTCCCTGTCTACGCCTCTCTCCGGGCGCGGCGGCGGAGGCGTTCCACGAGCAGCAGTCCGCCGAGACCGGCCGCCGTCCAGCCGACGAGGACCGCGACTCCGCTCAGCACCCCGTCGCCGTGGAAGTAGGCCAGTCCGTTGACGGCCCGTACGCCCACGCCCACCGGGAGGCCCGCCGAGAACGGCTCCAGCCAGCCGGGCAGGAACTCGGCGGGGAGGCTGCCGCCGCTGGACGCGTTGCCGACCGTCATGAACAGCACGGCGGCGGCGCTGGAGCCCAGCACCCCCAGCGAGCGCACCAGCAGCATCGTGAACGCGCCCACGGCCATCGCCACCAGCGCCACCAGCCCCGCGACCCCGAGGAACGGCGCGGGCAGCGCGCCGAACGCGGAGACGACGGAGGCCACCGCGAGACCGCCCGCGCCGCCGAACGCGGCGAGCGAGACCATCCTGCGCCGCGCCGTCAGCCCGGGGCCGAGCTGGAAGGTCATGATCCCGAACAGATAACCGGCGAGGACCAGGCCGAAGGTCGTGTAGAAGACGACGAGCCCCCGGGTGTCCTGATCGGACGCCGGTACGAGGTCGACGGGCGTCGGCCGCTCCCCGTCGGCCCGGGCCGCCTCGCCGAAGGAACCCGTCACCAGGGCGCTGACCGACGGGCCGTGCGCCCCCGCGTGGAACAGCTCGGGCGCGCCGGGCCCGGGGACGTACGCGGCGAAGACCTCGCCGTGCTCGACGGCCGTCCGCGCGGTCTCCCGGTCCGGCAGGGCCTGGACGCGGAAGGTGTCCGGCGCGTTCTCCGGCAGGCGTTCCGCGACCGCCGCCGCCTCGGCGGAGGTCCCCACCACGGCGACCGGCAGATCGCGGGCCCCGGGGGCGTGGAACGCCGACAGATAGACGCTGATGAAGATCGCGCCGATCGCGACGGCCACCGCGACCGGGAACAGGACCGGCCGTATCCACACCGGCCGCCGGGGCGCGGGCGGATCGACGACCGGGGGCCGGGCCCGGGGGCCGTCGCGGAGTGCGGGGGAGATCGTGTCGGGCATGACGGAGGTTCCTTGCTGGAGAGGACCGAAGCGGCGTCGGCGCCGGGGGTGCGGACCGGGCGGCTCCGGGGGAGGCCGCCGCTCCGGCGGCCCGGGAGGGCGCGGGTCCCGGCGGCCGCCGGGACCTGTGGGGTCCGGCCCGCGAGGGTGCGGAACATCCTCCATTTATTTCGTTGCACAACGAACTATATGAAGTCCGGGGGTGCCGGTCAAGCGCCGTGGACCGGATCGGACGGCGGGGGCGGCGGGCACTCCGGCGGCCGGGGGAGACCGCCGGGAGCGGTGCGGCCGCCTGGGCGGTCGGGAGTCACGCCAGGCGGCCGGGCGGCCGGGCGGTCGCGTCGCCGCCGTCAGACGCGGGCCGGCAGATCGCCCCAGTGGCGGTCGAGAAGCCGCTCGTGCTCGGGGGAGAAGTGCTCGCGCCAGAGGCCCACCCGGAGGTGGTCCGGGTCCTGGCAGGCGCTCCCGGCGGCCCTGGGCCTCGGCACGGCGGTGGAGCCGGGGTGCCCGGTGGCCTCGAACAGCCGGGCCAGGGCCCGTTCACGGGCGTCCGCGCTGCCGCCGTGGGCGGGACCGGCGAGATCCTCGTGGCTGACGACCGTCACGGCCGGGTGGTGCAGCAGCCAGCGGCAGCCGCGGGCCTCCGCCAGTCCGGGGAAGCCGGGGTCGGTCAGCGCCAGGGTGATCCTGGCGTCCATGCTGGGAAGAGCGCTGACGATGTCGCGGTAGACGAGGTACTCCGGCTGGGAGCCGACCCGCCCGGAGGGGTGCGAGAGCAGCTGGATCTGGCTGATGATCCGGTCGCGGACGTCCCGGTGGTGGAAGACGATCGGCGGGTGCCCGGTGGCCTGCCAGGCGCGCAGCAGCCCGCCGTCGGCGCGCCGGAGGTCGAGACTGTTCACGTACCAGCAGCCGCGGCCCGGGAGCAGCCGGACCAGCTCGCCGTCCGGCACCCGGGCGAGGGCTTCCTCCAGGGCGGGGTCGACCGGCGAGGCGCGGGTGACCGGCTGGCCCAGACGGATCCACCAGACGCGCCACAGCGCGCCGACCGCGTCTTCGAAGGCGGTCTGGAGCGCCTGACGCCCGTGCCGCCCGTCCCGCAGCAGCGCGGCGGCCGTGTCCGGCCCGTGGGCGGCGGCCAGCAGGGGGTACACCTCGCCGGGGCCCGGGCCGGGGGAGTCGTCGTCGGGGCCGCTCATCGTCCCGTACGGGGTGTAGCCGAGCGCGCCGGTGACCTCGGCGAGCAGCGGGGCGCCGCTGCCGCGCAGCGAGACGACGATCACCTGGGGCGCGATCATGAGGACCCTTCCGGGAGCGGGGCGCCGGCGGACGCCGCCGGGCGGGGGACGAGGAGCAGATCCTCGTAGACGTGATGCCGGCGGACGGCGGTACGGCGGTGCAGCAGACCGGCCGCGCGGGCGTGCTCGCCGGCGTCGGCGAGGGCCCGGGCGAGGGTGTCCTGGACGATCTCGCGCTCCACCCGCACCCCGCCGAGCCGCTCCACCGCCGCGCCCAGGCCGGTCAGCAGCTCCACCGCCGCCCGGGGCCGCCCCGCGGTGATCTCCGCCAGGGCCCGCGCCACGGGGGCCAGCACCTCGCGGAAGTCGGCCCGTTCGTCGCGCTCGGCCCGCCGGGCCAGGGCGTACAGCTCGTCGGTCTCGGCCTCGACGGCCAGCGCGAGGGCGAGATTGAAGGTGTGGAAGACCTCCGCCGTCCCGCCGGGCGCGGCCAGCAGCTCCCTGATGTGGTCCGGGTCGCAGCGCCGCGCCGGGCGCTGTCCGGCGAGCAGCAGCCGCCAGTTCGTCGCCGACCGCATCCCCACATCGGCCCGGTCCAGCACCTCGTCCGCGCGCCGCCGGGCGTCCGCCATGTCTCCGCACGCCAGCGACTGGAGGGCGGCGTGCCAGTTCAGATGCCGGAACTGCACCGCCTCGGGATCGGCCGCCAGCCATCGGTCCAGAAAGGCGACGGAGTCGGGCCCGGCCCCCGTCTCGTGCTCGGCGTGGGCGCGGGCGTGCGCGGCCTGGCCCGCGCGCGGGTGCAGCGCGAGCGCCCGCCCGGCCAGTTCGTACGCCTCCTCCGCGCGCCCCTGCTCCGCCCGGGTCCAGGCGAGTCTGGACAGCCAGATCCAGTTCTCCGGACCGGCCAGGGCGGACTGCCGCTCGACCAGCGCGTCCCCCCGGGTGTGGCTGTCGGCGTCCGGGCAGGCGTGGAAGGCGTCCAGCATCAGGGCCGCCGCCTCGTCGCCGGGCCATCGGGCGAAGTGCGCCACCAGGTGATCGGCCGTCAGCCGGTACTGCCGGTGCGTGTGGAGGAAGATCCCGTACACCAGACTCATCGACCGGGCGTCCGCCGCACGGGCGTCCCGGTGAGCCGCGATCAGCTCGTTCCGCAGCGTCTCGTCGTCGAGCCCGTCGGCGGTCGCCAGTGTCAGCAGCGCCCGGGCCACCCCCAGCCGGGGACGCTCGGCCACCCAACGGCGCAGCAGCGGCAGGGCGCGCCCGCTCAGAGCCGCCAGTTCCGCCACCGCCGCGTCCGCCGCCACCGCCACTGGCGCGTCCGCCGTCGCCCCGGTCATCGCCGCCGCCCTCCTCGCCCGGTCTTCCTCATCCGTTGGAGCGCGGCTCAGACACTGGGCCTGATGACGGCGGTGCAGATGATGCCGCTGTTGCCGCACTGGTTGCGGGGCAGGGACAGCGGCAGCGCGGCGTGGTTGCCGCTCGCCGCGCCGCTGCCGGCGGCGGTCGCGCCCACCGCGTGCGTACTCCCCTGGTTGACGCAGGCGTTCCCGAACACCGCGTTCCCGATGCCGACGACACCGGCGTGCGCGGCCCCGGCCGGGACGAGCGCCGTGCCCAGCACCGCGCCGACCACCGCCGCGCGCGTGCCCGCCCGCCGGACGCCGGACTCCGACTCCGCCCGTACGCCCTCGGTCGCCGGACGCGTCTCCTCGACGTGCTTCAGCGTTCCGCTCATCGCGTTCCTCCTTCTGGCGGCGGCCCGGGCGCGGTTTCGACCGCGTCCCTCCCGCCCGATTCGCCCGGGATCGCGCCGGGAGGTACGCGAAACCCCTTGGGAGAGTGAGGAGTCGGCGGTAGGGGCGAGCGGTCACTTCCCTGCGAGGATCAGCAGCCGGCCCAGCGAGACCGTCCCGATGACGATCGGCACGGCGAACCACCACGGACGGAGCCCGCCCAGGCGGACCGGATACAGCGTGCCCCAGTCGGTGATCCAGGAGCCGATGTGCGCGGACATGGCCGGGACCCCGGCGGCCGTGATGCTCTCCTGGTCCCACCGGCCGCCGGGCGGGCGCACCAGGAAGGACTTCAGGAGCAGCCAGGCCGTCAGCAGATTCCCGGCGAGGAGCAGGCCCTTGAGGACGAATCGGGCCGCCCGCTCCTCGGGGTACGGGCGTTCCGGACGGTCCGCGCCGGGGGACGGCGGCCCGCCGCCGACGCTCCGTGCCGCCTTCGCCTCCGCCCCGGCCGGTCGGCTCCGCCCGCCGCGTCCCTCGCTGTCGTCGACCGTCGGCTCCCTCGACACCGTGTCCCCTTCCGTCCCGCTTCTCACAGAGGACGACGGCCGGGGGCTCCGGGCGGTTCTGCCGGCCGCCGGTCCGGGCGGCGCGCGGCCCGCCCGCCGTTCGGGCGGGGTGCGTGACTATGATCGTGCGAGGTGAGCCGGGAAGTCTGGTCGGCATGACTGTCCGCCCTTCCCTCGGAGTTCCGATGGCCGCCGCCCGCCTCACTGATCCCCCTGCCCGTGCCCCGGGCCGTTCCATGGGCCCGTGCGGCACGACGGCGTCCGGGCCGTCCGACTCTGTCCGCCCCCGGTCGTCGCGTCCGCCCCCGGCAGCGGCCCGGGCCGAACGGCCGGGGCGGGGAGCGATCGTAGGAACCGAGGCGGGCGCGGGCCGGACGAGGCGGCCCGCGCGAAGGGAAGTGAGGGAAGCCAGTGGCGGAGAACCGTCGGGAACGGCGTCGGGAGAGGCGGCGCGCGGCGCGCGGGGAGCAGCGGATACGGGTGGAACGGCTCGCGGCGACGACGGCCGCGCCCTCCGAACCTCTCGTCCGGGGGGCGACATGGCGCGCGCGGACGGCGGCGGTCGTGGCCGCGGTGCTGTTCGTGGTGACCGTGGAGCGGCCGGCCGGGGCGGGTCTGGCGCATCCACGGCCCGGCGACCTCTTCTTCGCGGTGTGGACCTCGCTGTTCGTCGCGTGGCTGCTCTGTCGTCTCGCGCTCTGGCGGGTGGTCGCGGACCGGGAGGGGATCCACCTCCGCGGACTCTGGTCGGTGAGGTCCCTGCCCTGGGCGGCGATCGGCCGGGTGGAACTCCGCGGGGACGGGCGGCTCGACCTCATCAGCCGTGAACCGGTGGCACCGGCAGGCTGTTTCGCGCCGCTGTGGCTGACCCGTGTCGTCCGCGCCCCGGGCATCGGCGGTCCGACGGCGGACATGCTGACCGCCATGGCGGGCCACGGCGGCCTCCGTCCCACGGCGGGGGCCGGGCGGCGCGAGCGGGGACGGGGATACATCCGCTGGGTGATCCCGCTGGCGGCGGTTCTCCATGTCGCCACGGTCCTGGCGGGCTGACAGGCTCGCGGCCGGGAGTCCCGCCGGTGCGCCGTCCGGGCGGTTCGGGCCGTACGGCTCTCCGGGGCGGCCGTCCGGGCCTTCGGGACGGTCGTCCGGGCCTTCGGGACGGTCTCGTCCGGGCGTCCGGAAAAGGAGAGGCGGGCGCGCGTGAGGGACCGTTTCCCGCGCGCCCGCCCCGTTCAGTGGGCCGCCGGTCTTCCGGCGGCGCTCCGCTCGAACCGCTCGCGCGGGCAGACGCAGAGATAGGCGTCCTTCTCCGGCTTCTCGATCTTCGAGACGACGGTGAAGCCGGCGTACTCGAAGATCCTGCGGGCGGCGTCGTTGCGGACGTCCGGCTCGACCACCACGCGGCGGGTCGCCGGGTCGGCGAACAGCTCCCTCATCGCGCTCGCGATCGCCGCGCGGGTGAAGCCGTGCACCGGGGCGTCGGTCGGCGCGACCAGGAAGTGCAGTCCGACGTCGCCCGGTTCGGGCGGATACAGCGCCCCCAGCTCCACATGCCTGGGGTCGTAGCTCTCCATCAGGAAGGAGGGCTTCCCGTCCGCCAGCCCGATGAAGGCGTCCTGGTGGTCGTGCGCCGCCTTCGCCATGTACTCGCGCTCGATGTCCTGGAGCCGGGCGTCCTGCATCATCCAGTACACGGCCTTGGGGTGGGTCACCCACCCGTGGACCAGTTCGGCGTCGGCCAGGGGATCGAGGGGGCGGACGGTGAAGCGGGGCGCGCCCGCGGGGGCCGGGCCGACGGCGCGGCGGACGCGGCTCGCGCCGCCGGTACGGCTCATGCGGCGAACCCCGGGAAGACGCGGGTCGCCGTTCTCGCGCGGCGGCGCACCCCGCCGGTGATCGAGGTGACGGCGCGCGTGCCCCGGCCGGTCTCCGGGATCACCGGGATCACCGGGGCCACCGGGCGCGTCCGGGCCGCCGGGACGGCGTGCGGCCGTCGTGCCGCCCGGGCCCGGTCGAGGGCCGGGACGCCGGGGCGCGGTCCGTCGTGCGCGGTCGTGACGGCGGCCGGCTCCGCTCCTTCGGCGGTGGAGGGGCGGTCGGGCATGCCGTCATCGGGCAGGTGCGTACGCATGCAATGCCCTTCTGGGTAGGGTGCCCCGGCGGCTCTCCGAGGGGAGAGCCGCCAGGGGGCTTGATCACTGGTTAGGTTAGCCTAACCTAACCGTCTCTGTCATCTCTTTTTTGATCACGGTCCGGTCCGGGCCGCCGCCGCGCGCCCGGCGCCGCCCCGAAGGCTCGTCACCCCGTCAGCACCGCGCCCGCGTCGAGAGCGACGATCCGGGGGAGCCGGTTGATCGTCGCCTCGCGGTGCGCGATGACGATCAGGGTGCGGTCCGCCCGCAGGGTGTCGATCGCGGTCTCCACCCGCAGCGCGGTCTCCGGGTCGATGTCGGCGGACGCCTCGTCCAGGACGAGTACGGCCGGATCGACCAGCGCGGCCCGGACCAGACCGATGAGCTGCAGCTCTCCCGCCGAGAGCCCGCCCGCGCCGCCCCCGAGGGGGGTGTGGAGACCCTCCGGCAGCCCCTCGACCCACTCGGTCAGGCCGAGTTCGCGCACGGCGGCCAGGATCCTGTCCTCGCCCGGTTCCCCGGGGACCAGACCGAGATTGTCCAGCAGGGTGCCGCGGATCAGATGGACCCGCTGCGGGATGAGGACGATACGGCGGCGCAGCTCGTCCGCCGGCAGATCGCGCAGATCCCGGCCGTCGTAGCGGACGCTGCCGGAGTCGGGGGTGTAGAGCCCGGTGAGCAGCTTCGCCAGGGTGGTCTTGCCCGCCCCGGTCGGGCCGACCAGCCCCACCCGCTCCGAGGGCTCGATCCGCAGCGTCAGCCCCGACAGCACCCGGGTGGAGGAGACGTACGCGTAGTGCACGCCCTCCACCTCCAGCACCCCGCGCTCGGCGGTCTCCGGCGCCGCGCGCCCCGCGGTCGGCGCGGGGCCGTCCTCCCCGGCGGCCGCGGCCTCCTCGGGGGAGTCCTCGCCGGGCGCCGTGCGGGCGAGCAGGTCCAGCAGCCGGGCGAGCCCCACCAGGGTCAGCTGGAGCTGGCCCATCAGATTGGACGCCTGGGCGGCCGAGTCGAAGAGCTGACGGGTCGCCAGCACGAAGACCACGACGGTGCCGACGCTGACCCGGCCCTCGGCGGCGAGCCAGCCGCCGGTCAGCAGCAGCGCGGCGGTGGTCAACCCCTGGACGAGCCGGGCGAGGCTGATGATGAACAGGGAGCGCTGACTGCGGCGGGCCGCCCGGTACCGCCGGTCCGTGTCCTGACGGAACCGGGCGCGCCAGAACTCCACGCCCCCGCCCGTCACCAGCATCTCGCGGGACTGGACCAGCTCCCGGTAGGAGGCGGCGACGGCGCCCGCGGCGGCGGCCTCGGCGGCGAACGCGGGGGTGGCGGCCTTCTTGAACCGCCGCAGCACCCAGCTGATCGCCGGGACGAAGGCCACCAGCGTGACCAGCGTCATCAGGGGCGAGTAGCTCACCAGCAGCACCGTGGTGAAGACGAGATATCCGGCGACGGTCAGCAGCTCGGGCAGCTGCGCGCGGACGAAGGTGGCCAGATCCGCGATCTCGGTGGTCGTCCGGCGGAGCAGATCGCCGGAGGGCTGCGCCTCCAGGAAGCGCAAGGGCGCGCGCGAGAGCCGCTCGACGGTGAGATCGCGCAGCCGCCGCACCACCCGTTCGCCGACCGAGGTCAGCAGGATCTCGGCCCGCCGGAACAGCGCCAGCCGCAGCAGCGCCAGCGCGGTCAGCACGCCCACCGCGACGAGCAGCCCCGTCCGGTCCCGGTCCAGCAGCCGGTCGACGCCCGCGCCGATGACGGCGGGCACCGCGACGGTGGTGAGGGTGGCGGCCGCGCTGGTGATCAGGGCGATCACGATGGCGCGCCGGTGGGCGCGCATATGGGGCCAGGCCCGGCGGAGCACCCCGCGCTGATCGGGAGCGGCGGAGAGCGGTTTCTGGTCAGCCACCGGAGGTCACCGGGTCCTTCGTTCGGGCCGGGGCGCCGGCGGATTCGAGTGTGATCACCTGGTCGGCCGCCGCCAGCACCGCCGGCCGGTGGGTGGCGCAGACCACGGCCGTCTCCCCGGCCCACTCCCGCAGCCGTTCGACGATGGTGCGCTCGGTGGCCGTGTCGATCGCGGAGGTGATGTCGTCCAGCAGCAGTACGGCGGGGCGGCGCAGCACGGCGCGGGCCAGCGCGAGACGCTGGAGCTGGCCGCCGGAGAGGGTGCTGCCGCGTTCGCCGACCTCGGTGGCGAGCCCGTCGGGCAGTGAGTCGACATGCTCGTCGAGGGCGGCGACACGGCAGGCTGCGCGCAGCTCCTCGTCGTCGAAGTCGCCGCCGAGCCGCAGATTGTCGGCGAGGGTGCCGCTGACGGTGACCGGCCGCTGGGGTACGAAGCCGATCAGGCGATGCGTCTGGTCCGGGTCCGCCTCGTGCAGCGGGACCCCGCCGAAGGCGACGGATCCGCCGTCCGGGGGGAGCAGTCCGGCGAGCATCCGGAGCAGGGTGGTCTTGCCGGAGGCGGTCGGGCCGGTGACGGCGATCAGGGCCCCGGGGCGGACCGTGAGAGTGACCGGGGCCAGGAGGACGCGCCCCCGGGCGGTGCGGGTGACCGCCTCGGCGGTCAGCTCTCCCCGTACGGGCAGGGACGCTCCGCCGGCGGGGCGTTCGGCGGGCCCGGGCAGCAGGATCTCCTGGAGGCGGCGGGCGGCGGTGGTGGCCTGGCTCAGCTGGCTGATCCGCAGGGTGAGCACGCCCACCCACATCACCAGCATGCTCATCCAGCCGGTGAAGGCGACGATGCCGCCGACCGACATGGTGTCCCGCAGCACGGCGAGTCCGCCGACGCCGAGCCCGGCCCCGATGGCGAGGGCGGGCACGAAGGGGGAGAGGGCGGCCCAGTCCGCCGAGATGCGGGCCGTGGTCAGGGTGTGGTCGGTGACGTCGGAGCTGCGGGTGTGATGCCGCTCCACCAGGGCGGGTTCGCCCCCGATGCCGCGTACGGCGGCGCTGGCGGAGAGCAGTTCCTCGACCGCGTCGGCCCGGCTGCCGTGGGCCGCCGAGAGACGGGTGTTGGCCTTGCCGAAACGCCGGGGGAACCAGTGGGTGTTGAGCCAGACCAGCGGGGGCACGCAGAGCAGGCAGACGACGGCGAGGAGCGGGTCGAGCCGGACGATCGCGAAGATCATCAGCAGGAATCCGGCGACCCCGCTGACGAAGGAGGCGAAGCCCATCAGCCAGGTGCGGACCAGATCGACGTCCCGCGTGCCGCGCATGCCGAGATCGCCCTCGCCGAACCGGTCGAGGCTCCGGCTGTCGAGACCCGCGACCCGGTCGGCGAGCCGTTGGTACAGCCGATTGCCCTCCAGGGTTCCCACGAGGGTGGAGAACCAGCCGAGCAGCATCTCGGCCAGCGCCGCGACGACGCCGGCGGCGAGCGCGATCAGCGCCCAGCTCCGCAGCGCGCCGGGGTCCTCGCCGACGATGCCCTCGTCGACGGCTCGCTCGATGCACCAGGGCAGGGCGATCAGCGCGATCTGGTAGCAGAACCCGCCGAGCACGGCGGGCAGCAGCAGCCCCGAGCCCCGGCGCAGGGTCGTGCCGAGCAGCCGCAGCCCGTCCCGGTTGGTGGGCTCGGCGCGGTCGGTCCCGGGCGCCGGGGCGTCGCCGGGTCCGGCGCCGGTGTCGTCCGCTCCCGGCGCGCCGGGCGGCGGCGTCATACCGTGCCTCCGGTGCGGAGGTCGCGACGAGCCGGGCCGGTCCGGGGCGGGTTGGTGGTGTCGGGTGCCGCGACGGGCATGGATCAGACCTCGCTGTCCTGGGTCTCGCCCCTGGTCCAGTAGGGGGTCAGATGGGTGTCGGAGCGTGCCACGCCGAGTCCTTCGACGAAGTGGCGGCGGATCGCGCGGACGACGTCGCGTTCGGCCGCGCCCCAGATCCGGCCCGGGCCGGGGGGCGGGGTGAGCCGGGAGGCCCGCTCCAGGAGCAGTTCCCCGGCCGGCCGCCGGCCTCGGTGGAGCCATTCGATCCGGGCGTCCGCCAGGGTGGTCAGCCGCTGTTCCTCGGCCCGGTCGGCGACCTCGATCAGCGCCGTCACCCCCACGCCCGGCGGAAGTTGTTCCAGGATCGCGCCGATGGCGGGCAGCGCGGTCTCGTCGCCGAGGAGTACGGCCCACTCGGCCTCGGGGGCCAGGGACCAGCCGGGGCTGGGGCCGAACCAGATGGCCTCGTCGCCGGGGGCGGCCCGCTCGGCCCAGCCGGAGGCGAGCTGGTCGGCCCCGTGCAGGACGAAGTCCATGTCGACCTCGCCCAGTTCGGGCCGGTGGTGGCGGATGGTGTACCGGCGCAGCCTCGGCCGGGCCACCGACAGGAACGCCCGGGCGGCCTCGGTGGTGAAGGGGCGGGGCAGCTCCACCCCCGGTTCGTAGAAGTAGAGCGCCACATGCTGGTCGCCGCCGTTGCTGTGCAGCCGAGCCAATTCGTCGTCGGCGAAGGTGATGCGCGCCATGTGCGGGGTGATCCGCTCCGTGTACCGCACCCGTGTCACTCGCAGCCCCCCGGCTCGGCGGCTCTCGCCGTGCCGGCTTCGGACCGTTGCCCCGCTCATTCTCGGTAACTCCTCACTGCAGACTTCCCGTTGGATGTCCTAGATCGTCTCCGGAAGAGGTAGCTTAGGCAAGCCTTACCTCTTCGCCGTGGGCGGTGTGTGGGGCAGTCAGACGTATGTCCTATCGAGGAGTAAGTGAAATGACCCGCTCGCGCACGATGTCCCATGCTCTGGGCCGGAGGAATGTCCTCGGAGGGCTGACCGCGAGCGCGGCCGCCCTGGGGTTGACCGCCTGTGGTGTGAGCGAGTCCTCGGACAAGGACAAGGCGAAGGGCACGGACGCCACGACCGGCGGCACCCGCACCGTGCAGACCGACAACGGCCCCGTCACGGTGCCGGAGCGCCCCGCGAGGGTCGTCGTCACCGACAACTACGCGGCCCTGATGCTGCTGGAGCTGGGCATCGTCCCGGTCGGCGTGCCCGACGGCACGGCGGTCCCGACGCTGATGTCCGCCGGCGACTACGACCAGCTCAAGGACGTCAAGACGATCGGCGCCCCCGGCACCCCCAACGCGCAGGCGATAGCGGCGCTCGACGCCGATCTCATCGTCGACCAGTTCTACAAGGACAAGTCCGCCGCGCTGAAGAAGGTCGCCCCGGTCGCCCACTTCGACTGGACCAGCGGCGCGCTCTGGCACGAGCAGATCGCCCGGGTCGCCGGGGCGGTCAACCGGGAGACCCGGGTCAAGGACCTCAAGACCCGGTACGAGACCCGCCTCAAGGAGGTGCGGACGGCCCACGCCAAGAAGATCGCCACCACCGTCTGGGCCCCGCTCAGCGGCGGCCCGAGCGGCAAGTTCTTCCTCGGCACCCCGGTGGTGACCGTGATGCGCGACCTCGGCCTCAAGATCGGGGCCGACATCCCGGTCGCCAAGGGCGAGAAGTTCATCCCCAAGAGCTATGAGGAGATGGACGTCCTCGGCGACTGCACCGCGCTGATCTACCCGGTGCAGTTCGACGGGAAGGCCACCCCCACCACCCAGGCGCTGCTCGACCACAAGCTGTGGAAGGCGGTGCCCGCCGTCAAGGCCGGACGGGCCTTCCCCTCGCAGCACTTCCTGATGGCGAACTACTCCTTCGCCATCGGCGCGGTGGACGAGATCGAGAAGATGCTCCAGAAGGTCTGACGGCAGCGGGCCCGACGACGGAGAGTCCGGCGAGCACGCGCGCGAGGTGCGCCGGGGACCGAGGTCCCCGGCGCACCTCGCCGCGCGTTCCGCGCACCCGCCGCGCGCTCCGGTGCCGACCGGGCGCCGCTCGCCCGCGAGAGGCCGCGGGCGCGGGCCCCGGCCCCCGGACCCGAGCCGGCCCGCCTCCGGGGACGCCGCCGGACGTGTCCGCGACGACGCCGTCCCGGCCGGACGCGCCCGCGCCCCTTCGCCCGGCGACGCCGCCGCCGGCGCGAACACCCGTGCGTCCGCCTCGCGGAGCGACCGCGCCGCCTGACGCGCACCGGCCCCCGCCGGACGCGCACCGGCCCCCGGCGGACGCGCACCGGCCCCCGGCGGACGCGCACCGGCCCCCGGCGGACGCGCACCGGCCCCCGGCGGGCGGCAGCGCCGAGGCCCCGGCCCCCGGACGTCGCCCCGTCCGCCGGGCGCGCCGGGGCGCGGCACGGCCGGCGGACGGGGCGACGACGGCACGGCCCTACGCCCCGTACGCCTTCGCGAGCGCGCGCAGCGCGTCCGTCCAGGCGTCGGCGAGGCTCCGCACCTCCGCCTCGGTGAGCGGACCGCCGGGCCACACCCAGCTCGCGTCCAGTCGCGGACCGCCGGGCCCGTCGGTCACCGAGACGGCGATGTCCAGCAGATGGGCCACCGGCGCGTCGAGATCGCGCCCGCTGCCGAGGACTCCGGCCTCGGGCGCGGCCGTCCAGTCGCCGCCGCCGGACCCGCCGCCCGCGAACCGGCCCAGATAGTCGAACTGGACCTCCGGCTCGTCCCCCAGACCCGGGTGGAGCCGGCGCAGCGGACCGTAGCCGATGCCGGAGTCGGGCGCCGACGCCAGCGCGGCGGCCGCCCGGCGCACCAGCTCGACGGGGCTGTGCGCCGAGTCGAGCGCCACCCCCCGGGCGTCCAGCGCCACCGGGTGCACCGAGGTGAACCGCCCGGCGGTACGGGAGAGATCAGCGCCCGGCAGCAGCTCCTGCTCCCGCCCGTGGCTCTCCAGCGCGACCACGACCCGGTCGCCGCCGGTCTCCCCCCGGCCGCGCCGCCACTCCGCGAACGCCTGGGAGAGCGCGCCCAGCAGCACCGCCCGTACCGAGCCTCCGCCGCCCGTCGCGGCCGGGGAGCCGAGCAGCGGCGCGGTGTCCTCGGGCCCCAGCTCGACGGTGAGCCGGCGCAGGGTGCGCACCGTGTCGGCCGCCGGGTCGAGCCGCCGCCCGGCGAGCGGGACCGAGGAGTCCGCGAGCACCTCCCGCCAGTACGGCGCCTCCGCCGAGCGCCGCGCGCCCAGCGTGTCGAGATGTCGGGCCCAGGTGCGGTACGAGGTGGGCGCCGGCGCGAGCGCCGGATCCCGGCCGTCGCGGGCGGCCTCCCAGGCCGCGCGCAGATCGGCGTGGACGATCCGCCAGGTCGCCGCGTCCACGACGAACTGATGGAGCAGGATCAGCAGCCGCCCCGACCGCCGAGGACCCGCGTCGAACCAGACGACCCGGACCATCCGGCCCCGGTCGGGATCGAGCGCGGCGACCGCTTCGAGCAGCTTCTCGCCCATGACATGGGCCAGTTCGGGCCCGTCGGGCACCTCGGCCGCCTCGACCCGCTCCACCGCCCCGGCCGCCTCCGCCGCGCCCGGCGCGGCCGGACCGGGGATCTCCAGCCGCCAGGACTCGCCCGTTCCCCGGTCGAGCCGGGCCCGCAGCACCGGATGGCGCTCCAGCAGCGCCCCCACGGCGGTCACGAGATCCGCCCGCCGCATACCGGCGGGCGTCCGCAGCACGGTCGACTGGGAGTGCCGGTCGATCGGACCGCCCAGCTCCCGCAGCCGGTCCAGACCGGGGACGAGCGGAGCGCCGCCCACCGCCGCCGAGGGATCCTCGCTCCTGGCCGGACCGCCGGCGCCGAGCACGGGGGCGAGCGCCGCCGGGGTGCGGAGCCGGAACACCTCGCGCGGCGACAGCCCGTACCCCTCGGCCCGCAGCGCCGCCACGAGCCGCAGCGAGACGATGCTGTCGCCGCCGAGGGCGAAGAAGTCGTCGTCCGCGCCGATCCTCTCCAGCCCCAGCACCCGCGCCATCACCGCGCACAGCAGGGTCTCGGCGGGCCCCGAGGGATCCCGGCCGAGCGCCGCCGCGCCGAAGTCGGGGGCCGGCAGCCGGTCCTTGTCCAGTTTCCCGTTGACGGTCATCGGCAGCTCGCCGACGAGGACGACGGCGGCGGGCACCAGATGGTCGGGCAGCCGCCCGGCCAGCCCGGCGCGGAGCGCCGCCGGATCGGGCGCGGCGCCGGGGTCCGGCACGGCATAGCCCACCAGCCGCCGCACCCCGTCGTCCGTACGGGCCACCACCACCGCCCGGTCCACCCCGGGCAGCGCGCCCAGCGCGGTCGCGATCTCGCCCAGCTCCACCCGGAAGCCCCGGATCTTGACCTGGTCGTCCACCCGGCCGAGGAACTCCACCGCCCCGTCGTCGGTCCACCGGGCCAGATCCCCGGTGCGGTAGAGCCTGCCGCCGTCGTCGGCGAACGGGTCGGCGACGAAGCGTTCGGCGGTCAGCGCCGGCCGGCCGAGGTAGCCGCGGGCCAGTCCGGCTCCGGCGAGATACATCTCCCCGGCCACCCCGGGCGGCACCGGACGGAGCCAGGCGTCGAGAAGACGGACCCTGGCGTTGTCGACCGGGCGTCCGATCACCGGCCGCTCATGCTCCCGGACCCGGGCGAAGAGCGAGTCGACGGTGGCCTCGGTCGGCCCGTACAGATTGACGGTCTCCGTCCCCGGCAGCTCCCGCAGCCGGTCCCACTGCTCCTGCGGCACGGCCTCCCCGCCGACGCCGAGCAGCGGCAGCGGGCAGCGGCCGCCCTCGGTCAGCCCGGCGCGCTCCAGCTCGGCCAGGACCGACGGCGCGACCTCGACGAAGTCGACGGCGTGGGCGCGGAGATAGGCGTGCAGGGCGTCCGGGTCCCGCTGGATCTCCTCGGAGAGGACATGGACGCAGTGCCCGTGGAACAGCCACAGCTGCGGCTGCCAGGAGGCGTCGAAGGAGAAGGACCAGGCGTGGCCGACGTTCAGCCGCCGCCTGCCGGTGCGCTCCACGGTCGGCTCGTAGAGGTTCCGGCGGTGGCTGTGGAAGAGATTGACCGCGTTGCCCTGGGTGACGACGACGCCCTTGGGCGTGCCGGTGGAGCCCGAGGTGTAGATGACGTACGCCGGATGACCGGGCCGGGCCGGCGAGACCGGCGCGTCGCCCGGCAGCGCGGCGAGCGCGGCGACCGTCTCGGGGCCGTCCAGGACGACGACCTCCGGTACGAGCCCGTCCAGGGCCGCCGCCGCGTCCGCGAGGCCGCCCGTGGTGACCAGCAGCCGGGGCGCGGCGTCGCGCGCCATGAACGCGATGCGCTCCGCCGGATAGCCGGGGTCGAGCGGGAGATAGGCCGCCCCCGCGCGGTGTACGGCGACGATGGCGACGAGCATCTCCTCGGTGCGGGGCAGCATCAGCGCCACGACGTCCTCGGGCCCCGCGCCGCGCGCGGTGAGCAGCCGGGCGAGCCGGGCGGAGCGCGCGTCCAGTTCGCCGAAGGTGAGGACGGCGTCCCCGCTGACGACGGCGGGCGCGTCCGGATCGGCGGCGATCCGCTCGGCCAGCAGCTCGGGCAGGGTCTGCGCCGGATGGGGACGCCCGGTGGCGTTCCACTCGGACAGGATCCGCCCGCGCTCGGCGGGATCGAGGCACTCGAGTCGGTGCACGGGCGAATCGGGACGGTCGCCGAGTTCCCGCAGCAGCTGGACGAGACGTCCCGTCAGCGCCTTCGCCTCGGCCTCGGTGAAGAGATCGGGACGGTACTCCAGCAGGAGCTTCCCGGCGGCCGGGGCGACCACCAGGGTCAGCGGATAGTGGGTGTCGCCGGTGCTGCTGCCGTCGGTGACCCGCAGCGCGCCGGACTCCTCGGCGGCCCGCAGACTCTCCGCGTCCACCGGATAGTTCTGGAAGACGAGGAGCGTGTCGAACAGCTCGCCCGCGCCGCCGTCGCGGCCCGCCAGGCGCTGGATCGCCGAGAGCCCCAGATGCTCGTACGCGCCGAGGCGGGACCGGGCGTCCTGGAGCCGCGCCAGCGAACGCCGCACGGTGTCGGCGTTCGCCCCGGCCGCCGGCCGGAGGTCGACCCGTACGGGCACGGTGTTGATGAAGAGCCCGGTCATGTCCTCCACCCCGTCGATCTCCGGCGGCCGACCGGAGACCGTGGCCCCGAAGACCACGTCGTCCCGGCCCGTCTGCCGGGCCAGCAGCAGCCCCCAGGCGAACTGCATCACGGTGTTGGGCGTGACGTCCGCCGCCCGGGCCAGCTCGGCCAGCCGCTCGCCGAGCCCGGCGTCGAGGGTGTGGGCGATGTGCCGGGACGGCACCGGCTGCCGGGACGGGTCGGCCGGGGCGATCAGGGTGGGCTCGCCGACGCCCGCCAGCGCGGCCCGCCAGGCGTCCCGGGCCGCGTCCGGATCCTGCCGGGTCAGCCACCGGAGGTAGTCCCGGAAGGACCGCCGGACGCCGGGCGCGGGCGCTGCGCCGGTGCGCGCCGCGTACAGCTGGAACAGCTCCTCCAGCAGCAGCGGCACCGACCAGCCGTCCAGCACGGCGTGATGGTTGGTGACGATGAGCGCCCAGCCGCCGTCCCCGGCGAGCCGCACCAGCCGCAGCCGCAGCAGCGGCGGGGCGGCGAGATCGAAGGGACGGAGCCGGTCCTCCTCGGCGAGCCGGGCCGGCGCGGCCCGCCGCTCCGGGCTGTCCGCCGGGGCGCCGTGGGCGCTGAGGTCGGTGACGGCGAACTCGGGCTCCACCTCGGCGAGGACGACCTGGACGGCGCCGCCGCCGGTGCCGACGAGCGCGGTGCGCAGATTCTCGTTCCGGTCCAGCAGATCGCGGCAGGCCGCGTGGAGAGCGGCCGGATCGATCTCCCCGGCCAGCCGCAGCGAGAGCTGCATGGTGTAGACGTCGAGCCCGTCCCCGGCGAGTTCGGTCAGGAAGCGGAAACCCTCCTGGAGCGGGGCGAGCGGCCAGACGTCGGTGAGCGAGGGGAACCTGCGCTGAAGGGCGTCGACCTCGTCCTGCCCGAGGGCGACGAGAGGGAAGTCGGACGGGGTGCGGGTGGCGGGCGCGGGCCGCTCGGCGAGGGTGCGCAGGGCCGCGCACCACAGATCGGCGAGGCGCTCGGCGTCCGCCGCGGGCAGCACCGACGGCGTGTGGACCCAGCGGGCGGCGAGGACCGGCCCGTCGGGACCGTCCTCCGCGACGGTGGTGATCTCCAGCGGGAACAGGGCCGGGACGCTCAGGCCCGACTCCGACTCCGACTCCGGCCACGGGAGGTCCTCGGGGGCCTCGGGCCAGCCGCGCGGGGAGACCCCGGCGGCGCCCGCCGCCGGGCGGCCGTCGTGGTGGGCGAAGGAGATCTCCGGGGTGCGCGGCGGCTCGGCGGCGCGATCGCCGAAGCGGTGCAGCAGACCGTGCCCGATCCCCTGGTCCGGGGTGACGCGGAGCTGCTCCTTGACGGCCGTCAGCACCCGCTGCGCGGCCGCGCCGTCGTGCGCCGCCTCCGCCGGATCGACTCCGGCCGTGTCCAGGAGCAGCGGATGCCGGGTGGTGAACCAGCCCACCGTACGGGAGAGATCGCTGCCGGGGACGACGCCCTCGGCGCGGCCGTGCCGCCGCACCGCGACCACGTCCGGCCCCGCGTCCGACTCGCCGCGCTCCCGCCGCCACTGGGCGAACGCGATCGCGGCGGCCGCCAGCACCACGTCCTGGACGGTGCCGTGCACCGAGGCGGGGACCTCGGTCAGCAGGGCGCGCGCGGTCGCTCCGGTGAGCGAGCGCTCCAAGCGCGCCCGGGGCCCGGCGGCCGCGTCGAGCGGACGGTCGCCGAGGGCGGGGGCCGGCGCGGTGTCCCGGGCCCGCCAGATCCCGGCCTCGGCCCGCCGGGCCGCTTCCCCGGCCGCGTCGGCGAGCCCGAGGGCCCACTGACGGAAGGAGGTCGTCCCGGCCGGGAAGCCGGGCTCCGCCCCCGAGACCGCCGCCTCGTGCGCGAGCGCCAGATCGGCGAGCAGCACCGGCCAGGACTCCTCGTCCACGGCCAGCTGATGGACGGCGAGCAGCAGCCGGCCGCCCCGGCCGGGCCCGAGATCGGCGTACACGGCACTGAACAGCCGTCCCCCGGCGGGGTCCAGCCGCGCGATCGCCTCGGCGGTGTGCCCGGCGAGCCGCCGCGCCAGCAGCGGGGCGGGTACGCCGCCGAGGTCGGCCGCCGGGAGCGGTCCGCCGTCCTCGGCGGGAGCGCCCGGAATCTCCAGCGCGCCTTCCGCCACCAGCGAGGCCCGGAGCACCGGATGACGGTCCGCGAGCCGCCGGAGGGCGTCCGCGAGGGTGGCGGGAGTCGCGTCCGGCGGGGTGACGAGGACCCGCCACTGGTGCAGGCCCTCCAGCACGCCCCGCTCCCGGGCCCAGCTCATGACCGGGGTGAGGGGGAGCCGGCCGGCGGGGGGCAGCGTCCGCGCGCCGGGGGCGTCGACGGGCACGGCGACCCGGGCCAGGGCGGCCGGGGTCTTGTGCTCGAAGACCTCCCGGGGCGTGAGCACGAGCCCCGCGCGGCGGGCGCGGGCGACCAGCTGGATGGAGAGGATGCTGTCGCCGCCGAGGGCGAAGAAGCTGTCCTCCGCACCGGCCAGGGGGGCGTCCAGGAGTTCGGCGAACAACTCGGTGAGCAGGGCCTCCCGGATGCCGCGCGGGGCCGCCCCGCCCGCTCCGGCCGCGAGATCGGGCGCGGGCAGCGCGGCCCGGTCCAGTTTGCCGCTGGGCGTCAGCGGCAGCCGCTCCAGCGCGATCAGCGCGGTGGGGACCATGTGGTCGGGCAGCCGCCGGGACAGCCGGGCCGTCAGCTCGGCCGGATCCGGCGCACTGTCGCCGCGCGGCACCAGATAGCCCGCCAGCAGCGGCCTGCCCGGCTGGTCCTCGCGGAGCAGCACGGCGGCGGCGGCGATCTCCGGGTCCTCGCCGAGGACGGCCTCGATCTCGCCCAGCTCCACCCGCAGCCCGCGCAGTTTGACCTGACCGTCGGCGCGGCCGGCGAACACCAGCGCGCCGTCCGGACGGCGGCGCACCAGATCGCCGGTGCGGTACAGCCGTTCGCCCGGGGCGCCGAAGGGGTGGGCGACGAACCGCTCGCAGGTCAGCGCCGGACGGCCGTGGTAGCCGCGCGCCAGCTGGCGGCCGCTGAGATACAGCTCGCCGGTGACCCCGTCCGGCGCCGGCCGCAGCCAGGCGTCGAGGACGTGCGCCCCGGTGTTCCAGACGGGACGGCCGATCGGCACCCCGCCCCAGGCGCCGCCCGGGTCGGGCGCGCCGGCCGGATGTGCGGTGACATCGACGGTGGCTTCGGTCGGCCCGTAGAGATTGTGCAGCGCGGCCCCCGGCAGCGCCTCGCGCAGGGCGTCGGCGACGGCCCGGGGGAGTGCCTCCCCGCTCGCGACGACCAGCCGCAGACTGGCGCATCCGGCGGCGGACGGCTCGGCGGCGAAGGCGGCCAGCATCGACGGGACGAAGTGCACCGTGGTGACCTCGTGCCGCCGGATCGCGGCGGCGACCTTGACCGGGTCGGTGTGCTGCCCGTCCGGCAGCACCGCCAGCACCGCGCCGGTCAGCATCGGCAGGAAGAACTCCCACACCGAGACGTCGAAACCGGCCGGGGTCTTCTGGAGCACCCGGTCGCCCGGGCCGATCCCGTACTCCTCGGCCATCCAGCGCAGCCGGTTGACGAGCGCCGCGTGGCTGACGGTCACGCCCTTGGGGCGGCCGGTGGAGCCCGAGGTGTAGAGGACGTACGCGGCGTGGTCCCCGAGCGGTTCGGGGAGGACGGGCACCGGCCCGGCGGCGGCGAGCGCCGCCTCGGTGGCCGGATCGTCGAGGAGGACCGGCTCCGCCCCGTCGGGCAGCGGCAGGGCGGCGGCGTGCTCGGACCGGGTCAGCACCACCGCGGGGGCGCTGTCGGTGAGCACATGGGCGAGCCGCTCGGGCGGATGGCCCGTGTCCAGCGGTACGTAGGCCCCGCCCGCGCGGTGCACGGCGTGCAGCGCGACCACCAGATCGGCGGAGCGCGGCAGGGCGACGGCGACCCGGGTCTCGGGCCGTACGCCGAGATCCCGCAGCAGCGCGGCCAGTCGGCCCACCCGTGCGTCGAACTCGGCCGTGCTCAGCGTGAGACCGTCCGCCACCAGGGCGATCTCCCCGGCGGGCGTGGCGGCGTAGCGGGCCGAGAGCAGCGCGGGCAGCGTGGCGGCCGGGAGCGGGCGCTCCTCGCCGGCGCCCGCCGCGAGGATCCGGGCGCGCTCGGCCGGGGTGAGCACCCCGGCGCGGTGGAAGGGCAGATCCGGCCGCTCGGCCAGCGCCGACAGCAGCGCCGTGTAGCGGTCGGCGAGCGCGCGGGCCGTCGACTCGTCGAACAGGCTGGTCTGGAAGGTGAGCATGCCGTTGACGCCCGCCCCGCCGGGCCGTTCGGCGAGGGTGAACATCAGATCCAGCTTCGCGGTGCCCGGATCGGCGCCGAGGGGGGTGACGGTCAGCCCGGGCAGGGTCAGCTCGTCGTCGGAGACGTTCTGGAAGACCAGCATCACCTGGAAGAGCGGGTTGCGCGCGAGCGTCCGCTCCGGCGCGACCATCTCCACCAGCTGCTCGAAGGGCAGATCGGCGTTGTCGAAGGCGGCCAGATCGGTGTCCCGGACCCGGCCGAGGATCTCCCGGAAGGTGGGCCGCCCGCTCAGATCGGTGCGCAGCACCAGCGTGTTGACGAAGAAGCCGACGAGATCGTCGAGCGCGGCGTCGGTGCGCCCCGCGACCGGGGTGCCGATCGGCAGATCGGTGCCCGCGCCATGGGCGGCGAGCAGCACGGCGAGACCGGCCTGGGCGGCCATGAAGACACTGGTGCCGTTCTCGGCGCTGAGCGCGCGCAGCGTCCGGTGCGTCCGGGCGTCGATCTCGAAGGTGACGGTCCGTCCGTCGTGGTGCTCCTCGGCGGGCCGGGGACGGTCGTACGGCAGCGCCAGCTCCTCGGGCGCGCCGGCCAGCTCCCGCCGCCAGTGGGCGGCCTGCCGGGCCACGAGGCTCTCGGGGTCGTCCTCGGACCCGAGGAGGTCGCGCTGCCAGACCGCGTAGTCGGCGTAGCCGACCGGCAGGGGCCGCCAGTCGGGCCCGTTCCCGGCGGCCCGGGCGGTGTAGGCGGTGCGCAGATCCTCGGTGAGCGGGCGCATCGACCATTCGTCGCCCGCGATGTGATGGAGCATCACACAGAGCACGTGATCGGTCTCGGTGCGCAGCAGCCGCACCCGCAGCGGGATCTCCGTGACGATGTCGACGGGGTGGGTGACCTGGGTGTGCACCGCCCGTTCCAGATCGGCCTCGGCGACCCGGAGCACGACGGGGTCGGCGGCCGCGCGGGCGGTCTCCTCGTCCAGGATGTGCTGGTGGGGGAGTCCGTCGACGTCCGGATAGACGGTGCGCAGGCTCTCGTGGCGGGTGACGACGTCGCCCACCGCGAGCCGCATGGCCTCCGTGTCCAGCTCGCCGCCGAGGCGGAGCGCGAAGAAGAGGTTGTAGGTGGCGCTGGGCCCGTCCAGCCGGTGCAGGAACCAGAGGCGGCTCTGCGCGAAGGAGAGCGGGAGCCGCTCGCCCGCCACGGGGGTGCGCGGCGCGAGGGCGGCCCGCCCCGACCCGCGCGGCAGTACGGTCTCGGCGAGCGCGGCGGGCGTGGGGTGGTCGAAGACGTCCCGCAGCGCCACATCGGCGCCGAGGGCGGACCGGAGCCGGTTGGCGAGCCGCATCGCCAGCAGGGAGTGCCCGCCGAGCCGGAAGAAGTCGTCGTCGGGGCCCACCCGGGGCAGGGACAGCACATCGGCGAAGAGTTCGGCGAGCACGGCCTCGCGGGGATCGCGCGGGGCCCTGACCCGCCCGCCGGACGCGGCCGCGGACTCCGGGGCGGGCAGCGCCGCCCGGTCGGTCTTCCCGTTCGGGGTGAGCGGCATCTCGTCCAGCTCGATCAGGAGCGACGGCACCAGGTACTCCGGCAGCCGCTCGCCGAGGAACTCGCGCACCCCGGCGGCGTCGCCGGTGAGATAGCCGATGAGCCGGACCGCGCCGGAGGCGTCGGGCGACCCGACGACGACCGCGTCCCCCACCGCCGGGTGGGAGCGCAGCACGGCCTCGATCTCGCCGGGCTCCACGCGGTGGCCGCGGACCTTGAGCTGGTGGTCGGCCCGGCCCAGCACCCGCAGCGTGCCGTCCGGGAGCCGGGCGGCCAGGTCGCCGGTGCGGTAGATCCGCGCGCCGGGGACGCCGTACGGGTCGGCGACGAACCGGCCCGAGGTGAGCGCGGCCCGGCCGAGATAGCCCCGGGCGACCCCGGACCCGCCGATGTACAGCTCACCGGGCGTCCCGTCGGGGACGGGCCGGAGCCAGCTGTCGAGCAGCCGCAGCGTGGTGTTCCGCAGCGCCGTCCCGATGTGCGGATCGCCGCCGCCGTCGCCGAGGTCGGCGGCGGTCGACCAGACGGTGGTCTCGGTCGGCCCGTACAGATTGAGGAGCCGGTCGCCGCCGTCCGCCAGCTCCCCGGCGAGATCGGCGGGGAGCGGCTCGCCGCCGCTCAGCACGGTGAGCCCCCGCACGAGTCGCGGCGCGGCCTCGGTGAGCCCGCGCCACAGCGAGGGGGTGGCCTGGAGATGGGTGGCCCCGGCGCGCTCCGCGAGCGCCGCCAGCAGCATCGGGTCGCGCGACTGGTCGCGGTCGGCCAGGATCACCGCGGCCCCGGTCACCAGCGGGACGAAGAGTTCCAGGGCGGCGATGTCGAAGCTGACGGTGGTCACGGCGAGCAGCCGCTGCCCGGGACCGGCGGACAGGGTCTCCGCCATCGCGTCGAGCAGATTCGCCAGGCCCTCGTGGGTGACCACGACGCCCTTGGGGGCGCCGGTCGATCCGGAGGTGTGGATGACATAGGCGACCCCGTCGGGGTGCGGCCGCTCACCGGGCAGGGGCCCGGACACGGCCGCGTCCTCGGGGAGGCCCGCGCCGGTGACCACCGGGGAGTCCGCGTCGACGGTGAGCAGCGGACGGGAGTCCGCCAGCAGATGGGCCACCCGCTCGGCCGGGAAGTCCGGATCGACGGGGACGTACGCGGCCCCGGCGGCCGCCACCGCCAGCAGGGCGGCGACGAGGTCCGCCGAGCGCGGCAGGGCGACGGCGATCAGCGTCTCGGGCCCGGCCCCGAGGGCCGTGAGCCGGGCGGCGAGCACCCCGGCCCGGGCGGCGAGGCGCGCGTAGCTCCACTCCTCGTCCCCGGCGATCAGGGCGAGCCCCTCCGGGGTCGCGGCGGCCTGCCGCAGAAAGCGGCCGGCGAGTCCGAGCGGGGTGACCGGCCCGGCCGGGCCGTCGAGCCGCGCCGGGGCCGCGCCGCCGGGCACGACCGCCCGCGCGGGGTCCCGAGGCCGGTCGGCGAGCAGCTCCAGGGTGCCCGTGAGCAGGGCCCCGACGGCCCGGGCGCGCTCGGCGGACAGAATGTCCGGCCGGTGGTCGAGCGCCAGCGCGAGCCGCTCCCGGCCGGGCAGGGCGACCAGCACGAGCGGATAGTGCGTGGCGTCGTGGCCCTGGGCCGCCGTCACCCGCAGCCCGGCGCGCTCCTCGGCGCGGCGCAGCTCGGCGGCGTCGACGGGGAAGTTCTCGAAGAGGATCAGGGTGTCGAACAGCTCGCGGTGCCCGGCCAGCCGCTGAAGCTCCGCCAGCGGCTCGTACTGATGGTCCATCAGCCGGGTCTGCTGGTCGGCGACCCGCCGGATCAGCTCGGCGACGGGCTGGTCGGGACGGGTCTCGACCCGGGCGGGCACCGTGTTGATGAAGAGGCCGACCATCTGCTGCGCGCCGTCGAGATCGGCGGGCCGGCCGGAGACGGTCACGCCGAAGGCGACGTCGGTACGGCCGGTGAGCCGCCCCAGCACCAGCGCCCAGGCGGTCTGCAGCACGGCGTTGACGGTCACCTGCTCGGCGCGGGCGAGCGCGAACACCTTCGCCACCAGGGCGTCCGGCAGCTCCAGCGCCATCCGCTCCGGAACGCCGGCGGGCGCTCCGGCGGCGTGCGGTACGAGCAGCGTGGGCCCCTCGATCCCGGCGAGGGTCTCGCGCCACAGCTCACGCGTCTCGGCCCGGTCCCGGCCGGCGAGCCACAGCAGATAGTCGCGGTACGGCCGGGGCGCGGGCCCCGGCTCGCCCCGGTAGAGCGCCAGCAGGTCCTGGATCAGCACCGGGCCCGACCAGCCGTCGAGCAGGATGTGGTGCGAGGTCAGGGCGAAGAGCCGCCGCCCGTCGCCCAGCCGGACGAGGGTGAGCCGGATCAGCGGCGGTTCGCTGAGATCGAAACCGCGCTCCCGCTCCGCCGCGAGGATGCGCCGGGCCCGCTCGGGGATCCGGAGCCCGCGCCTCCCGTCCCCGGCGCCGGCGCCGTCCCCGGCTTCGGACCCGGCGCCGCCGGAAGGCCCGGCGGCCGGCCCGGCCCGGTCCGCGCCGGACGGCGGCTCGGGCTCGTCGCCCAGGTCGTACTCCGCCCAGGGGAGTTCCGCCTCGGCCGCGATGGACTGGAGCGGATCGGCCCCCCGCCGGGTGTGGAAGGCGGCGCGCAGATTGGGGTGCCGGGCCAGCAGCAGACGGCCCGCCTCCCGCATCCGGGCGGATTCGAGTTCGCCCGCGAACTCCAGCGTGGTCTGGGTGACGTAGACATCCGGCCCGTCCCCCTCCGCGCCGAAGGCGGCCAGGAAGTGGAGCCCCTCCTGCAGCGGGGAGAGCGGCAGCAGGTCGGCGAGCGGACGCCGGTCCTCCAGCGCGTCGATCTCCGGCTGGGCGACGGTGACGAGAGGGAAGTCGGACGGGGTGTGCCCGCCCGCGCCCGGATCGCCGAGATGGCGGCGCAGGGTGCGCAGCGCGGCCAGCCAGAGTTCGGCCAGCCGGGCCACCTCCGGCTCGGCCAGCAGCCGCCCGGAGAAGCCGAACCCGGCGTGCAGGGTGGGCCCCTCGGGACCGTCCACGGCCGACACATTGAGCTGGAGGGCGTGCGCGAGGGGCAGCGCGTCGTCCGCGCCGCCTCCGAAGGAGCCGGTCAGCGCCGGACTCCACGGCTTCGGCTCGGCCCCCTCGCCCCCGCCGCCGGGCGCGCCGAACCGGCCGAGGTAGTTGTAGCCGATCTCGGGCCGGGGCAGCGCCGCGAACCGCTCCCGGTGAGCCGGGTGGAGATGGCGGAGCAGCCCGTGCCCGAGCGGGTCGCCGGACGGCGGACGCAGCTGCTCCTTGACCCGCTTGAGCACCGCGCCGGTCTCCGCCTCGCTGCCGGGCTCCAGCCCGCCGAGGTCGAGCAGCGCCGGGTGCACGCTGGTGAACCAGCCGACCGTACGGGACAGATCGGCGCCCGGGACGGACTCCTCCTCGCGGCCGTGGCCCTCCAGATCGACCGGTACGGGCCCGGTGTGCCCGCGCCAGGCCGCCAGCGCCATCGCCAGCGCCGCCAGGAGCACCGTGTCGGGCCCGGTGTGATAGCGCGCCGGCAGCTCGGTGAGGAGCGGCCCGGCGGTCGCGGGGTCCAGCCGTACGGAGACGGTGCGCAGGGCGCCGAGCGTGTCGGCGGCCGGGTCGAGCGGTTCGGCGATCCGGGCGTGATCGCCGTCGAGAAGGGCGGCCCAGTCGTCGGCCGCGTCGGTGCGCCCCGGGGCCGCGGCCGCCTCGCGCAGCCCCGTCGCCCACTCGGTGAAGGAGGTCCCCACCGGGGCGAGTTCGGCCGTGGCCCCGGTGCGGGCGGCCTCGCAGGCGGCCGCGAGATCCTCGGTCAGCACCCGCCAGGAGACGCCGTCCACCACCGCGTGATGGATCAGCAGGGCGAGCAGTCCGCCCCGCTCCGCCCCGGCGTCCAGCCAGACCGCCCGGACCATGTCGCCCCGGTACGGGTCGAGTTCGGCGGCGGCGCGGCGGGCGTGCGGCCGCAGGACGTCGGTCAGACCCTCGGCCGGAGCGCCCTCCGCGTCGACCCGGGTGATCAGCCCGGCGGCGTTCACGGACGCCTCCGGGGGGATCTCCAGCGCCGTCGGCGTCAGCCTGGCCCGCAGCGCCTCGTGGTGGCCGACGACCTGGGCCAGCCCGGCCGTGAGCGCGTCGAGCCGGGCGCCCGCGGGGGTGTGCAGCACCATCGACTGGTGATAGCCGGTCAGCGGGCCGCCGCGCTCGACGAGGGAACGCAGGACCGGGGTGAGCGGCGCGCTGCCGCCGGAGGACCGGCGGGCGGCGGGACGGGCGGGAGCCGCCGTGCGCGCCGCGGCGGCCAGCGCCTCCACGGTGCGGTGGTCGAACACGTCGCGCGGCCGGAGCACCAGACCGTGCCGGCGGGCCGCGCCCACCAGCTGGATCGCGGAGATGCTGTCGCCGCCGAGGGCGAAGAAGCTGTCGTGGACGCCGACGGCGGGCACCGCGAGGACCTCGGCGAAGAGTTCCGCGAGCCGGCTCTCCGTCCCGGTCCTCGGCGCGGTCCCCTCCGCCGCCCCGGAGAAGTCGGGGGCGGGCAGCGCCGCGCGGTCGATCTTGTTGGCGGGCGTCAGCGGAAGCGCGTCCAGCAGCACCACGGCCGAGGGCGTCAGATGGTCCGGGAGGGTCCGGCCGACCCAGGCGATCAGCTCCGCCGGGTCGGGGGCCTCCCCGGGCGCGGGCACCGCGTGGGCGACCAGCCGCCGGATCCCGCGCGCGTCGGCGGGAGCGGTGACCACGGCCCGCGCGACGCCCGGATGGGCCGTGAGGCGGGCCTCCACCTCGCCCGGCTCCACCCGGAACCCCCGGACCTTCAACTGGTGATCGGCGCGGCCCGCGTACTCCAGCTCACCGGCGGCGTTCCACCGGGCCAGATCGCCCGTACGGTACATCCGGGCGCCGGGCGGCGCGCCGAGGCCGGTGGGGGCGGCGACGAAACGGTCCGCGGTGACGCCGGGGCGGCCGAGATAGCCGCGCGCCAGACCGGCGCCGGCGAGATACAGCTCGCCCAGGACGCCCGGCGGCACCGGACGCAGCATGTCGTCGAGGACCAGGGCCCGCTTGTTGACGTCCGGCGGACCGATCGGGACCGGACCGCCGGACCAGTCGGCGGGCACCCGCCAGGTGGCGGAGTTCACGACCGCCTCCGTCGGCCCGTACGCGTTGACGATCCGGTGGCGCGCGGCCCGGACCCGGAGCACCTCGGGCGGCAGCGCCTCGGTGCCCACCGCCATCGTCATCCCGGCGGGCAGAACGGCGTCCAGCGGCAGGGAGGCGAGGACGGTGGGCGGGACGACGGCCAGCGTGATGTCCGCCTCGGCGAGGAAGGAGGCCAGCGGCGCGCCCGCGCGCCGCTCCTCCGGGACCACGACCAGCGTCGCGCCCGAGAGCAGGGAGGCGGCGAGTTCGGCGAGGGTGACGTCGAAGGCGGGCGAGGCGAACTGGGTCACCCGGTCGCCGGGACCGGTGCCGAAGCTCTCGCGCGCCCACGCGGTGAGATCCGCCAGCGGGCGGTGGGCGACCACGACGCCCTTGGGGGTGCCGGTGGAGCCGGAGGTGTGGATGAGGTAGGCGGGGTGGTCGAGGTGGAGGGGGGTGGGGTGGTCGAGGGTGGTGGGGTTGTGGGTGGGGCCGGTGAGGGGGAGGGCGTTGAGGTGGATGGGGGTGGGTGTGGGCGGGGCTGGGTGGGTGGGGTGCGGGTCGCTTGCGGGGCGCTGCCCCGGGCCCCGCGCCTCAATCGCCGGCGGGGCTTGAATTCGCTCCGGTGGGGTGTGGAGTTGCTGTGGGTGGGAGCGGGTGGTGAAGGGGGTGGTGGAGTCGAGGAGGAGGTGGGTCGCGCCGGAGGCGGTGATGAGGGTGGAGAGGCGTTCGGAGGGGTGGTTGGGGTCGAGGGGGGCGAAGACGCCGCCCGCCTTGGCGATGGCGAGCTGGGCGGTCAGCATGGTGACGCCCCGCTCCAGCGGGGCGGCGACGATGTTCTCGGGGCCGACGCCGTGGGCGATCAGCTGGTGGGCGAGGAGATTGGCCCGCTCGTTGAGCTGGCGGTAGGTCAGTTCGAGGGGGCCGTCGACCAGCGCCGGGGCGTCGGGGTGCTCGGCGGCGATCCGTTCGAAGAGTTCCGGCAGGGTCGCCGGGGGGATGTCGGCGGTGTGGGCGTTGAAGGTGTGCAGGACCCGCTCGCGCTCGGCGGCGGTGAGCGGGTCGAGCCGGGCGAGCGGGCGGTGCGGGTCGGCGGTGAACTCCTCGACCAGCCGGCGCAGGCGGTCGGCGAGCCGCCGGGCGTCCGGCTCCGCGACGGCGTCGGGGTGATGGCTGAGGCTCAGCGCGGGCCCGCCGTCCGGGGTGGGCGCGGCGACCAGGGTGAGCGGGTAGTGGGTGGCGTCCCGGCCGCTGACGGCGGTGACCCGCAGCCCGGCGAACTCCGTGTCCTGGCGGGCCTGGTCGCCCTCGCCCGCGAGATAGTTCTCGAAGACGCAGAGGGTGTCGAAGAGCGGACCGCCGAACCCGGCCGTCCGCTGGATCCCGGCCAGCCCCGTGTGATGGTGCGGCAGCAGGGCGGCCTGCTCGGCCGCGATCCGGCGCAGCAGGCCGGCCGGGGACTCGGCGGGCCGCAGGGACACCCGTACCGGCAGGGTGTTGATGAAGAGCCCCACCATCGTCTCCACCCCGTCGAGTTCGGCCGGGCGGCCGGAGACGGTGGTGCCGGAGACGATGTCGCGGCGTCCGGTCAGCTCGCCGAGGGCGATGGACCACAGGGTCTGCACGGCCACCGGCAGGGTCACGTCCAGCGCGCGGACGGCGGCGGCGAATTCGGCGCCGAGCGCCGGGGGCAGTCCGACATCGAGGGAGACCGGCTCGCCGGACGGCGGGCCCGCGGGCGAGGGCGCGACGATCGTCGGACCGTCGAGACCGGCCAGCGCCTTCGCCCAGGCCCGGTCGTCGGCGGAGGCGTCGCGGGCGGCGGCCCAGGCGAGATAGTCGCGGTACGGGCGGACCGCGGGCAGACCTGAGGGGTCGCCGTCGCTCTCGTAGAGGGTGAACAGCTCCTGGACGACCCGGGCGGTGGACCAGCCGTCGAGCAGCAGATGGTGGTGGGTGAGGAGCAGCCGGTGCCGCTCCTCGCCCAGCCGGATCGCGGTGAACCGCGTCAGCGGCGGGGTCGCGAGATCGAACCGGGTCCGCCGGTCGGCGGCGGTCAGCTGCGCGAGCCGCCGTTCGCGCGACTCCGGGGGCAGCTCCGTGAGATCGACGTCGCTCCAGGGCAGCTCCACCCCGTGCGGGATGAGGGTGACCGGCTCGCCGTTCTTCCGCTGCCGGAACGCGGCCATCAGATTGGGGTGGCGGCGCAGCAGCGCCTCGCCGGCCCGCCGGATCCTGGCCCGGTCGAGCGGGCCCTCCAGATCGAAGGCGAGCTGGACGTTGTAGAGATCGGGTGCGGTGTCGTCGTACGACGACAGGAAGTACAGCCCGTGCTGAAGAGGCGACAGGGGGAGAATGTCCTGAAGTCCTGAGGGCGCGCCGGTCACGAAATCCTCCACTCGTCTGCGAACTCATCGATTTCGTCCTGGCTCAGGGAAAGCAGACCGAGGTCGGACGGGGTGTGGCCGCCCGCGGCGGCGCGGGTGGCGGTGAGCAGGGTCTCCAGGGCGGTCTGCCACCTCTGGTGGAGCAGGGCGACCCGGTCGGCGGGGATCAGCAGCGAGGCGTGCTGCCAGATCACCGACAGCTCGGTGCCCGAGGGGCGGCGCAGCGCGGTGATGCCGAGATCGAGGGCGGTGTCCGCCCCGAGCGCGGCCGGGGCCCGCCACAGGGCGGCGGACTCGGGCGCCGGGGCCCACGGGAGAGGCCCGGGACCCTCAGCACCTCCAGGACCCTCAGCACCTCCAGGACCCTCAGCACCTCCAGCACCTCCAGGGCCTTCAGGACCTCCAGGCCCCTCAGGGCCTTCGGGGCCCGCGACCGCCGGACCGCCCTCCTCGCCGACGTCGAAGCGGCCGAGGTAGTTGAAGCTCACCTCCGGCGCCCGCAGGCCGGCGAGGACCGCGCCCGAACCGGGGTCCAGATGGCGCAGGGACCCGTACCCGGCCCCCCGCGCCGGGACCGCCCGCAGCTGCTCCTTGACCCGCTTCAGCAGCTTCGCCGCCTCGTGCGGGTCGGTGTGCACGGTGGCCGGATCGGTCCCCTCCAGCCGGGTCCGCACCGGATACAGCGCGGTGAACCAGCCGACCGTGCGGGACGGTTCGCGGCCCGCCGCCTCCTGGGCGTCCCGGCCGTGGCCCTCCAGCAGGATCAGCGCGGAGTCCTGTCCGGCACGGCCCTCGGTGAGGGCCATGGTCAGCGCGGTGAGCAGCACGTCCTGCTCGGTGCAGTGGAAGGCGGCCGTGACCTCCGTGAGCACCGGCTCGCTCAGCGCGGCCGGGACCGTCGCGGCGAACTGCCCGAGGGTGCCGGGGGTGTCCACGGCCGGATCCAGCCACCGTCCGCCGAGCGGGGCGTCCGGGACCGCGCCGGTGAGCGTCTCGGTCCAGTACGGCAGCTCCGCGCGGTGTCCGGCCGCCCCCTCGGCCAGGGCCCGCGCCCAGGTCCGGAAGGAGACCTCCACGGGCGCGAGAGGGCTCGCCGGATCGGCGCACAGCTGGGCCAGATCGGGCAGCAGCACCCGCCAGGACACCGCGTCCACCACCAGGTGGTGGGCCGTCAGCAGCAGTCGGCCGGGGCGTCCGGGACCCCGGTCGAACCAGACGGCGCGCAGCATCCGCCCGCCCTCCGGGTCGAGTTCGCCCGCGGCGGCGCGGGAGTGCCGGCGTACCGCCTCCTCCAGCGCCTCGCGGCCGCCGGTCACCGCGACCGTGCGCAGCGCCCCGGCCGCGTTCCCCGCGCCGTCGCCGTCGCCGCCGTCGTCGGGTCCGGGGGGCTCGGGCGCCTCAAGTCGCCAGCCGCCGTCCGTGCGCAGCCGCGCCCCCAGCATCACGTGGTGCCGTACGAGCCCGGCGAGCGCCTCCCGCAGCCGTTCCGCGGTGAGCCCGGGCTCCGTGGTGACCAGCAGGGACTGGCTGTACTCCCGGTACTCCCCGCCGCGTTCGCGCAGGGCGTGCATCACCGGGGTCAGCGGGATCCCGCCGTGGCCCGGGTCGTGGACGGCCTTCTCCTCTTCCTCCCGGCGCGCCACCCGGGCGAGGGCCGCCGGGGTGCGGTGCTCGAAGATCTCGCGCGGACTGATCACCAGCCCTCTGCGCCGCGCCGAACTGACCAGCTGGATCGAGGAGATCGAGTCCCCGCCCAGCGCGAAGAAGCTGTCATGAACACCGATCGCGGTCCGGTGCAGCAGGGCCGCCATCAGCTCCGTCAGCACGGCTTCCGTCTCGGTGCGCGGGGCCGCGTCCCCGTCCCTGTCCCCGGCCGTCGGCCGGGGCTCGGGCAGCGCGGACCGGTCCAGCTTGCCGCCGACGGTCGTCGGCAGCCGGTCCAGCGCGACCAGCGCCCCCGGAACCATGGCGGCGGGCAGCAGCGCGGCGGCGTGCCGCAGCAGCTCGTCCACGTCCAGCGCGGCCGTGTCGCCGGAGACATAGCCGATCAGCCGGGGCCTGCCCCGGTCGTCGCCGTCCCCGTCGCCGTCCCCGTCGCGCAGGACGACGGCGGCGTCCCGGACCGCCGGGTGCCGCAGCAGCACCGCCCGGATCTCGTCGGGCTCGATCCGTACCCCGTTCAGCTTGATCTGGTCGTCGGCGCGGCCGGCGAACTCCAGCTCCCCGGCACGGCTCCAGCGGGCCAGATCGCCCGTGCGGTAGAGCCGGGCGCCGGGCGGCAGGCCGAAGCCGTCGGGCGCGGCCACGAAACGCCCGGCGGTGAGGCCGGGCCGCCCGGGATAGCCGGTCGCCAGCTGGACCCCGGCCAGATACAGCTCCCCGGCGACGCCCGGCGGCATCGGCCGCAGCGCCTCGTCCAGGACGTACGCGCGGGTCCCCGCGCCCGGCCTGCCCAGCGGGACCATGGGCTGTTCGCCGGGGACCGCGGGGCGCGCCGTGACGTCGACGGCCGCCTCGGCGGGCCCGTACTGATTGATCACGGGCGCGTCGAACACCCGCGCGCACCGCCGCACCAGGGCGTCGGTCAGCGCCTCGCCGCCGCTGAACACCCGCTTCAGCCCGGTGCACCGGGCCGCCTCCGGCTCGGCCGCGAACAGCGCCAGCATCGTGGGCACGAAGTGGACCGCGCTCACATCGTGCTCCCGGATCAGCCGGGCCAGCGCCGCCGGATCGCGGTGCGCCTCCGGACCCGCGACCACGAGCGCGGCCCCGCCGAGCGGCGGACCGAGGATCTCCCAGAGCGCGACGTCGAAACCGGGCGCGGACTTGAACAGCATCCGGTCCCCGGGACCCAGCGGATACCGCCGCTGGGTCCACGCCAGCCGGTTGGCGAGCGCCCCGTGCGGCACGGCGACCGCCTTGGGCGTCCCGGTGGACCCGGAGGTGTGCAGCACACAGGCGGTCTGCGCCGGATGCGGCCGCGGTACGGGCAGCTCGGCCGGGCCGTCCGCCGGATGGCCCGTCAGCCATGAGGCGGTGGCGGGATCGTCCAGGGCGAGCACCGGCCACGGCCGCCCGCCGGGCAGCAGCGCCGACACGTCGCCCCGGGTGATCACCGCCCGAGGCGGCTGCCCGGCCAGCATGCCGGCCAGCCGCTCGGCGGGATGGGCCGGGTCGAGCGGCATCAGCACCGCGTCCGCGCGGAGCACCGCGTGGGCCGCGACCACCAGATCGACGGAGCGCGGCAGCAGCACCGCGACCGGATCCCCCGACCCCAGCCCGTGCTCGCGCAGCAGCGCGGCGAGCGCGGTGACCCGCCGGTGCAGCCCCCTGTATTCGAGGACGCCCTCCTCGCCGACGACGGCGGGCGCGTCCGGGGTGCGGGCGGCCTGCTCGGCGAGGGCGGCGGCGATCCTCAGCGGCTCCGCCGGCGCGAGCGGCTCCTCGGCCCCGTTCCACTCCGAGACGACCAGACGGCGCGCTCCGTCGTCCAGCAGCTCCAGCGAGCCGACGGGCGTGTCGGGCCGCTCGGCGAACGCCGCCAGCACCCGCAGGAACCAGCCCGCCAGCGCCTCGGCCGTGGCCGCGTCGAACAGGCCCGTACGGTAGGTGATCCCGCCGGTCAGCGCCCCGCCGGGACCGGGGTGCGACACCGTCGTGAAGGTCAGATCGAATTTGGCGGTACGGGTGTGCACCGGCACCGGCTCACCGCGCAGCCCGTCGAACCCGGGCCCGCCCTCGGCGCGGTTCTGGTGATTGAGCATCACCTGGAAGAGCGGATGCCGCATCAGCGAGCGCTCCACCCCCAGCACGTCCACCAGCCGTTCGAACGGCACCCGGGCCCGGTCGAAGTCGGCCAGATCGGCCGCCTTGACCCGGGCGATCAGCTCCACCGGCGTCGGGTCCCCGCCGACGTCCGTCCGCAGCACCAGGGTGTTGACGAAGAACCCCACCAGATCGTGGAGGGCGGCCTCGTCGCGCCCGGCGATCAGGGTGCCGATCGGAATGTCACAGCCGCCGCCGAGCCGCCGCAGCAGAACCGCGAGAGCGGCGTGGGCCACCATGAAGGGCGTGGCCCCGGTGCGCCGGGCCAGCCGGGCCAGCCCCTCGCGCACCTCGTCGGGGACGGTGAACTCGACGACGCCGCCCTCGTACCCCGTCTCCTTCGCACGCGGCCGGTCCAGCGGCAGCGGCAGCTCGGGCGGCGCTCCGTCCAGCCGGGCGCGCCAGTAGTCGATCTCCCCGGCCGCCCCGCTCCCGGCCTCCTCCCCGTCGCCGAGGAACTCGCGCTGCCACAGCGTGTAGTCGGGATAGCCGACGGGCAGCGGCTCCCAGCCCGGGGCCCCGCCCCGGACCCGGGCCGCGTAGGCGGCGGACAGATCCCCCAGCAGCGGACGGACCGACCACTCGTCCGCCGCGATGTGATGCAGCACCAGAAGCAGGACGTCACAGCCGTCCGCCGCCCGGAACAGAGCCGCCCTGATCGGAAGTTCCGCCGTCAGGTCGAACGGCCGCACCGCCTCGGCCCGCAGCCCGTCCGCCACCCCCTCGGCCGGGCACTCCACGAGCCGAAGGTCCACCACCGCCTCGGACACCTCCCGTACGACCTGGCGCGCCCGGCCGTCCCGGTCCGGGAAGACCGTGCGCAAGGACTCGTGGCGGGCCGGCAGATCGGCCAGCGCCGCGCCCAGCGCCACCGGGTCGAGACGGCCGTCGAACCGGACGGCCAGCGGCACGTTGTACGCCGCCGTCGGCTCCCCGGCCAGCCGGTCCAGGAACCAGATCCGCTGCTGCGCCGGGGAGAGCGGAAGCTCGGCAGGACGCTCCCGGCGGGTCAGCGGCGGCGCGGAGCGCGCCGGGGGGCGCAGCAGCGCGGCGGTCGCCGCCGGGGTGCGGGCGGTCAGCAGATCGCCCACGGAGATCTCGGCGTCCAGCGCGGACCGTACCGCGCCCGCCAGCCGCATCGCCGTGAGCGAATGGCCGCCCAGCGCCTGGAAGTCGTCGTGCGGACCGACGTGTTCCACGCCCAGCGCGTCCGCGAAGAGCCGCGCGAGCAGCTCCTCGCGCTGACCCGCCGGCGCGCCCGGACCGTACCCCGCACCCCCGTCGGCGCGCTCCGCCCCGGGCGAGGGCAGCGCGGCCCGGTCGACCTTGCCGTTGGCGGTGAGCGGAATCTCCGGGACGACGACCAGCGCCGAGGGCACCAGATACCCCGGCAGGGTCGCGGCCAGCCGCTCGCGCAGCTCGCCGGGGCGCAGAACGGCCCCCGCCCCCGCCACCGCGTAGCCGACGAGCGCGGACCCGCCGGGGAGATCGGAGCGTACGGCGACGGCGGCGCGCGCCACCCCGGGCAGGGCCAGCAGCGCGGCCTCGGCCTCACCCGGCTCGATCCGGTGGCCGCGCAGTTTCAGCTGGTCGTCGGTGCGGCCGAGGAAGTCGAGGGAGCCGTCGGGACGTTCCCGTACGAGATCCCCCGTGCGGTACATCCGCTGCCCGGGCTCGCCCCAGGGATCGGCCGTGAAGCGTTCCGCGGTCGCGGCGGGCCGGCCGAGATAGCCCCGGGCCAGTCCGTCGCCGCCGAGATACAGCTCCCCGGGCACGCCCCGGGGCGCCGGACGCAGCGCCGGGTCCAGGACCCGGGCGGTCGTGCCGTCCAGCGGCCGTCCGATCGGCAGCGCGGCCGAGGCGTCGATCCCGTCCGGGCCGACCGGTCCCGCGGTGGCGAAGGTGGTGGTCTCGGTCGGCCCGTAGCCGTTGACGATCCGCAGCCCGGGCGCGGCCCGCAGCGCGGCGGCGACGGCGGCCGGGGAGACGACGTCGCCGCCCGTCCACACCTCCCGTACGCCGCGGAAGGTCTCGGGGGCCTCCTGCGCGAGCAGCGCGAAGAGGCCGGCCGTGAACCAGGCCGAGCCGACCGGATCGCGGCCCAGCAGCTCCCGCCAGCGCGGCGGGTCGAGCGCGGCGTCGGGGGCGAGGACGACCTCGCCCCCGCGCAGCAGGGTGCCCCACAGCTCATGGGTGAGCGCGTCGAAGGAGTGCGGGGAGTGCAGCACCACCCGGCGGTGCGCCTCGCCGGCGAACCGGGAGTCGGCGGCGAGGGCGAGCACGGAGCCCTGGGTGACGGCGACGCCCTTGGGCTCGCCGGTGGAGCCGGAGGTGTACATCACATAGGCGAGCCGGCCGGGGGAGAGCGGTTCGGGGGCCGGGCGCGGCCCGGCCTCGCGACCGCCCGACTCCGTGCCGGAGCCGGTGCCGTTGCCGGTGCCGGTGCCCTGCGGGGCGTCGGCAGCCTGGCCGGCCGGGACGCCGGAGGCCGTTCCGGCCGGTGCGCCCGGGGCCGCGGCCCGGCCGTTCGGCGCGGTGTGCCGGATGGCGTCCGCCCTGCGGCTGGACGCGCTGGACCTGCTGGACGCGCTGAAGTCGCCGGAGTCGCCGGAGTCGCCGGGGGTGCCCGGGGCCGTTCCGGCCGGTGCGGCGGCGGCTGTGGACCGGCCGTGCGGCGGGGGCTTGCGGACGCCGTCCGTCCGTTCGCCGGAGCCGTCGGCGCCGCCGGAGTCCCGGGACTCGCCGGAGAGCGTTCCGGCCGGTGCGTCAGGAGCCGTGGTCCGCCCGTGCGGACGGGTCTCGCGGGTGTCCTCCGTACCCTCCGGGGCGGAGTCGAGCGGGGGACGGAGCACCGGGATCCCGAGGTCGCCGAGGGCGTCGTCCTCCGTGGCGATCAGGACGACGGCGCCGGAGTCGGCGAGGACGGCGCGCAGGCGGGCGGGCGGCCAGTCGGGGTGCAGGGGGAGGAATCCCGCGCCCGCCCAGGCGGTCGCGAGCAGGCTGACGACCAGCTCCGCCGAGCGGGGCAGGAGCACCCCGACCACCCGGTCGGGCCCCGCCCCCGCCGCGCGCAGCCGGCCGGCGAGCGCGGCGGCCCGGTCGGCGAGCCCGGCGTAGCTGAGGAGCGGACCGCCGCCCAGGGCGCTCACGGCGGTGGCGTCGGGCCGGAGTTCCGCCAGCGCCGCGAAGGCCGCCGCGATGCCGGGGGCGGTACGGGCGGCGGGCGCGGGCCCGCTGAGCAGCCCCGGGACCCCGGTGACGCCGTCGGCGGGGGCGAGCGGCAGCTCGACCCGTCCGGCCGGGGTGTCGGGGCGGTGGGCCAGGGTCTCCAGCGCGTGGGCGACCAGCCGCAGGATGTGCTCGGCCTCCGGTGCGCCGGTCAGCTCCGGCCGGTGCTTGAGGACGAGCCGCAGCACGCCTTCGCGCAGGGTCACGGCGAGGGTGAGCGGATAGTGGGTGGCGTCCCGGCCGCCGATGCCCCGTACCTCCAGTCCGGCGGCCCGCTCGCTCGCGCCGAGGGCGTCCTCGTCGAACGGATAGTTCTCGAAGACGGTCATCGTGTCGAAGAGCGCGGGCAGTTCCAGGGCCCGCTGGATGTCGGCGAGGCCCATGTGCTGGTGGTCGAGGAGGGCGAGCCCGCGACGGTGCAGATCGGCCACGATCTCGCCGAGGGTCCGGCCGGGAGCCGGGCGTACCCGGGTCGGCAGGGTGTTCACGAAGAGCCCGATCATCGACTCCACACCGGCGAGTTCGGCGGGGCGACCCGAGACCGCGCCGCCGAAGACCACGTCGTCACGGCCGGTGAGACGGCCCAGAACGAGCCCCCAGCCGGCCTGCACCAGGGTGTTGAGGGTCGTACCGCAGGCCCGCGCGCGCTCCTCCAGGGCCCGGGTGAGACCGGGATCGAGGGTGAGCGCCGCCTCGGCGGGGAAGCCGGGGGCGAGCCCGGCCGCGTCCGGGGCGATCAGCGTGGGCTCGGCCGTCCCGGCCAGCGCCTCCCGCCAGGCGTCCAGCGCGCCCGCCGTGTCCCGGCCGGCCAGCCAGCCCAGATAGTCGGAGAAGGGGCGGCGCGCCACCGGCTCCCCGCCCGCGTACCGGGTGAAGAGGTCGGTCAGCAGCAGCGGCGCGGACCAGCCGTCCAGCAGGAGGTGATGGCTGGTGAACAGGAGCCGGTGGCGGTCGTCGCCGAGCCGGGCGAGGGTGAAGCGGAGCAGCGGGGGGCGGTCCGGGTCGAAGCGCCGGGTCCGGTCCTCCTCCGCGAGCGAGGCGAGCGCCGCGAGCGCGGCGGAGGCCCCGGGCGCGCCGGGAGCCCCGGGAGTGTCGGGAGCCCCGGGGGTGTCAGGCGTGTCGGGTGCGCCGGAACCGGGCGGACCGGCGGCGGAGGATCCGGGTGCGCCGGCCGCCGCCCGCAGATCCACCTCCCGCCACGGCGGCTCGGCCCCGGCGACGGTGTACTGCACCAGCGCGCCGGTGGACAGCTGCCGGAATCCGGCCCGCAGACCGGCGTGCCGGGCGAGCACCGAGCGCGCCGCCTCCCGCAGCCGCGCGGGGTCGAGCGCGCCGTCGATCTCCAGCTCCAGCTGGACCACGTAGACGTCCGTCGCCGAGGCGTCGGCGAGCGCGTGGTAGGCGAGCCCCGACTGCAGCGGGGAGAGCGGCAGCGCTCCGTCCAGGGCGGGGCGCGCCGCCTCCAGTTCGGCGATCTCGGCGAGGTCCAGCGACAGCAGCGGGAAGTCGGCCGGGCTGTGACCGGCGTAGCCGGATTCGGTGTGCCGGTCGGCCAGCTCGCGCAGGGCCCCGGTGAAGCGGGCGGCGATGCGTTCGACCCGCCGCCGGTCCAGGGCGTTCTCCGCCCAGGTCCACCGGACGGTCATCACGGGACCGTCCGGGCCGTCCAGGGTGGAGGCGTTGATGTCGAGCTGATGTCCGTCGAGAAGGACCGGCGGTCCCGGTTCCCCGGCCGTCACGGCGTCCGACTCGGGCGCGGGGGCCCAGTGCCCGCCGGGGGAGCCGGCGGCGAACCGGCCCAGGTAGTTGAAGGCGACCCGGGCGCCGCTGGGCGCCTGGCCGTACAGCAGCCCGTAGCCCGCGCCGTGGCCGGGCACGGCGCGCAGCTGCTCCCTGACCCGTTTGACGGCCCGGCCGGGGCCGCCGCTCCCGGCGTCGAGCCGTACCGGGTACTGGGTGGTGAACCAGCCGACGGTACGGGAGAGTTCCGCGCCCGGGACCAGCTCCTCGTGGCGGCCGTGGGACTCCAGATCGACCAGGAGTCCGCCGTCGACGGCGTGGGCGAGCGCGGCGAGGAGCAGCTCGTCGTGGCGGGCGTGGAAGGCGTCGGCGACCCGGCTGAGCAGGGGGCCGGTCAGCTCGGCGGGGATCCGGGTCAGCAGGGTCCCCGCCGTCCCCGTCCCGCCGCCCGGCGCCCGGGTGCGCCCGGACCCGGTGTCAGACCCGGTCCCGGTCCCGGTCGTGGTCCCGGTCCCGTTTTCGTCGTCCGGCTCCTCGGCCCGCCCGGCGCCGGGCGGGCCGAACGGCTCGGGGGCGTCGCGGAGCGTCGCCTCCCAGTGCGGCAGTTCCGCCCGGTGCGCGCCGGCCGACGCGGTGATCCGCCGGGCCCAGTGCCCGAAGGAGGTGGTGGGCCGGTCGGGGGCGAGGCCGGTGGCGACGGCGGCGGCCAGATCGGGCAGCAGGATCCGCCAGGAGACCCCGTCCACGGCGAGATGGTGCACCGTCAGCAGCAGCCGGCCGTCCGCCGGTCCGCGCCGGAACCAGACGGCGCGCGCCGTCCGGCCCTCGGCCGGATCCAGCGCCGCCGCGGCCGCCGCCGACTCCGCCGCGATCAGCTCGCGCAGCCGCCGCTCGTCCGCGCCTTCGGCGTCGACCGCCGTGAGGGGCACGGAGGCGGAGGCGGCGGGCTCCAGGACCGTGGCCCCGTCCTCGGCGGTCGCCGTACGGGCGCGGAGCATGTCATGGGCCCCGGCGAGCTGGTCGAGCGCCGTGCGCAGCCGGTCCTCGGAGAGGTCGGCGGGCACGGTGACCAGCATCGACTGGTGGAAGGCGCGCCAGTGCCCGGGGTGCCGGGCGAGCCAGGACATCACCGGGGTGAGCGGTACGGGACCCGAGTCGGCGCCCGCGTCCGGGGCGTCGGCGCCCGAGCCGTCCGCCCCCGAGACGTCCGCGCTCCCGGGCAGCCGTGCCACGGCCGCCGCCAGCGCCGCCGGGGTGCGGTGCTCGAAGATCTGGCGGGCGCTGAGCGCGTATCCCGCCCGGCGGGCCCGGGCCACCAGCTGGATGGAGGAGATGGAGTCGCCGCCGAGGGCGAAGAAGGAATCCTCCCCTCCGGCCCGTTCCACCCGCAGCACCTCGGCGAAGAGGGCGGCGAACTCCGCGGCGGGCCCGTCGAGCGGCGCGTCCTCGCCGCCGCCCAGCACGGGGACCGGGAGGGCCGGGCGGTTCACCTTGCCGTTGGGGCTCAGCGGCAGGGCGTCGAGCCCGACGATCACGGAGGGCACGAGATAGTCGGGCAGCTCCCGGGCGAGCGAGTCCCGCAGCGCGCCCGCGTCCACCTCCGCCCCCGGCTCGGGCACGGCGTAGGCGGCGAGATACCGCAGCCCCGGGGTGTCCTCGCGCAGCAGGGCGACGGCCTGCCGCACGGACGGACGGGCGGTCAGCGCGGCCTCGATCTCGCCGAGTTCGATCCGGAAGCCGCGCAGTTTGACCTGGTCGTCGGCGCGCCCCAGATACTCCAGCTCACCGTCCCGGTTCCAGCGGGCGAGGTCTCCGGTGCGGTACATCCGGTCGCCGGGCGCGCCGTACGGATCGGCGAGAAAGCGTTCGGCGGTCAGCCCGGGCCGCCGGTGGTAGCCCCGCGCCAGACCGGATCCCGACGCGTACAGCTCTCCCGCCGTCCCGGGCGGGACGGGCTGGAGCGCCGCGTCGAGGACGTACACCCCGGTCTCGGCGACCGGCCGCCCGATCGGCACGGGTCCGTGGCCGCCGCCCGCCGCGCACCGCCAGAGGGTGGCGTCGACGGTGGTCTCGGTGGGGCCGTACGAGTTGAACATCCGGGTGCGCGGGGCCCAGGCCCGCACCAGTTCGGCGGTGCACGCCTCGCCCGCGACGATCAGGGTGGTGCCCGGCGCGACGGCCGAATCGGGCAGGGTGGAGAGCACCGCGGGCGGCACGGTGAGATGGGTGACGCCGTGCTCGGCGAGGAAGTCGCCGAGCGGCGGCCCGAGCCGGCGGTCGGCGGGGACCATCTCCAGGGCGGCGCCGGAGAGCAGCGCCATCACGATCTCCCAGACGGAGGTGTCGAAGCTGAGCGAGGCGAACTGGAGCACCCGGGAGCCGGGGCCGGCGCCGAAGCCGTCGATGACGGTCCGGGCGAGGGCGGGCAGCCCGGAGTGGGAGACGACGACTCCCTTGGGGCGGCCGGTGGAGCCCGAGGTGTAGATCATGTACGCGGCGGAATCGGGCCGGGGCCGCGGCAGCGCGGTCCGCCGGGCCGGGGGAGCGCCGGGGAGAAGAGGAGCCGGGGCGAGGACCGGCAGACCGTCCGGGACCGCCGCGCCGGGCACCGCGACCGCCAGCGCGGGGGCGGCGTCGGCGAGCATGTACGCCACCCGGTCCGCCGGATAGTCCGGGTCGACGGGGAGATACACCGCCCCCGCCCGCACCACGGCGAGCAGCGAGACGACCGCCTCGACCGTACGGGGGAGCACGACGGCGACCCGGTCCTCGGGCCGTACCCCGCGTTCGACGAGGTCCCGCGCCAGCGCGTCGGCGGCCGCGTCGAGTTGCGCGTAGGTCAGTTCGATCCGCTCCGGACCGGTCAGGGTCGCTCCCGCGAGCGCGGGCGCGTCCGGGTGCTCGGCGGCCACGGCCGCGAAGAGCGCGGGCAGGGTGGCGTCGTCGGCCGGGTGCGGCCGGGCGGCGGCGGGCCGGGCGAGCAGCGCGGTCCGCTCGGCGGGGTCGAGCACGTCCAGCCGGTGCAGCGGGGCTCCGGGGTCGGCGACGGCGGCCGTGAGCAGCCGTACCAGCCGTCCGGCGAGGGCCTCGGCGGTGGCGGCGTCGAAGAGGTCGGTCGCGTACTCCAGCACGCCGTCGACACCGTCGACGCCCTCCCGCTCGGCCAGGGTGAAGGTGAGGTCGAACCGGGCGGTGTGGCCGCCGGCCGGATAGGCGCTGGTCGTCACGCCCGGCAGCCCGATCTCGCCGCCCGCCCGGTTCTCGTGGGCCAGCATCACCTGGAAGAGCGGGTGCCGGGCGAGGGAGCGATGGGGGCTGATCGCGTCCACCAGGGACTCGAAGGGCAGATCCGCGTGGGCGTAGGCGGCGAGGTCCGCCTCCCGCACCCGCTCCAGCAGCTCCGCGAAGCTCGGGTCGCCGCCGGTGTCCGTGCGCAGCACCAGATTGTTGACGAAGAAGCCGACGAGATCGTCCAGCGCGGCGTCCTGACGGCCCGCCACGGGCGTGCCGATCACCACGTCACTGCCCGCGCCGGTCTTGTGCAGCAGCGCGGCGAGCGCCGCGTGCGCCACCATGAACATCGAGGCGGCGCCGGTACGGGCCACCCGGCGCATGCCCCGGTGCACCTCGGGCGGGACGGTGAAGCGGGCGAAGCCGCCCCGGTGGGTGGGCTCCGCCGGCCGGGGCCGGTCGGCGGGCAGCCGCATCTCCTCGGGCAGCCCGGCGAGCCGCTCCCGCCAGTGCTCCAGCTGCGCGGCGAGCACCCCGGCGGGCCCGGCGGCGACCGGGCGCCGCGCGTCCTCGAGGGTGTGCGCCGCGTCGGTCGCGTCGCCGCCGGGCGGGGGACCGGCGGGATGCGGTACGAGCGCGCCGCCGGCCGCCCCCGCCGCGCCCTCCTCCGGAGGAAGCTCGTCCGCCGTGCCGAGGATGTCGTGCTGCCAGAGGGTGTAGTCGGCGTACTGCACCGGCAGCGGCGGCCGGTCCGGCGCCAGGCCCCGGCGGCGGGCCCCGTACGCGTCGGCCAGATCGCCGAGCAGAGGCCGCGCGGACCACTGGTCGGCGGCGATGTGATGGACGACCAGGGCGATCACATGCTGCTCGGCGTCCAGCCGCAGCACGGTCGCCCGGAGCGGGATCTCGTGCTCGATGTCGAAGACCGCGCGGGTCAGCTCCGCCACCCGCGCGTCGAGGACGTCGCCGGTCACCTCCGTCACCGTCAGCGGGTCCGGCAGCTCCGCCACCGGCAGGATCTCCTGACGGGGCCGGCCCTCACCGGCCGGGAACACCGTCCGCAGGCTCTCGTGCCGGGCGACCAGGTCGCCGATCGCCGCGCGCAGCGCGGGGAGGTCCAGCGGCCCGGTGAGACGGGCCACGAAGGGGATGTTGTAGTGCGCGTTGGGCCCGTGCAGCTGGTGCAGGAACCAGAGCCGGCGCTGGGCCGGGGAGAGCGGGATCTCGGCCGGGCGGGGGCGCGGCAGCAGCGGCGGCCGGGCGGCCCCCGCGGATCCCGCCCTGCGGGCCAGCGCGGCCACGGTGGGGGCCTCGAACACGTCCCGCACCGAGAGCTGCACGCCGAACGCCGAACGGATCCGCGACGCCAGCCGGGTGGCGAGCAGCGAATGCCCGCCGAGGGCGAAGAAGTCGGCGTCCGCGCCGACCGCGCCGCGCTCCAGCACCTCGGCGAAGAGCCCGGCGACGATCTCCTCCCGGGGGCCCGAGGGGGCCCGCGAACCCGCCTCGGCGCCGTCCTCGGGCTCGGGCAGGGCGCGCCGGTCGAGCTTGCCGTTGCCGGTGAGCGGCCAGGCCGCGACCGGGACGATCGCCGCGGGCACCAGATAGTGCGGCAGCCGTGCGGCGAGCGCCTCCCGCAGCCGGGCCGGGTCGAGCGGGTCCGCCGTCCCGGCGGTCGCGTAGCCGATCAGCCGGGTGCCGCCGCCGGGGGCGGGACGGGCCAGCACCTCGGCCTCGGCGACGCCCTCCAGCGCGGCGAGCGCCGCCCGCGCCTCGCCGGGCTCGACCCGGAAGCCGCGGATCTGGACCTGCTCGTCGGCGCGTCCGAGATAGTCGAGTTCGCCGTCCTCCGTCCAGCGGGCGAGGTCTCCGGTGCGGTACATCCGGCCGCCGGGCGGGCCGTACGGATCGGCGACGAAGCGGGCGGCCGTCAGCGGGAGCGCCCCGAGATAGCCGCGCGCCAGGCCCGGCCCGGAGACGTACAGCTCGCCCTCGGCCCCCGGCGCGACCGGGTGGAGCGCCGAGTCCAGGAGACGGACGCCCAGGTCCTCGATGGGCCGCCCGATGGGGCTGCGGGGCCCGGACCCGTCACCGGGTCCGCCGGGGCCGTCCGCGCCGGCGGATCCCTCGCGCTCCGGTTCCGCGTCCAGCGGATGGTGGGTCACATGCACCGTGGTCTCGGTGATGCCGTACATGTTGACCAGTTCCGGCCCGTCCTCGCCGTGGCGCTCCCGCCAGGCCGTGAGCCGGTCCGGGTCGAGCGCCTCGCCGCCGAGGACGACGGTGCGCAGCGCGAGCGGCGCGGCGTCCGGAGCGGCGCCCAGCACCGAGTCCGCGAGCTGGTGGAACGCCGACGGGGTCTGATTGAGCACCGTGACGTGCTCGGCCCGCAGCAGCGCGGCGAAGTCGTCGGGCGAGCGGGTCACGGAGGCCGGCACGACCACGAGCCGGCCGCCGGTGAGGAGCGCGCCGAAGATCTCCCAGACGGAGAAGTCGAAGGCGTACGAGTGGAAGAGGGTCCAGACGTCGTCCGGGCCGAATCCGAAGTCGCCCTCGGTGGCGTCGAGCAGCCGCAGCACATTGCGGTGCTCGATCACCACGCCCTTGGGGCGGCCGGTGGAGCCCGAGGTGTGGATGACGTACGCGGTGTCCCCGGGGCGGAGTCCGACGGGCGGGGCGGTGCCGGGCAGCGCGCCCAGACGCTCCCGTACGGCCGGGTCGTCCAGGGCGGTCCAGCGGACCCCGGTGAACTCGCCGGCGGGAACGTCCGTCGTGGTGAGGCCGGTGACGGGCCGGGCGACGGCCAGCTGGTCGGCGACCCGGGCGCCGGGCGCGTCGGGAGGCAGCGGCAGATACCCCGCGCCCGCCTTCAGAACGCCGAGCACGGCGCAGATCTGGAGCGCGGAGGGGTGCAGCGCCAGGGCCACGAGGTCGCCCCGCCCGGTCCCGTGCTCCCCGAGGAGCCGGGCGATCCGGCTGGACTCGGCGTCCAGTTCGGCGTAGCTGAGGCAGGCCGTGCCGTCGGTGACGGCGACGGCGTCGGGATCGAGGGCCGCGGCGGCCGCGAACCGCGCGACCAGGGTGTCGTCCGCCGGGGCGCTCTCCCCGTCCGCCGGGGCCCCGTCGTCCAGGACCCGCCTGCGGTCCTGCTCGGTGAGCAGCTCCACCGAGCCCACGGGCCGCTCCGGATCGGCCGCCAGCGCGTCCAGGACACGGACGAAGGCCGCGCCGAGGGCCGCCGCGCGCGCGGGGGCGACCAGATCGGGGCGGTGGCGCAGGGCGATCCGGGGCTCGGGGCCGGGGTGGATCACCAGGGTGACCGGGTAGTGGGTGGCGTCCTCGCCCCGGACCGAGGCGACGGTCAGCCCGCCGGCCCGCTGCGCCTCGGCGAGCCCGGCGGAGTCCACCCCGAAGTTCTCGACCACCAGCAGCGAGTCGAAGTGCGCCCCGGGCCCGGCGATCTCCCGGATGCGGGCGAGCCCGAGATGGTGGTGGCCGAGGAGTTCGGCGCGGTCCCGCTGGACGTCGCGGGCCACCGCGCCCAGGGAGCGCCCGGACGGTGCGCGGACCGCCGCGGGCAGGGTGTTGATGAAGAGACCGATCATCGACTCCGCGCCGTCGAGTTCGGCCGGCCGGCCGGAGACGGTGGTGCCGAAGACGACGTCGGCGCGGCCGGTGATCCGGGCCAGCGCCACTCCCCAGGCGGTCTGGTGGAGGGAGGCGGCGGTGAGCCCGCGCTCGGCGGCGAGCGCGGTCAGCCTCTTGGCGGTGGCGGCGGAGATCCTCAGATCGAGCTGCCGGGGCGGCTCGGCGACGGCGGCGGCCGTTCCGGCGGTCTCGGGGACCAGCAGGGTCGGTTCGTCGGCGCGGGCCAGCGACCGCCGCCAGGCCGCCTCCGCCGCGTCGCGGTCCTGGACGGCGAGATGGGCGAGGAAGTCCCGGTACGGGCGCACCGGGGGCAGCGGTTCGGCGGCCGCGCCGCTGTGCAGGGCGTACGCCCGGAACAGCTCCTTGCCGAGCAGCGGCATCGACCAGCCGTCGAGCAGAATGTGATGAGCCGTCAGGACGAAGGTGCACGACTGGTCGTCGAGCCGGATCAGGGTGAACCGCAGCAGCGGCGGGCGGGTCAGGTCGAAGCGGTGGGCGCGCTCCTCGGCCAGCACGCGTTCGCGCTCGGCGGCCCGCTCGCCCGGGGAGAGGGCCCGCAGATCCCGCTCCCGCCAGGGCGTCTCCCAGCCGCGCGGAATGGCCTGTACGGCGCGTTCGAGACCGTCCTGGAGGAAGGCGGCCCGCAGATTGGGGTGCCGCGCGAGCACGGTGCCGGCGGCGGCGCGGAGCGCGGCCGGGTCGATCTCTCCGTGCAGCTCGAACACGAGCCGGAGGGTGTAGACGTCCGGCGCGGAGGCGTCGAAGCCGGCGTGGAAGAGGAGGCCCTCCTGGAGCGGGGTGAGCGGGAGCACGTCCTCCAGCCCGGCGGTGTCGCTGCCGCCCCCGCCCCCGCCTCGGCCCTCGCCGTCGCTGCCGCCCGGGCCGCCGGGGGCCCCGGCCTCCCGGCCGCCGTTCCGGTGCGCGGCGCCGCCGGAGCCGTTGTACGACGCTCCGGTGGCTCCGGTGGCTCCGGTGGCTCCGGGCGTTCCGGCGGGCCGGTCCCGCCCCGGAGCCGTGGTCCCCGCGCCGGCCCCGTCGGGACGATCCTGGGAATCGTTCTGCCTCATCGCTTCGCCGCCCCTGCCGCCGCCGTCACTGACACCGCTCCCGCTTCCGTCCCCGCCGCCGTTCCTTCGGTCGGCGTTCTCCCTGACACTCACCGGTTCCTCCATCGGGCTGCGAGCAGTGCTGTCTGTTCGGCGCTGAGCGGCGACAGGGCCGCGCCGTTCGGTGCGGCCCGGGACGCCGGTCCCCGGCCGCCGGGCAGGGCGGCCGACTCGGCGACACCGGTGAGGGCGGCCGTCCACCGCTCCGCCAGTTCCTCGGCGTCCGCGTCGGCGAGCGCCTCCGGCGACCACGTCAGCCGGGTGCGCAGACGGGGCCCCGCGTCCGTGTCGCGGGTGACCGCGTTCAGTTCCACCGCGTGGGCCATGGGCAGTTCCGCGTCGACGGACCCGCCGAGGACTCCGGCCTCCGCCGCCCCCGTCCACGGCCGTTCGCCGGCCGCGCCCCCCGAGCCCGTGAAACGGCCCAGGTAGTTGAAGGCGAGAGCGGGCTCCGGCAGCGCGGCCAGCGCCTCGCCCGAGTCCGGGTGGAGATACCGCAGCAGCCCGTAGCCGATCCCGCTGTCGGGAACGCGGGCCAGATCGTCGCGCACCCGGGCGACGATCTCGGCGTACGAGTCGCTCCTCGCCGCCGTCAGCCGCACCGGGTAGACGCTGGTGAACCAGCCCACCGTACGGGCGAGATCGAGCCCTTCGGCGATCTGCTGCTCCCGGCCGTGCCCCTCCACATGGACCGGGAAGCTCACCCGGTCCGTACCGCTCCAGTCGCGCACCGCACCGGCCAGGGCCGCCAGCAGGACGTCCTGGACCCGGGCGCCGTGGCGCTCGACGGCCGTCGTCAGCAGCGTCCGGGTGGTCCCGGCGGGCAGCGCCACGATCCGGTGGCGGGCCCGGCCCACGGCGCCGGTGCGGCCGGGGGCGATCCGGGGGAGCGCCCCGGGGGCCGTGAGCGCCTCCCGCCAGAGCGGAAGCTCGGCGGCGCGCCCGGCGGCCCGCTCGGTCAGGGCGTGCGCCCAGCCCCGGAAGGAGGTCGGCACCGGGGCGAGTGCGGGTGCGCGGCCCTCGGCGACCGCGCTCCACGCCTGGGCGAGATCGTCCAGCAGGATCCGCCAGGAGACCCCGTCCACGACCAGATGGTGGACGACCAGCAGCAGCCGGCCGCTCCCCGGTCCGCCGGGCCGCCAGACACGGGCGCGCACCATCCGCCCGGCCGCCGGATCGAGCCCCGCGGCCAGCCGGTCCACCTCGCGCGCGAGCCCCGCGTCGTCGAACCGGCCGTCCCCCTCGCCGTGTTCGAGCAGATCCGCGGTGTCGTACGGGCCCGGGGGCACGAAGAACGTCCCCGCCGCGAGGTCCGCCCGCGCGCGCAGCGCGTCGTGCCGGTCCAGCACCGCGCCGAGCACCCGGGCGAGGGCCTCGTCGCCGATCCCCGGCGGCAGGGTGAGCAGCATGGACTGGCTGAACCGGCCGAAGGGGCCGCGCCGCCCGGCCAGCCAGCGCATGACCGGGGTCAGCGGGGCCTCCCCGGTCGCCGGCGCGGGGTCGCCGGGCGCCGCGCCGGCCGTGACCGGGTCGCGCTCGGCGACCAGCGCCGCGAGCCGCCGTACGGTCGGGTGCTCGAAGATCTCCCGCGGCGTCACCCGGACTCCGGCGGCGCGGGCGCGGGCGACCAGCTGGATGGAGAGGATGCTGTCGCCGCCGAGGGCGAAGAAGTCGTCCTCGGCCCCGACGGCGGGCAGCCGCAGAACGGCGGCGAAGACCGCGGCGAGGCGCTCCTCCTCCGGTGTCCCGCAGGCCGCCCGGCCGGCGGCGGCGGAGAAGTCGGGTGCGGGCAGGGCCGCCGTGTCGAGCTTGCCGTTCGGGGTGACGGGGAGGGCGTCCACGGTCACCAGCGCGCCGGGCACCATGTGGTCGGGCAGCGAGCGGGCGAGCCCGGCGCGCACCGCGTCGGTGTCGATCGCGGCGGACGGATCGGCGGGGACGAGATAGCCGACGAGCCGTCGCGGCCCTCCCGCACCGTCCTGCCGGACCGTCACCGCGGCGGTGCGGACCGCCGGATCCGACTGGAGCGCGGCCGCGATCTCGCCCGGCTCCACCCGGAATCCCCGGATCTTGATCTGGTCGTCGCCGCGCCCGTGGTAGCGCAGGACGCCCCGCTCGTCGCGGGAGACCAGGTCGCCGGTGCGGTACATCCGGCTGCCGGGCGGCCCGCCGGGCTCGGCGGTGAAGCGTTCGGCGGTGAGCCCGGGACGGCCGAGATAGCCCTGGGCCACCCCGGGCCCGGCGGCGTACAGCTCGCCCACGGCCCCCGGGGGCGCGGGCCGCAGCATGGTGTCCAGGACATGGAGGCGCACCCCGGTGAGCGGCCCGCCGATCGGCGGCGTCCCGCCCGGTACGAGCGGCTCGCTCATGGTCACGCAGGCGGTCGCCTCGGTCGGCCCGTACGCGTTGATCATGCGGCGGCCGGGGGCCCAGCGGGCCGCCAGCGGCGCGGAGCACGCCTCACCGCCGACGACCAGGGTCCGCAGGGTCTCCAGACCGTCCGGCTCCAGCCCGGTGAGGGCGGTCGGCGGGATCAGGGCATGGGTGATCCGGCGGGCGGCGATGGTCTCGCCGAGCAGTTCGCCCGCGAGCGGCCCCGGCTCGGGAACGACGAGCGTCGCCCCGGTGGCGAGGGCCATCAGGCTCTCCATGACGGACGCGTCGAAGGACGGCGAGGCCAGCTGGAGCACCCGGCTGCCGGGATCGACACGGAGCCGCTCCGCCTGCGCGGCGGCGAGCGCGGCCAGCCCGTGGTGGGTGGTGACCACACCCTTGGGACGGCCGGTGGAGCCGGAGGTGTAGATGACATAGGCGGGGTGCTGGGGGGTGAGCGCGCGATGACCCTCCGCACCGCCGGGGGCGGGGCCGTCGCGGCCTTCCGCACGGGGGCGGTTGCCCTCCGCCGCCTCGCCGCCGGGGGCGGTGCTGTCGGCGGGTGCGCTGTCGCCCGCCGCCTCGCCGCCGGACCGCCGGCTGTCGCCCGCCGCCCCGTGGCGGCCGCCCGAGGCGTCGGGCGCGGGGCCGTCGCCCCGTACCCCGTCCCGGTCGTCCGGGCCGCCGGGCGCGGGGCCGTCCGTCTCCGCCGCCGGCGCGTCAGCCGTCCGTGGAGTCCCTGGGGCGTACGCCCACGGCGCCCCCGGCGCGTCCACCAGCAGGGCCCCCGGGTGGCGCTCGGCCTGGGACCGGCCGGTGAGCACCAGCGCGGGAGACGCGTCGGTGAGCATCGCGTGGATGCGGTCGTCCGGATAGCCGGGGTCGACAGGCAAGTGGGCGGCCCCCGCGAGCTGTACGGCGAGCTGGGCCACGACCAGGTCGACGGAGCGCGGCAGCACGACGGCGACCAGCGCGCCGGGGCGGACCCCGGCGGCGGCGAGCCGCGCGGCCAGCAGGCCGGCCCGGTCGGCGAGCCGGGCGTACGTCAGCGAGATTCCGGGCGCGTCCACGGCGATCGCCTCGGGACGGGCCGCCACCTGGTCCATGACGAGCCGTGCCCAGCTCCGCGCGGGCGGTGCGGCGGGGCCCGAGGTCTGGGCGTCGAGCAGCTCCCGCTCCCGTGCCACCAGCACGTCCAGCGCGCCGACCGAGGTGTCCGGCGCGTCCACCAGCGTGGTGAGGAGGTGCCGGGCCCGGTCGGCGAGCGCGGCGACCCGCTCGGCGGGGACGGCCCGCGGCCGGTGGGCCAGCCGCAGCGTCAGCTCGGGGCCGGGGACCGCGACGAAGGTGAGCGGATAGTGGGTGGCGTCCCGTCCGCTCACCCCGTCGATCCCGAGCCCCGCCGCCGCGCCGAGCGAATCCGGGCTGTCGGCCGGATAGTTCTCCAGCGCGGTCAGGGTGTCGAAGAGAACGCCGTGCCCGGCGGCGCGCTGGATGTCCGCGAGCCCGAGGTGATGGTGCGGCAGCAGATCGGTGAAGGAGTCCCGGACCCGCCGCAGCAGCTCCCCGAGCGTCTCCTCCGGGCGGAGCGCGACGCGTACGGGCACGGTGTTGACGAAGAGCCCGATCATGTCCGCCGCCTCCGGCAGCTCACCGGGACGGCCCGCGACGACGGTCCCGAAGACCACGTCCCGGCGGCCGGTCGCGGCCCCGAGCACCAGCGCCCACACCGTCTGGACCAGCACGCTCAGCGTGAGTTCCCGCTCCCGGGCGAACGCGCCCAGCCGCGCGGTCAGCGCCGCGTCGAGCGTGATCGTGCGCTCCTCGGGGAGTTCGGCGTCCCCGGGCTCGTCCGGCGCCAGCAGCGTCGGCTCGGCGACCCCGTCCAGCGCGGCGCGCCAGGCCTCCCGAGCGCCCTCCGTGTCCCGCTCGGCGAGCCAGCGCAGATAGTCGGGGTAGTGCGGGGCGGGGGCGAGTTCGGCCCCGCCGTACAGCCGCAGCAGCTCCCGGACGAGCAGCGGGAGCGACCAGCCGTCGAGGACGAGATGGTGCCCGGTGAGGATCAGCTCGGCGGTGGTGTCCTCCAGCCGGACGAGGGTCGCGCGCAGCAGCGGCGGCTCGGCGAGGTCGAAACGGCGCACCCGGTCGTCCTCGGCGCGCCGCCGCGCGCGGCGGTCCCGCTCCCGGGGCCTGCGGCGGCGCAGATCCACCTCGTCGACCTCGGCGGACACCCCGGCGAGGGCCCGCTGGGCCCACACCCCGTCCTCGGCGGTGAACGCCGTACGGAGCGGGGCGTGCCGGTCCAGCACGGCCGTGAGCGCGGTCCGCAGCCGCTCCCGGTCGATCGCCGCGCCGCTCAGCCGCAGCACGACCTGTACGTGGTAGACGTCGAGCGCGTCCGGCCCGGGCGCGGACCCGGTGTCCGCGTCGTACTGGGAGAGGAAGAGCAGCCCCTCCTGGAGCGGGGTGAGCGGCCCGCGCCCGCCGTCCGGCGGAACGGGGGACGACGGGTCACCCGCGCCGGAGGCGGCGGGCTCCCCGGACCGCGCGGCGGCCGAGAGCAGACCGCGCACGGTGCGGTGGCGGAACACGTCCTGCGGGGTGAACCGCAGCTCCGCCTTGCGGGCCGCGCCGACCAGCTGGATGGAGAGGATGCTGTCGCCGCCGAGGGCGAAGAAGCTGTCGTCGAGACCGACCCGTTCGACGCTCAGCAGCTCGCCGAAGAGCCCGGCGAGCAGCCGCTCCTCCTCGCTGACGGGCTCCGCCCAGACCTCCTGGGAGGCGAGTTCGGGCGCGGGCAGCGCGGCCCGGTCCAGCTTGCCGTTGCGCGTCACCGGGAGGGCGGCCACCGGGACGATCACCGTGGGCACCAGGGCGGCCGGCAGCCGCTCCGCGAGATGCCCGGGCAGAGTGGAGAGGCCCGTCGCCCCGTCCGCGCCGGCCGGCACCACATAGCCGATGAGGTGGACCGCGCCGGTGGCCGGGTCGGTGTGCGCGGTCACCGCACTGTGCTCGACGCCCGGATGAGCGTCCAGCACGGCCTGGATCTCGCCGGGCTCGATCCGCCGCCCGCGCAGTTTGATCTGGTCGTCGGCGCGCCCGAGATGGTCGAGGGTCCCGTCCGGCCGCCGCGCGGCCAGATCGCCCGTGCGGTAGAGCCGGGCGCCGGGCGGCAGGCCGAGGCCGGCGGGGGCGGCGGTGAAGCGTTCGGCGGTGAGCGCGGCCCGACCGTGATAGCCGAGGGCGAGCTGCGCGCCCGCGAGATACAGCTCGCCGGGGACGCCGGCGGGCGCGGGGCGGAGCGCGGCGTCGAGCACGACCGCCGTGGTGTTCCAGACCGGCCGGCCGATGGGGATCCGGCCGGCGTCGACGTCGCGCGCCGTGACGCGGTGGGCGGTGACGTCCACCGCCGCCTCGGTGGGACCGTACAGATTGTGCAGCTCGGCGTGGGGCGCGAGGCTCCGCAGCCGGGCGGCGGTCGCGGCGGGCAGGGTCTCGCCGCTGGCGATGACACGGCGCAGGCTCGCGCACTGCCCGGCGGTGGCGACGGCGGTGAAGGCGGCCAGCATCGACGGCACGAAGTGCACGGTGGTGATGGAGTGTTCGCTCAGCAGCCCGGCGATCCGGGCCGGGTCGCGGTGGTCGTCGGGCCCGGCGACCACCAGGGTCGCACCGGCGAGGAACGGCCAGAACAGCTCCCACACCGATACGTCGAAGCTCGCCGGGGTCTTCAGCAGCACCCGGTCCCCGGCGGTGAGGCGGTGGGCGTCCTGCGCCCACAGCAGCCGGTTGACGATCGCCGAGTGCGGCACGGCGACGCCCTTGGGACGGCCGGTGGAGCCCGAGGTGAAGATCAGATAGGCCGGGTCGGCGGGGGAGGGCGGCCGGAGCGCGCCGGATCCGGCCTCGGCGGCCTCGGCGGCCTCGGCGGGTGCGGCGAGGTCGAGGTACGGCGGCCGCTCCGCCGCGTCGCCGGAGCGCTCCCCCGCGCCGACGAGGAGGACGGCCCCGGAGTCGGCGAGCAGCTCGCGGACCCGGGCCTCGGGCAGTTCGGGGTCGATGGGCAGATAGGCGGCCCCGGCGCGCTGCACGGCGTGCACGGCGAGGACCAGCTCCGCCGAGCGCGGCAGCGACACGGCGACCACCTGCCCCCGGCCCGCGTCCGTGCCCGTGCCCGCGTCCGCGTCCGTGTCCCGGCCCGTGTCCCGGTCCGTGCCCGCGCGGGCGATCCGGGCGGCGATCCGGCGGGCGAGGAGATCCGCCTCGGCGTCGAACTCGGCCCGGCTCCACACCCGTTCACCGTCGCGCAGCGCCGGTGCGCCGGGCGTCCGGGCGCAGGTCTCGCGCACCAGCTCCACCAGGGTCGTCCCGGGCAGTTCGCGCACCGGGCCCGAGGCCTGGGCGAGCGCCTGCCGCGACTCGTCCCCGTCCATCAGCGGCGCCGCGCCGATCGGCAGATCGGGATGGGCGCAGAACCATGCGAGGAGCCGGGTCAGCCGGACCCCGAGCGCGGTCGCGGTGGACCGGTCGAAGAGCGCCGTACGGTAGTTGAAGGCGGCCCGCAGCCCGTCCGTCCCGGCGCGCTCCACCACGGCGAGGGTGAGATCGAACTTCGCGCCCCGGGTCTCCACGAGTTCGGCCCGGGCCGGCGCGCCCCTGAACTCCGGCCGCGCGACGGACTCGTTCTGGTGGATCACCGCCACCTGGAAGAGCGGATGCCGGGAGAGCGAACGCTCCGGGCGGATCTCGTCCACCAGCCGCTCGAAGGGGAGCGCGGCGTGCTCGAAGGCGTCCAGATCGGTGCGGCGGACCCGCTCCAGGAGTTCGCGGAAGGTGGGGTCGCCCGAGGTGTCGGTGCGCAGGACGACGGTGTTGGAGATCAGCCCGGGAAGCTCCTGGAGCGCCTCGTCGCCGCGCTGGTCGACCACGGTGCCCAGCGGCAGATCGGTCCCCGCGCCGTGGGCGGTGAGCAGCGCGGCCAGCGCCGCCTGGAACGTCATGAAGAGGGTCGCCCCGCTGTCGGCCGCGAGCCGCGCCGCGGTCCGGTGGATCCCGGCGGGTACGGCGAACTCGACGGAGTCGCCGCGCTGGTCGATCTCCTCGGGGCGGGGCCGGTCCAGCGGCAGCGGGATCTCGGCGGGCGCGCCCGCGAGGGCCTCGCGCCAGTGGGCGAGCAGCCCGGGTGCGGTCTCCGCGAGGTCCCGCTCCTGCCGCAGGGTGTGGTCGGCGTACTGGAGCCGGGGCGCGGGCGGCCGAGGGGCCCGCCGGAGCACGGCGTCGTACAGCAGGGCGAGATCGCGCACCAGCGGCCCGGTGGACCACTCGTCGGTGGCGATGTGGTGCAGCACCAGCAGCAGCGCGGCGGTCCCGTCCGGGCCGGTGAGCAGATGGGCGCGGAGCGGCGGCTCGGTCCGCAGATCGAACTCGACGTCGGCGAGGAGCCGGGCGGCCCGCGCGAACGGATCCGGCCCGGCGCTCCCCTCGGACCCGGCCGCACCGCCCGCGCCGTCCCCGAGCCGGCTCTCGCGTCCCGGGCCGTTGGACGTCGTACCGTCTCCGAGCCGGCTCTCGCGTCCCGGGCCGTTGGACGTCGTACCGTCTCCGAGCCGGCTCTCGCGTCCCGGGCCGTTGGACGTCGTACCGTCCCCGAGCCCGCTCCCACGCCCCGGACCGGTCTCGTCCGCCGGCACGGTGACCCGCTCCAGCCGGGGCGCGATCGCGGGCAGGACCCGCTGGACCGGCTGCCCCTCGGACTCGGGATAGACGGTGCGCAGGATCTCGTGCCGCTCGACGAGCGCGGCCAGCGCCCGCCCGAGCGCCTCCGCGTCCACCGGCCCGCCGAAGCGCAGCAGCAGCGGCACCGTGTAGGTGGTGGCCGATCCGGCGAGCCGGTGCAGGAACCAGAGCCGGGCCTGGGCCGGGGAGAGCGGGAGCCGTTCCGGCCTCGGGAGCGGGGCGAGCGGCGCCGGTACGACAGAGCCGCCGTCCGCGCCGCTGCCCGAACCGCCGTCCGCGCCGTCGAGGAGCCGGGCGAGACCGGCGACCGTACGGGTCTCGAACAGGTCGCGCACCGACACCGGACGGCCGAGTTCCGCGCGGACGCGCCCCGCGAGCCGGGTCACCAGCAGCGAATGCCCGCCCAGGGCGAAGAAGTCGTCGTCCACGGAGACCGGACCGCAGCCGAGCACCTCCCGGTACAGCCCGGCGAGGGCCCGCTCCCGCGCGGTGCCGGGCGGTCGCCCGCCCGCCGACCGGTCCCGTTCCGGCAGCGGCAGCGCGGCCTCGTCGAGCTTGCCGTTCACGGTCAGCGGCAGCCGGTCCAGGGAGACGAAGGCGGACGGCACCATGTGGTCGGGCAGGGCGGCGGCGCAGACCGCGCGGAGTTCGGCGGCGGGCGCGCCGCCGGTGATGTACGCCACCAGACCGGGCCCGGTGGGCAGATCGCCGCGCAGCACCACGGCCGCCGAGGGGACCCCGCCCCGGGTGCGGAGCACGGACTCGATCTCGGCCGTCTCCACCCGGAAGCCGCGCAGCGAGACCTGCCGGTCGGCCCGGCCCAGATGGATCAGCTGTCCGTCCCGGGACCAGCGCGCCAGATCCCCGCTGCGGTACATGCGCGAGCCGGGCGGACCGTACGGATCGGCGACGAACCGGGCCGAGGTGAGCCCGTGCTGCCCCCGATACCCCCGCGCCTGCCCGGGACCCGCGACGTACAGCTCCCCGACGACCCCGGCCGGGACCGGGCGCAGCGCCCCGTCCAGCACCCGCAGCCGCAGATCGCCGATGGCGCGGCCGATCGGGCCCGCGCCCTCGGCCACGGCCCGGGCGACCCGCTCGGGAGTGAGGTCGTACGCCGTGACATGGACGGTGGTCTCGGTGATCCCGTACATGTTGACCAGCCGGGGCGCGTCCGGTCCGGCCGTCCAGGAGGCGACGCGGGCGACGTCGAGCGCCTCGCCGCCGAAGACGAGCCAATGGAGCGACGGCGGGACCCCGGGGGAGCCGGGCGCGGTCAGGGCCTCGGTGAGCTGGTAGCAGGCGGACGGGGTCTGGTTGAGGACGGTCACGCCCTCGCGGTGGAGCAGCCGCAGGAAGTCGGGGGCGGAGCGGGTGAGGTCCTTCGGGACGACGACGAGCCGGCCGCCGTGCAGCAGCGCGCCCCACATCTCCCAGACGGAGAAGTCGAAGGCGTACGAGTGGAAGAGGGTCCACACATCGTCCGGGCCGAAGGCGAAACGCTCCCGGGTGGCGTCGAAGAGCCGCGCGAGACCGCGCCGGGAGACGACCACGCCCTTGGGCCGGCCGGTGGATCCGGAGGTGTGGATGAGATAGGCGGCGTGGTCGGGGTGGAGCGGCGCGGTGCGCTCCGCGTCGGTGACGGGACCGGCGGGCAGCCCGTCGCGGCCGGCGGCGAGCCGGCTCGGATTCAGCACCACCGGCCGCCGGTCCCCGGCCCCGGCGGCGAGCGCCAGGGCGGTGGCGGCGTGCCCGTCGATGTCCGTGTCGGTCAGCAGGAGCAGCGGATCGGCGGCGTCCAGGGTGCGGGCGAGCCGGTCGGCGGGGTGGGCCGGGTCCAGCGGCACATACGCGGCCCCCGTCTTGGCCACCGCCACGACCGCCTCCACCAGGGCGGTCGAGCGCGGCAGCAGCAGCGCCACCCGCTCCTCGGGCCCCGCGCCCCGGGCGATGAGCTGCCGGGCGAGCGCGTCGGTGCGCCGGTCGAGTTCGGCGTAGCTGAGCGAGCGGCCCTCATGGGTGACCGCGATCGCCTCCGGGGCCGAGGCGACGGCGGCGGCGAAGCGCTCGACCACGTCGGGCAGCCCGGTCTCGGGCGCTCCGGCGTCCGGCGCGGGCGGGTTCCAGTCGTCCAGCAGGGTGCGCCGCTCGCCGGCCGTCAGCAGATCATGCCGTCCGACCGGCAGATCGGGCTCGGCGACGGCCGCCGTCAGCAGCGTGACGAGACGCCGGGCGAGGCCCTCGGCGGTGTCGGCGTCGAAGAGATCGGCGCTGTAGTTGACCGCCCCGTCGATCCGCCCGGAGTCCGGGTGGTCGGTGAAGCCGATGAGCAGATCGAACTTGGCCGCGCCGGTCTCCCGGACCGCGAGATCCGCGGTGACGCCCGGCGCGGTGAACGGCGGCGCGGTACGGGTGCGGTGGGTGAGCATCACCTGGAACAGCGGATTGGCGGCGGACCGCTCGGGATTCAGCTCCTCCACCACCCGCTCGAACGGCACGTCGGCGTGGTCGAAGGCGTCCAGCGTGGTGGCGCGGACCCGGCCGAGCAGCTCCCGGAAGCCGGGGTTCCCGGAGAGATCGGTCCGCAGGACCAGGGTGTTGACGAGAAAGCCGACCAGCTCCTCGGTCGCGCGGTCACGTCCCGAGGTGGGCACCCCCAGGGGGATGTCGTCCCCCGCGCCGAGGGCGTTCAGCAGCGCGGCCACGGCGGCCTGCACCGCCATGAACGGCGTGACCCCGCTCTCCCGGGCTAGTTCGCGCAGGCCGCGCGCGGTCTCGTCGGGCAGCTCGAAGGGGACGAGACCGCCCCGGCCGCTGGGCCGGGCCGGACGCGGCCGGTCCGCCGGCAGCGTCAGCTCGGCGGGCGACCCGGCCAGGGTCCGCCGCCAGAAGTCGAGCTGCGGACGGTACCGCTCCCCGTCGAGCAGCTCCCGCTGCCACAGCGCGTGCTGGGCACAGGTCAGCGACAGCGGCGGCAGACCGCCCGGCTCGCCCGCCAGCCGGGCGGCGTAGGCGGCGGAGAGATCGGTGAGCAGCGGTTCGACCGATCCCTCGTCGCCCGCGATGTGGTGCAGCAGCAGCAGAACGGTGGTGCGCCCGGGCTCCTGGAGCAGGGTGACCCGCAGCGGCGGCTCGGCCGCCAGATCGAAGGGCTCGCGGCAGAGTTCGTCGAGGATCCGCGCGGTGTCGCCGGGGCCGGTCGCGGACCGGACCGTCACCGGCGCGCCGGCGGGCAGGATTCGCTGGTACGGATCGCCCTCGGCGTCCGGGAAGACGGTCCGCAGCACCTCGTGCCGGGCGACGACATCGCCGACGGCGGCGGTGAGCGCGGCCGCGTCGACCTCGCCGTCCAGGGTGAGGACGAACGGCAGCTGATAGGCGGGGGCCGCGTCCGGGACGGGCCCGTCGAGCCGGCCGAGGAACCAGAGCCGGGCCTGCGCGGGGGAGAGCGGCGGCCGTTCGGGCAGCGGCCGGGCCTCCGGTACGGGCAGGGCCGCGCCGGCCGGCGCGGTACGGGCGGCGAGCCCGGCGACGGTCGGGGCGTCGAAGACCTCGCGTACGGTCAGGGCGCGGCCGAGCGCCCCGGCGGTGCGCCCCGCCAGCCGGGCGGCGAGCAGGGAGTGCCCGCCGAGGGCGAAGAAGTCGTCGTCGGCCCCGACCTCCGGCACGCCGAGGACCTCGGCGAAGAGCGCGGCGAGGAGTTCCTCGCGCCGGCCCCGGGGGGCCCGTCCGCCGAGGGCGGCGAGCCGGGGCGCGGGCAGCGCGGCCCGGTCCAGCTTGCCGTTGGGGGTGAGCGGCAGGGCGTCGAGCACCACACAGAGCGCGGGCACCAGATGCGCGGGGAGCCGTTCGGCGAGGGCCTCCCTGACCTCGGCGGCCTCGGCCGCGTCGCGGGGGCCGGTGAGATAGGCGACCAGCCGGGGCGCGGGATGGTCCGCGCCGGTGTGGGGGACCACCGCCGCGTCCCGGACCCTGGGGTCGGTGCGCAGGGCGGCGGCGACCTCGCCGGGCTCGACCCGGTGGCCCCGGATCTTCACCTGGTGGTCGGCCCGCCCGACGATCTCCAGGGTGCCGTCGGGACGCCGCCGGGCCAGGTCGCCGGTCCGGTACATCCGGCTGCCGTACGGCCCGCCGGGCTCGGCGGTGAAGCGCTCGGAGGTCAGACCGGGCTGTCCGAGATAGCCCTGCGCCACCCCGTCCCCGGCGAGATACAGCTCGCCCGTCACCCCGGTGGGCACCGGGCGGAGACCGCGCCCGAGGACATGGGCGCGGGTGTTCCACAGCGGGCGGCCGGCGTGCGGCGCGGCGGCGGAACGCCCGTCCAGGGCGGCGGCGGTGGACCAGACGGTGGTCTCGGTGGGGCCGTACAGATTGACGAGTCCCGCCGAGCGCCCGGCGAGCGCGACCGCGAGATCGGGGGCGAGCGCCTCGCCGCCCACCAGGGCGCGCACCCCGCGCACCGCCTCGGGGGCGGTCTCGGTCAGCGAACGCCACAGCGAGGGGGTGGCCTGCATGACGGTGGCGCCGCTGGCGGCGAGGAGCCGGGCGAGCAGCGCCGGGTCCCGCACCTGCTCGCGGTCGGCGAGGACCACCGTGCCGCCGGTGATCAGCGGCAGGAAGAGTTCGAGCACGGCGATGTCGAAGCCGACGGTGGTGACGGCGAGCAGCCGCTCCCGGCCGGTGAACTCCAGCGTCTCGGCGAGGCAGAGCAGGAAGTTGGCGACGGCGGCCTCGGTCACCACGACGCCCTTGGGGCGGCCGGTGGAGCCGGAGGTGTGGATGACGTACGCGGGGTGCGCGCCGTGCCGCGCGGGGGCGGGCGGCAGCGGCGCGGCCCCGTCCCGGGCCCGCCGTACGTCCGGATCGTCGAGCAGGAGGGTCCGGCCGGTCACCGGGCCCGCGGCGGCCGCGGTCGCCCGGTCGGTGACCAGCAGGTCGGGGCGCGCGTCGGTGAGCAGCTGCCGGATCCGGCCGGCGGGGAAGTCGGGGTCGACGGGCACATAGGCGGCGCCGGTGCGGGCGACGGCGAGCAGGGTGATCAGGAGATCGGCCCCGCGCGGGAGGCTGACCCCGACCAGGCGCCCCTCGCCCGCGCCGTGCTCGGCGAGCAGCCGGGCGAGCCGGGCGACCCGGTCGTCGAGTTCCCCGTGGGTCAGCTGTTCGCCGCCGCTGACCAGCGCGGTCCGTCCGGGCGTCCGGGCCGCCTGGTCGGCGCAGAGCCGGGCGAGCGAGACGCCGGGCACCTCGCGTACGGGCGCGGTGTGCTCCGCGCCGAGCTGGGCCCGCTCCCCGGCGGTCAGCAGCTCGGTGACGGCCACCGGCCGCTCCGGGTCGGCGGTCATCCGCTCCAGGAGCAGCAGATAGGCGGCGGCCGTGCGGGCGGCGGCCTGGGGGGTCCACAGCCGGGTGCGGTACTCCAACTGGCCGGTGGCCCCGCCGAGGACGGTGTCCTCGCTGACGGTGAGCTGGAGGTCGAACTTGGCGTGGCCCGTGTTCACCAGCACCGGGCGGCCCTGCTGCCCGGGGAGGACGGGGTCGGCGGGCAGCTCCTCCCGTACCGCGAACAGCACCTGGAAGAGCGGGTTGACCCCGGGCAGCCGGGCCGGGTTGACCGCCTCCACGATCTTGTCGAACGGCAGCTCCTGGTGGGCGAGGGCGGCGAGGTCGGTCTCCCGGATCCGTTCCAGCAGCTCCAGGAAGGTGGGGCGGCCGCCGAGGTCGGCGCGGAGCACCAGGGTGTTGATGAAGAAGCCGACGGAGTCCCGGAGCGCCTCGTCGTCGCGTCCGGCGACCGGCGCGCCGAGCACGATGTCCTCGCCGCAGCCCAGCTGGGAGAGAGTGGCGGCGAAGGCGGCGTGCAGCACCATGAAGGTGGTGGTGCGGGTGCGCAGCGCGAGGTCCCGCACCCGGGCGTGGAGCTCCGCGCCGAGCGGGAAGTCGAGGACCGCGGCCCGGTCGGGGCCGTCCGCCCCGGGCTCCGCCGAGACGCCGGAGCCCGCCCAGGGCAGGGTCAGCCGTTCGGGCGCGGAGCGCAGCCGCTCCCGCCAGTGCTCGCTCAGCTCCCGCTCGTCGCGGCCGGTCTCCCGCTGCCAGAGGGTGAAGTCCGCGTAGCTCACCGGCAGCGGGGTCCAGCCCGGGGCGCGCCCCCGGGCGCGGGCCGTGTACGCGGCGCCCAGATCGCCCAGCAGCGGCGGCAGGGACCACTCGTCGCCCGCGATGTGGTGCAGCACCACCAGCACGGTGTGACGGTCGGGGGCGGTGGAGAACACCGCGACCCGCAGTGGGATCTCGGCCTCGATGTCGAACGGACGCGCGGCCTCCGCGGCGATCCGCCGCTCGGCCACGTCCTCGGGCACCCGGTGCCGGGAGACGGCGGGGGCCGCCTCCGCCGGGTCCAGGATCCGCTGGAAGGGCTCGCCCGCGACGGCCGGGACGATCGTACGGAGGATCTCGTGCCGCTCCAGCAGATCGCCCACGGCCGACCGCAGCGCCCGGAAGTCCAACGGCCCGTGGACGCGCAGCGCGAGCGGGATGTTGTACGCCCCGCCCGGCTCGCCCGACCGCTCCAGGAACCAGAGCCGGCGCTGACCGGCGGAGAGCGGCAGCCGGGCCGGCCTCGGCCGGGGCCGCAGCGGCTCCCGGGCGGCCCGGGCCCGCTCCAGGGCCACGGCGAGCCGGGCCGGGGTGGGACGGTCGAAGAGCGAACGCACGGTCAGTTCGGCCCCGGCCTCGGCGCGGACCGCGGTGACCAGCCGGGCGGCGGTGAGCGAGTGCCCGCCGAGGGCGAAGAAGTCGTCGTCCGGTCCGGCTCCGGCGACCCCGAGCACCCGCGCGAACAGCCCGCACAGCAGGGTCTCGGCGGCGGACGCGGGGGCCCGGCCGCCGTGCTCGGCCGGCTCCGGGCGCACGGGCTCGGGCAGCGCCGCGCGGTCGGTCTTGCCGTTGGCGGTGCGCGGCAGTTCGTCCAGACGGACGTGGAACGCGGGCAGCAGATGGTCCGGCAGCCGGGCCGCGAGATGCGCCCGCAGCTCCTCCGCCGGATCCTGCGGCCCCGCCGGGCCGGTGTGGTACGCGACCAGCACGAGGTCCCCGTCCGGCCCCGGACGGGCGACGACCGCCGCCTCCCGTACGCCGGGGTGCTCCAGCAGCGCCGCCTCGATCTCGCCCGGTTCGACCCGGTGCCCCCGGATCTTCAGCTGCTGGTCGGCCCGGCCGGCGATCTCCAGCAGACCGTCGGGACGCCGCCGGGCCAGGTCGCCGGTCCGGTACAGCCTGCTGCCGGGCGGTCCGAAGGGATCGGCGAGAAAGCGCTCGGCCGTCAGCGCGGGCCGGCCCAGATAGCCCTGGGCCACTCCCGCGCCGCCGATGTACAGCTCACCGGTGTGCCCGGCGGGCATCGGGGCGAGCGCCCGGTCCAGGACGAGGAGCCGGGTGTGCCGGACCGGCCGGCCGACGTGCGGGGGGCCGTCGTCGGCGGTCACCTCGCCGGCCGCGGAGTACACGGTGGTCTCGGTGGGACCGTAGAGATTGACGACCGGCCCGGCGCCCAGCGCGCCCAGCGTGCGGGCGAGATCGGGCAGCAGCGGCTCGCCCGCCGTGAGGAGGCGCAGCCCGGCGAGATCGTCCGGCACGGCCTCGGTCAGGACGCGCCAGAGGGAGGGCGTCGCCTGCATCACGGTGGGGCGGGCGGCCCGGATCAGCGCGCCGAGCGCGAAGGGGTCGCGGACCTGGTCGGAGTCGGCGACGATCACGGCGCCGCCGCCGAGCAGGGGCAGGAAGAGTTCGGTCGCGGCGATGTCGAAGGAGACGGTGGTCACCGCCAGCATCCGGTCCGTGCCGCCGAGCCGGAGCAGATCGCCCACGGAGGCGAGGAGATTGGCGAGCGCGCCCCGGGTGACGACCACGCCCTTGGGGCGGCCGGTGGAGCCCGAGGTGTGGATGACGCACACGGGGTCGGCCGGGTGCGGAACGGCGGCGGGCCCGGGGGCGTGGACGGCGTCGTCCTCCGGTGTGCCGTCCGCCCGTACGGCCAGCGTCGGCACGGGCACGTCCCACTCCTGGCCCGGCTCGGCGAGCAGCAGCGCCGGGGCGCAGTCGGCGACCGTCCGCCCGACCCGGCTCCGCGGCTGGTCCGGGTCGAGCGGGATGTAGCCCGCGCCGGTGCGGACGATCGCGAGCAGGGTCACCACGAGCGCCTCGGTGCGGGGCAGGGCGACGGCGACGAGCGCGCCCCGGCGTGCGCCCCGGCTCCGCAGGGTGTGGCTGAGCCGCTCGGCACGCGCGTGGAGTTCGCCGTACGTGAGCCGGCCGCCGCCGCGCACCGCCTCCGCGCCGGGGGTGCGCCGGGCCTGGTCGGCGAAGGCGGCCCAGAGGTCGGGGGCCGGACCGGCCGCCCGGCTCTCCTCGGCGGCCCGGGCCCGGGGGTCGGGGTGCCGGTCGCCGAGGATCAGCCGCCGCTCGGCCGGGCCGGCCAGGGAGAGGCGGCCCACCGGGGCGTCGTCGCCGTGGTCGCCGAGGCGGGCGAGGAGCGCGGTGAACCGCTCGGTGTGCGCGGCCGTCTCGGCGGCCCCGTACAGCCGGGGGTTGGCGTCGAAGGTGACGTCGAGTCCGTCGGCGCCGGGCAGGCCGTTCACGGTCACGGTGAGATCGTCGACGGCCCCGGCCGCCAGATAGCGGGTCACTCCCGAGCAGTCGCCGAAGGCGAGCCGGGTGGGGAAGGGCTTGATGTTGACCTGGGGGCCGAAGAGCCGCCGGCCGCGCCCGGACAGGCCCAGGTCCCTGCGGAGCCGCTCGCCCCGGTAGCCTTGGTGACGCCGCTGGTCGCGGAGGGCGCGGGCGACCGAGCGGACGAGCGGGCCGAGGCCGGTCCGCTCGTCGACGGCGATCCGCAGGGGCACGACGTTGACGGTGGTGGCGGGGACCCGGGCCAGTGCGCCGCCGGTCCGGTTCATGACGGGCAGGGCGAGCACCGCCTCGTCGCGGGCGGTGATCCGGGTCAGATAGATCGCCCAGGCGGCCAGCACCGCCTCCGGCCAGGTCGCCCTGGCGCGGCGGGCGAATTCCTCCAGCGCCTCGGCGGCCGGCGCGGGCAGGGTCCGCCGGCACCGCAGGAAGTGCCCGGCCGCGCCGTCCGGCTCCCGGCCGGCGAGGGTGCCGGGCTCGGGCCGGTCGGCCAGCAGAGCGTGCCAGTACGCGGCGTCCGCGCGCTCGCGTTCGGATCCCGCGTACTCCTGATCCGCCGTCAGCACATCGCGGAGGGAGCCGAGCCGGTGCTCCTCGGGGGCGCGTCCGGCGCTCAGCGCGCCGTAGACCTCGGCGACGCGTTCGGCGAAGCGGAGGTAGCCGTATCCGTCGAGCAGGATGTGGTGGCAGCGGTGGTACCAGAGCCACTGGCGCTCACCGGTCCGCAGCAGGGCGTGGCGGTACAGCTCCCCGCTCTCCAGGTCGACGGCGACGGAGCGCTCGCGCTCCATCCACTCCAGCGCCCGCGCCATGGGGTCCGGCCCGTCCCTGAGGTCGAGCACGGCGGTCTCGCCGGGCGGCACGGCCCCGGGCTCCTGCCGGACGCTCTCGCCCTCGGCCGAGAACCGCACGCTCAGCCCGTCGGCGTCGGCCAGGGTCCGCCGCAGCGCGGCGAGAAAGGCCGTCTCGTCCAGCGGTCCGGTCAGCTCCACGTACTCGGCCGTCAGATACGCCGGGCTCGCCGGGTCCAACTGCTGAGCGGACCAGAGTCCGAGCTGTGCCGCGCTGAGCGGCAGACGGTCACGGCGGATGCTCATGCGAAATCTCCCGGCAGACGGACTCGCCCGAGTCCGGTGGTGGTGGTCATGGATGCGTGGGGTGAGGCGGTACGGCGCCCGGGCGCCGGGCGGCGGTGTGCGCCGGCCGGAGGCACGGCGGTGTGCGTGAACGTCCGGACGTCTCCCCCCGGTCGGGAGGCGGCGTCCGTACGGCCGGTGTCTTCGGCGTCCGGGCCTCTCACGGGCCCCGGACGCGGGGGAGGGGGAGGGGGCGGGCTTTCCGCCGGGAAGCGCCGGCGGCCGCTCCCGGGCCGTGCCGCCGCGGCCGGGAAAGCCCGGGGAGACCGCCGCGGCCGACGGCCGCGGCGGTCCGCGTCAGTGGTGTGCGCCGGACCCGGTGTGACCGCTGTGCGGGGCCAGGTCGAGAACGGCCTTCGGCTGCACGAGGAAGGGACGCATCATCATCATGTCCTCGTGCTCATAGGTGTGACAGTGGTGCATGAACCGGCCGGGCGGTCCGTCGAAACGGGCCGCCACCGTCAGGCGTTCGGCGGGCGCGAGCCTGATGACGTCCTTGGGCCCCCGCTCGGCCGCGGTGAGCGTTCCCGTACGGATCCGCTTCAGCGGTCTGGAGGTGCCCGCGCCGTAGCCGCCGCCCTCCCGCTCGAAGAACTCGAAGGAGCTGACGTCGAACACCTCGCGGCTGACGCCCTGGAAGGCGACCGCGTGCAGATGCATGGGGTGCGGATACGCGCCCGGGGATCTCTCCAGGCTCAGGAACGTCCAGCGCTCCGTGGCCCCGGCGGGGACGGTGAACCGCACCGGGTCGTGGAAGGTGGCGGCGACGCGTTCGAACGTCCGCACGGAGCCGTCCTCCTCCTCGATCTGGATGATCCCGTCGATGGGCAGCGGGCCGCTCGGCGGCCCCGTCTCCTCCATCTCCCAGAGTTCCGGGTCCTTGGGGTAGACGGGGGTGACGACCACCAGGCGCTCGGTCGCCCCGGCGGTCTCCGCGCGGCCGGGCGGGGAGAAGGAGGAGGCGAGCACGGCGGGCGGGGCGAAGCCGCCCGCGTCGGCCCGGGACCCGACGCGGAACTGCATCAGATCGGGCCGGATGCCCGGCTCGGGGGAGTCGTTGACGAGCCGCAGCCGCTGTCCCCGGTAGCGCGAGAAGTCGACCAGCAGATCGGCGCGTTCCCCCGGAGTGAGGGGCACCCCGTCGGTGACCGGGGCGGGCCGGGGCAGCAGCCCGGCGTCCGTGCCGATCATCACCAGCGCCTCGGACGGCACTTCCGCGCCCTCCTCGTCCAGGATCCTCAAGCGATAGGGACGGCTGTTGGAGGCGTTGAGCGCACGGAAGCGGTACCAGCCGGCGGACACCTCCAGATGGGGCCAGATCACCCCGTTGACCAGGTTGAACGGCCCGGTGAAGGGGCGTACCAGCTGATAGGGCTCGGCGATGACGACGATGCCCTTGTAGAGGAGGTCGCCGGTGAACTCGCCGTCGTCGTCCACATCGAGATTCCGGTCGAAGAAGACCAGCGGGATCTCGCGGTCGCCGGACGGGAGGCCCAGCTCCGCCTCTTCCCCGTCCCGGATCAGATAGGAGCCGGAGCCCAGCCCCGTCATCACGTTGAGATGGGTGATGTGCATGGCGTGGTCGTGGTACCAGAGCCCCGCCGCGGGCTGTTCGTTGGGATACTCGGCCAGCTGCGCGGCGCCGGGGAGGACCGCGTTCTCCGCCCAGCCGTCGTTGCCGCCGCCGGTGACCGCGCCGTGCAGATGGACCACGGCCCAGGGGGGCAGCCGCGCCACGTCCGCCCGGGGGGCGACGCCCTCGCGGCCGGGCCGGTCCCACATCAGCGGCAGCTCGGGATCGTAGGCGAAGGGCACCCGGACGGCCGGTACGGGGAAGTCCCCGCCGAGGTCGTTCTCCCAGGCGATGCGGAGCGGGCGACCGCTCCGCGCCTCGATGGTGGGCCCGACGTGAGAGCCCTCGTAGGTCCAGAGCCGGGTGGGCGGCAGACCGCTGTGCAGCCGTGTGCGGGCCTCCCGGAGGGCCACGGTCAGCTGCCCCTTGCGGCCGCGCAGCACCCGGGGCACCGGCAGCGGGTCCCGGAACGGGGTGAGCCGCCGGGCGGCCCGTAACGCGCGGCCGGCCGAGGGGTGCGCCCGGGCGGCGGCCGCCGCCGACCGCGCCGCCTCGGCGGCCCCGGGCAGCTCGTCGAGCGGGGTGCCCAGGGCGGCCGTCATCAGATCGGGCCGGGGCGGGACCGCCGCGTGGCCCCGGCCCTCGGCGAGGACCATGCCCGCGCCCACGGCGACCGCGCCGCCCAGGGCGCCGGCCCCGGCGAGGAACCCGCGTCTGCCGAGGCCGTCGCCCCGCCGCCGGGCCGCGGACCCGCTCGCCGCCCCGCCGGTGGGAACGCTCCCGTCCCCGCTCCCGGCGGCCCTGTTCTCAGTCCCGCTCACCGGCGCCCACACTCTCTTCTCGCACGGCCTCTTCCGTCCTCGCTCGCCGACGCGGTGAAGTCATGGCCGGTCGTTCGCCATGCTCTCCACGAGGCTCTTGGGGCGCATGTCGGTCCAGTTCTCCTCCACATACGCCAGACAGGCCTGGCGCGAGTCCTCCGGATGGACGGTCGTCCACCCGGCCGGAACCTCGGCGAAGGCGGGCCACAGGGAGTGCTGTCCCTCGTCGTTGACGAGCACCAGATAGGTGCCGTCCTCGTCCTCGAACGGATTGGTCACTGAGTCCTCCTTTAGGTTAGGTAAGGCTAACCTCAGTGATCCACTCGGAACAATAGCCCGCCGGGAATGGCTTGTTGTGTTCGGAGTGAAGGGCGTGAACCGTCCCCCCGGCCGCGCGCCCCGCCCCCTCCGCGGGGCGCGCGCCGAGGGGCCGGGGGAGCGGCTCAGGCGCGCCCCGTCCCCCGCCTTTTGAAGAGGACCCAGGCGAGATACGCGCCGCCCAGCACCGCCGTGGTGACCCCCACCGGCAGCAGATTGTTCCGCTGCGAGTCGTCCACCAGTTTCAGCCAGCCCACCCGGTCCCCCACCCAGGCGAGCGCGGTGAAGAACTGGCTGGACACCAGATGCGCCAGCGAGAGCAGCGCCGCCCCCACCGCCCCGGCGGAGATCACGCTCACCCCCGGGCTGCGGGTGAGCATCACCGCGATCTGCGGCGCGGCCAGCGCCACGAAGGGAATCGGCCCGGCGCTCGCCACCGCCACCGCGCACAGCCCGATGCCCAGCACGGTCAGCGTGATCCGCGCCCGGCCGACCCGCACCCCGAGACCGTTCGCCAGCTCGTCGCCCAGCTCCAGCATCCGCAGCTGCCGCCCGAGCAGCATCGCCGCCGGCAGCAGCAAGGCCAGCGCCACGGCGATCATCTGCACCGAACTCCAGCCCCGGCCGTTCAAGGTGCCGACCAGCCAGACATGCGCGCTCTGGGCGTTGTTGAGGCTGGAGCGGGTCAGCAGATACGAGTTCACCGAGCCGAGCATCGCGGTCACCCCGAGGCCGATCAGCACCAGCCGCACCCCGTGCAGCCCGCCCCGGCTCGCCAGCACGAAGACCACCAGCGCGGTCGCCAGACCGCCCCCGATCGCCCCCAGCGCCATCGCCGCCGCCCCGGCCGCGCCGCCGAGCGAGACGATCACCGCGATCGCGCCCGTCGCCGCACCGCTGTTGAAGCCGACCACATCCGGACTGGCCAGCGGATTGCGCGAGATGCTCTGGAAGATCGCGCCGCTGATGCCCAGCGCCGCGCCCACCAGAATGGCCAGCAGCGCCTGCGGCAACCGCTCCTGATTGACGAAGTGGACCGCCAGACGGTCGCCGGTGCCCTCGAAGACCGCCCGCGCGACATCGGGCAGCGGAACGGGATAGGCGCCCACGCTGAGGCTGATCACCAGCGCCACGGCCGACAGCACCAGCGCCAGCAGACAGACCTGCCCGGTGCGCCGGTGCAGCCGGAAGGTGATCCTGGCCGACAGCAGACTCACCGGCCGGGTCGCATCCGGCCTCCCCGGGGTCGCGGGCACGGGCCGGGCACGGTCGCCGACGGTCCTCACAGCGAGATCTCCTTCCGCCGGCGCACCATCGCGATGAACACGGGCGCACCCACCAGAGCGGTCACGGCCCCCACCTCCAGCTCTCCCTCGGGCAGCACCACCCGCCCCAGAATGTCCGAGGTGAGCAGCAGAATCGGCGCCAGGACCAGCGAGTACGGCAGCACCCAGCGCAGATCGGGGCCGGTGAGCCAGCGCGCCACCAGCGGGATGACGAGTCCGACGAACCCGATGGGCCCGGCGGCGGCGGTCGCCGCGCCGCACAGCAGGGTCACCGTGACGACGGCCGCCAGCCGGGTCCTCGCCACTCCGGCGCCGAGCGCCCTGCCCAGCTCCTCGCCGAGCGCGAGCGCGTTGAGCGCGCGCGCCATCAGCAGCGCGATCACCAGACCCGTCACCACGAACGGCAGCAACTGCCCCATCAGATCCGGATCCTGGCCCGCCAGCGAGCCGACCATCCAGAACCGCATGTACTCGAAGGTCGCCGCGTTGAACACGGTGAGCCCGCCGATCACCCCGCCCAGACAGGCGCTGACCGCCGCCCCGGCCAGCGCGAGCCGCACCGGGGTCGGCCCGGCCCGCCCGGACGCCCCGAGCACATAGACGAGGACCGTGGCCGCGCCGGCCCCGGCGAAGGCCGCCCACACCAGCGAGGTGAAGGTGGAGAGGCCGAGGACGCCGATGCCCAGGACCACCGCCGCCGACGCCCCGGCGTTCACACCGAGCAGCCCGGGGTCCGCGAGCGGATTGCGGGTCATGGCCTGCATCACCGCGCCCGCGACGCCCAGCGCCGCGCCGACGGCCAGCCCCATCAGCGTCCGGGGCAGCCGCAGTTCCCGGATCACGCCGGTGGCGTACGAACCGTCGTCGCCCCGGATCGCGGACCAGACCTGCCCGAGCGAGGTGTCCTTGGTGCCGATCCAGGTGCTGAGGACCACCATCAGCAGCAGGACGCCGACGGCCAGCAGCAGCCCGGCCCCCCGCAGCACCGTACGGGTCGTGCTCCGCTCCTCGTCCCGGCCGGGGAGCGGAGCGGGGGAGAGTATGGCTTTCCGGCTCACGGGCGCGAACCACCGGCCGGGATCCGGCTGTGGGCGGCGCGTCCGCCCGTCGGCCCCGGCCGACGGGCGGTCCGGCGGCCGGCGCTCGCGAGCGCGAGGGCCCGCCGGGGGCCGATCCTCCCGGCCGCGCGCGGGGCTCGCTGCCCTCGCGGAAGGGGATGCCCCCAGGGCTGGTGGCCGAACATGGCAACCCGCATCGTTCAGTCTCTCCTCTTCCGCCCGGCCGCACCGGTCCGGTCGCGTCGTGGGGCCAACTGCCCTTCGGCCCCCGCTCCTTGCCCTGCCACGAGGACATCGAGCGCACAGTGAAGTAAGGCTAACCTTAGCTCCGGCCGGGGGTGCGTCCCGCCCCAAGACCCGTGGCCCACCGGCCCGTTCACGGCGCGCGCGGCCCGGCCCGGCGGAGCGCGCCGCCGACGGCCGTCGTCAGACCTCCCGACCGAACCCCGTGAGGGTCCCGGCGTCGACGGCGTGCCCGAGCAGATGCAGCGGCGCGGCACACGTCCCCGCCGCCTCGGCCGCCGCCCAGTGGGCCAGCCCCGTCGGCCCGTCGACCAGACCGCGCACCAGGGGGACGTCCGCGCCGGACGCGTGGACGATCGACTCCAGCCGGCAGGAGGCGACCGTGCCGGGCAGCCACGGCCGGTCGAGATATCCGGCCGCCGCAGCGGCCGGCAGCCCCTCGGCCACCCGCCGTTCCGTGTCGCCGACCGCCAGCAGCCCGCCGCCGACCACCAGCACATCCCTCCTCTCCCGCATCCTGGCGATCGCGCGGCCGGTGTCGAAGCAGTGCGGGAAGGAGTCGTCGACCACCGTCGTGCCCGGCCTCAGCCGGTCGACGTCGAGCAGCGCCCCGCCGCCGCTGACCGCGGCGACGATCAGCCCGGCCCCGTACACCGCGTCGGGAAGCCCGGCGACGGACTCCCAGACGTCCACATCTCCGGCCGCGCCCCGCTCGCGCAGCCGCTCCGCCAGCTCCTTCAGCCGCGGCCCGCTGCCCGGCACATCGCACAGCAGCAGCCGGGCGGGCGGACGCCGGGACTGGGACAGCAGCAGCTCCAGCGACGACGACCCGATCGAGCCGAGCCCCACGAACGCGACGGTCAGCCCCTCCAGCTCCTGCCCGGTGGCCTCCAGCGCGGCGTGCACGGTCTTGACGACGGACACGACGGTCATCGCGTGCCCGGTGGTGACGGCGGCGGTCGCCCCCCTCGCCCCGGCGGCGCGCGCGACCTCGAATCCGTAACCGGTCAGCGAGGGGATCAGACCGGCGAGCGATACGGTCCGCGCCCCGAGGGACGAGGCGAGAGCCACGCCCCGGGCGGTGTGCCGGAGCAGCGCGTCCCCGGCCGCGAGTTCGTCCGCGAAGACCGGCACGGACACGAACCCCGACCGCCCGAGCGGGGTGCTCAGGGTCTCCAGATGGCGCGGCCGGCCGTCCGGGAAGAGCAGGGCGCGCAGCTCCTCGCGCGGCAGCGCCGTCTCCGGCAGCCGCGCCAGCCGCGCGAGCTGGGCCGGGGACGGCAGATAGCCGACGAGCGCGGAGTCCATCGTCTCCGCGCGTGGCTCCGCCGGACCGCCCGGTACGACCAGGGCCGGAGCGCTCGGGGCCGCCGCCTGGCGGTCCGGGCCGGGGCCGGTCAGCTCCTCCCGCAGCGCGTCCGCGAGCGCCGCCAGCCCCACGGCGGAGAACGCGGACCCGGAGGCGCGCAGGGTGACCCGGACGCGCTCCCCGTCCAGACGCGCGGACAGGAACACATCCGTACCGACCGGCGGTGGCGTGAACTCGCTGTCGCCGTCGTCCGAGGAGACCGTCAGGGTCTCGCCGCCCGTCGGCCCGAGGGCGGAGAAGTCCAGGAAGGTGAAGAAGAACTGCGAGGTCAGGGGCAGACCGCTGGGGAGCGGGGGCACCGCGCCCTCATAGGTCCGCGCCGCGACGGCCTCCGCGACGACCCGCCGCAGATCGTCGTGGAACCCGGCACGCCCCGGCCCCGCGGGATCCGCGCCGGGCGCGGGCCGTACGGGCACGGCGGTGGCGAACGGCCCGAACACCCGGCGCACGTCCGGCAGGGCGTGGTCCCGGCCGCTCACCGCGAGCCCGAGCACCAGATCCGCCCGCCCGGTCGCCGCCGCCAGCGCCCGGTAGTAGCCGGTGAGCAGCGGCGCGTACAGAGTGGCCCCCGCCCCGGCCGCGAGACGGCGCAGCTCCGCCACCCGCTCGGCCCCGATGTCGAACCCGTGGGAGCGGAAGGAGACGGCGGCCGCCCGCGTCCCGCCGTCCCGCCCGTCGTTCCCGCTCGTGGCGTCGTCGGCGTCCGCGCGCGGAACCGGTGGACTGTACGGGGTGCTCAGCCGCGCCCACCGGTCCGCCGCGCCGGGGGCGGACGCCGCCGGGGCGCCGGGCTCCTGGACCGGTCGCACGGCCCGTTCGCCGTCGGCAGCCCGGGCGAGACGGACGGCGTGGTCCCGGAAGGCGCCGCGCGGCGGGTCGAGTTCCGGCCGCTCGCCCCGGTTCAGCGCGTCGTACCCGGCCATCAGCTCCCGGACCAGGAGTGCGGCGCTGTAGCCGTCGCCGATGATGTGGTGCGCGTGCACCACCAGCACGTGTTCCTCCGGCGCGAGCGTGAGCACCCGCAGACGGAGCAGGGGCCAGGCCCACGGTTCGAAGCGGCGCGCCCGCTCGTCGGCGACGCGCTCCTCCACATGGCGCGGGTCGGCGAGCGTCTCGAAATCGACCGGCAGGCGCAGCGAGGGCGGAAGTTCCTGCTGGACGGCCGGACGGGCCCCGGCGGGGAAGACCGTGCGCAGCATCGGATGGCGGGCGACGAGCAGATCCACCGCCGCCTGGAAACGGTCGGCGCGCAGGGGCCCGTGCAGACGCAGCCGGGTGAGCCAGGACGAGGTGCCGCCCGGCGCGATGGCCTCCGCGAGCAGAAAGCCCCGCTGCCCGGGGGTGAGCGGGAACGGCGCGGGCCCGGCGGCGGAGGCCGGACCCGCGTCCGCCGCGCCGGGACCGCCGACAGCGGCGTCCCCTTCAGACCCTTCGGAGGCCGCCGCGTCGATGGCCGAGGCGAGGGCCGCCAGGGTGCGGTGGCGGTAGACGACGGTCGGCCGGGGAAGCGGTCCGCCCTGCCGCTCCAGCCGCGCGAAGACCTCCAGAACGAGCAGCGAGTCCCCGCCCAGCGCGAAGAAGTCGTCCTCGCGGCGCACGTCCTCCGCCGGGAGCAGCGCGGACCAGATCCGGGCCAGCCGGACCTCGGTCGGCGTCCTGGGCGCGGTGCGGCGTCCGGCGTCCGGGGCGCCGACCCGGTCGCCCGCGCCGGATTCCGCCTCCGCTTCCGCCTCCGTACCCGTACTCGCGTTCGTTTCCGCGTGGAGGGCGAGCAGCCGGCGGCGGTCGACCTTGCCCGTACCCGTCAGCGGCAGTTCGCCGACGGGCGTGATCCGGGACGGCACCATGTACGGCGGCAGGGCCGCCGCCAGATGGATCCGGAGAGCCACGGCGTCCGGCCGGGGCGAGCCGGGCCGGGAGGTGACGAAGGCGGCGAGGCGTCCGTCGCGGACCAGGACGACGGCGTGCGCGATGTCCGGACGCGCCTGGAGCACGGCCTCGATCTCGCCCGGCTCGACCCGGTGCCCGCGGATCTTCACCTGGTCGTCCAGGCGTCCGAGGAACTCCAGCACGCCGTCCGGGGCCTGCCGGACCAGGTCGCCGCTGCGATACCAGCGCCGTCCGCCCCGGCTGGTGAACGCGGCCTCGGTCAGCTCCGGTTCGCCCAGATATCCGGCGGTCAGACCGGTCCCGGCGATGAACAGCTCGCCCGCTTCGCCGGGCCGCGCGTCCTCGCCGCCGGGCTTGACCACCGCCACCTCCGTGCCCGCCACCGGACGTCCGATCGGCAGCCGCCGCACATGGTCCTCGGGCCGGACGTCGATGACATGACAGGTCGTGTTGACGGTCGCCTCGGTCGGCCCGTACAGATTCGCGATCCGCGCGCCTTCGCCGAACAGGTCGAACCAGCGGCGGACATGAGCGGGCGACAGCGCCTCGCCGCCGACATGGATCCACCGCAGCGCCGACAGATCCGGCCGTACGCCGCCGCGCCGCACCCGGTGCTCGGCCGCGGTCAGCAGCTGTTCCCACAGCGTCGGGACGGAGCTCCACACGGTGATCCGGGTGCGTTCGACATGCGTCAGCAGCAGCTCGGGGTCGCGGACGAGCCGCCAGGGCACCGCCACGACCGTCCCCCCGACGAGCAGCGGGGCGAGCAGCTGCCGGACCGAGGCGTCGAAGCAGATCGACGCGGTCTGGGCGAGCCGGTCCCGCTCGTCGTAACCGAAGACGCCGATCGCCCAGTCCAGGTAGTTCTCCATCGACCGGTGGGTGATGGGCACGGCCTTCGGACGGCCGGTGGAGCCGGAGGTGAAGATGACGTACGCGATCGCGTCCGCGTCGACGGGGCCGTCCGGAGAGGGAGCGGGCGCCGGGGGCCCGGCGGCGTCTGCGGCGGCGGAGTCCTCGTCGGCCGGCACCAGCGTGACGCCGTCGAGCGCCTCGCCCGCCGCGCGGGTGGGGCCGTGGCAGATCACCGTACGGACGCCCGAGCGGGCGATCTGGTCGGCGAGGCGCGCGGTCGGATGGGCGGCGTCCAGCGGCACCCAGCCCGCGCCCGCCCGCAGCACGGCGACGACCGAGACCACGGTGTCGGCCCCCGGCCCGGTGAGCAGGCCGACCAGACTTCCGGGGACGACCCCGTGCGCCAGGAGCCGCGCCGCGAGGGACCGGGAGGCCCGGTCGAGTTCCGCGTACGTCAGCGTGGCCGTCCCGGTGTCGACGGCGACCGCGTCCGGGGCGGACCGGAAGCGGGCGAGCAGCCGGGGCACGAGGGCGGCGGAGCCGGTCCGGGCCTCCGGGAGGGGATTCAGGAGGGGCTCCGGGGCGGGCCGCTCGGCCGGCGGGCACGGCGCGGGCGCGCCGGAATCCGGCCCGGTGGGGGCGGGCGGTGCGGGGGGCCGGGAGTCGGCGAGGGTGGCCGGTGCGGCGGGGCGGGGGCCGGTGGAGGCGCTCGGCTCGGCGGGGCGGGTCCCGGTGAGGGCGGTCGGTGCGGCGGGTCGGGGGCCGGCGAGGGCGGTCGGTTCGGGGGACACCGGTGCGGCGAGGGCCGTCAGTTCGGCGTGGAAGTCGCGGGCCAGCCGTTCCACCGTCGCCGGTTCGAAGAGCCGGACGGGGAAGTTCCAGGAGAAGCGCAGAATCGTCCCGTCCTCCCAGCACAGCAGGCTGAGCCGGGTCGCCGCGGTGGCGGTCCCGGCCGCGGTCGGCCGGACCGTCACCGGGCACCGTTCGTCCCGCGCGGCCGGGAAGCGGGCGAAGCTGAAGCCCGCCGGGCTCACCGTGCGGGGCCCTTCGAGGTCGCCCGGCAGCAGCCGGGCCAGATCGAGGCCGGTGAGCGAGGCGTGGCGCTCGCTCTCCAGCCAGATGTCCCGCAGCCGAACGGCCAGGGCCCGCGCCGACTCGTCCGGATCCGTCTCGCAGAGGAGGGGGAGGGTGTCGGCGAGCGGGCCGACCAGCCGGTCCAGACCGGCGAGCCGTGTCTCCCGCCGGGCGCGGGCGACATTGACCGCGATCCCGCGCTGCCCGCTCCACCGCGCCAGACAGCGCACATGGGCGGCGAGCAGCAGATGGAACAGGCTCACGCCCTCCTCGGCGGCCCGCTCGCGCAACGCGGCGGTGAGCGCCGGGTCGAGGGCGGTCTGACGGGCCGCGAGAGGGGCCTCGGGCGGAGCTGAGGGATCCCCGTCGTACGGCAGCCGCAGCGGTTCGCGCCGGGCCGCCAGCCGCTTCGCCCAGTAGCGCCGGTCCGCGGCGAAGGCCGGGCCGGAACGCTCCTTGGCGACGACGGCGGCGTACCGCGCGAAGTTGGTGACCAGGGGCGGCAGCGACGGCTCCGTCCCCAGTGAGAGGGCGGTGTAGAGCGACCAGAGTTCCTCGCCGAGGAGGTTCAGACTGAATCCGTCGCCCGCCGTGTGATGGATCATCAGCACCAGATGGGCCAGATCCGGGCTCTCACGGACGAGCACCGCGCGCACGGGCGGCTCGGCGGCGAGATCGAAGGGCCGGTTGCACAGGGCTGCCTCGACGTCCTCGACGCGGCCGGGGCGCTCGCGCACCTCGTACCAGGAAGACAGGGGCGCGGGAGGCGCGACGTACTGGCTGGGCGCCGTCACCCGGGAGCCCGTCCCCTCGGCGTCGTCGCCGTCCTCGCCGTCCTCGCCGTTCGGGCCGTTCGCGATGCGGATCCGCAGCATCGTGTGCCGCTCCGCGAGCAGGGCGAGCGCCCGGCCGAGCAGCCGGGCGTCCAGGGGGCCGCGGACGCTCTGGCGTACGTAGCCGTGGGCCACCACGTCCGGGTGGAGCCGGCCGCCGGTGTGGACGGCCAGCTGTACGGGGGTGAGCGGGAACGGTTCGCCGTCGGGGACGGCAGCGGGGGCGGCTTCCCCGGCCTCCGCCCGCGCCCCGGCTCCCGCCCGCGCCCCGGCCCCCGCCCGCGCCCCGGCTCCCGCCCGCGCCCCGGCTCCCGCCCGCGCCCCGGCTCCCGCCCGCGCCCCGGCTCCCGCCCGCGCCCCGGCTCCCGTACCGGCCGGTGGCGGCGACGCGTCGAGGTGCGCGGCCAGTTCCCGTACGGTCCGGTGCTCGAAGAAGAGCGTGGCGGGCAGCGGACCGGCGCCCAGCTCCTGTTCGAGCTGTTTGACCAGGTCGACGGCGGTGAGCGAGTCCAGGCCGAGGGTCAGGAACGGCTGGTCGTCCACGACCTCGGCGGGAGGCAGCCGCAGCGCGGCGGCCAGGAGCCGGCGCAGCAGCTCGGCGGTCTCCGTACCGCCCCCGCCCGGACCTCGCGGCGCGCCGCGAGCCACGGATCCCGGGCGCGCGGCCGGATCGGGCCCCGGGCTCTCGGGCGCGCACCCGGGGGCCGTTCGCGGCGCGAACGCCGTATCGGCCTCCGGCCGCGCCGTCGCCGACCACTCCGGAGGCCGAACCGCCGGCGCCGGTACGGGAAACGCCCTCGCCCCGGCGGCCGGGTGCGAGGCGGCCCGGGCGGGCCGCGGTGCGGTCGCCGGGGCCAGATCCGCGATCAGCAGCCGCGCCGCGTCGAGGCCGGACGCCTGCCGGAGCGCCTCCAGCGCGGGAGCGGTGGCCAAGGGCCTGCCCCCGGCCCCCGGGCCCGGCCGTGCGCCCGCTGCCGAGGCCATCCCGACCTCGGCGAACGCGCCGAGGTTCACGGACAGCCACGGCCTGCCCGCCCGCCGCTCCGACGCGGCGAACGCGTCCAGGAACGCGTTGGCGGCGGCGTAGTCGCCGAGCGCTCCCGCGAGACCGGGCAGCACGGAGGAGACCGAGGAGAACGCCACACAGACCTGCGGCCGCAGACCGTGCCGCCGCAGGGCCAGGGAGAGCAGCAGGGCGCCGCGCGTCTTGGCGGCCAGCGCCTCGGCGGTCTCCCGCGGGGACTTGTTCCGCAGCGTTCCCGGCCGCACCGTCCCCGCGGCGTGGAAGACGGCGTCCAGGACCGGCAGTCCGGCGAGAAGAGCGTCGACGTCCTCCTCCGCCGACACATCGGCGACGTGGTGGCGCACGGTGGCCCCGAGCGCGCCCAGTTCGTCGATCAGCCCCGCGGGCGGATGCGGCGAACGGCCCGCGAGGACGATCGTCGGGCGGCCGGCCCCGGCGAGTTCGCGGGCGAGCGCGGAGCCGATCCCCCCGCCGCCCCCGGTGATGAGGAACACCCCGTTCGGCGGCAGTGCGCGCGGCACCGCCGCGCCGGTCAGGGGCGCGACGGTACGGGTGAGCCTGCGCCCCGCCCGCCAGGCGACCGTGGCGGCGGGGCCCGGCGCACCGCCCGCGCGCAGTTCGGCGAGCACGGCCTCCCGCCGCCGCGCCGGGGTGTCGAGCGAGCTGAGGTCGACGCTCGCGGCGGCCGACCCCGGGGTCTCCTCCGGGAGCGCCAGGACGAGTCCGGTGAGCAGCGCGTGGGCGGGGCGCGGCCGTTCGGGGACCGCTCCCGTGGTGTGGACGTCCTCGGTCAGCACCAGCAGCCGGTCCGCGCCCGTCCCGTCGAGCAGCGCGAGCGCGGTGCGGAAGTCCGCCAGCGCGGTGTCCCGCGCCCGGTCGAGCGCCCCGGGATCCGGGAGGTCGGGAGCGGGCCCGGCCACCAGGACGACGGCGTCCGGCGGCCCGTCGCCCGTCCGGTGCGTCCGTACGCCCTCGGCGGCGAGCTGCTCCGCGAGCGCGCTCACCGAGGCCGCGTCGGAGCCCGTCAGCAGCACCGAACGCACCTCGGCGCGACCGCCGGGCAGCGCGGTGTCCCGCCAATCGACCCGGTGCAGCAGCGCGCTCGCCGGCGGGGCGGGCCAGTGCCGGTCGCGCCGGAAGGGGTACGGCGGCAGCGGGACCCGGCGCCGGCCGGCGTCGAGCGCCGTACGGTCCAGCGGCACACCGCGCGTCCACAGCCGGCCCACGGTCGCCAGGAGTTCCCCGGGCCCGTCGCCCTCGCCGCCGGCGTCCGGCCCGGTGTCCGGCCCGGTGTCCGGGGCGTCCCCGGAGCGGCCCGGCAGTACGGGGAACGCCGTCACCCGGCCGGGGCGGCCGGCGTCCCTGTCCCTGTCCTCGTCCCCGTCCCCGTCCCGGGCAGGGGCCTCCGGCTCCCCGCCCCCGGCGGCGTCCGCCCGGTCCGCCGCCGCCCGCCGTCGCGCGGTCGCGAGCACCGGACCCGACAGGGTCGAACCCCGTCCGATCTCGACGAACGTGTCATAGCCCTCGGCGGTCAGCCGCTCGATCGCGTCGGCGAACCGGACCGGCCGCAGCGCGTGGTCGCGCAGATACCCCGGATCGAGCACAGGACCCCACTCGGCGGTCACCGTGCTCATCAGCGGAACGGACGGAGCCCGCGGAGCGAGCGCGCGCGCCGCGTCGGCGAGCCGGTCGGCGACCGGCCGCATGAGCGGAGAGTGGAAGGCCCGGGACACCCTGAGCGGGCGTACGGAGACGCCCCGCGCGGTCAGTGCGCGGGCCGCGCCCTCCACGGCGGGCGCCGTGCCCGAGAGGACCAGCAGACCCGGGCCGTTGTACGCGGCGACGGCGAGCGCCCCCGCCGCTCCGGCCACCGCCCCGGCCACCGCGTCGGCGATCGTCCCCTCGTCGCCACGGACCGCGATCATGGCTCCGGGCCCGGTGAACGCCCCCATCAGCCGACCGCGTTCGGCCGCGAACCGCACGGCGTCCCCCAGGCTGAGCATCCCGCCGACACAGGCCGCGGAGATCTCGCCGACACTGTGCCCGGCGACCGCGTCGGGCTCCACGCCCCAGCTCCGCAGCTGACGGGCGAGCGCCACCCCGGACGCGACGAGCAGCGGCTGCGCCACCTCCGTCAGATCGCGCACGGCGGGGTCCGCGTCCGGATCCAGACACCATTCCAGGAGGGGCCTGCCGCACAGCGGACCGAGGAGCGCGGACGCCTCGTCCAGCGTCTCCCGGAACACCGGAGCCGTGTCGTACAGACCCCGGCCGACGGGCCGCGCCCCCTGACCGGGCAGCAGAAAGACCACGCGCGGCCGGGACCGGACGACGCCGCCGACGGTCGCCGGGCCCGACTCCCCGGCGGCGATCGCGGCGAGACGCTCGCGCAGATCGCCCGCCGCGACGACGGCCAGCCGGTGGGAGGCGTCGTCCCGGGCCGTGCTCGCGGTCAGACACACATCGCCCTCGTCCAGCTCCGGACGGCGGTGGAGATGCGCGGCCAGGTCAGCCGCCGCCGCGCGCAGCCCCGCCGCGCCGGGGGCCGACAGGGTCAGCAGACGATGGCCCCCGCTCGCACGCGGAGCGCGGGGCGGCGGTGGCGGGGCCTGTTCGAGCACGGCATGGGCATTGGTGCCGCCGAACCCGAAGGAGTTGATCCCCGCCCTGAGCGGCCCGGACGACGTCCAGTCCACCGCCTCGGTCACCAGGGAGAACCCGGCCTGCCCCGGGCCCGGCGACGGCGGCGCACCGTGCGGCGAGGCGGGCAGCCTGCGCCGGCCCAGTGCCAGGACCACCTTCACCAGGGAGGGCAGGGCCGCCGCGTTGAGCAGATGCCCGATGTTGCCCTTCACCGAACCGAGCAGCCGGGGCTCCCCGTCGGGCCGTACGGGAAACGCGTGCGCGAGCGACCGCAGCTCGATCGGGTCGCCCACGGCCGTGCCCGTCCCGTGCGCCTCCACATAGCTCACCGAGGCGGGATCCACACCGGCCTCCTCGTACGCCCGGACGATCACCTCGCGCTGGCGCAGCGGGTTGGGGGCCATCAGACTCAGCGATCTGCCGTCATTGTTGACGGCCGTCCCCCGGACCACCGCCAGCACCGGGTCGTCGGCGAGACGGGCCGCGTCGAGACGCGTCAGAACGACCGCCGCACCGCCCTCGCCCGGGACGAAACCGTCGGCCGCGCCGCTGAAGGCACGGCCGCGCCCGGTGGGGGAGAGGGCCTGGGCCTCCTCCAGCAGACGGTGGCCGGTGGACGTGAGGTGCAGATTGACCCCGCCGACGACGGCGAGGTCGCACTCGCCGTCCAGCAGGCTGCGCCGTGCCAGATGCAGGGCCACCAGCCCCGAGGAGCAGGCCGTGTCGACGGCCGGCGCGGGGCCGTCCAGGTCGAGGCTCTGGGAGACGCGGGCGGCGAGGAGGCCGGGCAGATTGCCGGTGAGCGTCGCGGGCAGCGGTGCGCCGTCCGCGGCCGCCCGGTCCAGGATCTCCCGATAGCCGCTCTCCCCGACGGCCGCGAAGACGCCGATCCGTCGGCCGAGCCGCCGGGGCCCCGCGTAACCGGCCCGTTCCAGGGCCTCATGGGCGAGTTCGAGGAAGAGCCGGGCCTGCGGGTCGAGCGCGCGGGCCTCCTCCGCGCCGATGCCGAAGAACTCGGCGTCGAAGGCGGCCGGATCGTCGAGGAACGCCCCCCACCGCGCGGGCGCGGGCCGCGCCTCCGGGCCCGCCGGCGCGCTCCACCGCCCGGACGGTACGGGGGTGACGGCGTCGTGCCCGCCCTCCAGCAGGTCCCAGAACGCCTCGGGCGAGTCGGCCCCGGGGAAGCGGCAGGCCAGTCCGGTGATCGCGATCGGGGCGGGTACGGGCCGCCGGGCGGCGGCCCGCTCCGGCGGGGAGGGGGTCCCGCGATCCTTCGTGGGGGCGGGGGCGGGGGCGGGGGCGGGGGCGGGGGCGGGGGCGGCCGGGTCGTCGGCCGAGGTCGCCGCGGGGCTGTCGGCGGGGACGGCTGTCCGGTCGTCGGCCGTGGCGGTCGTCCGGCTGTCGGCCGGAGCGTTGCTCGTGGCGGTCGTCCGGCTGTCGGCGGGGGCGGTCGCCCGACCGGTGTTCGTGGTGGTCGTGCCGCTGTCCGTGGGGGCGTCGGTCCGGTCGTCCGTCCCCGTGGCCGCCCCGGAGGCCGTCCCGCCGCCGATCACGCCTGCCGCCGCCGCGTTCGTCCCGAGGTCCGTCGTCCCGGTGGCGGCGAGGAGACGGTCCGTGAGCCCGGCGATCGTGTCGTGGTCGCGCATCACCGAGGGCGGCAGTGTGACGGCGAAGGCGTCCTCCAGCGCCACGAGGACCTCCATCGCCTTGAGCGACGTCCCGCCGAGACCGCCGAATCGCTCGTACCGGCCGATGGCCCGGCCGGACCCGCCGAGCACCCGGGCCCACACCTGGGCCACGGTCCGTTCGACGTCCGCCCGTGAGCGGGGAGCCGGCGCCGTACCGCCGGCAACGGTCGCCGAACGCGCTGCCACGGGCAGGGGGCCGACAGCCGCCCCTCCCGAGTGGGCCCCGGCCTCGAAGCGCGCCCGCAGCGACTGCCGCTGGAGCTTCCCGCTGGTCGTACGGGGGAACGCGCCCGGAGGCAGCGCCAGCACCCGGACGTCGTCGTGGCGCAGGGCCTCGCGGACGCGGGAGGCGACCCGTTCGAGTACCTCGGACGCGTCGTGGGGCGGCCGGGCCCAGGGGACGAAGACCACGACGCGCTCCCCGCCGGTGACGGGATCGGTCGACCCGATCACCGCCGGCGCGCCGGGAGGCAGCCCGGGCGTGGCCGCGGCGACCTCCTCCATGTCCGGGGCGTGGAAGGTGCGGCCGTTGAGGAACAGCACATCCTTGTGACGCCCGGTCACACACAGCCGGCCGTCCCGGAGGAAGCCGAGGTCGCCGGTGCGCAGCCAGCCTTCGGCGAACGCGGCCGCGCTCGCGTCGGGCAGACGGTGATAGCCGCGGGCGAGCTGGGGGCCGCGGACCAGGATGTGTCCGACGCGCCTATCGCCGAGCGTACGGCCGTCGTCGTCGGCGATGCGCACCGCGCACTCCGCCACCGGGCGGCCGACGTCCATCAGCTCCACCGAGCCGTCGCCCGGTTCGGCGTCCACCGCCAGCCCCCGGCCGAGCGCGGCCCGGTCCAGGACGAGCGGTTCGGCGACCTCGCCCAGCGGGGGGAAGGTCACCGCGAGCGTCGCCTCGGCCAGTCCGTAGACCGGCTGGGCCGCCGCCGGGTCCAGCCCCGCGAGGCTGGTCTTACGGGCGAAATCGCGCCACACCGTGGGGGCGATCGGCTCGGCGCCCACGAGGATCAGCCGTACCCGGGAGAGATCGAGCCGCGCGATGTCCTCGTCGGGCACGCGCCGTACGGTCAGCGCGAGGGCGAAGTTGGCGGCGGACAGCACGGTGGCCCGGTGCCGGTCCGCCACGTCGAACCACACCTCGGGCCGCTTGGCGAAGGACAGCGGACCGATCTTCACCTGCTTGGCGCGGGCGGCGAGCGGAGCGAGATGGGTGCCGATGAGCCCCATGTCGTGGAAGTACGGCATCCAGCTGACCACCACATCGTCGGCGCCGAGCGCCGAGGAGAATCGTATCTGCGCCAAGTTGGCCAGCACCGCGGCATGAGTCACCTCCACTCCCTTCGGCGCGCCCGTGCTGCCCGAGGAGTACTGGAGGAACGCCACATCGCCGGGCTCGGCGGCGACCGGCTTCCGGAGCGCGGGCCCCTGCCGCAGCGTCGTGAGCCGCAGCGCGCGCACGGCCTCGGGGAGTTCGGGGAGCAGCGACGCGGTCGCCGCGTCCACCACGACGGGCGGCCGGCCCAGCTGCTCCCACACGGGCAGGACCCGCCGGGCGTCCGGAGCCAGCGGCACCGGTACGAGCCCGGCCGCGAGCGCGCCCCAGAACATCGGCTGGAAGTCCTCGCTGCGATCGGCCAGCAACGGCACACAGGTCCCCGGCGCGACGCCCGCCGCCCGGAAGCCGCCCGCCACCCGCAGGGACTCGTCGAGCAGCTCCCGCAGAGTGACGGTCAGCTCGCCGCCGTCCCCCCGGACATGGACGATGACCTGCTCGGGGGCCTCGTGGGCCGCGTCCGTCAATACGCGCGCCAGTGTCATGTCGTCCATCGGGTCCGTTCTTCGGCGGTGCGGCCAGTGCGGGGATCATTCTCCTCCGCCCCCACCCCTGCCCCCGCCGCCCCACTCGCCCGCCCCGCCCCTCCCGGGCCTCTCGGCCCGCCCGCGCGCCGGGACCGAGGGACTCGCGGGCGGGCGCGGGCCTCAGAGCCGCGACCCGGGACCGATCGGGTCGGGAGTCGCCTCGATGAGCTGGAAGATGTTGGGGCTCGGCAGCGGGGTCACGGTGCGCAGGGTGAAGCCGGACGCGGCGAGGAGGGCGGTGAAGTCCTCGGCGGTGCGCTCGCGGCCGCCGACGTTGACGAGCATGTTCAGATCGCTGAGGTAGACGTTGTTCTGCTGGTCGGCGGGGACGGTCGGGGGCAGGACGGGCTCGACGATCAGCACGGCGCCGTGGTCGGGGACGACCTTCCTGATGTGCCGCAGGATCGCGGCGCACCGCTCGTCGTCCCAGTCGTGGATGATGCTCTTGAGCAGATAGAGATCCCCGCCCTCCGGAGCGGATGTGAAGAAGTCGCCGGTGCGCAGGGCGACGCGATCGGTGAGGCCGTCGTCCTCGAAGCGCCGGGCCGCCTGGGCCAGTCCCTCGGCCGTGTCGTAGAGGATGCCGCGCACCCCGGGGTGGGCCCGGAGAATGGCGCTGAGCAGCGTCCCGTCGCCGCCGCCGACGTCCACGACGGTGGCGAAGCGCCCGAAGTCGTAGTGGTGGGGCGCGGTGTCCGCGGTGGTCCGGGTGCCCTGGCTCATCGCCGCGTTGAACCCGGCCGAGAGCTGCGGGTGCTCCTTGAGATGACCGAAAAAGTCGGTGCCGAAGACGGCGCCGAACGTGGTCTCGCCCGTACGCACCCCCTCGCCCAGCAGGTCCCAGGCGCGGAGCATCACGGGATCGGTGAACATCGTGGTCATGGCGAGCATGGTGCCGGGCGTGTCGGAACGGAGCAGATCGCCCGCCGCGGTCGTCCGGAAGACGCCGGGCTCGGGCTCGGACAGCAGTTGCAGTCCGGCGAGGGCGCGCAGCAGACGCAGGGTGGCCTGGGGATGGGTGCTCAGCTCGCGCGCGAGGTCGTCGGCGGCGGCCTCGCCCGGGCCGATCCGCTCGAAGACGCCCAACCGGGTCGCCGTGCCCACGGCCTGGGTCGCCATCTGCCCGAAGACGAGACGCCCCACCGTGGCCCGCGCCTGCCCCTGATCCGCCCCGGCCCGCTCCCCGTCGACCTGTCCGTCCGATGCCTCGGCCATGACGCTCCCTCATTTGTTAGGTGACCCTAACTTTATCAAGGCGAGTCCCGTCGAGGGGGCCGCGGCGCGGCGGTGATCTCCCTTCTCCGGCACCCCTGTTCGGGTCGGGACGGCGCGCCGCCGAAGGCCGCCGGCTCCCTGGATTCGAGGCCGGTACGGGGCGGCCGGCCGGGGTGTCGCTCCGTCAGCCGCCCGGTGCGCGGGGCCGGAAGGACGGAGCCGCCCATCCCGGCGATCCGGCCGGTGGAGCGGAGAGAACCGCGGGCCGGGCGCACTGTCCTCGGCTCTTGCGGCGACGGCGGCCGTCCCGGCGCTCTCGTATGCTGCGGCGAAGTGTCCCGATTCCGCCGTCGGCGGGCCCGGGCGCCGCTCCGCCGCCGTTCGGCGACGGGGCGTGGGTCGCGGGCGCCGAGGCGCGCCGGGAGAGGTGTGAGGTACAGGGTGAGGAAGTCGAGAGTCATGGCGGTCGCCGCGGCGGCGGCACTCCTGGTCGGCAGTGCGCAGGCCGCCACCGCGCAGCCGGCCCCCGAGCGCGGGGCTCCGGCGGCCGGGGCTCCGGCGGCGAAGGCCGCGCTGCCCGTCTGTCCGACGGTGTTCGGGCACGGCGGCTATCCGACCGGAGCGAATCCCTGGGACCGCGACCAGATCCGCCAGCCGAACCACCCCAAGGGCCTCGCCCAGCAGAAGAGCTGGGGCGCGGGCGGGGTGGAGGCCGATCTTCAGCTGACGAAGAACGGCACCAAGGGCGTGATGTGGCACAACACCACGACCAACGGGCTGACCGGAACGCGCGAGCCCATCACGGAACTGCGGTGGGCGACCGGCTCCGACCAGCTCAAGGGCCGCACGATCGCCCGGGGCCCGTACACCGGGGTGACGGTGTACACCTTCCGCGAGTGGCTCGACAGCGCCCGGTCGAATCAGCTGATCGTGCAGGTGGAGCTGAAGGGCGAGGCGAAGCAGTCGCTGCTCAACAGCGACGCGGCGATTCGCGACACGGCGTGGAAGGAGGTCGTCGCGCCGATCTCGGAGCGGATGGCCACACAGAAGATCATGATCTATACGCGGGACGCGGCGCTGAAGCCCGAACTCGACAAGCGGATCCGGGCGGCCGGGCTCGCGGCCGCGCTCTCGGGGTATCCGGCCTGGGTCGACGGGATCGGCTGGGAGGAGCCGCCCCCGGCGGCTTCCGGCAATCACGCGGAGTGGCGGGCGGAGCTGACCCGTCTCGGTTCGCCCACGTCCTCGGTGCGGATGGCCACCTCGTGGACGAAGGACTTCACCGCCTGGCTGCGCGGGAAGTGCGTCTGACCGACCGTCGGGGCCGGCACGCCCACTGAGCTGCCGGCCCCGGGACCGGCGGTCCCCGCCCGACGCGTCCCGCCCGGAGCGCTGTCCGCCGCCGCATCTTCCGCTCCGGGTCGGCCGACGAGGCCGAGGCTCCGGAGGCTCGGGCGCTCGTGTGCCGAGCCGTCAGGATCCGGCGGCGCGTACGCGGGGATGCCGAGCCGCCGGGCCGGGTCCTTTCCTCGTCCCGGGTCCTTTCCTCGTCCCGGGCCCGTTCCTCGTCCCGGGCCCCGTCACGGGCGGGGGAGCGGATCACGGCGGGCCCGGGGAGAGCGGGCCGCACGGCGGCGGCAGGCCCCCGGATCCGCCGGACCGGGCGGGTGATCCGACGGGCTCAGAACTCCTCCTCCGCCCTGATCCTGACGGTCAGCGTCTGGTTCTCCCCCAGGAAGGTGAACGTGCCGCTGAAGTAGCCGCCTTCGTACGGCGCGTCGTGATCGGCCGCGAGGTCGACGGTGATCGGACGGCCGAAGGTGACGCGGTTCCCCGGGAAGTACCCGCTCGCGCTCAGCCCGTCGTACGCGACGCGCGATTCGCAGCCCGGGGCGTCGCAGTTGATGTTCAGGGCGACGATCCTCGTGTACGGCGGCGCCTCGACGTCGAGGTGGCCCGGACCGCGGCGCACCTGCCGGTCCGGGGTGAAGATCACTCTCCGGGCCGGTCCGCCCGCCTCCAGCTCGGGAATGTTCTGCTGCGGCGGCACCGCGCGGGCGGCGCGCGCCGGAGCCGCGGCGGCCGTGGGAGTTGGCATCGCGGCCGGCGCTGCCACACAGCCGAGCACCACCGCCGCGGCGACCGTCAGAGCGGGCGTCCGCGTCTTCCTTGTGACCATGGTGAAGTCCTCATTCCGAAACCCGGCGTACGGGGGTACGAAGGCGATCGGGGCACGGAGGCGCGCCGCGCCCCGGCCCCGAGGCGATCTTTCGCCGTGGGCCGCCGGATATGCGGAGGGGCCGGGGGATTCCCCTGAAAGGGGACGGCCTCGGGGCCATCGGCCGGACGGGATCATCCGTCGGGCCCGCCCCTCTCGTCCACCCCGCCCGTCCCACCTCTCCCGTACGTCTTGCCCGTCCTGCCAGCCTCGCTCGTCCTGTTCGGCCCGACCGTCTCGCCCGCCCTGCCCGTCTCGCCCGGTGAGGTCGGCGGACGTCGAGCCCCGGCCGGTTCCACCCGCTGAAGCCTGGTCCAGCCCGTCCAGCCCCGGTTCGCGAGCAGTTCGACCAGCCGGCGAGCCGGCGGCGCGGTGTCATAGGCCAGGGCGTCCATCAGCCGGGCGAACGGCGGCTCGACGGCGACGTCGCCGATGTACTCCTCGCCCTGCTCCTCGGTCATCCGTGTCAGGTGGGCGGCCAGTTCGTCGGCCAGTTCCACCAGCCGGGGATCGTCGTCGGTCCGGTCGAGAGCCCGGCCCAGGGTGAGGAAGAAGCCGATGAGCCGTGGGTCGGCGATCTGCTCGCGTTTGCGTGCCGCCCACTCCGGGACACGCGCGGGGCAGTGCGCGGCCAGCGCGATCCAGCCGTCGCGTTCGACCCGGACGATCCGCTCGTCGACCCCGAGCGCGCGCAGCCGGTCGAGGAGGCCGACCACCTCCGAGGGCAGCGCCAGACTGTCCCCCGAGGTGAGACCGGCGATCCGCTCGCGGTGCCGCTGCCGCTCCCGGATCTCCGCGCACAGCCGCCGGTCGATGTCCGCGACCGCCCTGGCGAACTCCTCCCCGCCGGCCCGCAAAAGCTCCTGAACACGTGCCAGCGGGACCCCGGCCTCCGCGAGGGTCCGGATTCTGATCAGCTCGACCAGGGCGGCGGCGTCGTATCGCCGATAGCCGGAACGGTCCCGCTCCGGCTCCGGGAGCAGCCCCTTGGCGTGGTAGTGCCGCACCGCGCGAACCGTCACTCCGGCGTACGAGGCCACTTCGCCGATGGTCAGCATCGGGCCGGTCTTCCCGGGGCCGCTCACGAATCCGGCCCTTCGGCGGGGCGACAGGCGCTCCGGATGATCTCCGCGATGTCCGGGGCATGGGTGAAGACCAGCCGGTGGTCGGCGTCGAGCCAGGAGATGGAGATGTGCGGGCGCTCGTGGACGAGCCGCTCGACGCCGGCGCGCCAGAGCCTGTTGTGCCGTGGCGCGCGCCCCTCGCCGCTGTCGCCGGCGATCGCGGTCGACATGATCATGGTGATCGGGCAGTCGATCCTCCGGTACCGGTCGAGGATTCCGGACCGTATCCCGTCGATCTCGGCGCCCAGCCCGAGGATGTCCCGGGCGGAGAGCAGGACCTGACGCGCGGTGCCCCTGGTCCGCTCGGCCTCGCGCGCCTGATCCTCCGCCAGCGCGCGGAACCACGGCAGATCGGCCTCGGCGAGAAACGGTTCGGGCAAGGGGTTCGCCCCGTCGACGAGGATCAGCCCGGCGACGGAGCCGGGATGCTCGGCGGCGTAGTGAACCGCCAGGTCCGCGCCGAGCGAGTAGCCCACGAGCAGGGGCGCGGAGTGCGGGCCCCGGCCGTCCGGCTCCGCCATCCCGGCGGCGGGACCGTTCAGCACGGCGGCGAGGTCGCTCAGAAACCCGTCGAAGGTGTACCGGTCGGCGGCGGAGGCGAGGCCGTGGCCCCTGAGATCGAAGGTCACCACGTCGTGGTCGCGTCGGAGGAGTGCGGTCAGCTCGTACAGATCGGCCTGGGTCGAATGGAGCCCGGGGCACAGGACCAGCGGCCGTCCCCGGCCGCCGCGGGACACCGGGATCCGGACGCCGTCGTGGTGGAGGCTGGATGTCGTCGTCATGCCGACCATGCTGAGAGGTTGCCCCTGCGTCAGGGTCAACCGCCGTGATCGCCCCGGGCGGACAGGACGAGGTCCCCGGCCCGGCTCCCGCACCGGACGACGGCGCCGGAGTCGAAAACGATCTCCAGCGCGGTCCGCCCGTCGTCCTGCTCCCACTCCTCGCGGACGGCGAGGACCGTCTCGCCGACGCGCGCCGCGAACGGTGTCTCATTCCTGTCCGGCACGACCTCGACCCGGCCGCACTCCCGCATGTCGTACCCCTCGAAGGGGGCCGAGGACTCGACGATCAGACACCAGTCGGATCCGGTCGTGACAAGGGTGGAGTCTCCCTCGCTGTCGACCAGCCAGATGTCCAGGGGGCCGTACGGGGCGTCCGAGCCGTGCCGGTGCCAAGAGGCGAGCACCCGCTCAAGACGCCGCCCGACCAGGTGCTCGGGACGTACTCCGGGTCCGTGCAGGGGGCATCCGTCCCGCTTTCTCGCATTCACCGCACGACCGTACAGGCGTCTGTGCGGACGTCCGTACCGGCGAGGGAATCCGCGGCTCGTACCGGGGCGGGCCCGTGCGGATCGCGCGTCCGCCCCCGGTCACGGGCGCCGGCTCTGTCAGGACTCCGGCTGCGCCACCGCCAGCGACCAGCGGATCTCCGGGGACGAGGCGTCGATGCCCACGCTGAAGGATCCGCGGACGATGCCCGGGTCCATGGTCACCGAGCCGAGGCCGGTGGATCCGGCGGGGCAGTCGACGGTGAAGTCGGCGACCTGGGCCTGCTGCGACTCCATCGTCGCCCGCAGACTGCCGCCGCCTTCGCACGCGACCGTCAGAACGGTCGGCAGCCCTGTGTTCGCGCCACCCGACACAAGGCCGCCGTCTCCCCTGAACTCCTCCGCCCACACCAGACCGTCCGGCCCGGGGTGCGGCAGCAGCCCGCCGCTCGCCGCCGCCGGGCCGGCCCCGGCGAGCGCCAGCCCGAAGGCCGCGAGCGCCGCCGTCGTCAGACCCAGTCTCGTCCTGCGCATGGTGTTGCTCCCTCGGTGGTCCGTCGTGAAGCCCACACTCTGCTCGCCCGCGAGACCTTCGTACATGAGTACGGGTACTCAGACTCCGCCGATGACAGAAGGGCCATGTCAACGCGTGCCCGGCGGCGTCGCCGGACGGGTCGTCCGGCCGGGAGCGCGATGCCGCACGCGAGGGCCGGGGCGGGTCCGGAGTACGCGGAGAACCCCCGGTGTCCGTGGACCTCGGCCCTCTCCGGGGCGCGAGCCCGGCCCGTTCGCGCGGCCCGTCCGGGCACGTGGCGAAGGACCGGGGCCCGGGTGTCCACGGCCGGCACGCCTTCGGCGCGATGAGGGGTATCCCCGCGTGATCGGTGGCCCGCTGCGCGCCTCTGATAGAACGTCATGCAGTGGCTTGTACTGGCTTGTTTGGGCGGTGTTCAACGGGGAAGGACGCCCGGACTCACCGAGCAGCCCCCCGCCGGATCGCCCGCCCGTCTCCTCCCGGGCTTCGTCGAGAGCCCCGGCCTCGGCGCACCAGCCGCGTGAGCGCCGAGCGGGCCGGCGACCGCCAGGTCACCGGATCCGTACCGTCGACGACGGGGACCCGAGGCGGGAGCGCGGTGTCGACCTGGCCCCGTCGAGCGGTCCGGGCGGCATCCGGGTGCCGGTTCCGCGCGCGTCGGCGAAATTGGGTCGCGACAGGCGGAACCCCCCTGATACTCATGGCATATGACCACTGAGCTGCGAGTCCTGCGCACGTCGGAGTGGGACCGCTGGTACGAAGGGCTGGATCTGGCCTTCGGCGGCGTCCCTCAATCGGCGGAGAAGCGCGAGCTGATCCGCGAGCTGACCGACTTCGACCGCTCGCTCGCCGTCTGGGACGGAGATCTCTGCGTCGGCACCGCCGGATCGTTCCGCTTCGAGGTCGCCGTGCCCGGCGGAGGGCTCGCCCGGATGGCGGGCGTCACCATGGTGAGCGTCGCCTCCACCCACCGCAGGCGCGGTGTGCTGACCTCGATGATGCGCCGCCATCTGGACGACATCCGAGGCTGGGGCGAGCCGCTCGCCATCCTCGGCGCGTCCGAGCCCGCCATCTACGGACGGTTCGGATTCGGCGAGGCGACACGTCTGCTCAAGGCCGACATCGACACGGCCCGGGTGCGGCTCGCCGTACCCGACGGCACGGACGCCGTCCGGATCCGCGCGGCCGCGCCGGCCGACGCGCTCGCCGACTGCGAGGCGCTCTACGCCGAACTGGTCCCCGCCCGCCCCGGGATGATCACCCGGCTGCCCGGCTGGGAGCGACTCGGCGTCCTCGACGCCCCCGAGAACCGGGAGGGCGCCTCCCGGCTCCAGTGCGTGCTCGCCGAGCGGGACGGCCGGACCACCGGCTACGCCCTCTTCCGCACCCGGCCCGCCTGGGACGACGCCGGGCCCAAGGGGACCGTCGAGGTGCAGGATCTGTACGGGCTGGACCCGGCGTCCTCCGCGGCGCTGCTGCGCCATCTCTTCGGCATCGATCTGACCTCGACCGTCAGCATGCGCAACCGGCCCGTGGACGACTTCTGGCAGCACCTCGTCTCGGACCTCCGCCGCTGCGCGGTGCGGATCAAGGACGAGGGATATGTGCGCCTGGTGGAGGTCGGGGCGGCGCTGGAGGCGCGGACCTACCGGACGCCGGTGGAGATCGTGCTCGAGGTGACGGACTCCTTCTGTCCCTGGAACGAGGGCCGGTGGCGGCTCTCCGGAGACGCCTCGGGCGCGTCCTGCGCCCGGACCGCCGACGCGGCGGATCTCGCGCTGGACGTCCGGGATCTGGGCGCGGCGTATCTGGGCGGGGCCCGGCTGGCGGACCTGGCGGCGGCCGGGCGGGTACGGGAGCTTCGCGCGGGGGCGCTGGCCGAGGCCACGCTCGCCTTCGAGAGCGAACGCGCGGCGTGGGTGCCGCACGACATCTGATCCCCGCGGCGGGGCACGGCCGGCACTTCCTCGGCACGGCCTTCCGGGCACATCCTTCCGCGCCCGGCTCCTCGCGTACGGCTCCTCGCGCACGGCTCCTGTCGCGGAGCCGTGCCGGACCGCCGCCGCCCCCGCGGCCCGGCACCGCTCCACGCGCCCGCGCCCGGCCGGTCAGCCGGCGACGGACCGCAGGGCGTCGGCCGACACGAAACGCAGATCGCGTTCGAGCAGGCCCTCGATCACCGCGGGCAGCGCCTGTACGCTCTCGCGGCGGTCGCCCCCGCCGTCGTGCATCAGGATCATGGAACCCGGTCGTGCGTGGTCGAGAACGGTCTGGGCGATCTTCTCGGGCCCCGGCCGGGCCCAGTCCCAGGAGTCGACGTCCCAGAGCGCCATGGCCGGTCCGCCCGTGAGCAGTTCGCCCAGCGTCTCCGGGGTGCGCGCGCCGTACGGCGGACGGAAGAGGCCCGGCGTCCGGCCCACCGCGCGATCGAAGGCGTCACTGGTCCGCTCGATCTGCAAACGGAACTGCTCGGCGGTCAGATCCGGCATGAATGGATGCGACCAGGTGTGGTTGCCGAGGCTGTGCCCCGCGTCCGTGATCCGCCGTACCTCGTCGGGCAGCGCGTTCACGTGCAGACCGACGCAGAAGAAGGTGGCCCGCACGTCATAGCGGCGGAGAATGTCGAGCACCTCCCGGGTGTGGACCGGATCGGGGCCGTCGTCGAAGGTCAGGGCGATCTCCGGGCGATCGCGCGGCCCGTGCCGGAAGCAGCGGCCCGCCGCGGTGAGCGCCGACTCCGCCTCGGCGCTGCGGCGGATCCCGTTGTGGTAGTCGTCGTCGCGCCCGGTCTGCCCGCCGCCCTCCGCCGTCAGCGGGGAGAGGGACGCGAGGTCGGTGCTGGCCCGGTCCGCGAGGTCGCGGGCGGAAACGGAACCGAAGGCGGGTCGTTCGGGGAGCACCCAGGGATCGGCGCGGTAGACATCGAGACCGGCCGCCGTGAGCAGCCCGTCCAGCAGTCCGTTCGTGCTCTCCACGACGACGGCGCACGGCAGTTCGGACTCCTTGCCGATCTCGCCGAGCCACCGGGTCAGATCGGCCGCCCGCTCCGCGCCCCATCGGGTGGGAGCGACGGCCCGGTCTCCTCCGGCGTCGACGATCTCGATCTCGTAGCCGTTGGAAGTCCAGGCGATTCCCGCGTACAGCATGCGTTCTTCCTACTCGCTCGCCCGGGCGGCACAGCGCGCCCGGAGCCGGATGAGGTGCGTCGGGCATCGGCGGAGCCCGAGCCGGAGCCGTGGGAGCCGCCGGACTCTCCGGCGGGCACGGCGACGGGGACTGCAAGGTCAGAAGGCCCGCGGGAGGTGTCTCCCGGAGCCGGGCCGGGGCGGAGGCGCGTCGTTCGGAGGGCGGCCGGGTCTCGGCCTGGTCCTCCGGTCGCACGCCGGCCGCACACTGGCCGCGCGACGGCGAAGGGCGCGGCGGCGGCGTCGAACGGCGATCTGCCCGAGGGCGCGGTTCGGCGTCGTGGGTGAGCCGTTCGGCTTCGCGGGTGAGCGGGGTGAGCGGGTGGCGGGTGCGGGGTGCACCGGTGGTGCGGGGTGAGCCGGTGGCCCGGTGGCCCGGTGGTGCTGTGGTCCGGTGGTGCTGTGGTCCGGTGGTGCGAGTGGTGCGGCGTCGAGGCGGACGATCCGGCCAGGTCGGCCCGTGCCCCTCCCGCTCCCGGTGAGCGCGGGGCGGGGCAGTCGTCGTGGTCGGGTCCGTACGACATGGGGCGAGCCCTGTCGCCCGCCGGCGTCTTCCCTGGTGAGGGGTGTCGCCGTGGCGTTCCTGCCCGCGCGGTCACGGACCGCTCTCGGACCGACCTCCATCGATCTTCACGAATTCTCCAGCAATACAACACAGTTACGAGACAGTCGCGCTATTCTTCGCGTGCCCCGCCGAATGGTCCAGACCATATCTAAGTGCGAGGGTTGCGCGCTATGCCCGTGACCGTCTCTTGTGACACCGCGATTCTGGGTCAACTCCCCAGCCGGACACCGCTCCTGGAGGGCACCATCAACGCTTCGCCCGCTTCGTTGACCGTCCCCGATCTGCTGGACTCCAGGGCCGCGGGCCGGCCCGACAGTATCGCCGTCCAGGTGCGCGGCGGCGGTTCCCTCACCTACGGCGCCTGGCGCGAGCGGGCCGTCCGGGCCGCCCGGGGCCTGGCGGAGGCGGGCGTGCGGCCCGGCGATCTGGTGGCCCTGCGCTTCGCCGACCTGGCCTGGGACCAGTACGCGGTCGCCTTCCTGGCCGTGCACTACGCGGGGGCGGCGGGGCTGCCGCTCCGCGCCGACCTGGCCGAGCCCGAAGCCGTACGCCTCGCCGAACTGTGCGGGGCGACGGCCCTGCTGCGCGGCGCCGAACTGCCCGGGCTCCCGGGCCTGTCCGATGTCGCGGAGCACACCCTCGCCGCCGTCGAGGCCGCCGCGCCGGGAGACGGCGAACCGCCCTTCAGGTCCGCGCCCGGCGACCCGGCCCAGGTGGTCGGCACCTCCGGAACCACCGGTGTGCCGAAGGGAGTCGTCGCCTCGCACGCCAATCTGACCGCAGGTCAGCGGCTCGACCCGCGCCCGCGCCCGTACGCCCACTCACGGCACTCCGTCCACGCCTTCCCGATCGGCACCAACGCGGGTCAGATGATGCTCCTGGGGGCTCTGACCGGCGCGCCCACCACCGTCGTCCTGCCGCGTTTCGACGCCGAGGAGTTCGGCCGGGCCGTGGAGGAGCTGCGGATCGGCACCGTCTTCCTGGTGCCCTCGATGGCCGTCGAACTGCTCAACTCCGGGGTGCCCGACCGCCGGGACCTCTCCAGCGTGCTGCTGCTCAGCTCCTCCGCCGCCGCCCTGCCGTCCCCCGTCGCCCGCGCGCTGACCGAGGCGCTGCCCAAGGCCACCGTGGTCAATGTGTACACCTCGGCCGAGGCGGTGCCCGCGCAGCTCTCCACGGTGGTCGACCTGTCCCGCCCCGGGTCGGTGGGCCGCCCGACCGACCCCCGGGACCTGCGCGTTCTCGACGCGTCGGGCGCGGCCCTGCCGATCGGCGAGGTCGGCGAGGTCTGGCTGCGCCAGCCGGGCCCGCAGCGCGGCTATGTCGGCGATCCCGCCGCCGGGGCCGCCGTCTTCCGCGACGGCTGGGTGCGGATGGGCGACCTCGGGCGGCTGGACGCGGACGGCTATCTGCATCTGGTGGACCGGGAGAGCGATGTCATCAAGTCCGGCGCGCTGAAGGTCTCCACCCTGCGGATCGAGGATGTGCTGCACGAGCACCCCGGGGTCGCCGACGCGGCGGCCCTCGGCGTACCGCACCCGGTGATGGGCGCGGTGCCGGTCGCCGTCGTGGTGCCCTCGGCCGAAGGGCTGGACCTCGACGCGCTGCGGCTCTTCCTCAGCACCCGGCTGAGCCGCGCCGAACTCCCGGTGCGGGTCCTGACCGCCGCCGACCTGCCGCGCAACGCCACCGGCAAGGTGCTCAAACACCGCCTCCGCCCGCTCTTCGACGCCCCGGCCCCCGCGCCGGACCCGTCGGCCGCCCCGGAGGCCCGACCGCCCGGCACCGCGACCGAGCTGCGGCTCGCGGAGCTGTGGGAGGAGGTGCTCGGGCGGCCGGCCCGCAGCGTGGCCGACGAGTTCTTCGCGCTCGGCGGCGACTCCTTCCGGGCCGTCCGGCTGGCGGCCGCCGTCTCGGAGCGGTTCGGGGTCGACGCCGGCTCCGCGCTGGTGTTCGGGCGTCCCTCGCTGCGGGCGCAGGCGGCCTGGCTGGAGGACGGCGCGCCGGGCGCCGTACCCACATCGGCCGGAGCGGATGGCGCGGACGACGTGAGCGACGCGGACGGCATGAGCGACGCGGGTGATGTAGGTGATGTGAGTGGTGCAGGTGGTGGGAGCGGCGCGGGTGGCGCGCACCCGATCCCGCCGTTCCTGCGCGCCCTGCGGGACCAGCCGCACGCCGTGCCGCTGACCGGACAGCAGGAGAACTTCCTGGACTGGATGGCCGAGGAGTCCGGGCGCGACGTCGGCGCCGTCACCGCGCTGTTCCGGGTGGCCGACCGGCTCGACCGGGAGGCCCTCGGCCGCGCCCTGACCGAGCTCGTCCGGCGCCACCCGTCCCTGCGCACCAGATTCGTACCGGTACCCGGCGGTGTCGCCGGGCTCGTCCGCACCGTCCTGGACGAGGAGCCCCGGGCGCGGATCACTCTGCTGGACGCGCCCGGCGCGAGCGACACGGAGGTGAACGCGCTGCTGATCGCCGAGCGGGACCGGCTCACCGACCTGGGCGAGGACCCGACGGCCCGGCTGCTGGTGGTCAGCCGCGGCCCCGAGGACCACATCGTCCTGCTGGCGGTCCACCACATGGTCGCCGACGGCTGGTCGATCGGCGTCCTGCTGCACGAACTGGGACTCTGCTACGACGCCCTGCGGCGCGGCCGGACCCCGCGGCCGCCCGAGCGGACCATGTCGTACCAGGACCTGGTGCGCTGGTCGAACTCCCGCTGGCCGGCCGGGCGACGGCACTTCGCCGCGGCGCTGAAGGGCGCGCCGTCCGCCCTCGATCCCTTCCCCGGCCGGCGCGCCGTCGACCAGGTGCACACCGTCGCGTACCCCTTCACCGTCGGGGCCGGTCCGGCCGGCCGGCTGCGGGAGCGGGCCGGACTGCTCGGGGTCACCCCCTTCATGGCCGTCGCCGCCCTGTGGAGCGGGCTGCTGTCGGCCCGCAGCGGCCGGTCGGACCTGGTGCTGATGACCCCGGTGCCCGGCAGGACCCGGCCCGAGGCGCAGCGGGCGGTCGGCTGTCTGGTGCAGTCCCTGCTGCTGAGGGTGGACTGCTCGGGCGGGCCCGGCTTCGCCGAGCTGGCCGAGCGGGTACGGCTGGCCGCCACCGGCGCGCTCGATCACCAGCTCTATCCGTACTCCGAGTTCAAGCCGTCGGTGGTGGCGTTCCCGGCCTGGCTGCGCTACGAGAGCTGGGCCGCCGACGCGCATCTGCCCGGGCTGCTCTGCGAACCCTGGGAGCTGCCGCGCGGGACCACCGTCCCCTGGCCGCTGCCCGGCGGTGATCTCGGGGTGCCGGAACTGACCGTCGTCGAACAACCGGACGCGACTCTGAACTGCTGGATCCAGTTCAACGCGCTGGCCTTCGACGAGGATCTGATCGCCGCCCTGGCCCAGGACTTCACCGACGCCGTGACCGACGCGGGTCGCTGAGCCACCGCCCTCCCCGCACCCGGCCCACCCCGGCCTCTCCCGATCCCTGGCATCTCCCGATTCCCGGCCCGTCCGACCCGCCTGCCCCGCCCGCTTCCGTTCCCCGGCCCTCTCCCGATCCCCGGCCCGTCCGACCCGCCAGGTCTCTCGCGATCGCCAGGGCCCTGCCCCGCCCTGCCCAGTCCCTCCCGCTCCCCGGGCCCCGGCCGCCCCGCCGGTCTGCCCCGAGCCCCGAGCCCCGAGTCCAGGCCCCCAGTCCCCGTCGACCCCGCCGTCCCCGTCGACCGTCCCGTACTCCCGCCTGCCCCGACGACCACCGCACCCCCGCCGGACGCGACCGCGCGGCCCTCGCCGGCCGACGAACCGCCCTGGCCGGACGCCCGCCTCGCCCCAGGACCATCGCTCTCCGCCCGCCCGATGCCGGACCGACTGAGGAATCCCTGTGATCAGCATCCCCGCCAACCCTGCCCAGCAGGGCATCTGGGTCAACGAGCGGCTCGCCCCGCTCGGCTCCGTCCACCACATGCCGTTCGCCGTGCGCTTCGAGGGGGCGCTGGACGAGCCGGCGCTGACCGCCGCCTGCGCCGATCTGGTGGCCCGGCAGCCCGCACTGGCCCTGACCGTACGGGAGGGCGACGGCAAGCCCGTGCTCGTCCCGGGCCCGGCACCAGAATTGACGATACGTCAGTCATCGCCGGAGCGGCTCGGCGCCGAGCTGGCCGAGCTGAGCGCCGCGCCGTTCGACCTCGCGGCGGGGCCGCCGGCCAGATTCACCCTGCTCCGCACCGACGACACCCACGCCACCTTGCTGGTGGTCGTGCACCACCTCGTCTTCGACGGCACCTCCACCGATGTGTTCCTGCGGGATCTCGCCGCCTGCTACGCCCATCGCACCGGCGCGGGCCCGGCCCCCTCCGCCGATGCCGATGCCGATGCCGTGGCCCCGCACACAGGCACAGGCACAGGCCCGGACCCCGATCCGCAGGCGCTGGCCGCCGCGAGCGTCCACTGGGCCGACCGCCCCCTGCCCGACTCCTCCGTACTCCTCCCCGGCCTGACCGGACGCCCGGACGGAGTCGGCCCCGGTGCCGCCGTGGCCTTCGACCTGGACCAGCGACTCCGTGCCGACCTCGCCGTCACCTCCGAGAAGCTCGGCGTCACCCTCTTCGAACTGCTGCTGACGGCCCTGCACACCCTGCTGCTGCGCTACGGCAACGAGCGCCCGGCGGTGGCCGTCGACCTCGGCACCCGAGCACCGGGGGACGCCGACCGGATCGGCGTCCACGTCAACGAGCTTCCCGTCGTCACCTCCCCCCGGCCCGGCATGTCCTTCGGGGAGTTCGCCCGCGAGGTGCGCGCCGAGCTGCGCGGCTGCTATCCGCACCGCGCGGTGCCGTTCGCCCGCGCCGTCCGAGGGCTGCGGCCCGGGGTGGCGCTCGCCCCGGTCTCGCTCACCTACCGCCGCCGGATCGCCCCGGTCGAGTTCGCGGGGGTGCGCACCGCCGTCGACTGGGTGCTCTTCCCCGGCACCGCGCGCGGCGCGCTGCGCGTGCACCTGGTGGACGGTCCGGACCGGCTCGGCGTCCTCCTCATGCACCGGACCGCGCTGCTCGCTCCCGACCGCGCCGAACGGATCGGCGCCCATCTGCGCCGGCTGCTCGCCGCGGTGACCACCGCCCCCGGCACCGCGCTCGCCGACCTTCCGCTGCTGGACGAGGCGGAGTCCGCCCCGCTGTACGGCCCCGACCCCGCCGCCGACGCGGCGGACGCCACCCTGCCCTCGCTGCTGGCCCGGTCCTTCGCCGCGCATCCCGAGCGGCCCGCCGTCACGGCGGGCGAACGCGCCTACAGCTACCGCGAGCTGTCCGAGGCGGCCTTCGGGCTGGCCGGACGGCTCGTGGACGCCGGGGTCACCCCGGGCACGGTGGTCGCGATCTGCGCCGAGCGCTCCCCGGAGATGCTCGCCGCGGTGCTCGCCGTCTCCCTGGCCGGAGGCGTCCATCTGCCGGTCGACCCCGCCTATCCGGCGGAGCGCGTCGCCTTCGTGCTCGCCGACGCGGGGGCCCCGGTCGCGCTGGCCCAGGGGCGCACCGCCGAACGGGTCGCCGGGCACGGGCTGACGCTGCTGCTGGACGAGGTGTTCGACCACCCGGCCGATGCCCCGGCCGACGGTTCGGGCGGTGCTACGGGCCACCGCGCCGGGACCGCCCCCGGGTCCTCGGCCGCCGCCCGCCGACTGCCCGACGTCACCCCGGACGACCTCGCGTATCTGATCTACACCTCGGGCTCCACCGGCCGCCCCAAGGGCGTCGAGGTCCCGCACCGGGCCCTGGCCCATCTGCTGCTCGCCTTCCGCGACCGGCTGTCCTCCGGTCCCGAGGACGTCTGGCTCGCCGTCACCTCGCTCTCCTTCGACATCTCGGCCCTGGAGCTGCTGCTGCCGCTGGTCACCGGCGGCCGGGTGGTGATCGCCGACGAGACGCAGGTCCGTGACGGCCGTGCGCTGACCGGCCTCGTCGAGCGGCACGCCGTCACCCATCTGCAGGCGACCCCGTCCGGCTGGCGGCTCATGCTGGACGCCGGGCTGAACGCCCCCGCCCTGACCGCGCTCAGCGGCGGCGAGGCGCTGCCGCCGCCGCTCGCCCGCCGGCTGCGCGAACGCGTCGGACGGCTCTGGAACGTCTACGGGCCGACCGAGACCACCGTCTGGTCCACCGCCGCCGAACTCCCCGCCGAGCCCGCCGAGGTGACCATCGGCCGGCCGATCGCGGGCACCGCCGCGCTGATCCTGGGCCCGGACTGCCGCCCCGTCCCCCACGGGGTCGTCGGCGAACTGGCCCTCGGCGGCGCGGGACTGGCCCGGGGCTACCGCGCCCGCCCCGACCTCACCGCCGAACGCTTCGTCACCGACCCCGGCACCGGATCGCGCTACTACCGCACCGGCGACCTCGCCCGGCTGCGCACCGACGGCGCCCTGGACTGCCTCGGCCGGCTCGACGACCAGGTCAAGCTGCGCGGCCACCGCATCGAACTGGGCGAGATCGAGGCCCGGCTCCAGGAACACCCCGCCGTGGCGGCGGCGGCCGTCGCCGTACGCGGCTCCGCCGACGATCCGGGCGGACAGATCCTCGCCGCCTACCCGGTCTGGCGGGCCGGCGTGCCCGTGCCCGACAGCTCCGAACTGCGGGCCTTCCTCGCCCTGACCCTGCCGGAGGTGATGCTGCCCGGCGTCTGCCACGCGCTCCCGCTGCTGCCGCTGACGCCGAACGGCAAGACCGACCGGCGGGCCCTGCCCGAACCGGTCCGCGAGCAGCGGCCGCCGACCGCCCCGGACGAGCCGGCCGACGCCGGGGCGGCGGACGAACCGTGGGACGAGCTGACCACCGAGGTGGCGGCCGTCTGGTGCGAGGTCATGGGACTGCCCGCCATCGGCCTGTACGACGATGTGTTCGACCTCGGGGCGCACTCCCTGACGATCACCCAGGTCGCGGCACGGATCCGCCGGCGTCTCGGCGTCGAGGTCCCCCTGGAGGTGTTCTACGAGGAGCCCACGGTGGCCGCCGTCGCGGACGCCGTCACCCTCGAACTGCTGGCCCAGGAGAGCTGATGGAACGCGTCGACCACCCCGCGCCCCCGGCCGCGCTCCCCACCCCTCCGGCTCCCCCCACCCCTTCCACCACCCCTCCCGCCTCCTCCGCCCCTCCGTCCCCAGGGCCGTCCCCCGCGCCGTCCCGCGCCCGCGTCGTCCGCCGCCCCCGCCCCGCGCTCACCGAGGAGCAGCGCGCCCTGCTCGCCCGCCGGCTGCGCGAGCGCACGGCCGACAGCCGGCGGACCCCGACGATCCCGGCCCGTCCGGCCGACGAACCCGTACCGCTCTCCCTCGCCCAGGAACGGCTGTGGTTCGTCGAGCAGCTGACCCCGGGCACGGCCGCCTATGTACTGCCCACCGCCGGACGGCTGCGCGGCCCGCTGCGGCCCGAGCCGCTGGCCGAGGCGCTCCGCCTGGTCGCCGTCCGGCACGCCGCGCTGCGCGCCGCCTTCCCCGCCGACGAGGAGGGCGCGCCCCGGGTGCGCATCGCCCCCGCCGCCGGATTCACCGTGCCGTGGGAGCTGCGCGAGCTGACCGGGCTGCCCGCCGGGGCGCGGGAGGACGCCGCCCGCGCGATGGTCGAGGCCGAGGTCGCCCGGCCGTTCGACGTGGCGGAAGGGCCGCTGCTGCGCGCCCTGCTGCTGCGGCTGGACGCCGAGGACCATGTGCTGGTGATCTGCCAGCACCACCTGGTCGGCGACGGCTGGTCCGCCGGGGTGCTGCTGGACGAACTGCTCTCCGGTTACGAGGCGCTGGCGGCCGGCGACCGGCCCGCGCCGCCCGCCCTTCCGCTGGCCTACGGCGACTTCGCGCACTGGCAGCGTGAGCGCCAGGAGCTGCCGGGGGCCGCCGCCGACCTGCGGTACTGGCGCGACGCGATGGCCGGGGCGCCACCGCTGGACCTGCCCACCGACCGGCCCCGGCCCGCCGCGCCGGGCCCCGGCGGCGCGACCTTCACCCTCCGGCTCGACCCGTCGGCGTACCGGGCCGCCCGCACGCTGTCCCGCGCTCATGGAGCCACCCTCTACATGACCCTGCTGGCCGCCTTCCAGGTGGTCCTGGGGCGCTGGACCGGACAGTCGGACTTCGCCGTCGGCACCCCGTTCGCGGGTCGGCGGACGGAGGAGACCGAGGGGCTGATCGGCCTGTTCAGCACCATGCTGCCGCTCCGGGCCGACCTGAGCCCGCCGACGGACGACGGCGGGAGCGAAGCCGGGACCGGGACCGGGACCGGGACCGGGACCGGGACCGAGGCCCGAGCCGGAGCCGGAGCCCGAGCCGGAGCCCGCGTCGTGACCGGAGCAGGGGAAGGACCCGGGACCGGGTTCGTCGCCGGTGCGCGGTACGGGGCCGAGGGTCCCGCCGCCCCCGACTTCGCCACCGTCCTCGCCCGGGTCCGCACCGCCGCGCTCGGCGCCCAGCAGCACCAGGAGACGCCGTTCGAGCGGCTGGTCGAGGCGCTGGACCTGCCGCGCGACCTCGGCCGACCGCCGCTCTTCCAGGTCTCCTTCGCGCTCCAGAACCACCGCGCGCAGGAGTTCAGCCCCCGCGACCTGGAGTGGCGCACCTTCCCCTTCGAGGGCAGCGCCGTCCACCTCGACCTCGGTCTGTACTGCACCGAGACCGACGGCGGTCTCGACGCCTTCCTGACCTACCGCACCGATCTGTGGGACGCCGCCACCGTCGCCCGGCTCGCCGGACACTGGGAGCGCGTGATCGGCGCGGCCGCCGCCGACCCGTACGCGCCCGTCGACACCCTGGACCTGCTGACGCCCGCCGAGCGCCACCAGCTCCTCCACGGGTGGAACGACTCCGGGACCGCCGTGCCGACGGCCGCCACCCTCGCCGAGGCGGTCGCCGCGCAGATCGACCGCACCCCTCACGAGACCGCCCTCGTCCACCGGGGCGAGACGCTGTCCTACGCCGAACTCGGCCGGCGGGTCCACCGGCTGGCCCATGTGCTGCGCGCCGCCGGGGCCGGGCCCGACGCCCTCGTCGGCGTCTGTCTGGACCAGGGGCTCGACCAGGCCGTCGCCCTGCTCGCGGTCCTCGCGTCGGGTGCGGCGTACGTTCCGCTGGACCCGGAGCAGCCGCGCGAGCGCCTGGGCCACATGCTGACCGACTCCGCGCCGGTCGTGCTGATCACCAGCCGCGCCCACCGCGCCCTGCTCACCGGCTCCGAGGCCCCGGTCCTGCTGCTGGAGGAGCTGGGGGAGCGGCTCGCCGCCGTACCCGACACTCCGCCGGACGGCGGAGCGGGACCGGACCACCTGGCCTATGTGATCTACACCTCGGGCTCCACCGGCACCCCCAAGGGCGTCGCCGTCCAGCACCGCCAGGTCCTCACCTATCTCGCCGGGGTGCGGCGGCGGTTCGCCGAGGCCGGGCTGCCGGACGGCGCGCGCTATGTCCTGCTCCAGTCACTGGCCTTCGACTTCGGCCTGACCACGCTCTATCTCTCGCTCACCACCGGCGGCCGGCTGGATCTGCTCGCCCCGCGCACCCCGGGCCCCGAGCTGGCGGCCCACCTGGCCGAGCAGCGCGTCGACTGCGTCAAGCTCACCCCCTCCCATCTGGCCGCGCTGAGCACCGAGGTGGACGATCCGGCGGAGCTGCTGCCGCGTCGGCTGCTGATCCTCGGCGGGGAGGCCTCCGGCTGGGAGTGGAGCCGCCGGCTCGCCGAGACCGCCGCCCGCACCGGCTGCCGGGTGATCAATCACTACGGTCCGACCGAGGCCACCGTCGGCGTCACCACGCATGTGATCGACCCGGACGCGCCCGCCGCCGGGCCGACCACCCCCATCGGCCGGCCGCTGCCGGGGGCCCGGATCTACCTGCTCGACGCCCATCTGTCGCCGGTGCCCGCCGGAGTCCCCGGCGAACTCTGGATCGGCGGGGACCGGCTGGCGCGCGGCTATCTCGGACTGCCCGAACTGACGGCCGAACGCTTCCGCGTCGATCCTTTCGCCGGCCCCGGGCCGGACGCCGACCACCAGCCGGACGGAGATCCCGGGCCGGACGGAGACGCCGGAGCGGACGGAGGCGGCGGCTCGCACGGAGAAGCCGGTCCGCACGGAGGCGCAGGGGAACGCGGCCCCGCCCGGATGTACCGCACCGGCGACCTCGCCCGCCGCCGCGCCGACGGCGTCGTGGAGTTCCTCGGGCGCGGCGACGACCAGGTGAAGATCCGCGGCTATCGGGTCGAACTGGGCGAGGTCGAAGCCCACTTGGCCAGGCTGCCCGGGGTCGCCCAGGCCGTCGCCGCCGCGCGCGGCCCGGCCGGGGAGCTCGTACTCGTCGGCTATCTGGTGCCCGCCGAGGAGACCGCGCCGCCTCCCGTCGCCGAACTGCGCCGACTGCTCGCCGAGAAGCTGCCGGACTATCTCGTACCCTCCCGGTTCGTCCTCCTCCCCGAGCTGCCCCGGCAGGCCCACGGCAAGGTCGACCGGCGCGCCCTGCCCGAACCCGGCGGGGCCGCCGGTCCCGGCGAGGGAGCCGCGTACGTCGCGCCGAGCACCGAGACCGAGAAGGCCGTCGCCGGTCTCTGGGCCGAACTGCTCGGCAGGGAACGGATCGGCGCACGGGACGACTTCTTCGACCTCGGCGGACACTCCCTGCTGGCCATGCGGATGGTGGCCGCGCTGCGCCGGCTGCTCGGCCCGCGGGCAGGGATCACGCTGATGGACGTCTTCCAGGAGCGCACCGTGGCCGCGCTCGCCGCCCTCGCGGACCGCTCCGAGTCCGAACGCGGCCCGCGCCGACTGCTCCATGAACTGACGCCACGTCAAGCTCCGGGCGACGTCAGCCTGTCGCTGGTCTGTCTGCCGTACGGCGGCGGCAGCGCGGTGGTCTACCAGCCGCTCGCCGACGCCCTCCCCGCCGGGGTGGCCCTGCACGCCGTCGCCGTCCCCGGACACGACCTCGGCATGTCCGAGGAGTCGCTGCCGCTGGAGGAGGTCGCCCGGCGCTGCGCCGAGGAGGTGCTCGCCGGGGTCCCGGGACCGGTCGCGGTGTACGGGCACTGCGGGGTGGGCGCGGCGCTCGCCGTCGAGCTGGCCCGCCGCCTCGCCGCCGCCGGACGCGAGCCCGCCGCCGTCTATCTGGGCGGGATCTTCCCGTTCGCCCGGCCGACCGAGGGCCTGCTCGGTCTCCTCTCGCGGTTCTCCGCGCTCGACCGGCGGCGCAGCGGACGGCTCCATCTGAACTGGCTCCGCTCGATGGGCGCGGACCTGGAGGGGCTGGAGCCGGAGCAGCTGAACACCATCGTCCACAATGTCCGCGAGGACTCCCGGGCCGCCGAGGCGTACTTCACCGAGCGGCTGGCCGAGCCCGCCGCCGGGCTGTCGTCGCCGGTCGTCTCGGTGATCGGCTCTGCCGACCCCGGCACCGAGTTCCACCGTGAGCGGTTCCGGGAGTGGGGCTTCCTCGGCGACACCACCGCCGTGGCCGTGCTGGACGAGGGCGGCCACTACTTCCTGAAGCACCGGGCGGCCGAGCTGGCCGAGATCGTCACCGTCGTCCACCCGGCTCTCGCCGGCGGGGACGCGGACGAGCTGGTGCGCGAGCGGCGGCCCGAGCGGGCGACCTGGTGGCTGGACGGGGTGCACCGCGAGTCCGCCGCCGAGGCTCCGGCCGAGGCCCCGCGCACCCGGCGCGACACCCGGCGGTTCGTGGCGGTGGCCGCCTCACAGCTGATCTCGCAGACCGGCTCCGCGCTGACCGAGTTCGCCCTGCCGCTGTGGATCTATCTCTCGACCGACTCGGTCGCCTGGTTCGGGCTCTTCGCGGTCCTCGGCATCGTGCCGGGGCTGCTCGCGGCCCCGGTCCTCGGCGGTCTCGTCGACCGGATCGACCGGCGGCGGGTGATGCTGATCTCGACCGCCGTCTGCGGCACGTCGGAGGCGGTGCTCGCCCTGCTGCACTTGTTCGGCGCTCTGCGCCCCTGGCACGTCGGGGTGCTGATGGCGATCCTCTCCGTCTCGCTCACGGGGCAGCGGCTCGCCTTCCAGTCGGCGATCCCGCAGCTCGTGCCCAAGCGCTACCTCGGCCACGCGAACGGCGCGGTCCAGGTCTCCGGCGGCATCGCCCAGGTGATCGCCCCGCTCGCGGCGGTCGGCATGCTGGCGGCGATCGGCCTGGGCGGGGTCCTGCTGCTGGACGTCGTCAGCTACGCGGCGGCGGCCACCGTCCTGCTGATCGTGCGCTTCCCCCGGACCCTGCCGTCCCGGCGGCGGGAGACCCTGCGACAGGAGATCGTGGCCGGGTTCCGCCTGGTCGTCGGGCAGCGCGGGTTCCGGGCGATGCTGGTCTTCTTCGCCGTGCTCAATCTCTTCCTGCCGGTGCTCTTCCAGCTGGTCCCGCCCCTTGTGCTGGGCTTCTCCAGCCTCGGCTCGGTGGCCACGGTGTCGCTGGCCGGCGGTGTGGGCGCGGTGGTCGGCGGGCTCGCCATGGGCGTCTGGGGCGGTCCGCGCCGCCGCCGGATGCGCGGCATGCTGCTCCTGGTGCCGGTGCTGGCGCTCTTCTGCGTGCTGACCGGTCTGCGCCCCGATCTGCTGGTGGTCGGCACCGGGGTCTTCGGGATGTCGGCGTCGCTCTCGCTGCTCAACGGGATCTATCTGACCATCGTCCAGGTGAAGGTCCCGCAGCGGTTCCACGGGCGGGTGATGGCCCTGAACCAGCTGGTCGCCTGGTCCACCCTGCCGATCGGCTATCTGCTGATCGCCCCGCTCGGCAGCCGGTTCCTGGAGCCGCTGATGGCTCCGGGCGGCGGTCTGGCCGACACGGCGGGGGCCCTGCTGGGGACGGGCTCCGGCCGGGGCATCGGCCTGCTCTATCTGCTGCTCGGGGCCGCGATCCTGGTCCTCGGCGCGGTGTCGCTGCGGATGCGGGCGCTGTCCCGGTTCGACACGGACGTGCCGGATGCGCAGGCGGACGATCTGGTCGGGCTGGCGGCGCTCGCCACCGAGCGAGCAGAGCGAGCCGATCACCCCGACCGCGCCGATCACCCCGACCGCCCCGGGCGCTCCGGGCGCTCCGGCGACTGTGCCGATACGGACGGCTCCGACCGCGCCGGGCGGCCCGAGGACCATGCCGAGCGGCCCGACCGGCCGGAACAACCGGCTCGGGTGTGACCGAAGGGGGCGGCGGCGCACGGGCGCCGCCGCCCCCTCGGGGCACCCCTTGCATGATCAAAGTTCCATGGGGTTAGCATATGAGCGCCGCCTAGCTCGAAAGAGAATCCTGTGACTGTCAACGAGGACTCGTTCACCAACTGGAAGAACCGCGAGGAGATCGCGGAGTCGATGATCCCGATCATCGGGAAGATGCACCGGGAGCAGGACGTCACGATCCTTCTCCACAGCCGTTCCCTGGTGAACAAGTCGGTGGTCAGCATCCTCAAGACCCACCGCTTCGCCCGGCAGATCGCCGGTGAGGAACTCTCGGTCACCGAGACGCTGCCGTTCCTCCAGGCCCTCACGACGCTCGATCTCGGCCCGTCCCAGATCGACCTCGGCATGCTCGCCGCGACCTACCGGTCCGACGACCGGGGACTCTCGGTGGCGGAGTTCACCGCCGAGGCCGTCGCCGGCGCCACGGGCGACAACAAGATCGAGCGCCGCGAGTCGCGCGACGTCGTCCTCTACGGCTTCGGCCGCATCGGCCGGCTCGTCGCCCGTCTGCTCATCGAGAAGGCCGGCTCCGGCAACGGACTGCGGCTGCGCGCCATCGTCGTCCGCCAGGGCGGCGAGCAGGACATCGTCAAGCGCGCCTCGCTGCTGCGCCGTGATTCGATCCACGGGCAGTTCCAGGGCACCATCACCGTCGACGAGGCGAAGAGCACGATCATCGCCAACGGCAACGAGATCAAGGTGATCTACGCCAACGACCCGTCGGAGGTCGACTACACGGCGTACGGCATCAAGAACGCCATCCTCATCGACAACACCGGCAAGTGGCGTGACCGCGCCGGCCTGTCGAAGCACCTCCGCCCCGGCGTCGACAAGGTCGTCCTGACCGCGCCGGGCAAGGGCGACGTCCCCAACATCGTGCACGGCGTCAACCACGACATGATCAAGCCGGACGAGCAGATCCTGTCCTGCGCCTCCTGCACCACCAACGCGATCGTCCCGCCGCTGAAGGCGATGGCGGACGAGTACGGCGTGCTGCGCGGTCATGTGGAGACCGTCCACTCGTTCACCAACGACCAGAACCTGCTGGACAACTACCACTCGTCCGACCGCAGGGGCCGCTCGGCGCCGCTCAACATGGTCATCACCGAGACCGGCGCGGCCGCCGCCGTCGCCAAGGCGCTGCCCGATCTCGACGCGAGGATCACCGGCAGCTCGATCCGCGTCCCGGTGCCGGACGTCTCGATCGCCATCCTCAGCCTGCGGCTGGGCCGCGAGACCACCCGTGAGGAGGTCGTCGACTACCTCCGCAAGGTATCGCTGACCTCGCCGCTCAAGCGCCAGATCGACTTCACCAGCGCCCCCGACGCGGTCTCCAGCGACTTCATCGGCTCGCGCCACGCCTCGATCGTCGACGCCGGAGCCACCAAGGTCGAGGGCGACGACGCGATCCTCTACCTCTGGTACGACAACGAGTTCGGCTACTCCTGCCAGGTCATCCGGGTCGTCCAGCACGTGTCGGGCGTCGAGTACCCGACGTACCCGATGTCGGCGGTCTGATCCCGGCGCTCCGTCCGGCCCGGTGAGGTGAGGGCGGGGTCGATCCTCAATGGGACCGGCCCCGCCCCCGCCCACGGTCGTAATGGTCCGGCCGTCAGTGCGTCCGCCGATACGGGAGCGATCCGGGCCCGGGGGCCGCGCCCGCCTCCGCGCGCCGCCGTCACCCGTCGGACCGGCCCGGCACGAGAAGCGACCGCAGTACGCCGGAACGCCGGCGCTCCCCGGGGAACGACGGCCGTCGCGCGGGCATCAGCGGGGGATCGCGCGGCCTCCGCGGCTTCGCGGGCCCGGCGGCGGCCCCCTCGCGGATCCGGTAGCCGGCGCTCGGAACGGCCCCACGGCCACCACCTCGTACTCCGCCGACGACCGCGGACCTGCGAAGCTGGTCACCATGAACCTCACCGCCGTGCTGTTCGACGTCGATGGTGTGCTGATCGACTCCACCGCCGCCCACCGGCGTGACGCGGACGAACTGCGCCACGCGGACGCCGTGGCGTCCGCGTCGGCGGAACTGGAACCCCGTCTCCCGCTCCCGCGCCGGGACTCCGGCGGGACCGCGCCCGGGCGGCGGCAGCGGTGACGGCCTCCGGCCTGTCGCGCGGCGCGCGCCTCACCGCCCACGGCGCGGTCTCCACCTCCCTGGCCCTCCACGGCGATCACGCGCTGCGTGAACTCGTCGACGCGGCCCAGCCGATCGGATCCGGCATCGGCGGGACATCGGCCCTGCTGGAGATCGACGGCACCCCGGTCTTCGTGAAGCGCGTGCCCCTGACCGACCTGGAGCGGCGACCGGAGCACATCCGCTCCACGGCGAATCTCTTCGAGCTGCCCGTCCACTGCCAGTACGGCGTCGGCGCGATCGGCGGACCGGGCTTCGGGGCCTGGCGAGAGCTGGCCGTGCACACCATGACGACGAACTGGGTGCTCGCGGGGGAGTACGAGGGCTTCCCCCTGATGCACCACTGGCGGGTGCTGCCGGACTCGGCGCCCCTGCCCGGCGAACTCGCCGACATCGAACGGGCCGTGGCCTACTGGGGCGGCGGATCAGGGGTACGCCGCCGGATCGAGGCCCTCCGGGACTCCTCGGCGAGCGTCGCGCTGTTCCTGGAGTACATCCCGCGCAATCTGCACCAGTGGCTGGGCGACCGTGTCGAGGCGGGCGACGAGGCCGTCGACCGGGCCTGCGCCATGGTGGAGCGGGAGCTGGCGGCCGGCGTCTCCTTCATGAACGCCCGCGGACTCCTCCACTTCGACGCGCACTTCGAGAACATCCTGACCGACGGCCGCCGCCTCTACTTCGCGGACTACGGCCTCGCCGTCTCCTCCCGCTTCGAACTGTCCCCCGACCACGCCGACTTCCTCCGGCGGCATCAGGACTACGACCGTGGCTACGCCGCCTTCTACCTGGTCAACTGGCTGGTCACCGGCTTGTACGGGTATGTGGGAGCGGACCGGGAGGAGCGGGTGCGCGCCTATGCCCGGGGCGAGCGGCCCGAGGGAGTCCCGGCGGCCGCGGCGGCCGTCCTCGCCCGCCACGCGCCGCTCGCCGCCGTGATGGCGGACTTCTTCCACGGCTTCCGGCACGGGAGCAGACAGACCCCGTACCCGCTGGAGGAGATCCGCCGACTCGACCGCCCCGCCGGGGCGTCCGCGGACTGAGGCCCCGCGCGAGGGGAGCACGTGATCAGCCGGAGGCCGCCGGGCCGGAACCGGCTCCGCCGCCACGGCGGTAGTAGTCGGCGAGCGCGCCGAACGCGGCCTTCGGCTCCCAGGGCAGATCGGGGTAGGCGGTGCCCCGGCCGTCCTCCAGCACCTTGACCACGCCGTAGCTGGCCCGGTCGAGATCGTCGCGCGAGGAGCCCCGGTGCGGCAGGTCGTAGCGCGCGAAGGTGTTCACGAACGCGGTGTCGACGCCCTCGGCGTTGAACACGTCGAGCAGCTCGCGCAGATGGGCGGCCTGTTCGTCCTCGTCCCGGGGGTGGTCGCCGGTCAGCCCGACCGGCCTTCCGTCGTCGCCCCATTCGACGATCATCTCCCCGCGGCCGCCCTTGTCGGAGGCGCCGCGGTGGGTGGTGCAGCCGAACTCGGTGATCGCGACGGGCTTGCCCTGGGCGACCAGGGCGCGGACGCCGTCGCGGAAGCGGTCCGCGAACTCCGAGGCCCGGTAGCCGCCGTCGGTCGAGACGATGTCGAAGGGCGTCCAGTCCACGCCCTCGAACGGCAGTGAGGCATAGCTGACCCGTCCGCCGAACCGCTCGCGGACGACGGCGACCGCCCGCCCGAGGAACTCGTTGACGCGGTCCGGCAGCGCGGGAAGCTCCTCGCGCAGCCGGACGGGGTCGGAGAGCAGGGCCAGGCGTTCGGCGAGGGAGTCGCCGGGCAGGAACCCGACGGTGAACACGCTCAGCTCGGATCCGGTGAGGAACACGACCTCGGCGCCGCTCCGGCGCAGCCGCTCCGCCCGTTCGGCGCAGTCGGCGAGGAGGTCGAGCAGTGCGTCGGCGGTCAGGTCGCAGGTGAAGGGGGAGAACCAGACCTCCAGGCCCGCGTCGGCCGCACGGCTCGCGGCGATCTCCAGACGGTCCGGTTCGCCGCCGGTGACGCGCACCGCGTCGCAGTGCAGATCGTCGCGGATGACGCGCATCTCGCGCCGCACGGCCACGGGGTCGAAGGGCTCCCGGGTGCTCACCCCTGCGGGATTGATGAAGCCGGTGTCATAGGTGATGCCGTTGCCGCGCATACGCCGCCGCCTCTCACTCCGTCGATATACGGTACGCACCGTACCCTATGAATCGGAGTCGCTCACCCTGTCGTGAACGGCGCGGAGTACGATGCGTACCCATATGGAAGGGAAACGGGCTGACGCTCCGTCGAGACGGCGCGGGGCCGCGCTGGAAGAGGCGATCCTGCGCGCCGCGGCCGAGGTGCTCGTCGAATCCGGCTACCCCGGGCTCACCATGGACAAGGTCGCCCGGCGGGCCGGCACCAACAAGAACGCCATCTACCGCCGATGGCCCCACCGCGCCGCGCTCGGCATCGCCGCGTACAGCCGACTGGCCACGGCGGACACGCGGTCGCCGGACACCGGCGAACTCCGCGGCGACGTCCTGGAACTGCTGCGCCGCGCCAACCGCAACTGGTCCTCACCGCACGGTGAGATCCTCCGGAGTCTGCTGTCGAGCGCCGCCGACGAGCCGGAGCTGCTGGCACAGCTGCGCGAGCACGCGGGCGACGGCGGATCCGCGATGTGGCTCACCGTCCTGGAGCGCGCCGTCGATCGCGGCGAGGCCCCGCCCGAAGCCCTGCACCCCCGGGTCGCCGCCGTGGCCGTCGTGCTGCTGCGCAACGAGTTCGTCACCCGAGGCGTCCCCTCCGCTCCCGACAGCGTCCTCGTGGACATCGTCGACGAGGTCTATCTGCCGCTGATCCGCGGCCGGGGCCGCGGCCCGGCCCTGAGCTGACCCTCGTCCGACTGCCGACTGCCGACTGCCGACTGCCGACTGCCGCGCACCCGGGCCCTGTCGCCCCGACGGCCCTCGCGCCGACCGTCACAGGGTCCGGTGGGCCGGGTCGGTCGGCGGGACGGCGGTTCGCGGCGGGGGAGCGGGGGAGTTCAGAGGCGGATCCGGGCGGCTATCGGGAGATGGTCGCTCCCCGTTTCCGGCAGGGCCCAGACGCGCGTGGCCGTCGCGCCCCGCGTCAGTATCTGGTCGATCCGGGCCAGCGGCACGGCGGCCGGCCAGCTGAACGCGACACCCGAACGCGGCGGGTCCAGCCGCGCGAACACCGGGCGCAGACCCCGGTCGTCCACCGTGCTGTTGAGATCCCCCAGCAGAACCACCCGGTCCAGCGGCTCCGCCGCCACCGCCGCGCCGAGCAGGGCGGCGCTCTCGTCCCGCCACGCCGAACGGAATCCCTCGCTCGGGCTGAGACGCACCGAGGGCAGATGGACCGCGTAGACGGCTGTCTCGCCCCAGGGCGTGACAGCCGTCGCCCTCATCCCCCGGTCCCAGCCCTCCCCGACGCCCCTCGGTCTGATGTCCACGCGCTCCACGGCGTGGAGGGGATATCTGGACCAGATGCCGACCGTGCCCCTGACCTCCTGATACGGATACTCCGGAGCCAGTACGGCCGAGTACGCCGGCAGGGCGGACGGCGTCAGCTCCTGCAGGGCGACCAGATCGGCCCGAGCCGCGAGCAGCTTCCGCGCCGTCCCCGACGGATCAGGGTTCTCGTCGCTCACATTGTGCTGGAGCGCGGTGAGGTCGTACTCGGCGGATCCGGAGGGCGGCAGCAGCAGACCGCCGAAGAGACCGAACCACGCCGCCGTCGGCAGCAGGAGCACCGGCAGCACCACGAGCGCGCGGCGTATCAGCGCCAGGGCCGCCAGGAGGGGAACGGCCGCCCCGAGCCAGGGCAGAAACGTCTCCAGAAGACTGCCCGGCCGTCCGAATCGATTGGGCACGACGGAGGGGAACAGCAGCAGCACGGCCACCAGCACGGCCGCCGGCGCGAGAACGCGCCCCCGCTTCCCCCGCCCGAACGGCAGCCCGCGAATCCGCGCGCCCCGCCCCTCCCGTACCCCGGTCTCCGCCCGCTCCACCACGCGTTCCACCTGTTCCGCCACGAGTCACCAGTCTCCCCGGTCACCGGCGCGCACCGAACGGGGGCCGGACGATCAGGATCGGGTCAGGGGTATCGGCTCCTGGAGCACCGGCGGCAGCAGCGGCGTGCGCAAACGAACCAGGCTCTCGCGCCAGGCCCCCGCGTCGTCGGTCTCGTCCCACAGCTCCATCAGCTCGGAGGGCTCGGCGACCACACGGTCGAGCACCTGTACGGCGAGTGCCCGCAGGTCGTCGGGGAGCCGTGGAACGGGCTGCGCCGGACCGTACGCCGTGGTCACCGGCTCCCCCTGTGGACACTGCCCGGCGACCAGGGCCGCCGCGGCGATCGCCACCACCGCGATGTCCTGGTCCAGATCGCCGCGGTCGTCGAGCGCGCGGACGAGGGCGTCCCGCACCATGGCCCCGCGCTCCCCCTCGGGCGCCTGGTCGAGATGGCCCCCGAAGTCGGCGGCGGTGTCGTTGTCGAAGGGCCCGACGTCCCACGTACCCATGTCTCTCTCCTCACCAGAGTGATGTTCGGTCATCGTGACAGCCGCCACTGACAATCGCCGGTCCCGCCCCCGCTCGGCCGCCGTCCCGCCCCGCGCGACCGCCGGTCCCGCGCCCCGCCGGGACGCCGCGCGCGACCGTACGCGCCCACGCGGCCCGGCACGGCCCCCGGCACCGTGCCGGGCGTTCGCCCGCCGCTCCCGGCTCCGCCGGCGCATTGTCAGTGGCGGCTGAGACTCTGTCGTACATGGACGAACAGATCTTGCGGGGCCGCGTCTACGGAGCGGACCACGACGATCCCGATCCGGGCCCCCGGCCCGGCCACCTCTACGCGGAGCTGGTGGGCGGCCCGCTCGACGGGCTCCTGCTCGACATCACCGGCCTGAGCGCCGCACAGCTCGCCGAGGGCGCGGCCCTCAGCACCGAGATAGGGCGGTACGGGCCGGGCGGCCGCGCCCGCTACGGTCCGCGGCCCGGCGACCCGAAGAAGTGGAACTGGGAGGGGGACACCCGCTGACCCCGCCCGTCCGCGGCCGGAATGCCTGCCGTCCGCCGGATCGCCCGCCGGCCGCCGGGCGGTGGGGCGTGCTCCCGGAGGCGCGTATATCGCGTTGTGGGGGCCGGTCCGCCGCCATAGGGTCACCGGCATGTCTCTCCGTCTCCGTATGCGTCACGCACTGCCGGACGCGATGCGCGCCCGTGACAAGGCCGCGGTGAGCGCCCTGCGCTCGACCCTCGCCGCACTGGACAACGCCGAGGCCGTGCCCATGGACGGAACGGAGCCCCGGGGCCTGGCCCTTGAACAGCTGCCCGTCGGCGCGGGCGCGACCGATGTGGCACGGCGTGAGCTGAGCGAGAGCGCCGTGACGGACATCGTGCGCGCCGAGGCCGCCGAGCGACTGGAGGCCGCGGAGCGCTTGACCGAGCCCGCGCACGCCGACCGGGCGGCACGGCTGCGCGCGGAGGCCGCCGTACTGCTCCGCTTCCTCGACGAACCCGGGGCCGCGCGGTAGCGGGCGCGTCGCGCCGACCTCGGAGCGACCGCGACGAGCCCTTCGGGAAGCCGCTGGAAGGCCCTACTCCGCGTCGCGGACGAGGAGCGCGATCCGCACCCGGTTGGTCAGCCCGAGCTTGGTGAGCGAGCGGCTGATGTGCGCCTTGACGGTGGTCTCGCTCATGCCCAGCTCGCGGGCGATCTCCGCGTTGGCCAGCCCCCGGGCCACCTCGCGGACGGTGTCCCGCTCCCGGGCGGTGAGGGCCGCCAGCCGTTCCCGGGCGGCGCGCGCCTCCGGGCCCCGGCGGTCGGCGTAGCCGTCGATCACCCGCTTGGCGACCGTGGGGGAGAGGACGGCGCCGCCGCCCGCCGCCGTACGGACGGCGGCGATCAGATCGCGGGGCGCGGTGTCCTTCACCAGGAAGCCGACGGCCTTGGCGCGCAGGGCGGCGTCGATGTACTCGTCGTGGTCGAAGGTGGTCAGCATGACCACCTTCGGCGGGTCCGGACGCCGGTGGATCTCCCTGAGCGCGGCCACCCCGTCCATACGGGGCATCTGAACGTCCATCAGCACCACATGCGGCCGCCGGCCCGCGACGGCGGCGACGGCCTCCGCCCCGTTCTCCGCCTCGGCGACCACCTCGATGTCGTCCGCCGCCTCCACGATCATGCGCAGTCCGGCCCGTACCAGGGCCTCGTCGTCGGCGATGAGCACACGGATCATGTCGGCAGCCTCGCGGTGAGACCGAATCCGCCGTCCGCCGAAGGCCCGGCGGTGAACTCGCCGCCCAGCACCTCGACCCGCTCCCGCAGCGCGAGGAGCCCGAGGCCGCTGCCGGCCGGCTCCGGCGGACGCTCACGCGGCGCGGCGTTGCGGACGGTGACCTCCAGCGCGGAGGGGAGATGCCGCACGGCCACCTCCGTGGCGACCACCCCCGCGTGCTTGTGAATATTGGTCAGGGCCTCCTGCACCACCCGGTAGGCCGTGTGCTCCACCACCACCGACAGCTCGGCCGCCGTGCCCTCGTCCCGCCGCCGCACCGGAACGCCGACCGATCTGGACTGGTCGAGCAGCTGGTCCAGATCCGCCAGCGACGGCTGGGGCCCGAACGGCTCCCCGTCCGCGCGGCGGAGGACTCCGAGCACGGCCCGCAGCTGTGTCAGGGCCTCCTTGCCCGTGGTGCGAATCAGCTCCGCCTCCGCCGCGGTGCGCTCGTCCACCGCGTTGATCTCCAGAGCGCCCGCGCGCAGGACCATCAGCGACACCCGGTGCGCCACCACGTCGTGCATGTCCCGGGCGATCCGGGCGCGTTCCTCCAGCCGCGCCCGCGCCGCCGATTCGGTCCGCTCCCGCTCCAGCCGCTCGGCCCGCTCGCGCAGCCCGGCCACCGCCTCCGCACGCGCGCTCGTCCACAGCCCGGCCGCCAGCGGGAGCCAGACGAACAGGGCCGCCCCGCCGATCGCGGAGGCCGGCTCGACGCCGGGGCCGGGCACGGCCGCCGCCAGCGGCAGGGCGGCCGGCAGGGTCGCGACCGCCGCGAGGATCACGCGGTGATGGGGACGCCGGTAGTGGGTCGCCGCCGCGTACACGCCCACGGAGAGCAGGAGCCCGGGTCCGCGGACCGCCGAGTCCACCGCCACGATCAGCGACAGCGGCCACCGGGACCCCCGCCGTCGCAGCAGCCACACTCCCGCGGCGGCGGCCGATCCGGCGGCCGCCGCCTGGACGGACACGGGCGCCGTGCCAGGACCGACGAGGCCCGGCATCGCGCCGGGCAGGGCCGCCGGGACGAAGGCCGCGCAGAGGACGGCGACGAGCAGGGCGAGGGACTCCAGTCGCTGACGCAGGGGCTGGGCGCTCACCCGATCAGCGTATCCGGCCGCGTCCGGACCGGGTCACCAGCTCAGCCCGCGCAGCGGCCGGCGGTCGGCGGCGGGGAAGCGCCCGATGCGCAGCTCGGGGACGGCGTCGCGCAGCACCGCGATGCCCAGGGGCGCGAACACGGCACAGAGCGCGGCGCTCGACAGCACACCGTCGACGAGATGGCTGGCCTTGAGCACACCGACCCACAGCGTCCCCGCCCCGAGGAACAGCAGACAGCGCCCCAGGCCGAACGTACCGGACCGGAAGGCTCCGACGGCCAGGAGCGCCATCCCCGCGTACTGGCAGGCGGCGGCGGTCACCGGGATCCGCCACGGGCCGTACGAGATGTCCGTGTACGCGGCCGTCACCGTCGCGCCGGCCCGGTCGAGGCCGTACGCCTCGGCCAGTTGGAAGGCCGTGTGGTCCACACCCGCGAAGTACAGGCGGGCGAACAGACTCAGGACGACGAGCGTGCCGCCCCAGAGCGCGAGCCCCGGGCATCGCGCGGAGACGATCCGCGCGAAGGTGACGAAGGCGGGCCACAGCAGCAGGGCCCCCGCCGCGAAGCACGCGTACCCGGCCGTCATCAGTGCCGGACTCTCCAGATAGGCGTCCAGCTGCGACGGAGCGGCGAACGGCTCTCGCTCGTACTCCTCCAACCGCTGCCGGCTCAGCGCGGTCCGCGTCGCCAGATGTCGCAGAAGAAGCCCGGCGGACCATGCGACCGGTCCGACGACGAGGGACACGCCCCCGATCCACCGGCCGGGAAACCACGCGTTGCCGTGGACGAGCGCGGGCGTCCGCCATCGGCCGCCCGGTCGGGCGGCCCTGTCAGTTCGTGTCATGCCCCGCAGGCTGGTTCACGGGCGGCGCGATCACATCCGCCGATCGATACGGCCGGTGTCTCTTTCGGAGGAGAGCCCCTCCGCGCCGTTCGTGAGGGGGCGGTGGGTCGCAGCCCGTCTCGGACCACCGGTCCCGGGCCTGGACGCTGTACGAACCGCGCCCGGAGCCGGCCGGGCGACGCACGCCCGACTCCTCCAGAAGGACGGCGCCGACGAATCGCCCCGAGCCTTCTGTAACAACCTTTGAGCCGTGTCGTGAAAGGTCGCGTCCCTGGTGATGTTCTCCGCTCGGGGCGGGGAGGTCTGGGAGGATGCCGCGCGCCGCGACGAGTTCCGCGACGAGTCTCGCGGCGGTGAGAGGTCAGAGGTCGGCGGTCGTCGTGTCGAAGCGTGTTCCCGAGGAGGATCTGTCATGCGCAGCGTGACCTACTCGATGGGTGTGTCCCTCGACGGCTACATCGTCGGTCCGGACGGCGGCTTCGACTGGACGGATCCCGACGACGAGGTCTTCCGCTTCGTCACCGACGAGATCCGGGGGATCGGCGTCCATCTGCTGGGGCGGCGGCTGTACGAGACGATGCTGTACTGGGAGACGGCCGACCAGGATCCGTCGCTCGACGATTCGATGCTGGAGTGGGCCGCGCTCTGGAACCCGCTCCCGAAGGTGGTGTTCTCCACCACGCTCTCGACGGTGGTGGGCCATGCCCGGCCGGCCTCCGGCGGTCTGGCGGAGGAGATCGAGCGGTTGCGGGCCGAGCCGGGGGAGGGCGACATCGCGATCGGCGGCGCGGCGCTCGCCGCCGAGGCGGCCGCGCTGGATCTGATCGACGAGTACCGGGCCAGGGTCTGCCCGGTGCTGGTCGGCGGCGGCATCCCGTTCTTCCCCCGCCGCGAACGCCGGGTGGCTCTCGAACTCGTCGAGACCCGCGCCTTCGGCTCAGGAGTCGTCTACCTCCGCCACCGCGTGGTGCGCGGGACGTAGCCCGGGCGCCGAGTGGACCGCCGGGGAAGGTGACATAGGGGCTGCCCGGGAAGGTGACATGTGGACCGCCCGGGGAGGGCGCCGCGTCGGCCTCTCGGCACAGCATCGGGAGGCAGCCGGGCCGTTAGGCCCTTGGGCTGTCAGAACGCGCGCTATTCGCCCGCCGCCCGTCTCGACGGCGATGCCGTACGCGCGGAGGACATTCTCACGACCGCCTTCGCCCAAGGCCGCAATGAAGCTGAAACAAGCTGGACCGCCGTCCATTGGATCACGCGTGCGACACTGGCCCGATGGCCGATGAAACCGCTGCTCCGGACGTCTGGCGCAGACGTACCGACTCCTCCGACCTGAGCGAACCCCGGGTGCTCGTCAGAGTGTTCATGGAGCCGGGGAATCTTGATTCCGGCATTGCGTTCTACGAACGCCTGCAAAATGTCACCGCCGACGCCCGTTTCGCATTCCCCGCGAAGAATCTCCGCCTGGCGATGGTCGGCGCTTTTCTTCTCATCGAGGGCGACCGCGACGATCTGCGGCCTTTCCTGAGCACCACGGGGACTTTGCTCGTCGACGATGTGCGCCCGTATTACGACCGGCTCGTCGCCGAGGGCGCGGAGATCGTCTTTCCGCTCCAGGAGGTGCCGACCGGAGCCGGGTTCAACGCCCGCCACCCGGACGGCACGGTGGTGGAGTACGTCCATCACCGGCCGACCCCGGACGGCCGCTGACCGTCCCGGCCGACCCCGGACGGTCACTGACCGTCCCGGCCGGCACGGGGGCACTCGGACCGTCCTCGCCCGTCCGGCGGCTCGTCCGGCACCGGGGCGAGGCGTACCGCCGAACGATCACCCGACGTCCGCCACCAGAAGCCGGTAGCCGACGTCGAGCGCTTCCCGGTCGAGCAGGTCCGCGTGACGTTCGTGCCACAGACCGGAGGACAGATCGTCCGCCAGCCGGGCCAGGCCCGGACGCAGGATCTCCTCGTCGGTCAGGGCGAGCATGGAGATGCCGGCCCGCACCCGCGGATCGAGGTAGGCCTCGGGGCGGCGCCAGAACGCGGCGCTGAATCCGTCGGAGCAGTCGTGCGGGATCGGGACCGTCTCCACGCGGGCCCCTCCGAGCAGCGCGGTCAGCCGTTCGACCGGCACGGCGCGAGTGTCGTCGAACGCGGCCGCCTCCGGCAGATACTCGTCCAGCAGCCAGAATCGGCGGAGGACTGTCTGGTCCCAGGTGAAGACGACGACGCGCTGCCGGGCGATCCGCAGCAGTTCCCCGACACCCGCTTCGAGGTCGTCCCAGTGATGCACGGTCAGGAGGGCCATCACCGCGTCGGCCGAGTCGTCGGCGAGGGGGATCGACTCGGCGGACGCTTCCACGGCCGGCGCGAACCCGGCCGGGCGCTGGGCGATCATCACCGAGCTGGGTTCGACCGCCAGCACCGTCTGCGGCGGTTCGTACGAGCCGGCGCCGGCTCCCACATTGATCACCGAGCCCGCGTCCCCCAGCGCCTCGCCGATCGCGTCGGCGATCCGGGGATCCGGCCGGCGCGTGTAACTGTAAGTCGTGCCAATGCTGTTGTAAGCCGTCACACGGCACAGTATGCCCCTTCCTGTGAACATCCCCCGCCTCGGCGATCACCGCATCCGCGAGTTCCGGCCCATTCCCACAAGGCCGGAACGGCGTCGTCGCGACATCTCGCACCGCGCCCGACAGGGTGACCGTGAGCACCGCGCCGGACTGTCGAAAATCCGCGGAACCGGTGCGGGGCCGTGGGTTGTCCGTAGCTACCGAGAACGTTCGACCGCGATCGTTCAGATCGGCGTCCCCGCTCCGCGCCCTGCCGTGGCAGACCGGGCCGCTCGATCCCCGTCCCCACGAATCACGGAATCGCCTGTGTTATTACGCTACACGGATTGCACATTCGGCTATCGCGCCCGTACCTCCGTCCTGGACTCGCTCACTCTGGAGTTCCCTTCCGGCCACACGGTGCTGCTCGGGCCGAACGGCGCGGGAAAGTCCACGCTGCTCTCGCTCGGGGCCTCCGCCCGGACTCCCCGGACCGGCCGGGTCACCTGGGGCTCGCTGGACAGCGCCCGATCGCGCGACCGGGGCGAGTACCGCCGCCGGATCGGCTGGCTGCCGCAGCGGATCGAACCGGTGCCCGGTCTCACCGTCCGGGAGCAGGCCGCGTACGCGGGCTGGCTCAAAGGGCTGTCGAAGCGCCGGGCGTGGGACGGGGCGGCCCAGGCACTGGACCGGGTCCGGCTGACCGAACTGGCCGACCGGCGAAGCCATCAGCTGTCGGGCGGACAGCTGCGCCGCCTCGGCATCGCCCAGGCGCTGGTCCACCGCGCGGAACTCATCCTGCTGGACGAGCCGACGGCCGGACTCGACCCCGTACAGCGCGGTGTCTTCCGCGAGTTGGTGAGCGAGCTGTCCGGGACGACCCGGATGATCGTCTCCACCCACCAGACCGAGGACCTGGCGGACGTGTACGAGGCGGTGGTGGTCCTCGACCGGGGCGCGCCCGCCTTCCAGGGCACGATCGGCGACTTTCTTTCGCTCGCCCCGGCCGCCCCGGCCGAGCGGCGCGCGGAGACCGCGTATCGCGGCCTGGTCCGAGGGGAGGTGTGAACGGCGATGCGCCTCGCGACTCTTCTGCGCTCCGGGTCCGCCGTCTGGGCGGCGGTACCGCTCCTCGGCGGGCTGCTGTTCTTCAGCACCGGCAATACGGGCGGAACCATCGAGTACTGGGAATCGGTGACCGCGCGGTCCACCGGGCTGCTCGGAGTCGTCAGCGCCGTCTGCGGCGCCGGCGCGGCCTGGGAGGCGGCACGGCTCAAACAGGGTGCCGTGAGCACCTGGGCGCCGTCCCGGGGCCCGCTCCGGATCGCCGCCGAGCAGCTCGCCCCCGTGGCGCTGCTGGGCCTGGCGGGTGTGCTGACCTCTCTGGCGGTCTTCTCCGACACCGCTCTCCTCGACATCCCGGGCCGGCCGAACACGACGGTGCTCGCCGTCGCGTACGCGGTGGTCCTCTCCCATATCGCGCTGGGACATCTGCTGGGAGGAGTGCTGCCCCGGCTGCTGAGTCCGGCGCTGATGCTCGTCCTCGGCTACTTCTGGGGCTTCTGGCCCGCCGCCACGGCCGAACCCGCGTGGCTGCGCCACCTCAACGGCCAGGGCATCGGCGACTGCTGCCGCCTGGACCAGGTCCCGGCGCCGCGCAGCCTGGGCGCGACCGCCCTGTTCTCGGCCACCGTGATCACGGCTGCGCTGATCCTGATCGCGACACGAGAGGGGAAGGTACGTCTCGTGCTGCCCGTGGCGGTCGCGGTCGCCGGAGTCGCCGCGGCGATCGCCGTCGCGTCCCCGCTCGGCCCGGACGGGGAACAGGGCCGCGACCGGTCGCTCCTGCGCTGTGGCGGCAGCGCCCCACAGGTCTGCCTCTGGCCCGAACAGTACGAGCACGAGGACGATTTCGTCCGCTGGTCGAAAGAGGCCGGCGACAAGCTCCGAAAGGCCGGCCTCACCCCGGTCGAACGCGTGGAGTTCAGTCGGCGGGTCCCGGACCGGGAGACCGTCCTGATCGTGACGGCCACCAGCCTCCTCCCGTCGGGGCCGCCCGCCTGCGCGCTTGAGCCCGGCGCGACCTACCCCGGCTCGGAAGCCACCTCGGCCCTCGATGCGTGGCTCGCCCAGGTCGCGGGCGTCGAACCCGCCGCGTCGAGCGGGTCGGACGAGGCCGTCCGACTGGCCCAGAAGGTACGGGCGATGCCGACCGAGGCGCAGAAGGCATGGTTCCAGCACAACCTGCGCTCCGTACGGGACTGCTCGCAGAAGCCGGAGCTGTCGCCCTCCTCGTACACCCGCGCGGCGAAGGCCGGCTCATGATCTGGTGGCTGCGCGCCCACGCCGCCGTCGCCTGCGCGGCGGCGCTCGTGGCCTGTCTGGTGGTCGCGCCGATGCTCGCCACCTCCGGCATTCCCACGCTCGCGCTGTTCGGCGGGGCGAGGGGGAGCATTCCCATACCCCTCGTCCTGCCGGTGCTGCCCGTCTGCGTACTGCTGTACGGGATGAGCCGTGCACCGCGTACGACGGATGTCACCGCCGTGCGGAACATGCCGCGTCTGCGGGCGGCGGCTCTGGCGCTCGCCGGCGCCGCGACCGTGGTGATCGCCCTGCTGGAGGCCGCTGTCATCGACTTCCCCCTGGGCTTCGCCGTGGCCCGCAACGTCCTGGGGTATCTGGGCCTGGGGCTGCTCGTCCGGCGGTGGACGGAACCGCGGTACGGGCCCGTCGCCGTCGCCGCCGTACCCGTCCTGTGCGGTCTGGTCGGGCTCGGCCCCGGCGGAATCCCCTACTTCTGGATGTGGCCCGCGCATCCCGGCGGCTCCCTGCTCGCCGCCACGGCCGCGCTCGCCCTGTTCGGGGCCGGCCTGGCCGCCGAGGCCGCCCACCGGAAGTGACACCCGGCCGCGGTGTGATCACGTGATCGGCGCTGGCCCTCGCTTCCCGCTCTCCGCCACACTGGGGCCATGAAACATGGGGGATACACCGGGCTTTGGGGAGCGCTGGTCCTCGCCCTGCTCGCCACGGGCTGCGCGAACGGCTCCGACGACGGGGACCGCACGAGCGACAAGGCCGTCATCGAGGTCGACCGGCCCACCGCGCTCGCCGACGAGCCGGTACGAATCAAGATCACCGGGCTGCACGCGGGAGAGCGGATCACCGTCACCTCGAAGGCGGACGACCACGAAGGCAACGCCTGGGCGGGCAAGGCCGTCTTCACCGCGGACCGGCGCGGCACGGTGGACCTCGCCCAGGACCGGCCCGATTCGGGGACGTACCGGTCCGCCGACGGCATGGGCCTCTTCTGGTCGATGAACCCCGTGAACGGCGACGACCCGAACGCCTCGACCTTCCATGCCACGAGCCCGGACCGGGAACGCTCCTACCCCGTCCGGATCGCGGTGGAGTCGGACGGCCGCGCCATCGCGGAACGCGAACTCACCCGCACCTGGATGCGCGAGGGCGTCCGCTCCCGGGCGCTGGTCTTCTCCCGGGACAAGGTCATCGGCCGGCTCCTCACCCCGGCGAAGGGCGCTCCGCGCCGCGCGCCGGTGCTGCTCTTCGGCGGTTCCGAGGGCGGCGCCGCCCCCGCGACCGACGCCGCGCTCCTCGCCTCCCGGGGCCATCCGACACTGCTGCTCTGCTACTTCGACTGCCGGTCCTCGGACACCCCCGCCATCCTCAAGAACGTCCCGCTGGAGTACTTCGCCACCGCGGCCCGGCTGCTGGCCCGGGAGCCCGGAGTCGACGCCGGCCGGATGGTCGCGATGGGGACCTCCCGGGGCACCGAGCCCGCCCAACTGCTCGCCCAGCACTACCCGGACCTGATCCGCGACGCGGTGGTGTACGCCCCGACCGACGAGGTGGTCGGCGCGTTCCCGGAGAAGGGCGCCGCCTGGACCCTCGGCGGCGAGCCCGTCCCCGAGGGACCCATCCCGTACGACCGGATGCGCGGAGCGGTGCTCGCGATCGCCGGGGGCCAGGACACCCTGTGGCAGGCCCGTGACTACGCCGAGTCCATCGCCGCCCGCCGGGGCACCCGGGAGCCCCACCGCGCCCTGGTCCACCCCGAGGCCGGTCATCTGGTGGGCTCCTACCCCCACGTCCCTACGGGGATCAGCATCGTCCACCCCCTCACCGGCGACGTCACCCCCATGGGCGGCTCCCGTCCCGCCGACGCCCGCGCCCGCGCCGCCTCCTGGCCCCAGGTGCTCGACTTCCTCGGGCGCTGACCCCCGGTCCACGGGGCAGCGGCCCGCCCCGCTGGAGGAAGGCCGCCGGGAGCGGCGGTGAACGTCCGCGCGGCCGGGCCGGGGAGACTGCCGTCGTGAGCGAGAACCAGAGGAGTAGTACGACGGCCGGGACGGGTCTGACCGGCCCCGAGTGGGAGGAGCACCGGCCCGCCGTCTTCGGTGTGGCGTACCGGCTGCTGGGCAGCGTGGCGGACGCCGAGGACGTGGCCCAGGACGTCTGGCTGCGCACGGTGCGGACCGCATGGGAGGAGATCGCGGACCGGAGGGCCTGGCTGGTGACGGTCGCGGCACGCCGCTCGTACGACATCCTCAGATCGGCTCGGGTGCGCCGCGAGGAGTATGTGGGCCCCTGGCTGCCCGAGCCGCTGCTGACCGGGCCGGACGCCGCCGGGCCGGTGCTGGTCGACGAGTCCGTCGGGACGGCCATGATGCTGGTGATGGAGGAGTTGAAGCCGCCGGAACGCGTCGCCTTCGTGCTGCGGGACGTGTTCGGCCTGGAGACGGCGCGGATCGCGGAAGTGCTCGACCGCTCGCCCGCCGCCACCCGTCAGCTCGCCTCCCGGGCCCGGCGCAGGATCGCCGCCGCCGCGGCGGGCGACGCCGTCTCCACCGGTCCGCGCGCCGAGCGGGAACGAGTGCTGCTGGCCTTCCGCGCGGCGTACGAGGCGGGCGATCTGGACGGGCTCGTGCGGCTGCTCGATCCGGACGCGGTCTACCTCACCGACGGGGGCGGCGAGGTGATCGCGGCCCGGAAGCCGATCGTGGGTGGTCGGCGCGTCGCGGAGGTGCTGCTGCGCGTGGGCCGCAGATGGCGGCTGGACAGCCTGGAGCCGGTGGAGATCGGGGGCGAGCCCGCGCTGCTGTGCCGCCGCCGGGGCGCTGTGCACTCCGTCGACACGATACGGCTGCGGGGCGGCCGGATCGACGCGTACTGGCGGCAGGTGGCCCCCTCGAAACTCGCGCACATCTGAGACCCGAAGCTGTCACACCGGGGTGGGCTGTCTCGTCTCCCTGGCGAGAACGCACGGTGTCGGGCGAGGGCGCGGCGCCGTGGCAAGCCGATCGAACGAGGAGTGTTGATGGCACGGATGGATCTCGGAGCCACGGCCCCGGAACCGTACAGGGCGATCCGCCAGGCGGACGCCGCGATCCGGAAGGGTCCGCTGGACGAGACGGTGCGCGAGCTGGTGAAGATCAGGGTCTCGCAGCTCAACGGCTGCGTGTACTGCGTGGACCTGCATACGCGCGAGACGCGGGGGCTGGGCGAGAGCCAGGACCGGCTGGACCAGCTGCCGGTCTGGGAGGAGTCGGAGCTGTTCGACGCGAGGGAGCGGGCCGCTCTCGCCTACGCCGACGCGGTCACCCGCGGGGTTCGGGTGGCGGACGGTTTGTGGCGGGAGCTGTGCGAGCGTTTTCCGGACGAGGCCGAGCGCGGCCATCTGGTCGCCCAGACGGCGCTGATCAACGCGCTCAACAGGGTGGGCGTACCGCTGGAGATGAAGCCCGCCGCACGGTCGGGCGGCTGAGGCCGGCGCGGGGGCGGGCCGGGAGCGTGTGACGGCCCGGTCCGCCCGCACCGTGCGCGGCTCCGCGCCCGCCCGGGTCCGGGGCCGCCGCCGGCACGGTGGCGGCCCCGGCGGGCTCGGGCGCCGCCGACGACGTCTCTACGCACCCGAGTTCGACCGTGAGCGTGGATACTGGGCGTATGCGCAAGTGGTCGTTGGCGGCCGTGGGTGTGAACCTGCTGCTCGGAATTCCCGGCGCCGTGCCGGTCTGGCTGCTCTGGTACTTCGCCGTGAACTGGCCCCTGGCCGTGTTCGGCTGGATCCCGCGGGAGCCGACGGAGAACGACGGCATGCTGCCGTGGCTGATGATCGGAGCACCGGTCGTGATGCTGTTCGCCCAGGTCTGGTGGCTCGCCAATCGCTCCCTGCGGCGCAGAGCGACGGTGGACGCCCGGGTGTACTGGCCGCTCAGCGCCGTGGTGACCCTGGTGCCGACGTTCGCGCTCATGGCCACTCTCTGAGGGGCGGTGCGGCCCCCGCCGCACCGGCCGCCGTCCGGGGCGGTCCCGGGCCGGGCGGGTCCGCCGCCCGGGTGCTCCGTCGGGTCAGGCGGTGTAGCCGCCGTCCACCGCCAGCGACGCGCCGGTGATCCACCGGGCGTCCGGGCCGGCCAGGAAGGCCACCGCGCCGGCGGTGTCGGAGGCCGCGCCGAGCGTCTTGGCGGCGGTCCGCAGCCGTTCCTCCTCCGCCTCCGCCGTCCCCGCGGGGTTCATGTCCGTCACCGTGGGGCCCGGGTCGACGATGTTGACGGTGACGCCCTTCGGCGCCGCCTCGTGGGCGAGTCCCTTGGTGAAGCCGATCAGGGCGGACTTGCTCATCGCGTACAGCGTCACGTCGGGCACCGGCACGCGGGCGGCCCAGCAGCTGCCGACGCTGATGATGCGCCCGCCCGATCCCATGTGCCGCAGCGCCGCCTGGGAGGCGAGGAAGACGGCCCGGACATGGACGGCCAGCGTGCGGTCGATCTCTTCGAGCGTCACCTCCCCGATCGGGCCGTAGGGGAAGACTCCGGCGTTGTTCACCAGGATGTCGAGGCGGCCGAACTCGGCCACCGTCCGCTCGACGGCCCCGACGACGTCCGCCGGGTCCGCGCTGTCGGCCCTGAGCGCCAGTCCCCTGCGGCCGGCGGCCTCGATCGACGCGACGACCTCCTTCGCCCGGTCCTCCGCGCTCACATAGGTCAGCACCACGTCCGCGCCCTCCCGCGCGAGCCGCAGGGCCGTCGCCGCGCCGATCCCCCGGCTCCCGCCCGTCACCAGCGCCACCTTGCCCGCAAGCTGAGACATCCCCGCTCCATCCATCGCGCCGAACTATTTACAGATCAGATGATCCATAATTACCTAACAGGCACTCTCGATCTACGTCAACTCTCTTTCAAGGAGGCGCACATGGCCGAGCGAGGCAGGCCCCGCACGTTCGACCGGGACGCGGCGTTGCGGCGCGCGATGGAGCTGTTCTGGGAACTCGGCTACGAAGGCGTCCGGCTGACCGACCTCACCGGCGCGATGGGCATCAACTCCGCGAGTCTGTACGCCGCGTTCGGCTCGAAGGAGCTGCTCTTCCGGGAGGCCGTCGCGCTCTACGACAGCACGGTCGGCTCGGCCACCAACCGCGCCCTGCGCGAGGCCCCGACGGCCAGGGCCGCCGTCGAGGCCGCGCTGCGGGGCAATGTCGAGGCGTTCGCCGACCCCGGAACGCCCAGCGGCTGCATGATCGTCCTGTCGGCGACGAGCCGCACCACCCGGAACAGCGAGGCCGCGACCCATCTGGCGGGGTGGCGCCGCAGCGCCGTGGCCGCGCTGGAGGACCGTCTGGAGCGCGCCGTGGACGAGGGGGAGCTGCCGCCCCGGACGGACACCGCGCGGATCGCCGCCTTCTACGCGACGATCCTGCACGGCCTGTCGATCGAATCGCGCGACGGAGTCCCCCTGGAGCGCCTCCGCTCCACGGTGGATTCCGCCCTCGCCCTGTGGGACACGCTGGTCGACGCGGGCCGCCCGCACGAGACGTCGGCCCCGCCCGGACCGTGAGGGGACGCGCCGGGCCCCCGCCCCGGGGCCTGGCCGGACCGTCGCCCGGGTCGCGCGACGCCCCGTGGGACGGGCCCCGGACCCGGGGCGCGTCGGCGCGTACGGCCACCCGGCGCGACGGCGGCCCAGGCGATGGACGACGACCGGCGCGTGGCGGCGGCGGTCAATCTGGAGGGCTATCCGGACTACCCGCCGGACGTCCCCGGTCGGGAGGGCGAGCTGCTCCCGACCGCCCGGCCCGGGACCGACGGCTTCCGCACGCCGGGGTTCGCCCGTTCCCGCGCGGCCGCGCCCGCCCGCTCGTCGGGGCGTGCCGTCCGGCGGCAGCTCGACGACGCCGGGCACGGGGTGTTCACCGACGACGCCGGGCACGGGGTGTTCACCGACTGCGCCGCCATGGCCCCCAGCTCCAGGCGGCCGGGCTGATGACCGCCGCCGCCCGGACGGCGACGGTCGGCGCGATCGACCCGGCGCGCTCGGTCCCCGCGGTGCGTGACCGCGCACGGTCGTTCTTCGGCCGGCGCCTGCCCTCGGACTGAGGCCCGCCGATCCTCCGGCGGCCCGGGAGGCCGGCGGTGTCTGACGGCCGTACGCCGAAGACGCCGGAGGTCAGGGGGCGAGCGCGCCGCCCCCGGAGCCGGCGCCGACGCCGCGGAGCAGGGTGTCGACGACGCGGGCGGCGCGCTCGTCGGCGTCCCCCGAGCCTTCCGCGCGGTCCTGGGCCGCCTCGTGGATCAGGGCGTAGTAGACCCGGCGCGCCCAGACGAGGTCGGTGCCCGGGCGCAGCACGCCCGCGTCCAGCGCCCGCCGGAACAGCCGGTCGCAGCCCTCGACCACCTCGGCGTGCACCCGGGCCGCCTCCCGGTTCTCCGGCGCGAGGCTGCTCATGGCGAAGCTCCAGTCGATCTTCACGCGCAGGACGTTCGCCGTGACCTGGTAGAGCGCGACGAGCGGCGGGGTGGTGTCGGGCCTGGCCGCCTCGACGGCCTCGTGGAACTGGCGGGTCGCCCAGGCCGACAGCGCGTCCACCAGCGCCTCCCGGGAGGCGAAACGCCGGTGCACGGTCGTCCTGGCCACCCCCGCGGCCTCCGCGATCCGCTCCATGGACGCCGACGGATCGGCGCTCAGCACCCGCTCGGCGGCCTCGATGATCGCCCGTACGGTCCGCTCCGCGTCCGCCCGCAGGGGGCGTTGCTCGCTCTGCATACGGAAATCCTACGACGAGGACGCAGCTTCCCTTCTAGTTGCGTCATAAGTGTCGCAACTTCTACGGTTGCCGAGTCAATCACGTAGCGATTGTTCTCAGGTGGGGGTTCCTCATGGATCTGCGTCTTTCCGGAAAAACCGCTCTGGTGACGGGGGCGAGCCGGGGCATCGGACTGGCCGTCGTCTCGCTGCTCGCCGCCGAGGGCGTACGGGTGGTGGCCGGCGCCCGGACCGTCGGCGCGGCGCTGAGGGAGACCGGGGCGATCCCCGTCGTCGTCGATCTGTCCACGCCCGACGGCCCCGCCCGGCTCGTGGAGCGCGCGACCGCCGAACTGGGCGGCGACCTCGATGTGCTGGTCAACAATGTCGGCGGCGGCGACAGCGGCGAGGGACAGACCGGCGGCTTCCTCTCGTTCACCGACGAGCAGTGGCGGTCCGCCTTCGACCTCAACCTCATGGCGGCCGTCCGCACCACCCGGGCCGCGCTCCCCGGCCTCGTCCGGCGGCGTGGCGCGGTGGTCAACATCTCCTCCAACGGGGCCCGCGCCCCGCACGCCGGACCGGTCGCGTACACCACGGCCAAAGCGGCCCTGACCGCCCTCGGGAAGGCGCTCGCCGAGGAGTTCGGCCCGCTCGGCGTACGCGTCAACACCGTCTCGCCCGGCCCCGTCCGCACCTCGCTGTGGGAGGGCCCGGACGGCTACGGCGCCGCGCTGGCCCGCGCCGCGGGCGTGACCCGGGAGGAGCTGCTGGCCGGGCTCCCCTCGGCCATGGGGATGACCACCGGCCGGCTCGTCGAACCGGCCGAGGTCGCCGCGCTCGTCGCCCATCTCGCCTCGCCCCTCGCGGGCAGCGTCAACGGCGCGGACCACCTCGTCGACGGCGGCGCGGTGAAGACGGTCTGACGCCGCGGGCCGCGCCGGGCCCCGGCCCACGGCTCCCGGCGGCGGCGCGGTCCCGCCCTTCCGGCGGGCGGCTCCCCGGGTGTGCGGTCCCTCCGGCGGGCGGCTCCGGGCTCGGCTTTCGCCCCGGTGGGGGCGGGTCCATGATGAGAGTCCGGAGCCGTTCTCTGGAGGCAGCCATGCACAGCACGCCACCCCGGGAAGCCGCGTCCGACCGTCTGCTGGCCCCCGGCAACTCCGCTCTGGTGCTGATCGACTACCAGCCGCCACAGATCTCCACGGTCCGCTCCATCCCCACCGGCGATCTCGTCAACAACGTCGTCGCGCTGGCCAGGACCGCCCGCACCTTCGGTCTCCCGATCGTGCTGTCCACCGTCAACGTCTCCACCGGGGTCAACGCGGACACCATCCCTCAGCTGCGCGCCGTGCTGGAGGGGGTGCCGTCCATCGACCGCACCTCCATCAACGCGTGGGAGGACGAGGACTTCCTGACCGCCGTACGGGCCGCCGGCCGCCCGAAACTGATCATCGGCGCGCTGTGGACCGAGGCGTGTCTGCTCTTCCCCACCCTGGACGCCCTGGCCGAGGGGTACGAGGTCTATCCCGTCGTCGACGCCCTCGGCGCGACCACCCGCGAGGCCCACGACGCGGCGATGGCCCGGGTGGTCCAGGCGGGCGCCCGGCCCACCAGCTGGAACTCGGTGGCCTGTGAACTCCAGCGGGACTGGAACCGCTCCGAGACGGTGAAGGGCTTCCGGCAGAACGCCATCGACCACCACGACGCCTGGGGCTGGTATCTCGCCCTCGCGGCGGGCGCGAAGACGATGGGCGACTGACATGCGCCGCGAAGACCTCCCGGCCCCGGAGACGGGCCTGCTGCTCACCCACTTCCTCACCGTGGCCGATGTGGCCCGGTCCCGGGCCTTCTACACCGAGATCCTGGGCGGGCGGGCGGTGCTCGACGAGAACCCGTGCATCGTCAGGCTCGCCAACAGCTGGCTCATCATGAACCCCGGCGGCGGCCCCACCCCGGACAAGCCCGGGGTCACGCTCCGCCCGCCCGACGATCCGGGCACCGCCACGAGCTTCCTCAACATCAGGGTGGCGGACATCGAGGCCTGCCATCGGCTGTGGAGCGAGAAGGGCGCCCGGTTCCTCACCCCGCCCATCGACCGCAAGGCCGAACTGCGCTGCTATCTCCGGGACCCCGACGGCTATCTCATCGAGGTCGGCCAGGCCACCGGACTCCTTCGGGGCATCCTGGCCGACCCGCCCGCCGGAACGGAGTAGCGCCGCCCCCGGAGGAGCCGCGCTCGGAACGGAGCCGCCCCGGCCGAACACCGGCACGCTCCCCGGGTGTTGTGCGGCCGCCGGACCGGGTGAGAGGCTGCCGTCACTATTCGGACACACTGTGGGGGAATCATGAACACCGGACGAGTCACCGCGGCCGCATCCGTCGTACTGGGCCTGACCGTCGCCGTCGTCGGCCTCGGCTCACCGGCCGTCGCCTCGGCCGGCGACAAGAAGGTCGAGGTCGTCAAGGCGGCGGCCGGGGACAAGAAGGTCGAGGTCATCAAGGCGGCGCTCTGACAGCGCCCGCGCGCCCCTGGGTACCGCCCGCGCGCCCCTGATACGGCCGCCGCGCACCCGCGCCGTCCCGCGGGCGCGGCCCCGGACCCGGGCGCGCGGCGCGCCGGACGGGCCCGGCCCCCGTTCGGTGAGCCGGACCCGACGCCCCGGCGATTTGGGTATGTTGTCCCGGTGCGACGGATCGGGGAGTTCACCCTGGAGCGGCGGCTGGGAGCCGGCGGCATGGGGGTGGTGTATCTGGCGCGCAGCCCCGCCGGACGGCAGGTCGCGCTCAAGGTCATCCGTCCCGAGTACGCGGACGATCCCCTCTTCCGGGCCCGGTTCCGGCGCGAGGTGGCGGCGGCCCGCAAGGTCAGCGGCGCGTTCACGGCCTCCGTCGTCGACGCCGCCCCGGACGGCGATCCGCCCTGGCTGGCCACCCAGTACGTACCCGCCGAGTCACTGGCCGCGCGGGCGCGGTCCGGCGGGCCGCTGCCTGCGCCGGACGTCGCCCGGCTGGCCGGCCAGCTCGCCGAGGCCCTGCGCGACATCCACCGGCAGGGCATCGTGCACCGGGACCTGAAGCCCGGCAATGTGCTGCTGGCGGAGGACGGCGTCCGCGTCATCGACTTCGGCATCGCCCGCTCCGCGGCGGAGAGCCGGGCGTTGACCCGCAGCGGCGGCATGGTGGGCACCCCCGCGTTCATGGCCCCCGAGCAGCTGCACGGCCCCCACGGCATCTCCCCGGCCACGGACGTCTTCGCCCTGGGCTCCGTCCTGACCTTCGCCGCGATCGGCCGCAGCCCCTTCGAGGACCCCGGGGCGGCGGGCCTGGAGCCCATCGCGGCCGCCTTCGCCGTGGTCCACAAGGAGCCCGATCTGACCGGCGTGCCCGGACCGCTGCGCCCGCTGATCGTCCGCTGTCTCGACAAGGACCCCGGCCGGCGGCCCCTCCTGGACGAGGTGCTGCGGCTGGCCGCCCGCGCGGCGGAGGCAGGACCCGATCCGGTCCCGCCCCGCCGCAGGCGGTACGGCGGACGCGGTACGGCGCTGGCCGCCGGGCTGGCGGTGCTCGCGGCCCTGGTGGTCCAGGGCGACGCGCCCCGGTTCGCCGCCGGCGCCCGGGACCTCGGCTGCGCCGACGGTCTGCGGAGCATCGGGCAGGGCGCGACCCGCAGTTGCGTCGGCCTCATGACGCCGGGCTCGCCCGACTCCGAGGGACCCCAGTGGTCGCCCGACAGCGATCTCGCCCCGGTCCTGGAGCGGATCCACGCCGAGAACCGGCGGGTCGTCGAACCGGGCGGACGGCCGTACGTCTCCATCGTCTATCTGACGCCGATCACCGCCCAGTACGACGGCACCAGTCTCATGGACACCGTCCGCCACGACCTGGAGGGCGCCTACTTCGCCCAGCGCCGGGCCAATCGCGACCCGGCGGCCGAGGAAGGCGTGGGCATCCGGCTGCTCTTCGCCCAGACCGGGGGCACCGCCGCCCAGCGGGAGTACACCGTGGGGCAGGTGGTGGGCCGTCAGCGCGCCGAGCGGATCGTGGCCGCCGTCGGACTGGGCGGCAGCACCGCCTCCAGCCAGGACATGATCGGCGGACTGACGGCCGGGGGACTGCCCGCGTTCGGCTCGGTGCTCACCGCCGACTCCTGGGCGGGCACCCCCGGACTGGTCCGGGTCGCGCCCGCCAACGCCGACCAGGCGGCCGCCGCCGTACGGTTCCTCTCGACGGGCGATCACGCCGACGCCCGGCTGCTGCTCGTCCAGGACGTCGCCGCCGGGGACCAGTACATCAGCACCCTGGCCACCCAGTTCCGGGCCCGGGCGCCGAGGGAGCGGCTGGTCGACGAGGAGCCGACGCTCTTCGACTCCTCACAGCCCGGACTGACCGACGCCTTCCGCGCCCAGCTCGCCCGGATGTGCGCGGCCGCCCCGGACGTCGTCTACTTCGCGGGCCGGGGCACCTCGCTGCCCGCCTTCCTGACCGCGCTCGCCGAACGCCCGTGCCGCGAAAGGCGGCTGACCGTGCTCTCCGGGGACGACACCACACAGGTCACCCGCACCGACGGCTTCGGGACCGAGGAACTGTCCGGGGCGCTGCGCGAGGGCCGGATCGACCTGGTCTACACCGGGCTGGCCCATCCCGGGGCCTGGGAGGCGGCCCCCGGGGCGTTCTCGGCGGAGGCCGTCGCCCCGTTCCGCGACGGCGACTTCGCCGAGGCCTTCCCGGACAGCGATCTCGGCGACGGCCGGGCCATCATGATGTACGACGCCCTGCTCGCCGCGACCCGGGCCGTCCGGAGCACCCCGGCGGTGTCCGAGCCGACCGCCACCGACGTCCACCGGACGCTGTCCGCGCTGCGCGAGGGACCGGGACTGCCCGGCGCGAGCGGCTGGATCACCATAGGCGGCGACGGCGGCCCGCAGGACAAGGCCATCCCCGTCATCCGGATCGAACCCGGCGGACGGACCACCGCCATCGCGGTCACCTCCGCCGACGGCACGCCCCTCACGCCCCGTCACCGCGCGGCCCGGGCCGCGCGGTGACGGCGCGGCCGCCCGCCCGGCGCAGCTCGACCAAGATCGAACTGCCGCCGGTCGAGGCGGCCCTCGCGGATCAGCCGGCGCATGTCCTCGGGGATCGCCAGGGTGCGGCCCCGGTGGACGCGGATCTGCACCGGCACCCGCTCCCGCCCCCGCGCCGGCCGGTACTCCAGCACCTCGCCCCGGGCCCCGCCCGATGTGCCGATGCGGACCCGGTCGCCGGTGACCAGGGTGACCACCTGGGCGGACTCCTCCCGGACCGCCCCGGCGCGCTCCTCGGTGAGGGCGGGGGAGCCCGGCAGCGCGGCGGCCGCGCCCGCGACCAGCAGCACCACGGCGACCGAGGCGCCGAGCACGGCGATGACGATGTCATGCAGCCTGGTGAGCAGCTCTCCCCCTGAAGCCCGGCGAACGAGAGCGACACGGACCGCGCCTCCCTCAGAGGTCAACCTCCCGGCCCGGGGATCGGGTTGGCGCGGCGGCGCCTTCTGGCCGAATCACGTCGTACGGCCCGGCTCAGGAGCCGGGCAGCACGGCGAGCCATTCGGTCAGCAGCCGGTTCACCTCCTCGGGGCGCTCCTGCTGGATCCAGTGGCCGCAGCCGTCGAGGATGTGCGAGGAGACCAGCCCCGGCAGCGTGGTGGGGTACGCCTGGATCGCCTCGGCCATCCAGGTGGTCGAGGCGTCCCGCCCGCCGCCGATGAACAGGGACGGCTGAGTGAGCGGCGCGCCGTTCCAGCGGGCCAGCTCCTCCCAGTCGCGGTCCATGTTCCGGTAGCGGTTGAGGGCTCCGCTCATTCCCGTACGCTCGAACTCGGCCGCGTACCGGTCGAGATCGCCCTCGCCGAGCCAGGCGGGCAGCGCCCCGGCGGGGAATCGGTCGCGCATCGCCGCGCCGGGGCTGATGAAGTGCGGGGGCGGGGCGTCCTCCGGGGCCATGGTGTCGCCGGACAGCGCGGTGTAGAGGCCGCCCAGCCAGCCGCGCACATCCGGTTCGATCTCGGCCTCGGCCCGGCCGGGCTCCTGGAAGAAGCCGATGTAGAACTCGTCGTCCCCGCCCATTCGCGCGAACACCTCGGTGGGCCGAGGTCCGCCGGGCGGTGCGTAGGGCACGCTCAGCAGTCCGGCCGCGCGGAAGACGTCCGGCCTGACGAGGGCGGAGTGCGCGGCGATCTGCGCTCCCCAGTCGTGCCCGACGATCACCGCGGTGCGCTCGCCGAGCGCGTGCACCACGGCCGCGCAGTCCTCGACCAGATCGAGCATCCGGTACGCGGCCGCTTCCCGGGGCCGGGACGAACGCCCGTACCCGCGTACGTCGATCGCGGCGGCCCGGTATCCGGCGGCGGCCAGCGCCGGGAGCTGACGCCGCCAGGAGAGCCAGGATTCGGGGAATCCGTGCACCAGCAGGACCAGCGGGCCGGAGCCCTGCTCCACGAGATGGGTCCGGCCGGCGGGGGAGGGGACGAGACGATGGACGGGTTCCGCGGTGCTGAGGTGCTGTGGCATGGGTCCTCCGGGTCGCCGATCTGTCGGTCCGCCCGATCGGCCGTGCGCGCGGCGGTCTTCACCGGCGACCATCGGGCGGCCACGGCCGGGCGGCCACGACACCGATCATGCGGCGGGCGCCCGGCCCGTCGCCACCTGTCTTGCCGTCCCGGCAAAATCACGCCGATCGCGTCGCGCCGGATCCCCGGGACCAGGGGTCTCGGGAGCGCCCCGGTTCGTCCGGGATCCGGCGCGGCCCGGTCCGGCGCGGCGCTCCGGTCGCGCCGTCGCCCGACGCGGGGGGCGTGCTCCACGACCGGTGTGCCGTCCCGGATCGGGCTGTCAGCCCAGCGCCGCGAGCAGTTCGCTCTCGCGCCGGGCGCTGAGCCCCCCGCGCCGGGGCCGGTCCAGGCCCTGCTCGCGTTCCCAGCGCAGGGTGTCGGCGAGCAGAGCCTCCCGGGGGCGGTGCCGCAGCCCCGCGCCGACCGCCGCGGAGCCGCTCCGCGCCGATGCCCCCTCCCAGCCCGGCTCGACCAGCCACATCGGGAGCGACTCGGGACCCATGTACTCGGCCACGCCGTGTTCGAGCAGCCAGGCGGAGTCGGCGCCGACCATGGGCCCGGTGTGCCCGCCGACGGCGCGGGACAGCTCGATCCAGTCCGCGAAGGGGAGGACCGGTCCGACCGCGTCGTACACGCCGGCCGTCCCCGCCCCGGCCGCGTCGAGCAGCCACGCGACGAGATCCCGTACATCGACCGTCTGCGTCGGCAGCTCCGGTGTGTTCGGCACCAGCATCGGCCCCCGGGGGTCGCGCGCCGCCCGGGCCGCCCAGTAGCCGGAGCGGCCGGTGTGGTCGCCGGGGCCGCCGATGAGACCGGCGCGCGCGATGAGGAGCCGGTCGCCCACCGCCTCCGTCGACGCCCGCTCGCAGGCGGACTTGGCCTCGCCGTACAGTGCCCGGTCGACCTCGTTCCGGTCGGTCGGCGCGAGAAGCGGCGCGGACTCGTCCGCCCCCGGCTCGGCGTGGGAGGCGTAGGCGCTGACCGACGAGACATAGACCCAGTGCCGTGCTCTGTCGCCGAGCGCGGCGAGCGCTCCACGGACGAAGCCGGGCTGCCACGACACCTCGATCACCGCGTCCCACTCGCGGTCGAGCAGTGGTTCGTACGCCGAGGGATCGCGCCGGTCCGCCGCCGCCAGCACCGCCCCGTCGGCCGTGGCTCCGCTCTCGCCGCGGGCGAGGCAGGTCACCCGATGGCCGCGCCCGATCGCCTGCCGGGACAGCTCCCGGCCCAGCCATGCCGTACCGCCCAGAATGAGGATTTCCATCCCCGTACTCAAGCAGTGCCGGGACCGGACGCCAACGACTTCGGCCACCAGCAGATATCGCGCTCGGGGAGGAAGGCCCGGCGCGGCCCCGGAGCCGTATCGCACGGGCCGGTTCAGAGCCGGGCGAACCAGCCCTCCAGGACGGCGAAGTCCACCTCGGACAGACCGCGTCGGGGATCGACGCGCAGCGGCAGGGCGGGGCGGTCGTGATGGGCGGAGACCCAGAGGCGGTCCCGGTCGGTGATCTCGTCGTCGACCCGGGCGAAGGGCCGTCCGGCGGCCCTGGCGAGGAGCGGGCGGGTCTTCCGGTGCGGCCCCGCGCGGGCGTCCCGCTCGTCGTCGGGAGAGGGCTCAGGCCACGTCACCACGGGCAGCCCGAGGACGGGGGCGACGCGTCGCCGCCGCGGCGGCCATGGCTCAGGGAAGGTCCGGGAGGTCGTCCGGCACCACATGCATGGCCGCCTCCTCGGCGGAGGCCGCCGCACCCGCGATGCCCTCGTCCCGCGCCAGCAGGTCCTTCTCGTCGTCCTCGTGGGCGCCCTCGTCCGGCGCGACGAGCCGCCCCGCCCGCCGGTCGCCCACCTCGTCGTCGAGGGGTTCGCCGTCGGTGTCGGACGCGTCCCCGATGCCGTCGCCGTCGGGCGGCCGGTCCCAGGTCTCGGGAAGTTCCTCGGCGAGCCGCTGGTCGAGGGTCTCGCCCTCCCGCTGCTCCCGCGCCGTGGTCCCGGTGTGGTCGACGCCCAGCGGCCGTTCCGGCGGCGACCAGCCCTCGTCGTAGGGATCGGCGCCCCGGTTGACGAGGGTGTCCTCGGAATCGAGGATTCCCACGTCCTCGGGGACCTCGTTGTCGTCCGGGGTCTGCGGCTGATAGACCTCGTCGCCCATCGCGTCGTCGTCGGGCTCCTGGATACCGGCCATCACCGCTCCCTTCCCTCCACTGGACGATTGTTCCGCCGTTCCGTCACGCCCGCATGACGATCTTCCCCGGCGGACGCGAAGCGTAACGAGACGATAACGGTCGGGGGTGGCGAGACGCGGCGGGGGCACACGGACCATGGGTGCGACACCTGGGGGACCGGCCGTACCCGGCATTTCCTCGTACGTGTTCCCGATGATGGAGGAATCGTGCCGAACACTTCCCGCGCCGCGCTGGGCCATCTGCTCGCCACGTACGAGGCCCTGCGCGGAGAGGCGGCGGCTCCCGTCGTCGCGCTCCACGTCCGCCGCCGGCTCCAGGACACCGCCCGTGCGCTGTGCGCCTCCACCGGGGCCCGCGACATCGACGACGCGCTGGCCGCCGCCCGCCGCGAGTCGGCCGACCGGACGTCCCCGTACTGATCCGGCGGGCCGTCCCCCGGCGGGCCGGGGCCGGGACCGGGCGGCCGCCGGGATCAGGACGCGGCGGTCTCCCGCAGGGGCTTCAGCGCGCCGCTCCAGGCGACGACCTGATCGAGCATCGTGCTGACGGCGTCGCCGTGCAGGGGAGCCGGGGTGAAGGTGCTGAAGTCCTCGAAGTCGGTGAAGAGCGAGAGCATGACCTGAGCGCGCACGGTCGCGACCTGCACCTCCGCCATGATGCCGCGCAGATGTTCGATGGCGCGCGCGCCGCCGACGCTGCCGTAACCGACGAACCCGGCCGCCTTGTTGTTCCACTCCCGGTAGATGAAGTCGATCGCGTTCTTCAGCGCGGCGGACGTGGAGTGGTTGTACTCGGGGGTCACGAACACGAATCCGTCGTACGAGGCCACCGTCGCCGCCCACGCCTTGGTGTGCTCGTTGGCGTACTGACCGAACGAGGGCGGGGCGATCTCGTCGAGGAACGGCAGATCGACCTCCTTGAGATCGATGAGTTCGTACGCCGCGTCGTGGCGCGTGCGGGCCTGCTCCAGCACCCAGCGGGCCACGGCCTCGCCATTGCGCCCCGGCCGGATGCTGCCGATGACGATCGCGATCCTGATCATGCTTCCACCTCGTCTGTCCGCCTGGGGACGAAAGCACCCCGGTCCGGCCGCGAGGCGGACGCGGGTGCCGTCCCATTCCACACGCCCCGGCCCGCGCGCCGTCCCTTCGCACCGCGGACGGCGCGGGCCTCCGCGCCGAACCACCCGATCGGCCCCGTCGGCGTCGGACCCCCTGGCCGTCCCCGGCCGGCGGACCACCGCGATCCCGTCGTGATGGGTCTCCGCGCCGGGGAGTTCGCACGGGCCGTACGGCGGACCCGACCCGGTGGGCCCGGGCCGTACGGGTGACGGGCGCGCGGTCTCCGGGGCGGACGCCGCCCCGGCTCGCTCAGGCCCCGGCCGGGCCGCCGTCCCGCCCCGGGTCGATCGGCGGGTCGAAGAGACGGGCCTCCGCCCCGGTGGGCGCCTCGAACCGGGTCGCGTACTCCGCGAGCATCTCGGGGGTGAGCACCACGGCCCCCGCGCCCTCGTCGCGCAGCGCGACACGGCGGCGCAGCTCGGCGGCGGGAACGTCGAGATGGCGCAGCTCGACGGCGGCGCCCAGCTCACGGGCGCGCAGCCGCTTCTCGTCCCGCTCCGCGCGCTCCCAGAAGCCGTTCTCCAGAATCACCGTCGCCCCCGCGACGAGCAGATCCTGCGCATGGGCCCACAGCCGGCGCTCCACCCGCTCCCGGGCCGCGCCGTCGAACAGATCGAGGCCCAGGCCGGAGAGCCACTCGTCGGGGCAGAGGCGCACCGCGGGCAGGGCGCCGGCCAGCCGCTCGGCCAGCGTGGTCTTTCCGGACCCGGGCAGACCGCACAGCAGAATCAGCCTCGGGCCCGTCCCGTACACGCTCGTGCTCCCCGTTCGCCGGAATCCTTCCGAGGATCATCGCCCGCGACCGCGGCCGGAGGAAACCTATCCCCGGCCCCTGACCCTCGCCTCTTCCCTCGGCCCGTACCAGAATCGTCCTTCCGTGCCCGACGGGCGACGACAGCGACAGCGACCACGCCGACGACACCGCGACGAAGACAGCGACAGCGCCGACGCCGCGACGACAGCACCAACGCCCGGATCGCACCGGGAGACAAGGGACCGCCATGACCGACGACCCGAAGCGCCGCATCGACACCTCCGTGGCCCATTCCGCGCGCGTCTGGAACTACTGGCTCGGCGGCAAGGACCACTACCGGGCCGACCAGGCGGCCGGCGACGCCTACCGTGAGGCGTTTCCGCTGATCGAGGTCATGGCGAAGGAGTCGCGCGCCTTTCTGACGCGCACCGTCACCCATCTCGCCGCCGAGCAGGGCGTACGGCAGTTCCTGGACCTCGGGGCGGGGCTGCCGACCACCGACAACACGCACGAGGTCGCCCAGCGCGTCGCGCCGGACGCGCGGGTCGTCTACGTCGACCACGACCCGCTGGTGCTGCTCCATGTCGAGGGGCTCCTCACGCCCACGGGCTCGACCGCCTACATCGAGGCGGACATGAGGGACACCGAGCGGGTCCTCGCCGGAGCCGCGCGGACGCTGGACCTCGGCCGGCCGGTCGGTCTCGTCATCTCGGACGTGCTCGGCCACATCGTGGACTTCGACGAGGCGCTCGCCCTGGTCGCGCGGCTGGTCGACCGGCTGGTCCCGGGCAGCTTCCTCGCCCTCAGCCACGCCGACGCCGACAGCCCCGAGCACGCCGCGGCCCAGGACGCCTACAACTCCAGCGGGGCCATCCCGTACGTCTTCCGCACCCCCGAGCAGATCGCCCTCTTCTTCAAGGGACTCGAACTGGTCGAGCCGGGGCTGGTGTCCTGGCCGAACTGGCGGCCCGACGCCACCACCGGACGGGCCACCGAGCGGGCCGGCTGGGGAGCCGTGGCGCGCATTCCCTGACGGGCGCGCCCGCCCGGCGGGCCGGTGGCTCAGACCCGGCGCGCGGCGCCCGTCTCCTTGATGAAGAAGCCGGCGAACGCGCCGAGGACGAGCAGGATCGGCATCATCAGAAGCGCCCGGCCGTAGTCCGAGAGGTCCGGGGCGTCGGGGAGGAGTCTGCCGGGGACGGCCTGGAGGACTCCTCCGATGATGAAGCAGACGCCGTTGACGATCGCCGCCGAGCTGCCGACCAGAGCGCCGGGGACGGACTCCCCGGCCACCGTGAAGCCGAGCATGTGCGCGCCGGCGAAGAGCCCGACGGCGAACATCGTGACCACCGAGACGCTGTTGGTCTCCTTCGGCAGATAGATCAGCAGACTGATCGCCGCCGCCTGGAGCAGCACTCCGACGACGGCCGGGATCCGGCGGTTGTTCCAGTGGTCGGAGAGCAGATTGAACAGCGGCGCGCCGATGGCGAGACCGAGCCAGGACACGGCCGTGAGCACGGCGGCGAGCGAGCTCTCCGCGCCGCGCGCCTCCATCACCCGGGGCCCCCAGAGCACGCCCATGGCCAGCATGGAGCCGAAGGAGACCCCGGCCAGCGCCGCCGAGAGCACGACGTTGCGATTGCGGAAGCAGGCGGCGAGATCGCGGAAGATGCTGGAGACCAGCGGCGGCCGCGCCTCGGCCGTGGCCCGCGCCAACTGCTCGGGCCCCGGGGCCGGATTCCGCACCAGCAGGGCGAAGAGCACGATCAGCACCACTCCGGCGGCGCCGAAGCCGTTCAGCAGCTGCTCCCAGGTGACCATCTCCAGCTGCCAGGAGATGGCGGGCTGCCCGAAGGCGGAGCCGAGGGACGCCAGCGACTGCACCAGACCGAACATCAGCCCGTAGCGGGCGGCGGGGAACCACTGGCCGCCGATGTACCCCGCGCCGACGAAGCCGAACGAGGAGCCGATCGCGAGAACGATCTGCGCCGCCACCAGAGTTCCCATGCTGTCCGTCTGCGCGTACAGGAACGCGCCCGCGGTGACGAGGGCGACCGCGATCGTCAGCAGCGGCCGGGAGCCGAACCGGTCCAGCAGGGCCCCGGAGAAGAACTGGCACAGCGCGAAGGCCCAGGTGTAGATCGAGCCGGCCAGACCGATCTGGGCGACGCTGAGGGCGGCCGTCTTCTGGATCTCGGGGGAGACCACCGCGTACCCGGTCTGGATGGCGAACAGCCAGACGACGAAGATCGTGCAGAGTCCCCAGACGAGCCAGGCCTCGACCCCGCCGATCGTCCGGTGCGGACCGTGGAGGAAACGCGCGCCGGGGTGCTTCTTGTACTCGGCCCCGCCGGTCGCGGCAGCCGCGGTGTTCGCCATGACGGTATCTCCTGTCGGCTCAGACGGACGGCGCGTCGCGGTCGTGGGCGAGGGCGCCGGCCACATAGGCGGCCCGGACCGCCCGGTCGTCGCCCATGACCGCCAGGACGAAGAGGAGTTCCTCGACCGACTCGGCCCGGGAGGTCCGCCGGGCCAGCAGCGGGGTGGCCCCGGGGTCCAGCACGACGAAGTCGGCCTCGTGCCCGGCTTCGAGCGAGCCGACCTCGTCCTCGATCCCCATGGCCTGCGCCCCGCCGAGCGTCGCGAGGAAGAAGGCCTTGACGGAGTCGAGGGGGTAGTTGGACAGCTCGGCGACCTTGTACGCCTCGTTCATGGTGGCCAGCAGCGAGAAGCTGGTGCCCGCGCCGATGTCGGTGCCCAGCCCGACGTGCATCGGGCGCCGGGAGTCCTTGGCGTCGTGGACATGGAACAGCCCGCTGCCCAGGAAGAGGTTGGAGGTCGGACAGTGCGAGACGGCCGTGCCCGTCTCCGCGCATCTGTCGCGCTCGCTCCGGGTCAGATGCACCCCGTGCGCCAGGACGGCCCGGCGGCCGAGCAGTCCGTAGTGGTCGTAGACGTCGAGATAGCCGCGGCGCTCGGGGAAGAGCGAACGCACCCAGGAGATCTCCCCGGTGTTCTCCGAGACATGGGTGTGCATCAGCGCCTCGGGGTGCTCCCGCCACAGCGCGCCCGCCGCCTCCAGCTGCGCGGGCGTGCTGGTCGGCGCGAACCTCGGGGTGATGGCGTACAGATTGCGGCCCCGGCCGTGCCACCGTTCGAGCAGCGCCTTCGACTCGTCGTGGCCCGACTGGGCGGTGTCCAGCAGCCCTTCGGGCGCGTTGCGGTCCATCAGCACCTTGCCCGCGGCGATGCGCATGTTCCGCCGGGAGGCCTCCTCGAAGAGCGCGTCCACCGACTGCGGATACACCGCGCAGAACGTCAGCGACGTCGTCGTCCCATTGCGCAGCAGCTCGTCGCAGAAGGCGGAGGCGACCCGCCGCGCGTACCCGGCGTCGGAGAACCGCTGCTCCTCCACGAAGGTGTAGTGGTTCAGCCAGTCGATCAGCTGGGAGCCGAAGGCGGCGATGATCCCGGTCTGCACATAGTGGGTGTGCGTGTCGATGAACCCCGCGCTGATCATCTGGTCCGGGTAGTGCGCCGGGACGACGCCCTCCGGCAGCCTGTGCCGCAGGGCCGTGTAGTCGCCCGACGCGGTGATCCGCCCGTTCTCGCAGATCAGCAGCCCGTCTCCCTCATGGACGAAGGCGTCCTCGCGGGAGGTGAGGAACGGATCGCCGCGGAACCAGATCATCGGGCCGCGCACCGCGGTCACCTGGGATGCCATCGACGCCTCCGGAACCGACTCAGCAGGTGCCGTCAGTCGACCCCGCCGGGCCCGCTCCGGCATCCGGGAGTACGCCGAACGGGTGGCGGTCCGCGCCCTCGCCGGAGGCCGTTGTGGATCGTGCCCGACAGCTCTCGCCGTGGCCGGTCGCGGGCGGCCCGGCCGCCCCGCCCGTCAGCGCGAACCGCTCCACGCGGCGGGTACGAACGTCCAGATCACCTCGGCGGCCGACGGGCCCGCATTGCGCCAGTTGTGTGGTTCGCGGCCCGGGAAGGTGAGGGTGTCGCCCGCCGCCAGCAGCTCGGTCCGGTCGCTGAAGAGCACCGACAGCTCGCCCGTGATCACATGGAGAACTTCCACTTCGCAATTGATCGTGTAGAGACTGTCACCGCCGTCGGCCCCCGGTTCGAGCCATGAGCGCAGCACCTGGACCCGCGACTGCCCGCGCGGCGTGATCATCCGGTCGACCACCCCCCGGCCGCCCATGTTGACCTGCGGCGCGTCCGCCAGACGCACCGTCTCGACCTCGGCGTCCTCGAAGAGCGAGCCCACCGAGAGTGACAGTACCTGGCACAGGGTGACCAGGGTGGCGACGCTCGGCGAGGTCTCGTCCCGCTCGACCCGGCTGACGAATCCCCTGGTCAGGCCGGTCGCCGCGGCGACCTGTTCAATGGTGAGCCCCTGGGCCCGCCGGGAGGCCCGCAGCCGTGCGCCGACCCGGACCGGTTCGCCGGACGGCGTCGGATGCAGCGCTTTCATGGAGTCCTCGTGTCGTGCGGCGATGCACTTGCAACTCTTGACAGGGTGATGATCCGGAGTCAGGCTACCGGAACAGAAGTTGCCTCATATGCATTCTTTGTTGCATATGAGTGACTTTCCTGGGAGTGAAGTGAGAGGGCGACGATGTCTTCCCCCGAGACCGCGGCCCCGGCCGCGTCAGAGAACGCGAACCAGCGGGAACGAGTGATCGAGCAGCATTCGATCGACTATGTGCCCAGCTCCGAACGGCACGGCAAGGTCTGGCACCAGGGCCCGTTCTGGTTCACCGGCAATTTCGTCCTGCCGACCATGGTCACCGGCTTCGTCGGCCCGGCGATGGGGCTGAGCGTCTGGTTCAGCGTGCTCGCCGTCCTGCTCGGCGTCTCCTTCGGCACCTTCTTCATGGCCTTCCACGCCAACCAGGGCCCCCGGATGGGGCTGCCGCAGATGATCCAGTCCCGGGCCCAGTTCGGCAGCCGGGGCGTGGTCGTGCCGTTCGCCGCGACCGTCTTCGTCTATGTCGGCTTCCTCGTCTTCGACACGATCCTCGCGGCCCAGGGCATCGGCCTCGTCCTGCCCGACATCAAGCTCTTCTGGTACCCGGTGCTCATCGCGGTCTCGATCGTCATCGCGGTGGTCGGGCACGATCTGCTCCACTTCGTGCAGCGCTGGCTGACCTATCTCCTCATCGTGGTCTTCGCGATCCTCACGGTCGTCGCCATCGTCCACTTCTCCGGGAACCCGATCGCCGAGGGCGCGCCCGCGGCGAGCGCCGGCTGGGACACCACCGCCTTCCTCGTGCAGTTCTCGCTCGCGGCCGGCTACAACATCAGCTACGCGGTGTACGTCTCGGACTACACCCGCTATCTGCCGGCGAACGTCTCCTCGAAGAAGCTGATCACCTCGGTCTACGCGGGCGCCGCGTTCTCCGCGGTGTGGCTGATGTCGCTGGGCGCGATCCTGTCCAGCTACCTCCCGGACCCCGACCCGATCCTCGCCCTGCGTCAGGTCGGCGATCTGCTCTTCCCCGGCTTCGGCACCATCGCGGTGATCACCTCGGTGCTGGCGCTGATCTCCATCATGGGCGTCAACGCCTACGGGGCCATGCTCACCGGGACCAGCGCCGTCGACGGATTCCGGAAGGTGCGCCCGACGGTCCGGCTGCGCGTGGTCGGACTGGTCGTCGTCGGCGTGGCGTCCCTGGTCATCGCGCTGCTCATCCCCGACGACTACATCGGCAGCTTCAACAACTTCGTCCTGCTGATGCTGTACTTCCTGGTGCCGTGGACCGCGGTCAACCTCACCGACTTCTACTTCGTCCGCCGGGGCAAGTACGCGGTCGCGGAGATCCTCAAGCCGGACGGCCTCTACGGACGCTGGGCCTGGCGCGGAGTCGTCGCCTATGTCGTCGGATTCCTGGCGATGATCCCGTTCTTCTCCAGCAGCTTCTACGTCGGCCCGGTCGCGGAGGCCCTCGGCGGCGCGGACTTCTCCTTCGTGATCGGGCTGATCGTCTCCGGCGGCCTCTATCTGATCTTCTCGCGCAGTCTCGACCGGGGCGCGGAGGAGCGGGCCCGCGTCGCGGGCGAAGCCGAACTGGAAGGAACGCCCCGATGACGACGCCCTCCGCCTCCGTACCCCCGCACGCCCCGGCCTCGGCCGCCTCCGCGGCCCCGCACGTCCCGGCCCCGTCCGTCACCGCCCCCGTACCCCCGCACGTCCCGGCCCCGTCCGTCACCGTCGCCTGCTGCCAGCTCTCCCCGAAGGTCGGGCACGTCGAGGAGAACCGCGAACGCGCCCGCGCCGCGATCCGCGCCGCCGCCGCCCGCGGCGCCCGTATCGTCGTCCTCCCCGAGCTGGCGAACTCCGGATACGTCTTCGAGAGCGCCGACGAACTCCGCGCCGCGGCCGAGCCCCTCGACGGCACGACGATCCGCGAGTGGGAGGCGCTCGCCGCCGAACTCCGGCTCGTCGTCGTCGGCGGATTCGCCGAACTCGCGCCCGACGGCCGGGTCCACAACTCCGCCGTGCTCGTCGACGAGACCGGACTGCGCGGCTCCTACCGCAAGGCGCATCTCTGGAACGGCGAGAAGACCTGGGGCTTCACCCCGGGGGACCGTCCGCCGCCCGTGCTGGACACCCCGTACGGCCGTATCGGCATGATGGTCTGCTACGACGTCGAGTTCCCCGAGTGGGTCCGGCTGGCGGCCCTCGCCGGCGCGGATCTGCTCTGCGCCCCGGTGAACTGGCCGCTGTACCCCCGGCCCGACGGCGAGCGCCCCGGCGAGATCGTCCGGGTGCAGGCGGACGCCGCCGTCAACCGGATGTACGTCGCCGTCGCGGACCGCACCGGGGTCGAACGCGGCCAGGACTGGCTCGGCGGCACCGTGATCGTCGACGCGGACGGATACCCGGTGACCGCGCTCCACCTGGGCGAGGAGACGATCGTCACCGCCACGATCGACCTCGCCGAGGCCCGTTCCAAAGCGATCAGCGAACTCAATGACGTGCACGCCGACCGGCGCCCCGAGCTGTACGGGCCGGGGGCCGCCGGGTACCGGCCGTCCGGGCACGCCGGATCGGAGCAGCCGTGAACGAGACCACCGTCGCCATCGTCCAGCAGCCGTCCGCCCTGCTCGACCTCGAAGCCTCGCTGCGCCGCGCCGCCGCCCATGTCGCCGAGGCCGCGGCCACGGGGGCGAGCCTCGTCGTGTTCCCCGAGACCTGGCTCACCGGCTATCCGGCCTGGGTGTTCGGTCTGGCCGGGTGGCGCGACGGCGCCGCACGGCACTGGCACGCCCGTCTGCTCCAGGAGAGCCCCGTCCTCGACCACACGGGCGGGGACGACGATCTGGCCCCCCTCCGGGCGGCGGCACGCGAGGCCGGGGTGAGTGTGGTGATGGGGCTCAACGAGCGCCCGGACCGGTCGAGCGGGACGCTCTACAACTCCCTGATCACCATCGGCCCGGACGGCGGGACCCTCAATCTGCACCGGAAGCTGACGCCGACCCACACCGAACGCATCGTCTGGGCGGCGGGCGACGGCGCGGGACTGCGGGTCGTCGACACCCCGGCCGGCCGGATCGGCGGACTCGTCTGCTGGGAGCACTTCAACCCCCTCGCGCGGCACGCGCTCCACGCCCAGCACGAGGAGGTGCACATCGCCGCCTGGCCCGACATGCCCGAGAGCCACACCGTCGCCGCGCGGTCGTACGCCCTGGAGGGCCGCTGCTTCGTCGTCTCCGCCGGGCAGATCGTCTCCACGGACGACCTTCCCGCGGATCTGTACGACGCCTATCGCACCGGCGTCGGCCCGGACGCCCCGGAGAGCGGACTGCTCTTCAACGGAGGGTCCAGCGTCGCGGGCCCGGACGGATCCTGGATCGTGGAGCCCGTGTACGACCGGGCCGGCATCATCACCGCGACCCTCACGACCGGCCGCCGCTACGAGGAGACGCTCGATCTCGATGTCGCGGGGCACTACGCCCGGCCCGATGTGTTCCGGCTCTCCGTCGACCGGACCCGCCGGGACTCGGGCGTCACCTTCACCGACTGACCGCGGACCGTTCCGGGGGCCGCGCGCCCGGCCGGGGCGCGGCCTCCGGGGCCCCGACTCCACGCGGAGCCGGGCGCCCGGAGGCCTCTGAGACGGATCAGACGGTGCCGGAACCGGTGATGACGACCCGCTTCTTGGGCGTACCGCTCTGCGAACCCTGCGCCTCGATCGCCTGGACGATGTCCAGGCCCTCGACGACCTCGCCGAAGACGACGTGCTTGCCGTCCAGCCACGAGGTCACCACGGTGGTGATGAAGAACTGCGAGCCATTGGTGTTCTTGCCGGCGTTGGCCATCGACAGCAGGCCCGGCTTGGTGTGCTTGAGCTGGAAGTTCTCGTCCGCGAACTTCTCGCCGTAGATGCTCTTGCCGCCGGTGCCGTCGCCCCGGGTGAAGTCGCCGCCCTGGAGCATGAAGCCGGGGATGATCCGGTGGAACGCCGACTCGGCGTAGCCGAAGCCGTGCTCGCCGGTGGCCAGCTCGCGGAAGTTCTTGGCGGTCTTGGGCACCACGTCGTCGTAGAGGCGGAAGACGATCCGCCCGGCGGGCTTGTCGTCGATGCTGATGTCGAAGTAAACATTGTTGGTCATGGCGTCATTCTGACATTCGCCCGGCCCGACCGATCTTCCCGCCTCCCGCGCGCCGCTCCGGGCCCGCCGTTCGGCCCCGCGCCACCGGGTCCCTCGGGGGCCGAACGGGCGCGATCACCGGCCCCGGGGACCCGGGAGCCGGCAGCCGTCCGCCGGGGCGGCCGGCCGGTCGTCCGGCGCGCCGAAGCGGGCCAGACAGTGCCAGACCTTCTTCAGCGCCTGCGGGTCGTGGCCGCCGGACCGGGCGGCGACCCCGATGGCGCGCGGGTCCAGCCGGCCCGCGACCGCGATCGCCGCGCCCAGCTCGACGTACCGCGGCCCCCGGTACTCCGGGTGGAGCCGCAGACGCGCCACGTCGAGGCGGAAGCCGTCGTGCCAGCGCACCGGGCACGGGAGCCGGTCCGCCGCGGCCTCCACCTCCGTACCCCGGAAGCTGGGATCGAGGACCAGCGCCTCCACATCCCGGTCGAGCAGTACCGGCCCGTGGATCTGGGCCTCCACATGGCCGTCCAGGGCGTCGAGGCCGTCCGCCTCCGCCTGCTCGATCAGCGAGCAGCGGGCCGCGACGCCGAAGGAGGTGGGCTCGGCGGAGCTGTCCGGATAGCAGAACGTCGCCCGCTCCAGGGCCGCCGAGGTGAGCCGGAAGTGCGACGAACCGAATCTCGGGGCCCCGCCGACCGCGCTGTGACGGTGGTTCAGCGCGCCGTAGACCGGACGCTCGCGCGGGGCGCACCGGTCGTACGCGCCGCCGAAGATACGGCTCTCCCAGCGCCAGCGGTCCCCGCCGGGGCGGGCGGTCAGACCGCCGTTGCCGACGCCGGTCACGAACTGCGAGTAGTAGACGCCGTCCTCGGCCAGCCGCGCCAGGACCGGCGCTCCGCGCACCAGACGGTCGGGGTGGAAGTTCATCGTCACCCGCAGCCCGGGCGCGAGCGGCCCGCCAAAGGCCCGTGCCCCGACATGGCGCAGGGCCCTCTCCCACGGCGCTCGCGATTCCATCCGCGCAGTCTGCCCGAACGGGATCCGCGGCCACACGCCATTAAATCCGCGCCCCGACCCGCCCGGGGCGCGGCGATCAGCCCCGGCCGCCCGGGCGCGGATCGATCGGGGTGAGGACCCCGCACCGGTCCTCGACCGCCTGGGCGGCGGCCAGACACAGATCCTCCCGGAACGCGCGCCCCACGATCTGGACCCCGGACGGCAGCCCGTCGGCCACTCCGGTCGGCACCGCGACGGCCGGCACGCCCACGAAGCTGGTCACGGTGCACAGCCGCATCGCCGAGGCCACCCGGTCCCGCCCCGCCCGGTCGCGCGACTCCAGCCCCGGTTCGACCGGCGGCTCGGTGAACACCGGGCCGAGCAGCAGCGGATACTCATGGAGGAACTCGGCCCAGGAGCGCCGGATGTTCAGCCAGACGCCCGTCAGCCGCATGAACTCGGCCGCGTCGACGGGCGGGGTCCGCTCCATCGCCATCTCCAGACAGCGGTCCCCGCCCGGCCCGAGCAGCTTCCGCACCGAGGGCCGGCTCGGCGCGAACTCGGTGGCGGTGATCCTGCCGTACGCCTCCAGCGCCTCGTCCAGCCTCGGCACGTCCGGCGTCTCCCGTACGTCGTACCCGGCGTCCCCCAGCGCCCCGGCCGCGGTCTCGATCGCGGCGCGCACCGAGGGGTGGACGCCGTGCCCGCCCGGATCCGCCACCACCGCGACCTTCACCGGCCCGGGCAGCGGCTCGCCGTGGGCGGGGACCGGCACGGCCCTCGGACCCCGGGGATCGGTCCCGGCCAGCACCTCGTACGCGAGCCGCAGATCGCCCACGCTCCGCGCCAGCGGACCGTCGGTGACGAGCGCCTGGGAGGCCGGGCCCGGGTCCTCGGGGCCGAGGACGCGATGGTCGGCCGGGAAGCGCCCGGGGGTCGGCTTCAGTCCGGCGACCCCGCAGAACTGGGCGGGGATCCGCACCGAGCCGCCGGAGTCGTTGCCGAGTCCCAGCGCCGCCATGCCCGTGGCGACGGCGACCCCGTCGCCGCCGCTGGAGCCGCCCGGCGTCCGGCCCCGGTCCCAGGGGTTGACCGTGTCGCCGAACAGCTCGCTCCGGGTGTGGACGCCGGCCAGGATCAGCGTCGGCACATTGCTGTGCCCGAGGGGGATCGCCCCGGCCGCGCGCAGCCGCGCCACCGGGGGAGCGTCGGACCGCGCCACCAGCTTCCGGAAGCGCGGCACGCCGAAGGTGGTCGGCACGCCTTCGACGGGGGTGCTCTCCTTCACCGTGAACGGCACGCCCGCGAGCGGCCCCAGCGTCTCGCCGGCGGCCCGGCGGCGGTCGATCCGCGCCGCGTCGGCCCGGGCGCGCTCCGCCATGAGCCGGGTGACCGCGTTGACGCGCGGATCGACCTCGGCGACGCGCTCCAGATGGCTCTCGACCAGCTCGGCCGCCGAGACGGCCGCACCGCGCACCGCCTCCGCCTGCGCGGCGGCCGTCAGTCTCCACAGGGCGTCCGGCATGGGTGTCATCCTCTTCGCTCCTCTTTCCGATGCGCTTGCATCGGAAAGGTAGCCCAAGAACCGATGCGCTCGCATCGGATAAAGTGCGGGGAAGAAGCGGGAGAACGACCGGAGCGCCCGTGGGGCCGGGGAGGCGGGCGGGCATGCCCAGACAGGTGGACCACGCGGACCGTCGCCGCCGGATCGCCGAGGCCGTCTGCCGCCTCGCCGACGAACGCGGACTGGAAGGCGTCACCCTGCGGGACGTCGCCGCCCGCGCGGAGGTGTCGATGGGAGCCGTTCAGCGCTGCTTCCGCACCAAGGAGGAGATGCTGCTCTTCGCCGTCCGGCACATCGGCGACCGCGTCGTCGAACGGGTGGGGGCCCGCACCCCCGGCGGCCCCGCGCGGTCGGCCGCCGCCGCCCTCGGGCACGCGGCCGCCGAGGTCGCGCTGCTCGGGGAGGAGCACCGCGCCGAGGCGCGGGTCTGGCTCGCCTTCGTCGCCCAGGCCGCCGTCAGCGAGCCGCTCGCCGCGAGCCTGAAGGCCGACTACGCCGCTCTCCAGGAGATGTTCACCCGGCTCGTCGCGGAGGCCGGCGAGAGCGTCGCGCACGCCCGGCGTCCCGACCCGTCCCACGAGGCCCGCACCCTGCTCGCCCTCACGGACGGCCTCACCGCGCAGGTGCTCATCGGCCATCTCGCCCCGGAACAGGCGCGGGAGGTGCTCCACCGTCATCTGGCCGGACTGTGGGAGCGCCCCGAGGGGCCGCCGCCGGACGCCCCGGGGGAGCGGTGAACCGGATCACGGGCGCGCGTGAGGGCTCGGACGCCGTACGGGGAATCGGGCCGCCCCGGCGGTTCTGACGTACCGTCACCCGGTCGGGCGGGCCGAGGCCGGCCGCTCGGACGCCGTCGATCCCCGCGCCGCGCCCGTACGCGAAGGATCGCGCCGGGGATGCGCGGGACGGCGCGGGCGGGCGGGGGACCGCCCCGGAGGACGCGGTCGCGCGGACTCCGGTGCGCCGCCGGACGCGATGTCGTCACGGAACGTGGCACACCCCGGCGGCCCGGGTATCTTGGCCCGATGATTGCCGGCACCGCCGCTCAGGCCATTGTCGATGACATCGTTGCCCGTCTCGGAGTCAACGTGAACATCATGGACGAACACGGGACCATCACCGCCAGTAGCGACCGCTCGCGCGTGGGAACACGCCACGAGGGCGCCCTGCAGGTGCTGGAGACAGGACTGCCCCTGTCCGTCACCGGGGACGAGGCCCGCGCCCTCGGAGGGACCCGGGCCGGCGTCAACCTGCCCCTGCGGCTGGGCGGCGAGGTCGTCGGCGTCGTCGGCGTCAGCGGCGAGCCGCACGAGGTCGGCGAGATCGCCCGGGCCATCTCCCGGCTGGCCGAGCTGATGGCCCTGCAACAGGCGTACCTCGGCGAGGCGGGCTGGCGGCGCCGGGTCCGTCAGCAGATCGTCGAGGACCTCATCGCCGGCGGGCTGTCCGCGGAGAGCTGGCGACAGCGCCGACAGCTCGTGGGCTGCCGCGTCGAGCCCCCGTACGCCCTCTTCGTCCTGCACCGAGGGCCCGCCGGAGGCGGCGCGGAGGAGCACGATCTCTACCGGAGGCTCGAAGCCGACGAGGGATCCGCGCTGGCGGCCGAGGACACCGACGGCGCCGTATGGATCGTGACCGGCGCGAACGCGGCCGCCGCCCTGCGCGGACGGCTGGCGGCCCTGTGCGCCGGCCGGCGGGACACCGGCTTCCTCGACGCCGGACGGGCGGCCGACTTCCCCGCGCTGCTGGAGCGCGCGGCCCAGGCCCGCTTCGCCCTGCGCCGCCGGCTGGAGGGCGAGGTGCACCTCTCCGACCTGGAACTGCCCGTACTGCTCGCCCGCCTCGAACCGGAGACCCGGGCCGCCGCCGCGGAGCGGATCCTCGGCCCCCTCTCGGCGGAACTGCGGCACACCCTCCGCGCCTACTTCGACCACGACCGCAGCATCACCGACGCCGCCCGCGCGCTGAACGTCCACCGCAACACCCTCACCTACCGGCTGGGCCGCGTACAGGACCTCACCGCACGCGACCCGCGCGCCTTCCAGGACGCCGTCGTCCTCCAAGTCGCGCTCCACCTGCGCGAACTCGACTGAACAACGGCCGCCCCCGCACTTGTGCACCGTGCACAAGCCCGGCCGGCGAGAACGCCCGAACTTCGTCATCCGCGCCGATGCCGACGCGTCGCCCCGGTCCCTAGAGTGCCCGACACGGCTCATCACCCCTCCGAGATGCGCCGAATCATCCTCGAAGGGCCTGGTTCCGTGCGTGTCGTCATCGCTCCCGACTCCTTCAAGGGCAGCCTCTCCGCCCCCGCCGTCTGCACGGCGATCGAGGCAGGAGTGCGCCGAGCCCTTCCCGACGCCGACGTGGTCCGGATCCCCATGGCCGACGGCGGCGAGGGCACCCTCGACTGCATCCTCGGCGCGACCGGCGGCGAAGAGATCTTCCTGACCGTCTCCGGGCCGCTGCGCTGGCCGGTCCGCGCCCGCTACGCCCTCTCCGCCGACCGCCGGTCCGCCGTGGTCGAACTCGCCGCCGCGTCCGGGCTGCCGCTCGTGGCGGGCGGCGCCGACGCCCTGCGCGCCGACACCGCCGGTACGGGCGAGCTGATCGCCGACGCCGTCGACCGGGGCGCGCGCGACGTGCTCGTCTGCATCGGCGGCAGCGCCAGCACCGACGGCGGCACCGGACTGATGCGCGCGCTCGGCGTCCGCTTCGAGGACGCCTCCGGGGCCGAACTGCCGCCCGGCGGCGCGGCCCTCGCCGATCTGGCCCGGATCGACGTCAGCGGGGTCCCGGACGCCGTCGGGCGGACCCGGTTCCGGATCGCCTGCGACGTGACCAACCCGCTGATCGGACCGGCGGGCGCGGCGGCGGTCTTCGGTCCGCAGAAGGGCGCCTCCCCCGAGGACGTCCGGCGGCTGGACGGCGCGCTGACCCGCTTCGGCGACATCCTCGAAGAGACCTTCGGCGTACGCGTCCACGAACTCCCGGGCGCCGGGGCCGCCGGCGGGACCTGCGGAGGCATGGTCGCCGTGCTCGGCGCCGAACCGGTCCGGGGCTGTGAGCTGGTCGCCGACACCGTCGGCCTCGCGGCCGCGCTGGACGGCGCCGACCTGGTGATCACCGGCGAGGGCCGGCTCGACCGGCAGAGCGCGGCGGGCAAGGTCGTCTCCCAGGTCGCCCGGCTCGCCGCGGCGCGCGGGGTGCCCGCCGTCGCCCTCGCCGGAGCGATCGTCCACCCGATCGACGACCTGCACGACATCGGCCTCACCGCGGCCGTCGGCATCGCCGACGGCCCCCGGACCCTGACCGCCATGACCGAGTCCGCGGACCGCCTGCTGGCCGCCGCGGCGGAACAGGCGGTGCGGCTCCGCCTCCGCTGAGGCGTCCGCCGAAGCGTCTGCCGAGACGTCCGACGAGACGTCCGACGAGACGTCCGACGAGACGTCCGACGAGACGTCCGACGAGACGTCCGACGAAGCGTCCACCCCGACCTCCGACCTCCGACCTCCGCCCCCCCACTCCCCGGCTCCTGTCCGCTCCGGACCGGCTTCCCCGTCCCCGTTTCCCACAAGGAGTCCCATGAGCAGCGCCGGACCCGCCCTGCTCGCCGCGCTGGCGGCGAGCATCGGGTTGATCATCGTTCTCTGCGGCCGGTTCAGAATGCACCCCTTTCTGGCCATCGTCCTCGCCACCTACGGGTTCGGCCTCGTCGCCATGGGCATCGGAGCCGCGACCGGCTCGGAGAAGCCCTTCGTCGACAAGCTCGGCACCACCATCGCCGAGGGCTTCGGCTCGATCCTCGCCGGAATCGGCCTGGTGATCCTCTTCGGCACGATCATCGGCAAGGTGCTGGAGCGCACCGGGGCCGCGGTGACCCTCGCCGAGGCCGTGCTGAAGGTCGTCGGCAAACGCCATCCGGCGATAGCCATGTCCCTCATCGGATGGGTCGTCTCCATCCCCGTCTTCTGCGACTCCGGCTATGTGGTGCTCTCGCCGCTCCAGCGCTCGATCGCCCGGAAGACCGGCAAGAACCCCGTCGTCCTGGGCACCGCCCTCGCCACCGGCCTCTACGCCTCGCACACCTTCGTACCGCCGACCCCCGGCCCGATCGCCGCCGCCGGGAACGTGGGCATCGGCTCCGACGGTCTGATCTGGGTCATCCTCTTCTCCATCCCGGTCTCGCTCGTCGCCGCCCTCGCCGGTCTGGCCTGGGCCCTGCGCCGCACCGGCCATCTGGAGAGCAAGCTCCCCGACGCGCACCAGACCTTCGAGGAGTACAAGGCCCAGTTCGACCACATCCCCAGCCTGGGCCGCGCCCTGACGCCCATCGTTCTGCCGATCGTGCTCATGGCCGTCGGCTCCGTGGCCGCCTTCCCCTCCGGCGACGGCACCCTGGTGGACGGAGCGCTGGGCAGTCTGCTCCAGGATCTCGGCGCTCCGGTCAACGCCCTGCTGATCGGGGTGATCCTGGCGCTGGTGCTGCTGCCCGGCGAGCGCGACGCGAAGGCGCTCACCACCTGGGTCGCGGAGGGCATCGTCGACGCGGCCCCGATCCTGGTGATCACCGGCGCGGGCGGCGCGTTCGGCGCGGTCATCAAGGCCACGCCGATGGCCGACTACATCTCCTCGCTCATCGGGGACGGCTCCGCCCTCGGCAGCCTCTCCGCCCTGCTCGTGCTCTTCGGCCTGGCCGCGCTGCTGAAGACCGCCCAGGGGAGCAGCACCGCCTCGCTGATCATCACCTCCACCCTGGCCCAGCCGCTGCTGCCGGCCCTCGGACTGGACGGACATCTCGGCGCGATCCCGATCGGACAGGTGCTCGCGGTGCTGGCGATCGGGGCCGGCGCGATGGTGGTCAGCCATGTCAACGACTCGTACTTCTGGGTCGTCTCGCAGTTCTCCGGGATGAGCGTCCAGACCGCCTACCGGGCCCAGACGGCCGCGACTCTGGTCCAGGGACTGACCGCGCTCGCCGCGGTGCTGGCGCTGGGTGCTTTCCTTCTGTAACCCGGATCACTGCTCCGGGTGTCCCGGGGGGTGTTCCCGAGCCGCTCCTCCCGGGGCGCGTGGGAAGAGTTTCTTTCGGTGAGGCCGGCCGCCCGCCGGGCGGCCGGCCGGGAGAAGACCTGAGAATCTGTCGGCGCCACGGCGCCGGAGGAGGACAACAGTGCGCAGTCTGCTGCCGCTCTTGAGCACCAAGCCGCATGCGGGGGGCCGTTCGGCCCTGACCTGCCGATACCGCTGCGGTGATGCCTGTTTCCTGGAAGTTCCCAACACCAGCGACAACGAGTACGCGGGCGACATCATCGCCGGGGCCCTCTCCCGCCGGTCGATGGTGCGGGCCGCCGCCGTGGTGACGGTGGCGGCCGCCGCCGGCGCCGCCACGGTCGCCGGTCCCGGCGCGGGCCGGGCGCACGCCGCGCCCGCCGCCGCCCCCGCCCGGGCCGGCGGCCACGGCCGCCCCGACGGCGCGCGGGGTCTGCGCTTCCCCGTGGTCCCGCCCAACGCGGACGACCGGGTGACCGTTCCGGCGGGCCACGCCCAGAGCGTGGTGATCCGCTGGGGCGACCCGATCCTGCGCGGCGCGCCCGCCTTCGACGCGGAGAACCAGACCGCGAAGGCCCAGGCGGGCCAGTTCGGCTACAACAACGACTTCCTCTCGCTGCTCCCGCTCCCCGGTGAGCGGGGCCGTCAGATCATGGTGGCCAATCACGAGTACACCAGCGAATGGCTGATGTTCCGGAACTACGATCCGGAGAACCCCACCCGCGAGCAGGTGGAGATCGGCTGGGCCGGGCACGGGCTCTCCGTCGTCGTGGTCCAGGAGGAGCGCGACACGGGCCGGCTGACCCCGGTCCCACGCCACCGGCTCAACCGCCGGGTCACCGCGACCACCGAGTTCAAGGTCACCGGCCCGGCGGCGGGCAGCCCGCTGCTGCGGACCGACGCCGACCCCACCGGCACCAAGGTCCTGGGCACCTTCAACAACTGCGCGGGCGGCACCACCCCGTGGGGCACCACGCTCCACGGCGAGGAGAACATCAACCAGTACTTCGCCAACGGCGCCCGCGAGACCGACCGCCGGTACGGCCTCACCCCCGGGCCCACCGAGCGCAAGTGGGAGCGGTTCGACCGCCGCTTCGACGTGGCCCAGGAGCCCAATGAGCCGCACCGCTTCGGCTGGGTGGTGGAACTGGACCCGTACGACCCCGACTCCACCCCGCGCAAGCGCACCGCCCTCGGCCGCCTCAAACACGAGGGAGCGGAGCCCCGGCTGACCGACGACGGCCGTCCGGTCGTCTACACGGGCGACGACGAGCGTTTTGAGTACTTCTACAAGTTCGTCTCCTCCAAGCGCATGCGGCGCGGGAACTCGCGGGCCGCGCGCGAGCACAACCTCACCCTGCTGGACGAGGGCACGCTGTACGTCGCCAAGCTCACCGGCGACAGCCCCCAGGACATCGACGGCACCGGAAAGCTGCCGAACGACGGCGAGTTCGACGGCTCCGGCGTCTGGATCCCGCTCGCCACCGACGACGTCTCCCATGTGCCCGGGATGACGGCGGAGGAGGTCTACGTCTTCACCCGGAACGCGGCCGACAAGGTCGGCGCGACCAAGATGGACCGCCCCGAGGACGTCGAGCCCTCGCCGCGCACCGGCCGGGTCTATCTCGCGCTCACCAACAACACCGACCGGGGCAAGCCCGGCAAGCCGGGCGCGGACGAGGCCAATCCGCGCAATCTCAACAAGCACGGCCAGATCCTGGAACTCGCGGAGCGCCGGAACGACCCGTCGAGCACCACGTTCGCCTGGCGGCTCTTCCTGGTCGCGGGCGACCCGGCGGACCCGGCGACGTACTTCGCCGGGTTCCCCAAGGACCGCGTCAGCCCGATCTCCTGCCCGGACAATGTGACGTTCGACCCGCACGGCAATCTCTGGATCTCCACCGACGGCAACAAACTCGGCTCGAACGACGGGCTGTTCGGCGTCGCCGTGCGCGGTGAGCGGCGCGGTGAGCTGAAGCAGTTCCTCACCGTCCCGACCGGTGCCGAGACCTGTGGCCCGGTGGTCCAGGACCGCCGCGTCGTGGTCGCCGTGCAGCATCCGGGCGAGGTCGACGGGGCCACCGTCGAGCTGCCCGCGAGCACCTGGCCCGACGGACCGGGCCGGCTGGTGCGCCCGTCCGTCGTCGCGGTCTGGCGCAAGGACGGCCGTCCCATCGGCCTCTGACCCCGGCCCGGGTCGGCCTCCGCCGACCCGGACGGCCCCGGCGGCCGGGTCCACCCTGTGGTGGGCCCGGCCGCTGGGCGGGAGCCCTCGCCCGGCCCGCCGCGATCAGCAGGCCGGGCGGGGGATCAGTGCCGGTGCTTCAGCAGCGTGTCGGCGAGGGCGACCTGAGCCGGTTCCAGCGCGGACCCGCCGTCCTCGATGTCCCACAGCGCGTTCTGGAGGACCCGGCCGAGCGTCCAGCCGGCCGCCCGCCGCCGGTCCAGCCCGATCACCTCGGTGAGCAGGTCGAAGCGGCGGAGCAGCGTACCGGGCACGTCGCCGCTCGCCACCGCCGCGTCCCACCGGCTGTCCAGCGCGGGCCACAGATCGAACCCGGGGTCCCCGGCGAGCGGTTCGGGGTCGATCGCCAGCCAGGGCTCGCGCTCGGCGGCGAGGACATTGCCGTCGTGCAGGTCCCAGTGGAGCAGTCGGTCGCCCGGTTCGCCGATCAGCTCGGCCAGGGCGGACGCGCAGGAGCGCAGCAGCCGCCGCTCGTCCGGGTCGCGCAGCCGGGACGCCGCCTGCGGCGCCTCGTCGAGCATGGCCGCGGCGATGTCCGAGAGCCGCCGCAGCCCCTCGGGCGCGGGCACCGCGACCAGGCGCGCCAGCAGCTCCCCGAGAATCCGCAGACTCGACGTCTCGTCGGCCACCGACGACAGCGGACGCGTCGCGTCCAGCCGTTCCAGCAGCTGGACGCCGCTCTCGCCGTCGTGGTCGAGCAGCCGCACCACGCCGTCGCCGTTCCAGGCGCGCAGTCCGAGCGGAGCGCCCGCGCTGTCCTCGCTCGGCTGCTGGAGCCTCAGCACCGCCGTGGTGCCGTCCGCGCGGACGACCGGCAGCACCAGCGAGGCCATGCCGTGCCGTACGGGACCGTCCGGCCGCAGCTCCCAGCGGTCCAGGAAGCCGGCCGTCAGCCCGGGCAGCCCGGCGATCCAGGCGTGGCCGGACGGGTGGTGACGGGTGTACGCGGCGGCGAAGGCGTCGGGGATGTCGACGGAGGTCGACGAAGTCATGGGGTGTCTCCTTCGTGGGGTTGGGGATCTTTGGATCTCCGGTTCTCCGGATACGAAGGAGTGGTCGGCGGGGCCCGGGGGTTCGCGGGCAGGCGTCAAGGCATGGGCTCACCCTAGGTGGTCGGGGCCGACCTCCCCAGGGGTTTTCGGCGGGGCCGGAGCCGGGGGCCGGGCGGCGGTGCGTGAACGGCCCGGCCGGTGACCGGGGCCGCCGGGGGAGCGCACCCCGCCCGGTGCGCCCCCTGCCGTGCCCGACCCGGTGACGAGGGCCGGCGGGTCGGATGATCGGCGGACCGCCCGCGCCCGGCGAGGTCGTGGCCGGGCTCAGCGGTAGCTGTCGCGGCACATCCCGGTGACGGACGGATCGGTGAGCCCCGTGGAGCTGTCGCAGAGACTCTCCATGTCGTAGCTCGGCCGTGGCGCGGGCGGGTTCGGCACAGCCGGACGCGGCGGCTGTGGCCGCTGGGTACGGGGTCCGGGGTCCCGCTGGTCCGGCGGCCGCGGGCGGAGCGTCCCGGTCCGCGCCCCGGCGTCCGCCGCACCGCCGCCGGGCCGTTCGCCGTGCCGCTCCGGCAGCCCCGCTCCCGCCCCGGCCGCGGGCTCCGACGCGGGGCCGGGGAGGGCGGGCTCCCCGCGGACGTCCGCCGCCGGCGTCGGAGTCGGCGGGAGACCGGCGGGGCGCGGCGACCGCTCCCCGTCCGGGAGCGGACTGGGCGTCCCCGGTCTCCCCACCGGTTCGGCCGGTACGGAGACGCACCCCGTCAGGCCGAACAGTGCGGAGACGGACAGGGCGAGGAGGAGAACGGGCCGCTGGCGCATCCGCCCATCGTCGCGCGACGCCGCGCCTGCGCCCCGGTGCACACGCCCGGAGCCACCGGCACGGGTGACAGGGGAGACGTGCGAACCCATCCGAGGGCCCCGGATCGAGGGGAGCGGCCGCCCGCCGCCGATCCGCGGAGCCCCGCCCATGGGCCGCCAAGTCGCGGCCCTCCGGGCCCCGGTAGGGCAGGATCGGTGTCATGTCGACGAATCCCCTGCTGGCCCCCGCCCGTGCCCTGTGGGAAGGGATCGCCGGTACGCCGGTCGCGTTCCCGCCGTCGGGAAGGGTGCGCGTAGTGGTGTCGCCGGAGTCGGGAATCTGTCCGGCGGGCTGGGTCGGGGCGGTGGCCCTGGGCGGCTCGGCGATCGTGACCGCGCCGGACGAGGGGGCGGCCGCCGTCGTCCGTGACGCGCTGGCGGGGGTCGCGGCCGAGGCCGTCGTGGACGAGGCCGCTCTGCGCGCGGTGCTGCCGGTGACGCGTGTGCTCGGCCCGGCGGCGCTGTCCTACGCGTCCCCCGAGGGCTTCCGTCCTGTGAGGCCCGGCGCGGCGGGTGCGCCGGAGGTGGCACGGCTTCCGGGCGGCCATCCGGAACTGCGGGCCCTGGAGCGGGTCGCGGGGGAGCGGGACGCGGCTGACGCCGCGCTGGACGAGATCACCTCACCCGCGTTCGTGGTCCGTGCGCACGGCCGGACGGTCGCCGCCGCCGGATACCGGCTCTGGCCCGGGCGGGCCGCCCATCTCAGCGTGCTCACCGCGCCCCGGGAGCGGGGCCGGGGACTCGCCCGGCTCACCGCGTCGGCGGCGACCGCGCACGCTCTCGCCGCCGGGCTGCTGCCGCAGTGGCGGGCCAGGGTCCCCGCGTCCCGGCGGGTGGCGGCGGCCCTGGGCTACCGGGAGCTGGGCACCCAGCTCAGCGTCACGATCGCGCCCTGACGACGGACGAGGGGTCCCCGCCGGTGCGCGGGCCCGACGGGCCGCTCCCTTTCGCGTGCGTACGCCCCCGACGATGTCGCCGAGCCGTGCGAGCCGTACGGGCGGAACGGTTCCGCGGCCGTTTGCGGGCCGACCGGCCCGCGGGGCGGCACCATGAGCGGTGCCGCCCCGCGGGGAAAGTGCTACGGAGCGGTGATGTGGAAGACGCCGCACTGCACCGAGGGGGAGAGCACTACGGAGCCAGCGTTACAGCCCACCACCACATCGGGGCTCTGTTCCGTGGTGATGGTGATGTCGCCGAAGTCGAGGGCGGCGGCCGCGGTCGACGAGCCGGCGACGGCGGCGGCGGTGAGGGCGAGGGCGGTGAGAGCGGTGCGCAGACGCATGGCGGATTCCTCGGGGGTCGGTGAGCGGGAGGGGGAACATCCGCCGAAGGGTTCCCGGGACCGCCGTCCCGCGCACGGTTCGCATCGGCCCGTACTCGTTCGGAGCCGTGTATTTCACACGATCATACGAATACGCCGTCCGATGATCGGCCCGGCGGGCCCGGGTCGGTCTCGCGGTCCGGTCAGTCTCGCGGTCCGGTCGGGCCGTCACCCGCTCCGTGCGGCTCGGATCCGTCCGGCGGCCGCGCGGACCACACATGGTCGAGCGCGCCGAGGACGAGGCGGCAGACGGTCTCCGGGTCCGCGCTCGCCAGCGGCTCGCGGGCGACGACCGTCCGCAGGAGACCGATGCCGAGGAGCCAGGCCATGGCCAGGTCCGCCCGCAGCGCGCCGTCCTCGGCGCCCGAGAGCGTGGCCAGGGCGCTCTGATACTCCTCGCCCAGCTCCCGCAGGGTCCCGGCGGCCTCGTCGCCCCGCCCGACGGACCGCAGATAGACCTCCAGCGAACGGTCGCTCGCGCCGGTGGCGCTCCCGGACAGCATGGAGCGCAACGAGGCCTCGAACAGCTCCTCGGGCGGCGTCGCGCGCAGCCGCTCCAGACCGCCCTGGGCGACGACCTCCGTCAGCAGCCCCTTCTTCGAGCCGAAGTACCGGAACAGCAGCGCCTGATTGGCCTCGGCCCGCTCGGCGATCTCGCGGACCGTCGTCCCGTCGTAGCCTCGCTCGGCGAACAGGTCCCGGGCCGCTTCGAGCAGCCGCCGCCGGGTGGCCGACGCGTCACGGCGGCGCTCTCCGGGGCACGGGATCGGGGCTTCTTCCACGCGGGCGATCCTCTCAGAGGGCCCGTCAGGATAACGGCCGTATTGGGCCGTTGACCGTGCCGGAGGCCCGGATCTACGGTTGTAAGCAGGTGCTTACATGTATCGGAGGCAGCAGTGACGGCCGACACCACGCCCCTCGCCTATCCCTTCAACGCCCACGACGGGCTCCGGCTCGCCGAGGAGTACGAGCGCGTCCGCGACCGGGAGGGCCTGTTATCCGTGCGGATGCCGTACGGCGAACCGGCCTGGCTGGTCACGCGCTACGCCGACGCCCGGTTCGTCCTCGGCGACCAGCGCTTCAGCCGGGCCGCGGCCGCCGGGCACGACGAGCCCCGGCAGGCCGAGGGCCGGACCGTGAGCGGCATTCTCGGCATGGACCCGCCGGACCACACCCGGCTGCGGTCCCTCGTCGCCAAGTCGTTCACCGTCCGCGCGGCGGAGAAGCTCCGGCCCCGGGTCAGGGAGCTGACCGCGAGCCTCCTGGACGATCTGGAGACCGCCGGTCCGCCCGCCGACCTGGTGGACGTCTTCGCGCTGCCGCTGCCGGTCGCGGTGATCTGCGGACTGCTCGGGGTCCCCGCCGCCGACCGCCCGCGCTTCCGGGTCTGGAGCGACGCCGCGCTGTCGACCAGCTCCCTCACCGCCGAGGAGTTCACGGCCAATCAGGACGAACTCCGCGCCTATATGGCCGAGCTGATCGACCGTCATCGGCACCGGCCGCAGGACGATCTGATGACCGCGCTCATCGAGGCCCGCGACGGCGGCGACCGGCTCTCCGAGCGGGAACTCGTGGACCTGTGCGTGGCGGTGCTGGTCGCCGGACACGAGACCACCGCGACCCAGATCCCCAACTTCGTCCTCACCCTGCTCGACCACCCCGATCAGCTCGCCCGCCTCCGGACCCGCCCCGAGCTGATCCCGGCCGCGGTCGAGGAGCTGATGCGGTTCGTGCCCCTGGGCAGCGGATCCTCCGCGCCCCGGTACGCCACCGAGGACGTCGAGGTCGGCGGCACCCTGGTCCGGGCCGGCACCCCCGTCCTGGTCGCGACCGGCGCGGCCAATCGCGACGCGCTCCGGTTCAGCTCCCCGGGCGTGCTCGACATCGCCCGCGAGGGCAATCAGCACCTCGGATTCGGCCATGGCGTGCACCACTGCCTGGGCGCGCCGCTGGCCCGGCTGGAGCTCCAGGAGGCGCTGGCCGGACTCATCGCGCGCTTCCCGGGACTGCGCACGGCCGGTGACGTGACCTGGAAGTCCGAGATGCTGGTGCGCGGACCGCGCGTGCTGCCGGTCGCGTGGTGACCGCCGTGGCCTGGAGCGTGCGCGTCGACCCGCGGCTCTGTCTGGCCTCGGGCATGTGCGCCGGGATCGCGCCCGAGGTGTTCGCGCTGGACGACGACCACGCCCGGGCGCGGGTGGAGGCGGCCGAGCCGGACGAACGGCTCCTGGAGGCCGCCGACATCTGCCCCGCCCAGGCCATCACCGTCCATGACGGCACCGAGGTGATCGCCCCCCGCCCCGACCCGTAGGGCGGCCGGGCTCCCCCTGCTACCCGCCCGCCCTCCAACGGCGTCGGCGCTTCTTCCGGGGGCGCCGGGCTCCCGGAACGGCGTCGCTCCGGTCCGCAGTGCACCGGCCGGAGCCGGGCGTGCCCTCTCCCGTACCCCCGGCCCGTCACGGCCGCCGCCTCACGCCTTCTCGGGGCGAGCGCCGTCCCCGGCGGGCCGGGCCCGGGGGAGGGTCAGGGCGGTGAGGAGGGCGGCGGCCAGCGCGAGCGCGCCGGTGACGAGGAAGGCGCGGCCGTAGCCCGCCGCGAGGGCCTCCCGGGCCCCGGCTCCCGCGCCCGCCGAGGCGCGGCCCGCGGTGACCGCGACGGTGGACAGCACCGCGAGACCGATGCTGCCGCCGCACTGGCGGGCCGCGTTGAGCAGTCCGCTGGCGAGACCGGCCTCGTGATGGGCGACCCCGGAGGTCCCCATGTAGGTGTTGGTGACCATGCTCAGACCGATCCCGACGCTCGCCACCAGCGAGGGGCCGAGGAATCCGCCGGTGAAGGTCGAGGAGGTGTCCAGCGCGCTGAACCAGACCATCCCGGCGGCGGCCAGCAGCAGACCGCCGACGATGAGGAGCCTGCGGTCCACCGTCTTGACCAGACGCATCCCGGCCACGCTGCCGCCGATGGCCCCGCAGCAGAAGGGCAGGAACGCGACCCCGGCCTCCAGCGGGCTGTAGCGCAGCACGTCCTGGAGGAACAGCGAGGCCAGATAGAAGCCGCTGACCATCGCCGCCCCGACCAGCAGCGCGTTCACATTGGACAGCCACACCGTGCGCCCGCGCAGTATGCCCAGCCGGACGATCGGCGCGGGACAGCGCCTCTCCCACAGGACGAACGCGACGGCCAGCACCACGGCCGCCCCCAGCACCGACACGGTGCGCGCCGATCCCCAGGGGTGGCGGTCCGCGCCCAGCACCCCGTACACCAGCGCGGTCATCGCCAGGGTGCCGAGCACCGCGCCGAGGACGTCGAGCCGGGGCCGCTCGCCGGCCGGCCGGTCCCGTACGGAGGCCAGGGCCAGGGGGAGTGCGACGGCCACCAGCGGCACATTGATCAGCAGCACCCAGCGCCAGCTGAGCAGATCGGTCAGCAGGCCGCCCGCCAGCACCCCCAGCGCGCTGCCGGACCCGGCGACCGTCGCCCAGGTGCCGATGGCCTTGGTGCGGGCAGGTCCCTCGGCGAAGGTCACCATGATCACGGTCAGGCCGATCGGCGCGAGCACGGCGCCCGCGAGACCCTGCCCGGCCCGGGCCGCGATCAGCTGGCCCGGCGTCTGCGCGAAGCCGCCCAGCAGGGAGGCGACCGCGAACAGCAGCAGACCGGCGACCATGGTGCGCCGGTGCCCGAACAGATCGGCCACCCGGCCGCCGAGGAGCAGCAGACCGCCGAAGACCAGGGTGTACGCGTTCACGACCCAGGCCAGCGAGCCCGCCGAGAAGCCCAGATCGCGGCTGATCGCCGGCAGGGCCACATTCACCACGCTGATGTCCAGCGCCACGATCAGCTGGGACAGACACACCGCCGCCAGGATCAGCCCGGTGCGCGCGGCAGGCGGCCGGGCCCCCTCCCGCGCGCCGGGGAGCGGACCGGGCGCGGTGTCCCTGGTCCGCGAGAGGCCGCCCGAATCACCCATCGTCGCCTCCCGCGCACCGAGTCACACCGCCCGGGTAAGGTATGCCTGACTTCCTCCGCACGCAAGGTTCGGCCGGGCCAACGGGCCCCAACTGCGCACCAGTTCGGTTGATTTGGCCGCCGAGAGATGGTTAGGCTTTCCTTATTATTTATGAACTGCTGGGTGCGGACGGGGGAGGCCTGGTGGTCGAGGTGGTGTGCCGTGCTGCGGCGGCGGTGACCGGGCGGTGAAGTCGAACGGGCGGATCGCGACCGGTTCGCCGGGGGACGCGCGGCCGAATCCGGCTTCCATGTCCTCCGGCGCTCCCCAAGCGCCCTCGCTCTCCACCCGCACGCCCGCGCCGGGCGGACCCGGCCGCCGGACGGCCGCGCTGCGCTGGGGCGGTCTGCTCGCCGCCGCCGTGCTGCTCGCCGCGATCTGTGTGCTCAGCCTCTCCACCGGCGCGCGGAACATCCCGTTCCAGGTCGTCTGGGACGTGCTCGTCCACGGACGCGGCGGCGAAGAGGGCTTCGTCGTCAAGGAGTTGCGCGTCCCGCGCACCGTGCTCGGTCTGCTCGCCGGGGCCGGGCTCGGCCTCGCCGGGGCGCTGATGCAGGGGCTGACCCGGAATCCGCTGGCCGACCCCGGGCTGCTCGGCGTGAACAACGGGGCCTCGGCCGCCGTGGTGGTGGCGATCTCCCTGCTCGGCATCGGCTCGCCGATCGGCTACGTCTGGTTCGCCTTCCTGGGCGCGGCGGCGACCTACACGGTCGTCTACCTGCTCGGATCCACCGGCCGGGCCGCGACCCCGGACCGGATGGTGCTCGCCGGGGCGGCCATCAACGCCTCCCTGATCGCGTTCGTCACCGCCGTGGTCCTCCACGATGTGCGGACCTTCGACAAGTTCCGCTTCTGGGCCGTGGGCTCACTCGTCGGACGGGACATGGACGTGGCGTACCAGGTCGGCCCGCTGATCCTGCTCGGCGTGATCGTCGCGCTCGCCCTGGCGCGCCCGCTCAACGCGCTGGCCCTCGGCGACGAGACCGGCCGGGCGCTGGGCGCGCACACCGAGCGGACCCGGGTGGCGGGCGCGCTGGCGGTCGCCCTGCTCTGCGGCGGAGCCACCGCCGCGGCCGGGCCCATCGCCTTCGTGGGACTGGCGGTCCCGCACATCGTCCGGATGGTCACCGGCCCCGACCAGCGCTGGGTCATGACGTACTCGCTGCTGCTCGCGCCGGTGCTGCTGCTCGGCGCGGACGTCGCCGGACGGCTGCTCGCCGCGCCGGGGGAGCTGGAGGCGGGCATCGTCACCGCGTTCCTCGGCGCGCCGGTCTTCATCGCGCTCAGCCGCCGGCGCAGGATCACAGGGCTGTGAGCACGGTCCACGGGCGCCGTCCCGTCGTCAGGCCGGTCACCGGAAAGGTGCTCCGCACCCGCACCGGGGCGGTGTCCCTGCGCTTCGACGCCCGCTCGTTCGCCGTCGGCGCGCTGCTCCTCGTGGCGATCGCGGCCGTCGGCCTCGCGAGCCTGACCACGGGCAGCTACCGGGCCTCGGTCCCCGATGTGGTCGCCACGCTCTTCGGCGGCGGCCCCGGCGGGCTGGACTTCATCGTCCATCAGCTCCGGCTGCCCCGGCTGCTGGTCGCCGTCATGGTCGGGGTCGCGCTGGGCGTCAGCGGCGCGATGTTCCAGAGCGTCTCCCGCAATCCGCTCGGCAGCCCGGACGTCATCGGCTTCACCAACGGCTCGGCCACCGGAGCCCTGGTCGTGATCCTGCTGCTGGGCGGCGGCAGCCTCCACGGCGTCGCCGCCGGAGCCGTCGCCGGCGGACTGGCGACCGCCGCGGTGGTCTACGCGCTGGCCTTCCGCCGGGGTGTGCAGGGCTTCCGGCTCATCCTCACCGGCATCGGGACCAGCGCCATGCTGGCCTCGTTCAACGCCTATCTGCTGACCCGGGCCGCGCTCGCCGACGCGCAGACCGCCCAGCTCTGGCTCACCGGCAGCCTCAACGGGCGCCGCTGGGAGCACGCGCTGCCGCTGGCGCTCGCGCTGCTGGTCCTCGTGCCCGCCGCGCTCGCCCTCGGCCGCCGGATGTCTCTGCTGGAGATGGGAGACGAGACGGCCCGGGCCCGCGGGGTCCCCGCCGAACCGACCCGGCTCGCCCTCCTGGCGACCAGCGTCGGTCTGGTCTCGGTGGCCACCGCCGCCGCCGGGCCGATCGCCTTCGTGGCGCTCGCCGCTCCGCAGCTGGCCCGCAGGCTGACCCGCTCGGCCGGCGCCGGGCTGCTCCCCGCGGCCCTCATGGGCGCGCTGCTGCTGACCGCGGGCGATCTGGCCGCACAGCGGGTGCTGGCCCCGACCCAGCTGCCGGTGGGCGTCGCCACCGCGGCGCTCGGCGGACTGTATCTGGCCTGGCTGCTGGGCCGGGAATGGCGGAGACGATGACGGCGCGCCCCCGCCGGGACCGTACGGGACATCACTTCGCGCACCATTCGGGAAGCGGGCAGGGACACGATATGAACGACTCCGCGCACGAGGTCCGGCTGTACGGCGAGGGGCTGACCCTGGCCTACGACGAGCGGGTGGTGGCCGGCGCCCTGGACGTCAGCATTCCGGACGGCTCCTTCACGGTGATCGTCGGACCCAACGCCTGTGGGAAGTCCACGCTGCTCAAGGCGCTCTCCCGGATGATCAAACCGAGGGCCGGCACGGTCCGCCTGGACTCCGCGCCGATCTCCTCCTACTCCGCGAAGGAGGTGGCTCGGCGGCTCGGTCTGCTGCCCCAGACCTCCACCGCGCCCGGCGGCATCACGGTGGGCGATCTGGTCGCGCGCGGTCGCTACCCCCATCAGCGCATGCTCCGCCAGTGGTCCGCCGCGGACGAGGAGGCGGTGGTCGAGGCGATGGAGATGACCGGGGTCCTGGAGCTGGCCGAGCGGTTCGTCGAGGAGCTGTCCGGCGGACAGCGCCAGCGGGTCTGGCTCGCCATGGCGCTCGCCCAGCGGACCGGGATCCTGCTGCTGGACGAGCCGACCACCTATCTCGACCTCGCCCACCAGATCGAGGTGCTCGACCTGTGCTGGGATCTGCACCGGCGGCAGGGCCACACCCTGGTCCTGGTGCTCCACGACCTCAATCAGGCCTGCCGGTACGCGACCCATCTGATCGTGATGAAGGACGGCGCGATCGTCGCCGAGGGCGACCCGGTGAAGATCGTCACCGCCGAGCTGGTGGAGGAGGTCTTCGGGCTCGCCTGCCGGATCATCCCCGACCCCGAGGTGGGGACCCCGCTGGTGGTCCCCGTCGCCCGGCCCGACGATCCCCGGCGGCTGAACCCGCCCTCGTCCGGAGTGCTCGCCGCCGCCGACGCGCGGCCGAACTGATCCCCGGCCGCGCGCCCGATCCGATCCGGGCCGAGTCGCCCGAAGCGAACCGGGCCGCGCGCCCGATCCGGCCCGAGTCGCCCGGCCCGCTGAACCGAGGGGCGCGGCGGCGCCGGTCCCCGGCGCGCGGCCGGTCCGAGCCGTGCGGTCCGCGCCGGTCCGCGTCGTGCGCCCGATCCGATCCGGGCCGCGCGCCCGATCCGATCGGGCACGTCCCGCCGGTCCGAGTCGCGCCATCGATCCGAGCCCCCCGAGCCGCGGCCCCGCCGATCCACGGCGTACCACCGAACTCCCCGGCCGGGCGGTCCGGGCGCCGTTCGCCGCGCCGCGGGGCGGTGCTCCCGGCCGCCGCCGGAGCGTCGCTCGCGGCGATCCCCCTATTCCTCCGACCGCGCCGGAGGAATTGAAGCGCGCCCGACGAGGGAAATGGGGAGGCGACTGACATTACGTCAATCGCCTTTCTCCATAAGGCCGTTCGGGCGATGCGCAGTGGTGCGCACAGCTGAGATTAGGTTAGACTTACCTAACTGTCCGTGCCGTCGGACGGTGGCACGGGTATCTCCAGTCCGACGACGTGAGGATGAGCTCGTCCATGACGACGAACCCTTTTGACGACGACAGCGGAACCTCGTACACCCCGGTCGCCCCCGCGGGCCGTCTCTCCCCGTAACCCCGCGTCCGCCGGCGTCCGCCGCGCCGAGCCCGCGCGCCGCCGAACAGCCGCGTACCGCCCCCGTACCACCCCGCCGTTGGCGCGATCCCCTCACCCGCAGGCGTCCCCGCCTGCCTCTGAGCCGTCCAGGACCTGAATCTGTCACGGCGCACTCTGTGCTGCCAGAAGAGGACTTCCCATGCGGACCACGGAGCACCGTCAGCATGCAGCGAGCGTGCGGTGACCACACTCTCCGATCGATTCGACTACCGGGTCGGCAGCGCCGACGCCCCCGGCGACCCCATCGAGGTCGCCGCTTCCCTGGCGAACGGCTCCACCGCCCCCTATGTGCTGTACGAGCGCGCCGGACAGTGGTCCTTCGGGGCCGGAGCCGCCTATGAGATCCTGCTCCACCCCGACCGCATCGAAGTGCGCTCCGGCGCCGGCGACCGCACCGTCGCCACCGGCCCGGAACCTCTCCAGCAGATCGCCGAACTGCTCGCCGCCTGTCCCGTGCCCGGATGGCGCGCCTACGGCTGGGCCGGATTCGAGCTGGCGTACTTTCTGCACGGACTGCCCCACCTCGTCGGCGCCCAGCCCCTGCTGCATCTGATGGTCCCCGAGAGCGAGGTCCGCTGGCAGGACGGCGAGGCTGTGCTGCGGGCCCTGGACCCGGAGCGGCTGCCGGCGCTGACCGCCCTTCTCGCCGAGGCCCCCCGCTCCGCCGCCGCGCCCCCGCTCGCACTGGACGAGGGCGAACTCGGCGAGGAGTACCGCAAGGCCGTCGCCGCCGCCGTCGAGGACATCCGGGCGCACCAGCTCCAGAAGGTCATACTCTCCCGGGTCGTCCCGGTGCCCCAGGAGATCGACCTCGCCGCCACCTATCTGCTGGGCCGCCGGGGCAACACCCCCGCCCGCTCCTTCCTGCTCGACCTCGGAGTCCACCGGGCGGCCGGATTCAGCCCGGAGACCGTCGTCGAGGTGGACGCGCTGGGCCGGGTCTCCACCCAGCCGCTCGCCGGCACCCGGGCGCTCTCCGGCGACACCGAGGCCGACCGGGGCCGCCACGAGGAACTGCTCACCGACCCCAAGGAGATCTTCGAGCACGCGATCTCGGTCAAGGCCGCCTGCGACGAGCTGTACACCATGTGCGAACGCGACTCCGTCACCGTCGACGAGTTCATGACCGTACGACGGCGCGGCAGCGTCCAGCACCTCGCCTCCCGGGTCGGCGCCCGGCTCGCCCCGGGCCGCAACGCCTGGCACGCGCTGGCCGCGCTCTTCCCCGCGGTCACCGCCTCCGGCCTGCCCAAGGCCGCCGCCTGCACCGCGATCCACCGGTACGAGAGCCTCCCCAGGGGCCTGTACAGCGGGGCCGTCCTCGCCGTCGACGCGGACGGCTCCCTCGACGCCGCCCTCGTGCTGCGGACGGTCTTCCAGCGCGACGGCCGCACCTGGCTGCGCGCCGGCGCCGGGATCGTGGAGCACTCCACTCCCGAGCGCGAATTCGAGGAGACCTGCGAGAAGCTGCGCAGCACCAGCAGATTCCTCGTCCCCCGTACGCCGTCCGACGCCGACCGCCCGGAAGGGGCCCGGCGACCCGCGTAACCGCGACCTCGGAGCGACCGACTGATGAGTCCACACGAACTCACGCCCGCCGCACTGCGCCGGGTGATCGCCGAACTCGTCGACGAGGAACCGGAGACGATCGACGACGACGCCAACCTCTTCGCGCTGGGCCTGGGATCCATCGCGGTGATGCGCCTGATCGGCGGCTGGCGTCGCGGCGGTCTGACGGTGAACTTCGCCGAACTCGCCGAGAACCCCACCCTCGCCGCCTGGACCGGGCTGCTCGCCGAACGCGCCCCCGCCCCGGCGCGGACGGAGCAGAGCCCGCCGCCCGCCGAGGCGAAGGACCCCGGCGACCCGGACGGCGACTTCCCGCTCGCGCTGATGCAGCACGCCTACTGGATCGGCCGCACCGGCGGGCAGCGGCTCGGCGGCGTCGCCGCCCATCTCTACACCGAGTTCGACACCGGCCCCGGCGACGGCGTCGACCCGAAGCGGCTCACCGCCGCGCTGGAGCGGCTGGTGGACCGCCACGCGATGCTCCGCGCCCGCTTCACCGACGACGGACGCCAGAGGATCGAGCCCCGGTCCGGCTGGCGGGGTCTGACCGTCCACGATCTGCGCGGCCTCGACGGGCCCGGGGCCGGGGCGAGACTCGACGCCGTCCGCCGGACCCTCTCCCACCAGACGCTCCGCATCGACGAGGGCGAGGTCTTCTCCACCGCGCTCAGCCTGCTCCCCGGCGACCGCACCCGATTCCACCTCGATGTCGACATGGTCGCCGCCGACGCCGTCAGCTACCGGCTGCTCCTCGCCGACCTCGCCCGGCTGTACACCGAACCGGACGCCGCACTCCCGGCGATCGACTACAGCTACCGTCAGTACCGGGCCGCCCGGCCGGACAGCCGCGCCGAGGCCGCGCGGGAGGCCGCCCGCTACTGGCGGGACCGGCTGCCCGAGCTGCCCGGCGCCCCCGAACTGCCTCTGGCCCCCGTGCCGGAGCACCCGGCGGCCCCCCGGGTCGCCCGCCGCCACTTCCTCCTCGAACCCGCCGCGCGCGCCCGGCTCACCGACGCCGCGGGCCGGCGCGGACTGACCCCGGCGATGGCCGTCGCGACCGCCTTCGCCGAGGTCGTCGGCGCCTGGTCGGCCCACCCCCGGTTTCTGCTCAATGTGCCGCTGTTCGACCGCGAGCCGCTGCACCCGCACGTGGAGCGCGTCGTCGGCGACTTCACCGGCTCGGTCCTGCTGGAGGTGGACCTCACCCGGCCGCTGTCCTTCGCCGACCGCGCCCGCGCGGTCCAGTCCCGGATGCACGCCGACATGGCCCACGCCGACCACTCCGGCGTCGACGTGCTGCGCGATCTGACCCGCCGCTCGGGCGAACAGGTCCTCGCGCCCGTGGTGTTCACCAGCGCCCTCAACCTCGGCGAGCTGTTCCACCCCGCCGTGCGCGCCGCCTTCGGCGACCCCGAGTGGATCGTCTCCCAGGGCCCCCAGGTGCTGCTCGACGCCCAGATCACCGAACTCGGCGGCGGCCTCCTGGTCAACTGGGACATCCGCGAGGACGCGCTCGCCCCGGACACGGCCGGGGCCATGTTCACCGCCTTCGAGGACTTGGTGCGCAGACTCGCCCAGGACGGTCCGGACTGGGACCTCCCGGTGGACGGTCTGCTCCCCGCCGAGCAGCGGCGGCGGCGCGACGCGGCCAACGACACGGACCGCCCGCGCCGCGACCGCCCGCTGCACCGGGACTTCTTCGCCCTGGCCCGGCGGACGCCGCACGCCCCCGCGCTGCTGTGGGGGGAGCGCGGCACGATGACGTACGGCGAACTCGCCGACCGCGCCCTGCGGGTGGCGGCGGCGCTGCGCGCCCGGGGCGTGCGCCCCGGGGACCCCGTAGGGGTGACCCTGCCCAAGGGGCCCGGCCAGGCCGTCGCCGTCCTCGGCGCGCTGGCCGCGGGCGGGGTCTACGTCCCGGTGGGCGTCGACCAGCCGCCCGCCCGGGCCGCCCGGATCACGGCCGCCGCCGGACTCGCCGTCGTGATCACCGCGGGCCGGCCGGGCCCCGGCCCCGGCCCTGAACCCGGCCTCGAGTCCGACGCGGAGTCCGGCCCCGAACCGGGCCCCGAACCGGGCCCCGAACCGGGCCCCGAACCGGGCCCCGAACCCGGCCCGGAGTCCGCCGCTGTCCCCGGGACCATCGCCGTGCCCGCGTCCGGCCCCGCCGCCGTATCCATACCCGGCCCCGCCGCCCCCGTACGGGAGACCCGCTCCGGACCGGACCCGTCCGCCGTCCGCCGGAGCCTGCCCCTGCCCGTCGCGCTCCAGGTCCCGCCCCTGACCGCACCCGTCACCGGAGCCCCGCCCCGACAGGGCCCCGACGCCGTCGCCGAGGACCCCGAGCGCCCCGCGTATCTGCTCTTCACCTCCGGCTCCACCGGAGAGCCGAAGGGCGTCGACGTGCCGCACCGGGCGGCCGTGAACACCCTCGACGACCTGGCCGAACGCTATGGACTCGGCCCCGGCGACCGTACGCTCGCCCTCTCCGCGCTCGACTTCGACATGTCGGTCTTCGACCTCTTCGCCCCGCTCTCCACCGGCGGCGCCGTCGTCCTGCCCGACCAGGACGGGCGCCGCGACGCCGCGAGCTGGGCCGAACTGATCCGCGGACACCGCGTCACCGTCCTCAACTGCGTGCCCGCGCTCCTGGACATGCTGCTCGCCTCCGGGGCCGACCTCGGCGCCGGCCCGCGGCTGGTCCTGCTCGGCGGCGACCGCGTCGCCCCCGAGCTGCCCGCCCGGCTGGCCGAGGCCGTCCCCGGCTGCCGCTTCGTCGCCCTGGGCGGCACCACCGAGACCGCCATCCACTCCACCGTCTGCGAGGTCGACACCGCGCCGCCGCGCTGGCACGCCGTCCCCTACGGGGTCCCCCTGCGCAATGTCCGCTGCCGGATCGTGGACCACCTCGGCCGCGACCGCCCCGACCGGGTCCCCGGCGAACTGTGGATCGGCGGCGACGGGGTCGCCCTCGGCTACCGCGGCGACCCCGGCCGTACCGCCGACCGCTTCGTCACGCACGAGGGGCGGCGCTGGTACCGCACCGGGGACCAGGCCCGCTGGACCCCGGAGGACGGCATCGAGTTCCTGGGCCGCCGCGACCACCAGGTCAAGATCCGCGGATTCCGCGTCGAACTGGGCGAGGTGGAGGCCGCGCTGACCGCCGACCCCCGGGTCCGCTCCGCCGCGGCCCTCGCCGCGGGCGACCCCGTCACCCTCACCGCCGCCGTCGTCCCCGCCGGACCGTACGACGACGCCGACGGCGGGCCCGACGCCCTCCGCGAGGCCCTGCGCGACCGGCTGCCCCCGCACATGGTGCCCGACCGGATCACCGTCCTGGACGCCCTGCCGCTCACCGCCAACGGCAAGACCGACCGCGCGGCCCTCGCCGCCCTCACCGCCAGGAAGGCCCCCGGACCCGCCCGCACCCCGCCGGCCACCCCGCTGGAACGGGCCGTCGCCCACATCTGGCGGCAGGCCCTCGCCGTCGACGACCTCGCCGCCGACGAGGAACTCTTCGCCCTCGGCGGCGACTCGGTACGCGCCACGGCGATCATCGCCCGGCTGCGCGAGGCCCTCGACGTCCCCCAGGCCTCCGTCCGCACGCTGTTCGCCGCCCCCACCGTCGCCGGGCTCTCCCGCGCGCTGGCCGCCGCCCATCCCGACCCCGGCCGCCTCGACCGGACCGCCCTGCTCTTCCTCGACATCGAGTCCCTCAGCGACGACGAGGTCGCCGCCCGGCTCGACGCCGCCCGCACACCAGGACCGGGGGACCCCCGATGACCGCCGCGCCCCGGGACACCGGACCCGCCTTCACCCCCTGGCCCGCCGAGGACGCCCGCCGCCACCGCGACCGGGGCCACTGGCGCGGCGCCGCCCTCGGCGACCTGCTGCGCGCCTGGGCCGCCCGCTCCGGCGAACACACCGCCCTCGTCTCCGGGGACCTGCGCCTGACCTACGCCGAACTGGACCGCCGCGCCGACGTCCTCGCCGCCGGGCTGCTCGCCCTCGGCATCGCCCCCGGCGACCGGGTCCTCGTCCAGCTCCCCAACACCGCCGACTTCGCCGTGGTGCTCTTCGCCCTCACCCGCTGCGCCGCGATCCCCGTCCTCACCCTCCCCGCCCACCGGCGCTCCGAGATCGCCCATCTCGCCGAGCTGTCCGGGGCCGTCGCCTGCGTCGTGCCCGACCGGCACGCGGGCTTCGACCACCGAGGACTCGCCGCCGAGGTCGCCGCACGCGTCCCCACCCTGCGCCACATCCTCGTCGCGGGCGACCCCGGCCCCTTCACCGCGCTCCACGACATCGCCGCCGACCCCGGGCCGCTGCCCGCCGTGAACCCGGCGGACCCCGCCGTCCTGCTGGTCTCCGGCGGCACCACGGGCAAACCGAAACTCATCCCCCGTACCCACGACGACTACGCCTACAACGCCCGCGCCAGCGCCGAGGTCTGCGGCCTCGGCCCCCAGGACGTCTATCTCGCGGCCCTCCCCGCAGCCCACAACTTCCCGCTGGCCTGCCCCGGACTCCTCGGCGTGCTGGGCGCGGGCGGCACCGCCGTGATGGCCCCCGCCCCCAGCCCCGACGTCGCCTTCCCGCTCGTGGAGCGCGAACGCGTCACCGTCACCGCCCTGGTGCCGCCGATGGCCCGGCTCTGGACCGAGTACGCCGAATGGGCCCCCGAGGACCTCTCCTCGCTCCGGCTGCTCCAGGTGGGCGGCGCGAAACTCGACGCCGACCTCGCCCGCCGCATCCCGCCCGCCCTCGGCTGCGCCCTGCAACAGGTCTTCGGCATGGCCGAGGGACTGCTCAGCTACACCCGGCCCGAGGACCCGCCCGAGACCGTCGCCACCACCCAGGGCCGCCCGCTCTCCCCGGACGACGAGATCCGCGTCCTGGACCGCGACGGGGTCCCCGTGGAGCCCGGGGCCGTGGGGGAGCTGTGGACCAGGGGCCCGTACACCCTGCGCGGCTACTACCGCGCGGCCCGCCACAACGCCGACGCCTTCTCCCCGGACGGCTACTACCGCACCGGCGATCTCGTCCGGCTGCTGCCGACCGGCCATCTCGTGGTCGAGGGCCGCGTCAAGGACGTCGTCAACCGAGGCGGCGAGAACGTCTCCGCCGCCGAACTGGAGGAACACCTCCTCACCCATCCGGCCGTCGCCCAGGCCGCCGTCGTCGCCCTGCCCGACGAGACCCTCGGCGAACTGGTCTGCGCCGTGGTCACCGCGGCGCCCCCGGCCGGCCCGCCCCGGCTCAAGGACGTCAAGGCCCACCTCGCCGAACGCGGGCTCGCCGACTTCATGCACCCCGACCGGCTCGTGGTGCTCGAGGCCCTCCCGCTCACCGCCGTCGGCAAGATCAGCAAACGCGAACTGGTCCTCCGGCTCACCGAACCGGCCGGCTGACCGGCCCGCAGGCCCCGCGGACAGCCCCCGACCCGTGCCCATGGAAGGCGAACCCCCGTGACAACTGACGGTGCCCGGACGGAACGAGGAGCGATCGAGCGCAGGCGGGAACTACTGCGCCTGGCCAAGGCCCGCGAGAACCTCACCGCGGACCCCGCCCCGGCGACCGCCCCCGCCGGGGCCCGCGGGGACCTGCCGCTCTCACCCGGCCAGCGGCGCATGTGGTCGATCCAGCAACTGCACCCCGACAGCGTCGCCTACAACGTGCTGATCGCCCTGGACCTCGTCGGACCGCTGGAGCCCGACGTCCTCGGCGAGGCCCTCGCCCGGCTCACCCGCCGTCACGACATCCTGCGCACCACCTACCGCACCGGCCCCGACGGCGTCCCCGTCCAGAAGGTCCACCCCGATCTCGCCGTCCCCTTCGACACCGTCGACCTGCGCGGCCTGCCCGCCCCCGAGACGGAGGACCGCACCCGCCGGGCGGCCCGGGACGCCGCCGGGCACGTCTTCGACCTCGGCGCGCGTCCCCCGCTGCTGCTCCGCCTCGTCCGCACCGGCGAACACACCGCCACCCTGGTCCTGGTCGCCCACCACATCGCCTGGGACGACAGCACCTCCGCCGTCTTCTTCGGCGAGCTGATGGAGAACTACACCGGCCTGCTCGCGGGCGCGGGACCCGACCGGGGCCCGGCCCTCCAGTTCGCCGAGGCCGCCGCCCCCGACCGCCCGGCCGAACCCCGCCCCGAGGGCCTCGCCCACTGGCGCGAACGGCTCGCCGCCCCGCCGCCCCCCGTCGACCTGCCCCGGCTCAGCGGCGGCAGCGGCGGCGCCGGCCGCCCCGGCGACGACCAGGCCCACCGGCTCAGCCCCGGCACCGGCCGCCGGCTGCGCGCGTTCGCCCGCGCCGAGGGCGCGTCCCCCTTCATGGTGCTGCTCGCCGCCGTCAACGCCCTCGTCCACCGCTACACCGGCGCCCGGGACTTCCTCGTCGGAGCCCCCGTCGTCAACCGCGACTTCCCCCGCGCCGAGGAGGTCATCGGCTACCTCGGCAACACCGTCGCCCTGCGCGCCGAGGTCGGCCCCGAGGACACCTTCGCCCAGCTGGTCGCCAGAGCCCGTGCCCGCTGCGTCGAGGCGTACGCGCACCAGGACGTGGAACTCGAACACGTCACCCGGGAGATCGACCCGCACCGCCGCCGGGGCGAACAGGGCCTGTTCAATCTGATCCTCTCGCTCCGCAGCACCGTGCTCGACCCCTTCGCCGCCGCCGGACTCACCGCCGTCCGCCGCCCGCTCTACAACGGCAGCGCCCGCTTCGATCTGACCCTGGCCGCCGAACTCCTCGGCGACGAGGTGGGCGTCGAGGCCAACCACTGGGCCGACGACGGGGCCGCCGAGGCCGCCCGCGGACTCCTGCGCCACCTCGACACCCTGCTCAACGCCGCGCTGGAGCGCCCCGACACCCCGATCGGGGCCCTGGAGCTGCTCACCGCCGGGGAACGCGACCGGATCACCGCCGCCGCGCACGGGCCCGCCCCCGAACTGCCCGGCGTGCCGCTGCCCGGACTCCTCGAGGCCCAGGTCCGCCGCACCCCGCACGCCACCGCCCTGCTCTCCCCGGCCGGCTCGCTCGACTACGCCGGACTCAACGCCCGCGCCAACCGCCTCGCCCGGCACCTCGCCGACCGCGGCGTGGGCCCCGAGGACCTGGTCGCCCTGGCCGTCCCGCGCTCCCACGACACCGTCGTCGCCGCGCTCGCCGTCCTCAAGGCCGGCGCCGCCTATGTGCCCGTCGACCCCGACTACCCGCCGGACCGCGTCCGCTTCATGCTCACCGACCCCGCGCCCGCGCTGCTCCTCACCACCGCGGCCGCCGACGCCCGGCTGCCCCGCGACACCGGCCCGGACCGGCTGCTCCTGGACGACCCGGACACCGCCGCCCGGCTCGAAACGCACCGCGCCGACGACCTCACCGACGCCGAACGGACCGCTCCGCTCCACCTCGACCATCCCGCGTACGTCATCTACACCTCCGGATCCACCGGGGTCCCCAAGGGCGTCGTCGTCGCCCACCGCGCGCTCGCCGCCCATCTCGACTGGGCCGGCCGGACGTTCCCGGGCCTGGCGGGCCACACCCTGATGCACTCCTCGGTCTCCTTCGACTTCTCGGTGACCCCGATGTACGGACCGCTGCTCCGGGGCGGGGTCCTCGAACTCTGCGAGGACACCCTCGACGGCCTCACCTCCGCCGCCGGCCGGGCCGACTTCATCAAGATCACCCCCAGTCATCTCCCGCTGCTGCCCTCGGTCCGCCTCTCCGAGGCGGGGGAGCGCACCCTCGTCATCGCGGGCGAGGCGCTGCGCGGCGAGGCCCTGGCCGGCTGGAGCCCCCCGGCGGCCGGGACCATCGAGGTGATCAACGAATACGGTCCGACCGAGACCACGGTCGGCTGTCTCCTCCACAGCCTCGGCACGGCCCGCGACGCCCCGCCGGGCCCGGTCCCCGTCGGCCGGCCGGTGCCCCACACCTCCTGCCATGTCCTGGACACCGCCCTCAGGCCCGTCCCGCACGGCGTCACCGGCGAGCTGTACGTCGGCGGGGTCCAGCTCGCCCGCGGCTATCTCCGCCGGCCCGCGCTCACCGCCGCCCGCTTCGTCGCCGACCCCTTCGGCGAACCGTCCGCCCGGCTCTACCGCACCGGCGACCTGGTGCGCCGCCGCCCGGACGGGGCCCTGGAGTTCGTCGGCCGCGCCGACGACCAGGTCAAGATCCGCGGCTTCCGGGTCGAACTCGGCGAGGTCGAGGCCGCCGTCGCCGCCTTCCCCGGAGTCGCCGGCGCGGCGGTCGCCGCCCACCGCGACGGCCCCGGCGGGACCTACCTCGCCGCCTACGCCGTGCCCGACGCCCCCGGCGCCGTCGACCCGGACGCCCTCCGCGCCCATCTGGCCGCGCGCCTTCCCGAGCACGCCGTCCCCGCCGCCGCCCTGCTGCTCGACGCGCTGCCGCTCTCCCCGTCGGGCAAGACCGACCGCCGGGCCCTGCCCGTGCCCGACTTCACCGGCTCCGCGCCCGCCAGGGAACCGCGCACCGACGCCGAACGCACCCTGTGCGCCCTCTTCGTCGAACTCCTCGGCGTCGAGAACGTCGGCGCCGACGACTCGTTCTTCGAACTCGGCGGCGACAGCATCGTCAGCATCTCCCTGGTCAGCCGCGCCCGCGCGGCCGGAATCGCGATCTCGCCCGGCGACGTCTTCACCCACCGCACCCCCGCCGCACTGGCCGCCGCCGCCCCCGCCGACAACGGCCCGGCCCCCGGGGCCGCCGAGACCGCCGAACCCCGCCACGACGGCTCCGGGACCGTCCCGCCCACCCCCGTGATGCGCGCCTTCGCCGCCCGCCCCGGCGGTCTGCTGCCCCGGCACCACATGTCCGCGCTCCTGGACGTGCCGGGCGACCTCGACCGGGACCGGCTGACCGCCGTCCTCCAGACCCTCCTCGACCACCACGGAGCCCTCCGCTCCCGGCTCCGGCCCGGCCCGCTCCTCACCGTCCCGGAACCCGGCTCCGTACCGGCGGGACCGCTGCTGCGCCGCGTGGACACCACCGGCCTCGACGCCTCCGGGCGCGCCGCCCGCGCCGCACGGGAGCACGCCGACGCCCTCGCCCGGCTCGACCCCGCGGGCGGCGTCATGACGCAGGCGATCTGGTACGACGGCGGCCCGCCCGGCGGACAGCTCTGCCTGCTCGTCCACCATCTCGCCGTCGACGGCGTCTCCTGGCGGATCATCACCGAGGACCTCGCCATGGCCTGGCGCGCGATCGCCGAGGGCGCGACGCCCCGGCTCCCGGAGGTCCGCACCTCGCTGCGCGACTGGACCGAGGGCCTGGCCGCCGCGGCGAACGACCCCGGCCACACCGCCCGGCTCGACGCCTGGCGAGCCGTCCTCGACGGCCCCGACCCGGTCCTGGGAGCCCGCAGGCCCGACCCCGCCCGCGATCTGTGGGCCACCGTCGACACCGTCACCGTCACCGTGCCCCCCGAGACCGCCGGCCCGCTGCTGACCACCGTGCCCGCCGCCTACTTCGCCACCGCCGAGGACGTCCTGCTCACCGCGCTCGCCCTCGCCGTCGCCGCCTGGCGGCGCGACCGCGGCGACGGCGAACGCACCGCCGTCGTCACCCTGGAGGGACACGGCCGCGAGGAGAGCGCGCTGCCCGGCGCCGATCTGACCCGTACCGTCGGCTGGTTCACCAGCCAGTACCCCGTACGCCTCGACACCGGCGGACTCGAGCTGGACGAGGCCCTCACCGGCGGCCCGGCCGCCGGAACCGCCGTCAAACGCGTCAAGGAACATCTGCGCGCCCTGCCCGACCGCGGCATCGGATACGGACTGCTGCGCCACCTCAACGACACCACCGCGCCCGCCCTCGCCGTGTACCCCGAACCCCAGATCGGCTTCAACTACCTCGGCCGCTTCGACACCTCCGCGCCCGGGAACGGCCAGGACTGGACGCTGGGCGCGGGCGGACTCACCGCCGCCTCCGACCCCGGCATGCCCGCCCCCGTCGCCGTCGTCGTCAACGCCCTCACCGAGGACGGCCCCGACGGCCCCCGGCTCACCGCCCACTGGACCTTCCCCACCGGAGTGCTGACCGCCGACGAGACGGCCGCCCTCGCCGGCCGCTGGACCGCCGCCCTCACCGCCCTCGCCGCGCACGCCGAACGCCCCGACGCCGGCGGACGCACCCCCTCCGACCTCTCCCTGGTCTCCCTCGACCAGAGCCGGCTCGACGCCCTCGAATCGAGGTGGCGCACCGCATGAGCGCCCGCTCCCCGATCGAGGACATCCTGCCCCTGACCCCGCTCCAGGAGGGGCTGCTCTTCCACTCCGTCTACGACGAGACCGGCGTCGACGTCTATGTCGCCCAGCTCCTCGTCGACCTCACCGGACCGCTCGACGCCGGCCGGCTGCGCCGCGCCGCCGAGGCCCTGGTCCGCCGCCACCCCACCCTGCGCGCGGGCTTCGTCCGCGACGCCGGCTCGCCGGTGCAGGTGGTCCTCCGCGAGGTCGCCGTCCCCTGGACGCACACCGACCTCGGCCGCCTCGGGGAGGCCGCCCGGACCGCCGAGCTGACCCGGCTCGTGGAGAGCGACCGGCTCCGCCGCTTCGACCTGGAACAGCCTCCGCTCATCCGCTTCCAGGTCATCACCACCGGCCCCGGCCGCCACCGGCTGGTGATGACCAACCACCACATCGCCCTCGACGGCTGGTCCACCCCGCTGCTGATGCGCGATCTGTTCGCGCTGTACGCGGCCGACGGGGACCCCGCCGGCCTCCCCGCCGCCCGGCCCCACCGCGACTTCCTCGCCTGGCTCGCCCAGCAGGACCGCGACGCGGCCCGCACCGCCTGGCGCACCGCCCTGGACGGCGTGACCGAACCCACCCTGATCGCCCCCGGCGACCGCTCCGACACCCCCCTGCTGCCGGAACAGGTCACCACCCGGCTCGCCCCGGACCTCACCGACCGGCTCACCGCCCTCGCCCGGAGCCGCGGCGTCACCCTCAACACCGTCGTCCAGACGGGCTGGGCCATCCTCCTCAACCGGCTCACCGGCCGCCGGGACGTGCTCTTCGGCACCACCGTCTCCGGCCGCTCCCCGCTGCTCCCCGGCGTCGGGACCATCGTCGGACTGCTCATCAACACCCTCCCGGTCCGGGTCCGCCTGGACCCCGCCGAGACCGTCTCCGCCCTGCTCACCCGGGTCCAGGCCGAACAGGCCGCGCTCATCGACCACCAGCACCTCGGACTCGCCGAGATCCAGCGGATCGCCGGCGCGGGCGAACTCTTCGACACCCTCACCGTCTTCGAGTCCTTCCCCTTCGACGCCGACGCCATCACCGCCGCCCAGGAGGGCGCGGGGCTCACCGCGGCCGCCACCGCCCGGCCCATCGCCACCCACTACCCGCTCACCCTCATGGCCGAGCCCGCGCCCACCGGACTGGGCCTCACCCTCAAACACCGGCCCGACCTCTACGACCGGGCCGGGGCCGAGACCCTGCTGGACCGGTTCCGCCGCGTCCTGAAGGCCCTGGCCGACGACCCCGGAGCCCGTACCGCGCGGGTCGACGCGCTCAGCCCCGGCGAACGCCGCGCCCTGCTCGCGCCCGCCGCCCCCGCCCCGGCGCCCCCGCCGAACGCGACCCTGCCCGCGCTCTTCGAGGAACAGGCCGCCCGCACCCCCGACCGCGTCGCCGTCGTCGACGGCGGCCGGAGCCTCACCTACCGCGAACTCAACACCCGCGCCAACCGGCTGGCCCACCGGCTCATCGACCTGGGCGCCGGCCCCGAGGACCTCGTCGCCCTCGCCCTGCCGCGCTCCGGGGAGCTGGTCGTGGCCGTGCTCGCCGTCCTCAAGACCGGAGCCGGCTACCTCCCCGTCGACCCCGACTACCCCGCCGACCGCATCCGGCTGCTGCTCACCGACGCGCGCCCCGCCGCCCTGCTGACCGTCCGAGACCTCCCCGACGCCCTCGCGGACGCCCTCGCCGGGGGCGCCGCCCCGCCCACCCTCCGCCTGGACGACCCCGGCGTCCTCGCCGACCTCGACCGGCGGCCCGGCTCCGACCCCGCCGACCGGGAGCGCCGCGCGCCCCTCCACCCCGACCACCCCGCCTACGCCATCTACACCTCCGGATCCACCGGCGTGCCCAAGGGCGTCCTCGTACCGCACCGCAATGTCGTCCAGCTGTTCAGCGCGACGGCGGCCCTGATCGAACCCCGCGCGGACGACGTCTGGACCCTCTTCCACTCGTACGCCTTCGACTTCTCCGTCTGGGAGCTGTGGGGCCCTCTGCTGCACGGCGGCCGGCTCGTGATCGTCCCCGCCGAGACCAGCCGCTCGCCCGAGGACTTCCTCGCCCTCCTCGACGAACAGCGCGTGACCGTGCTCAGCCAGACGCCCTCCGCCTTCCACCAGCTCGCCGAGGCCGTCCGCGAACGCGGCGCCCCCGCCGCCGCCCTGCGCACCGTCGTCTTCGGCGGCGAGGCCCTGCGGCCGCCCCGCCTCGCCGGCTGGTACGCCGCCCACCCGGACGGCGGCCCCCGGCTCGTCAACATGTACGGCATCACCGAGACCACCGTGCACGCCACCCACCAGCCGCTGCACCCCGCGACGACCTCCACCGCGGCCAGCCCCATCGGACACCCCCTCCCCGGTCTGAGCATCCACCTGCTCACCCCGGAACTCGACCTCGCGCCGCCCGGCGTCATCGGCGAGCTGTACGTCGGCGGCCCCCAGCTCGCCCGCGGCTATCTGGGGCTGCCCGCCCTCACCGCCGCCCGCTTCGTCGCCAGCCCCTTCGCCCCCGGCGAACGCCTCTACCGCAGCGGAGACCTGGCCCGGCGCACCGCGGACGGCGCCCTGGAGTTCGCCGGGCGGGCCGACGACCAGGTCAAGATCCGCGGCTTCCGGATCGAACCCGGCGAGGTCGAGGCCGCCGTCGCCGCCCATCCCGCCGTCTCCCGCTGCGTCGTCGTCGCCCGGACCGACGACACCGGCGGCCCCCGCCTCATCGCCTACGCCGCCACCGCGGGCGCCGCCCCGCCCGCCCCCGCCGAGCTGCGCGCCCACACCGAGGCCCGGCTGCCCCCGCACATGGTCCCCGCCTCCTTCACCGTCCTCGACGCCCTCCCGCTCACCCCCCACGGCAAGGTCGACCACCGCGCGCTGCCCGCCCCCGACACCACCGGCGCCGCCCCGGCCCGACCGCCCTCCGGACCGGCCGAGGCCGCCCTGTGCGACCTCTTCGCCCAGGTCCTGCACGTGGACCGGGTCGGCCCCGACGACTCCTTCTTCGAACTCGGCGGCGACAGCATCCTCGCCATCGGCCTGGTCTCCCGCGCCCGCGCCGCCGAACTGCCCCTCACCCCCCGCGACGTCTTCGCCCACCGCACCCCGACCGCCCTGGCCCGTGCCGCGGGCCGTACCGTGACCGCGCCCGCCGCCCCCGACGACGGCGCGGGCGAGATCGGCCCCACCCCCATCACCGCCTGGCTCGAATCCGTCGGCGGCCCCGTAGACGGCCTCTCCCAGTCCGCCTCCCTCACCGTCCCGCCCGGCACCGCCGAAGCCTCCCTCGTCACCGCCCTCCAGACCCTCACCGACCACCACGACGCCCTGCGGCTGCGCGCCGACCGAGGCGCCCGCCCCTGGACCCTCGCCGTCCGCCCGCCCACGACCGTGGCCGCCGCACCCCGGCTGCGCCGCGTCGACTGCGCGGGACACACCGAACGGCAGCTCCACGAGGAGGCCGCCCGCCACGCCGAGACCGCCCGCGCCCGGCTCGACCCCGACACCGGCGACATCCTCCGCGCCGTATGGCTCGACCCCGGCCCCGACCGCCCCGGACTGCTCCTGCTCGTCCTGCACCACCTCGCCGTCGACGGCGTCTCCTGGCGGATCCTCCTGCCCGACCTCGCCACCGCCCTCGACGCCGCCTCCCGGGGAGCCGCGCCCGGACTCCCCGCCCCCACCACCAGCCTGCGCCGCTGGGCGCGCCTCCTCGGCGAAGAGGCCCGACACCCCCGGCGCACCGCCGAACTCCCGCTCTGGACCGAGATCCTCAGCGACCCCGGCCCCCTGCTCAAGGGCCGCCGGCCCGACCCCGCGCACGACACCCACGGCACCGCCGGACGCCTCGAACTCCAGCTCCCCGCCCACCACACCGAACCTCTCCTCGGCCGCGTCCCCGCCGCCTTCCACGCCGGAGTCCAGGACATCCTGCTCACCGCGCTCGCCCTCGCCCTCGCCCAGTGGCCCGAGGGCGGCCGGCCCGCCGTCATCGACGTCGAGAGCCACGGACGGCACGAACACCTCTTCCCCGGGACCGACCTCTCCCGCACCGTCGGCTGGTTCACCGCCGTCCACCCCGTCCGGCTCACCACCGAGCCGCTCACCGAGGAGCGGCTCCGCCACGACACCGCCGCCCTCGGACGAGCGGTCAAGGACGTCAAGGAACAGCTCCGCGCGATCCCCGACCACGGCATCGGCCACGGCCTGCTGCGCCGTCTCAACCCGGACACCGCCCCCGCGCTCGCCGCCCTCCCCGCCCCCCTGCTGGGCTTCAACTACCTCGGCCGGTTCGCCGCCCCCGACAGCGCGGCGACGGCCGGCGGACCCGTGGGCGGCGGGGCCGACCCCGCGATGCCGCTCGCCCACGCCCTCGAAGTCAACGCCGCCACCTGGGACACCCCGGCCGGACCACGCCTCGCCGCCCGCTGGACCTGGGCCCCGGGACTGCTCGCCCAGGACCGGGTCCACGACCTCGCCACCGCCTGGTTCACCGCCCTCGAAGCCCTCGCCGCCACCGCGGACACTCCCGGCACGGGCGGGCGCACCCCCTCGGACCTGCCGCTGATCCAGCTCACCCAGGGCGACATCGACGCCCTGGAGGCCGAGTTCGACGACGCCGAGTTCGACGACGCCGCGTTCCAGGACGCCGACACCGACAGGAGCCCGTCATGAGCCGGCAGCCCCGCATCGAGGACGTCCTGCCCCTGACACCGCTCCAGGAGGGCATGCTCTTCCACACCCAGCTCGACGACGGACAGGGCCCCGACGTCTACACCGTCCGGCTCGCCGTCGACCTCGGCGGACCCGTCGACCCCGCCGCCCTCCGCCGCGCCGGACAGGCCCTGCTGGAGCGCCACCCCAACCTCCGCTCCGCCTTCCGCACCAACGCCCAGGGCCGCCCGATGGCCGTCGTCCTCCGCCGCGTACCGCTCCCCTGGAGCGAACACGACCTCAGCGCCCTCTCCGAGCACGAGCGCCGCGCCGCCCTCGACCGCCTCGCCGGCCAGGAGCGCGACCGCCGCTTCGACGTCCGCACCCCGCCCCTGCTCCGCATGGCCCTGATCCGGCTGCGCCCCGACCGCTTCCGCCTCACCCTCACCTTCCACCACGTCCTCCTCGACGGCTGGTCGTCCCCGCTCGTCCTGCGCGAACTGCTCGCCCTCTACGCGGGCGGCCAGGACCCCGACGCCCTCCCCGCCGTCACCCCCTACCGCGACTACCTGGCCTGGCTCGCCGCCCGGGACCGCGCCGCCACCGCCGCCGTCTGGGACCGGGCGCTCGACGGACTCGACGGTCCCACCCTGCTGGCCCCGCCCGCGCCCGCCCGCGCCCCCGCCCTCCCGCACCGCGTCGACCTCACCACCCCGCCGCGCCTCGCCGCCGCCCTGCACACCCTCGCCCGCGGCCGCGGCATCACCGTCAACACCCTGGTCCAGGCCGCCTGGGGACTGCTCCTCGCCCGCGCCACCGGCCGCACCGACATCGTCTTCGGCACCGCCGTCTCCGGCCGCCCGCCCGAGATCCCCGGCGTCGAGACCATGATCGGACTCTTCGTCAACACCGTCCCCGTACGCGTCCGGCTCCACCCCGCCGAACCCCTCGGCGCCCTCCTCGAACGCCTCCAGGACGAACAGTCCGAACTCCTCGGCCACCAGTACCCCGGCCTCGCCGACATCCGGCGCTCCGCACCCCGCGCCGGCGGCGGCGACCTCTTCGACACCCTCGCCGTCGTCGAGAACTACCCGCCACCCACCACCGGCGAGCCGGCCGCCGGCGTACACGTCACCGGCCTCCACGGCGAGGACGCCACCCACTACCCGCTCACCCTCACCGCCGTACCCGACCGCGACGTCCCCGGCGGGCTCGCCCTCACCCTCGACCACCGGGCCGACGCCTTCGACCGCGCCCACGTCACCCGGCTCGGCCACCAGCTCCTGCGCGTCCTCGAACAGATCGCCGCCGACCCCGCCCTGCCCACCGGACGCTGCGAACCCCTCGCCCCCGCCGAACTCGGCGACGCCCTGGAGAGCTGGCGCGGCGACAGCGCGCCCGCGCCCCGGCAGACCCTCCCGCCGATGTTCCAGGCCCAGGCCGCCGCCACCCCCCACGCCCAGGCCCTCGTCCACGAGAACGGCGTCCTCACCTACGCCGAACTCAACACCCGCGCCAACCGCCTCGCCCGCCTCCTGACCGCCCGCGGCATCGGCCCCGAGAGCGTCGTCGCCCTCGCCCTGCCCCGCTCACCCGAACTCGTCACCGCGATCCTCGCCGTCCACAAGGCCGGAGCCGCCTACCTCCCCATCGACCCCGACTACCCCGCCGAACGCGTCGCCCTCATGCTCGACGACGCCCGCCCCGCCCTGCTCCTCACCCCGCCCGGCGCGCCCCCGCACCCGGCGCACCACCGCACCCCCCGGCTCGCCGTCGGCCCCGACACCGGCCACGACCAGCCCGGCCACGACCTCCTCCCCGCCGAACACCGCACCCCCCTCCACCCCCAGCACCCCGCCTACGTCATCTACACCTCCGGCTCCACCGGCCGCCCCAAAGGCGTCACCGTCTCCCACCACGCCATCGCCAACCGCCTCCGCTGGACCCAGCACGCCCACCCGCTCGGCCCCGACGACCGCGTCCTCCAGAAAACCCCCTCCAGCTTCGACGTCTCCGTCTGGGAATTCCTCTGGCCCCTCGTCACCGGCGCCACCCTGGTCCTCGCCCGCCCCCAGGGCCACAAGGACCCCGCCCATCTCGCCGCGCTCATCCGCGACCAGCGCATCACCACCGTCCACTTCGTCCCCTCCATGCTCGACGCCTTCCTCCAGGAAGCCGCCGCACCCGACTGCCGCACCCTGCGCCGCCTCCTGTGCAGCGGCGAAGCACTCCGCCGCGAGACCTCCGACCACTGCCACCGCGTCCTCGGCCTCAGCCCCCACAACCTCTACGGCCCCACCGAGGCCGCCGTCGACGTCACCTCCTGGACCCACCGCCCCGACGCCCCGCCCGCCGCGACCGTGCCCATCGGCCGCCCCGTCCACAACACCCGCGTCTACGTGCTCGACCCCGCGCTGCGCCCCGTACCGCCCGGCGTCACCGGCGAACTCCACCTCGCCGGACCCCAGCTGGCCCGCGGCTACCTCGGCCGCCCCGCCGCCACCGCCGAACGCTTCGTCGCCGATCCCTTCGGCGAGCCCGGGACCCGTATGTACCGCACCGGCGACCTCGTGCGCTCCGACGCCGCCGGAGTCCTGGAGTTCATCGGCCGCGCCGACGACCAGGTCAAGATCCGCGGCTTCCGCGTCGAACCGGCCGAGGCCGAGGCCGCCCTCCACGACGCCCCCGGCGCCGCCCGCGTCTGCGTCGTCGCCCGCGAGGACCGCCCCGGCGACGTCCGCCTCGCCGCCTACGCCGTACCCGGGCCCGGCGCCGCCCCCGGCGCCCTGGACCTCGAAGCGCTCCGCGCCCACGCCGCCCGCACCCTGCCCGAACACCTCGTCCCCGCCGACTGGACGGAACTCCCCGCCCTGCCCCTCACCCCCAGCGGCAAACTCGACCGCCGCGCCCTGCCCGCCCCCGGCCGCCGCCCCGACCCCGCCGGACGAGCCCCCCGCACCCCCCGCGAGGAACAGCTCTGCGCCCTCTTCGCCGACGTCCTCGGCCTCCCCGCCACCGGCCCCGACGACCACTTCTTCCGCCTCGGCGGCCACTCCCTCCTCGCCACCCGGCTGATCAGCCGCATCCGCGCCGAACTCGCCGCCGAACTCCCGCTGCGCGCCGTCTTCGACGCCCCCACCCCCGCCCTGCTCGCCCCCCTCCTGGACGCCGGCCCCACCGCCCGCGCCGCGCCCCGCCCCGCCGTACGGCCCCCCGCCGTACCCCTTTCCTTCGCCCAGCGCCGCATGTGGTTCCTCGACCGGCTCGACCCCGACGCCGTCACCTACAACATCCCCTGGGCCTGGCGGCTGACCGGACCCGTCGACACCGCCGCGCTGCGCGCCGCCCTCGGCGATCTGACCGAACGCCACGAGGCCCTGCGCACCGTCCTCCCCGACGACCACGGCGTACCGCGCCAGCACGTCCTGCCCCCGGACGCCGCCCGCCCCCAACTGCGCACCGAGAACACCGCCCCCCAGGACCTGGCCGCCCGCCTCGCCGCCGTCGCCGCCCACCGCTTCGCCCTGGACCGGGACATCCCCCTGCGCGCCCATCTGCTCACCCTCGGCCCCGACGACCACGTCCTGGTCCTGCTCGTCCACCACATCGCCGCCGACGGCGCCTCCCGCGATCCCCTGCTGCGCGACCTCGACACCGCCTACACCGCCCGCCGCGCCGGAACCGCGCCCGCCTGGGACCCGCTGCCGGTGCAGTACGCCGACCACACCCTCTGGCAGCGCGCACTCCTCGGCGACGAGAACGACCCCGAGAGCCCCGGCCGCCGCCAGGAGGCCTTCTGGACGAAGACCCTCGCCGGCCTCCCCGACGAGCTGCGCCTCCCCGCCGACCGGCCCCGCCCCGCCACCGCCGGACACCGCGCGGGCTCCGTCGCCCTCACCGTACGGCCGCCCCTGCACCGAGCCCTGCGCGCGCTCGCCGAACGCTGCGACGCCAGCGTGTTCATGGTCTTCCAGGCCGCCCTGGCCACCCTGCTCACCCGCCTCGGCGGCGGCTTCGACATCCCCCTCGGCACCCCCGTCGCCGGCCGCCCCGACGAGGCCCTCACCGATCTGATCGGCTCCTTCACCAACACCCTCGTCCTGCGCACCGACACCTCGGGCGACCCCGCCTTCCTCGACCTCCTGCGACGGGTCAGGGACGCCGACCTCGCCGCCTACGCCCACCAGGAACTGCCCTTCGAACGCCTGGTGGACCTCCTCAACCCGGCCCGCTCCCTCTCCCGCCACCCCCTCTTCCAGGTGATGCTCGCCCACCAGGTCGCCCCGCCCGCCCGGCCCACCCTGCTGGGCGTCCCCGCCGCCCAGCACGACACCGGACTGCGCACCGCCAAGTTCGACCTCGCCCTCGATCTGACCGAACACCCCGGAACGGACGGCGTCACCGGCCGGCTCGACCACCGGCTCGACCTCTTCGACCACTCCACCGCCCACACCCTGGCCGAACGGCTGATCCGCGTCCTCGAAACCGTCGCCGCCGACCCGGAGCGACCGCTCAGCCGGATCGACGTGCTCTCCGACGACGAACGCGGACGAATCCTCGGCCCCTGGAGCGGATCCCCGGCCACCCGGGCCCCCGTCACCCTCGTCGACGCCTTCGAGGAACAGGTCCGGCTGCGGCCCGACGCGGTGGCCGTCGTCCTGGAGCGCGAGACCGTCTCCTACGCCGAACTCGACGCCCGCGCCAACCGGCTGGCCCGGCTGCTGCTCGCCCACGGAGCCGGACCGGAGCGCCTCGTCGCCCTCGCCCTGCCCCGCTCGACCGACGCCGTCGTCGCCCAGCTCGCCGTCGTCAAGGCGGGCAGCGCCTATCTGCCGCTCGACATCGACCACCCCGCCGAACGCCTCGCGCTGATGCTGGACGACTCCGCCCCGGCCGTCCTCCTCACGGCCGCCTCCGCCCCGCCCGTCCCCGCCGGCGCCCGCCCGGCGGCCGCCGTCATCACCCTCGACGACCCAGCCACCGCCGCCCGGCTCGCCGCCCTCCCCGGCGCCCCGGTCACCGACGCCGAGCGCGGCGGGGCCCTGACCACCGCCCACGCCGCCTACCTCGTCTACACCTCCGGCTCCACCGGCCGCCCCAAAGGCGTGCTGCTCACCCACGCCGGGGTCGCCGGACTCATCTCCACCCAGCGGGAGCGATTCGGCGTCGGCCCGAAGACCCGCGTCCTCCAGTTCGCCTCACCCGCCTTCGACGTGGCGTTCTGGGACCAGTGCCTCGCCCTCTGCTCGGGCGGCCGACTGATCATCGTGCCCGCCGAACGCCGGGTGGCCGGACCCGAACTGACCGAGTACGCCGTCGAGCACGGAGCGACCTTCATGATCCTGCCCCCCGCCCTGCTGGAGGCGCTGCCGCCCGAGTGCGTGCTCCCCGAGGACTCCGTCCTGCTGGCCGGCACCGAACGCGTGTCACCGCAGCTGGTCACCCGATGGGGCGCCGGCCGCCGGCTCTTCAACGCGTACGGCCCGACCGAGGCCACCGTCAACTCCACGCTCGGCGCGTGCGACCCGCGCGAATACGCCGACACCGGGCCCGGCTCCGTGCCCATCGGCGTACCCGACCCGGGCACCCGCGCCCATGTGCTCGACGCGGCGCTGCGCCCGGTGCCGCCCTCGGTCCCCGGCGAGCTGTATCTCGGCGGCGACGGGCTGGCCCGGGGCTATCTGGGACGTCCCGCGCTGACCGCCGAACGGTTCGTCGCGGATCCCTTCGGCCCCGCCGGGTCCCGGCTCTACCGCACCGGCGACGTGGTCCGATGGCGGCCGGACGGCCGGATCGACTTCATCGGCCGCAGCGACGACCAGGTGAAGATCCGCGGCTTCCGGATCGAGCTGGGCGAGGTGGAGGCGGCCGTGACCGCGCACCCGGACGTCGTCTCGGCCGCCGCCGCGGTCCACGACGACCTCCCGGGCGGCGGCCGGCTGGTGGCGTACGCGGTGCCCGTACGGGGCCGTACGCCCGACCCGGAGGAGGTACGGGCCTCCCTGGCGGCCGTGCTGCCGGGGCCCATGGTGCCGTCCGCCGTGGTGCTGCTCGACGCGCTGCCGGTCACCGGGAGCGGGAAGCTGGACCGCGCCGCCCTGCCGCGCCCCGGGCGGCGCGGCCCCTCCGGCGCGGACCGGCCGTCCGATCCCCTCCAGAAGAACCTGGCGGAGATCTTCGCCGATCTGCTGGGCCAGGAGGCGGTGGGCGCCGACGAGGACTTCTTCGCCCTCGGCGGTCACTCCCTGCTGGTGCCGCGCGTCCTCGCACGGGTCCGGTCCGAGCTGGGGGCCGAGGTGACGACCCGGGCCTTCTTCGACGGCCCCACCGTCGCCGCCCTCGCCTCACGGATCACGGCCTCGGCCACGGCCTCGGCCACGGCCTCGGCCTCGGTCACCGGGGACACGGACCTCGCCGAGGTCTCCACGGAGCTTTCTACGGAGGTCTCCGCCGGGGAAGCGGTCCCGGGCGGGGCCGCGGACGGCGGCGGTCCGCGCACCGCGCCCGCCGACCCGCACGCCCTGATGCTGCTCGACGCCCGCCCCGACCCCGCGCTGCGGCTCCCCCCGGACGACGCCCCGCCGGCCGACCGCCCGGCCGAGATCCTGCTCACCGGGGCCACCGGATTCGTCGGCGCGTTCCTGCTCCAGACCCTGCTGGAGCGCACCGACGCCCGGGTGCACTGTCTGATCCGCGCCGAGGACCAGGAGCGGGCCGCGCTCAGGCTGCGGGAGACGCTGCACCGCTTCGGCGTGCAGGCCCCGCCGCCGGACCGGGTCGTGCCCGTCGCGGGCGATCTCGCCCGGCCCGGTCTCGGGCTGAGCGCCGCCGCCCACCGCGCGCTCGCCGAACGGATCGACACCGTCTTCCACAACGCCGCCTCGATCAGCCTGCTCCGGGGATACCCGGGGCTGCGGGAGGGCAATGTCCTCGGCACCGCCGAGATGGTGCGCTTCTCGGTGACCGGCCGGCTCAAGCGGCTGCACCACACCTCCACGCTCTCGGTGATCCCCCGGCTGGAGACGGGGCTGCCGCGATGGCCGGAGGAGGAGGAACTGCCCGACCTCGACGGGCCGGGCAACGGCTATGTGCTCAGCAAGCGCGCCGCCGAGGCGCTGGTGGCGGGCGCGCGACGGCTCGGCGTCCCGACGACCGTGCACCGGCTCGCCCGGGTGACCGGACACAGCCGTACCGGAGTGTGGACGGCGGACGACTTCCTCGGCCGGCTGCTGGTCGGCTCGCTCCGGGTGGGCCTGCTGCCCAGCCACGGCCCGGCCGAGCTGTGGACCCCGGTGGACCAGGTGGCCCGGGCGATGGTCCATCTGGCGCTGCGGCCGCGGTCGTCGGGGCAGGTCTTCCACCACGCCGACACCCCGCCGATCTCCATGGCCGAACTCGGCGAGTGGATGACCGCCTGCGGACGCCCGGTCGGCCTGGCGGAACCGGCGCGCTGGGCCGAGGCACTGGCCCAGGATCCCGGCAATCCGGTGGAGCCGTTCCTTCCGCAGCTGCGCGGACAGGCCCCCCGGCCGGCCGCCGTCTGGGCGCCCGAGCCGTTCCGCACCGACCGGCTGCGCGCGGGGCTGGCGGGGTCGGGGCTGTCCCGGCCCGAGCCCGGTCCGGAGCTGCTCGCGGGCTATCTGCGGTTCTTCGAGTCACGGGGGCTGCTGCCGCCGGTGTGAGCCCGGGACCAGGGGGTCTGATTCAGGGGGCCTGAGTCAGGGTGCCGGGTGCCGGTGTCCGCGCCGGGCCGGACCCGGGAGCCGGGGCCGGGCGGTCCGGGCGTCGGTGTCCGGGCCGGCGCGAGTGCAGGACCCCGCGCCGGGCCCGGGCCCTGGAAGGTCCAAGGCCCGGTGTCCGGGCCGCCGGCCGGCCCGGGCCCTCCCCTCCCGGCCCGGCCGCCCGTACCGCCGGGCCGGGGGAGGGGCGGCGGTCACTTCTTGAGGGCCGCCGCGAGCGGCGGGGTCAGCCCCTTCACCGCGTAGGGGATGCTCAGCACGGATGCGCTGGACAGGGCCAGACCGACGGACTGGTCGGCGGGGAAGACCAGCCGGTTCTCGCGCGCGGCCTTCATGGCGGCGATCTGCGGATACTGGGCGAGCGTCGCCTTCAGCGGCATCTGCTGCTGACTCAGCAGAATGACCACGTCCGCGTCGGCGTCGCCGGCCTTCTCCGCGGACAGCTCCACGAAGTACTTCTCGTTCCCGAGGCTCTCCACGTACGCCGACGGCTTGAGCCCCAGCGCGGTCACGAGCTGCATCCGGGTGTCCCCGGCGGTGTAGACGCCGATCTTGCCGCCGAAGGCCAGCAGGATGGAGACGGTCTTCCCGGCGAAGGCCGGGTTCTCCTTCGCGGTGGACGTGAGCAGCGCCTCGGTGTCCGCGATCAGCCGATCGCCCCGGGCGGCGCGTCCCAGCGCGGCGGAGACGGTCTTGGCGGACTCGCGCCACGGCACCGCGTTCGGGGTGGCCCCGGCGGGCAGTCCCACGGTCCTGGCGATGTCGGTGAGCGTCTTGTGCTCGGACGCGTCGCCCCCGGACTGGACGTTGAGGATGAGGTCGGGGGTGAGCGAGGCCACCCGCTCGAAGTCGAACGGCGGCTTCAGGAAGGCCGGCGTCTGCCCGCCCAGCGCCTTCTCCGCCCATACGCCCACCCCGCGCTTCATCGTCGGGATGAACTGCCACACGCCGACCGGCACGATGCCCAGGGCCAGCAGGACGTCGTGGTCGGTGCGGCCGAGCGAGAGCACGCGCTTCGGCTCCCCGGGAATCTCCACCGAGCCGAATTTGTCCTTCACCGTGGCCGGGAACGAGCCCGAGTCCGCGCCCGCGGATCCGGACGGCTTCGAGGACTTCGCGGTGGAGTCGTCCCCGCACGCGGTGAGCAGCGCGGACGAGCCGAGCACCGCGCCCAGGGACAGCAACCCCCGGCGACTGAGGGCGCGTTGGCGGTCAAACGGACTGGTCATGGCGTGGCCCTGTCTGTGAGTGACGAAGCAGAGACCGAACCCTAATCAGGTAAGCCTCACCTTGGCAAAGCGGGCCGGGATATTCCTTTTCACTTCTGACATCCCATCAAGAATGCGCTGACTATAGGTACTTGAGGTGGTATGGCGGCGAGTTCCGGCCTACACCGACAAGGCGACTTAGGTTAGGCTTACTTCGCCCGTGAGGCACCGGGCGGTGACGGGGAGTCCCGGGCCGCCCCGCCCCGGCGCGGGGTCTTCCAGCCCCCGGGCCCCGGTGTCGACGCCCCCCGAACTTCCGCTGTCCGCGCACGACGAGTCGAAGAAGGCGCGCCGAGCCATCGGCGGCCCGGACCGAGGCGACAGGAGATCACGCAGATGGCCGGCTCGACACTCCCCCTGACCGTCGACGGCGACGGAGGCCCCGCCTCCGACGCGGTCCGCGCCGACCGGGACGCCCTCCGCGAGCGGCTGTACCGGCACGGCGCCCTGCTGCTGCGCGGATTCGACGTCGGCGGGGTCGACGGATTCGAGGCCGTGGTGCGGGAGCTGTCCGGCGCCCCGCTGACGTACACCGAGCAGTCATCGCCCCGCAGCGTCATCAAGGGCAAGGTCTACACCTCGACCGAGTATCCGGCGAAGGCCGAGATCCCGCTCCACAACGAGATGTCCTACCAGGCCAGCTGGCCCCTCGTGCTCTACTTCCACTGCGTCGAGCCGCCGCTGACCCAGGGAGCCACCCCGCTCGCCTCCACCCGGATCGTCCACGATCTGATCGATCCGGCGGTGCGCGAGGAGTTCGTCCGGCGCAAGTGGATGGCGGTGCGCAACTACCGGGACGACATCGGACTGCGCTGGTGGCAGGCGTTCGGCACCGAGAGCCGGGAGGAGGTCGAGCGGCTCTGCGAGGCCGGCGGCATCGAGGTGAAGTGGATCGGGAAGTCCGGCCTGCGGACCAGGGCGGTGCGCGAACCGGTCCACCGCCACCCCGTCACCGGTGACGCCGTCTGGTTCAACCACGTCGTCATCTTCCACGTCAGCAGCCTCCCCGCGCCCACCCGCACCGGACTGCTGGAGATCTGCGGAGAGGAGGGGCTGCCGAACAACACGTACTACGGGGACGGGGAGCCGATCCCCGACGATGTCACCGGCCATCTCCGCGACTGCTACCGCCGGGCCTCGGTCCGCTTCGACTACCGGCGCGACGACCTGCTCATCGTCGACAATATGCTCGCCTCCCACGGCCGCGAGCCCTTCACCGGCCCGCGCAGGATCGCCGTCGCCATGGGCGAGGCCTCCGACGCCTGAACCGGCGGACGCCTGAACCGGTCGACTCCTCAACCGCTCGGCCCGGGCCTCCGCAGACCCGCCCGCCCTCCGCCGTCGGTCCGCGCCGCAGCTGTACGGGTCACCCCTCCGCGCGACCGGAGCCCGGGCGCGGATCGTCGTCGCGGAGCTGCGCCAGACACCCCCGGACCAGTCCGCGCATGGTCCACCGGAAGACGGCGTCGTCGCCCAGTTCCCGCGCGTGGACATGTTTGATGGGAAAGACCGAGAACTCCTCCGCCATGGCGGCGAGCACGCCCTCCCGGTGCGCCCGCGAGTCCTCCGAACCGAAGACCGAGGTCACCCCGATCGCCTGCTGCGCGACCGTGGACGCCATCCAGGACGCCTGCCAGGGCTCCAGACCCAGACGCACCAGGCCGAGATGGGTCTCCTCGAAACGGGCCATGCTCACCCGCGACCCCAGCTGGAGCCGGGAGAGATATCCGGCGATCCCGGGATGCCCGGAGACCAGCGCGCGTAAGGACACCGCCAGCGACAACAGAAAGGCCTCGGCCGACTCCTCGGTGTCCGCCGGCGGACTCCAGCGTTCCAGAATCCCCTCCGCGACCAGCAGCCGCAGCGCGTCCTGCGACGGCACATGCTTGTACAGCGCGACCCGGCTCACCCCGAGGATCTCGGCCACACCCTGAACCGTGACCTCGTCCAGGGTCAGAGCGATCCCGGCCTCGATGATCGCCTCGCGCGTCACCACGCGCGGGCGCCCCCGCCCCGGTCGCCGGCCGGCCTCTGTGGTCGTCATCCGCCAAGCCTAGAGGAGGAACACGGCCGGTCCTCCACCCTCCGGGCGCGCGCGACACTCCGGCCAGCGATACGGAATCCTCCCCTCCCGGCCGGTCCGGCGGCGCACCGATTCCCCGAGTCCCGCGACCCGGCCGGACGTTGGCGATCGCGGATCGGCATGCCTGTGAACTCCCTTCGTCGACAACTGACTTGAAGTGGCGGTGGTGCCTCGACGCCCCATCATTAGTCTATTTGGACTGTTAGAGTTCGACCATGCCACGTCGCGCTCTCGACAACCCACTGGTCCTCACGGTCCTGGGGCTCCTGCTGGAGAACCCCGCGCACCCCTACCAGCTGCTCGCCGAGCTGCGAAGCCGCAGCGACCACCACGCGGCCGCCGTCAACCGGGGATCGCTCTACAACACCGTCACCGCGCTGACCGAGGCCGGCTGGGCGGCCGCGCGGGGCCGACAGCGATCGGGAAACCGCCCGGAGCGCACCGTGTACGCCCTCACCCGAGCCGGGCACGACGAACTCGTACGGCGGCTGGACAGCCGGATCCGCAACCCCGACCGGGAGTTCTCCCGATTCCTCGGCGCGGTCTCCCACCTCGGAGCCCTCGGACCCGACGGAGCCGCCGAAGCCCTGACGGAACGCGCCCACCGGCTCCGCGAACGCACCGACGCCGACGAGACGCGGCTGACCGAAGCCCTGGCGGCCGGCGTCCCGCGGCTGCACATCATCGAGGCCGAGTACGCGATCAGGCTGGCCCGCGCCGAGACGGAATGGCTCGACGCCGTCGTCGAGGACATCCGTACCGGCGCGCTGACCTGGCCCACCGCCGCGTCCCCCGCACCGGCCGCGCCTCCGCTCTGACCTGCCCGCATCCGCACACTCCACCCCGGCCGCCCACTTCCACCCCGGCCGCGCACCTTCGCGCCGACCGCCGCCGTGCCTTCGCGCCGACCGCCGCCGTACCGCCGCGCCCGCCCAGGGAGCCCCGGCACACCGCCCGGCCCCGCGAAGCCCCCGGGCGGCCGCCACCGAGAGGACGGGAAACACCCATGCCGACACCACGCCGCGGACTGCTCTTCGGCGTCTACCCGGGCGGAGCCGCCGGGGACGACACCGGCAGCCTCGCCGTCGGACCGCCCGACGACCCCGACCGCGTCTCCGCCGCCCTCGACCGGCTGCAGGGCCGGCCGGGCCGCCCCTTCCTGGTCCGCGCGTACACCCGCTTCGACGACACCACCCGGCTCGGGACCCCGCACCCGACCACCGCACCGGCCGACGCGCGCCGGTACGCCGTCCGGGGCCGCCGCCTGGACCTGGTGGCGCAGTACCAGTCCGCCCGCGGCGACATCGACCGCTACTGCGCCCACCTGCGCGAACTGGTCGAACAGTACGGCCCGGTCACCGACTTCCTCCAAGTCGCCGAGGAGCCCGACGTCACCTCGCTGCCGACGCTCGACGGCCACTACCCCGGCGTACGCGACGCCATCGTCCGGGGCGTCGTCGCCGCCAAGGCCCGAGCCCGGGAACTGGGCCACACCCATCTGCGCGTCGGCTTCAACACCACCCCGCTCTTCGGCCCCGCCGCCTCCTTCGTCACCGAACTCACCCGCCGGGGAGGAGCCGACTTCACCGGCGCACTGGACTACATCGGACTCGACTTCTTCCCCGACGTCTTCCAGCCCATCGCCGCGCCCGACCTCGCGCCCGCCGTCGAGGGCCTGCTGCGACACCACCGCGACACCGTGCTCGCCCCCGCCGGACTGGCGCGTCTGCCGCTCCGGATCACCGAGCACGGCTGGCCGACCGGCCCCGGCCGCCCGGACGAGCGCCAGGCCGAGGTGGTCGAGACGGTGGTACGGGTCGTCGCCGACCAGGCCGAACGGCTCGGGCTCGGCGGATACACCCACTTCGCGCTGCGCGACGCCGACAGCTCCCGGCCCGGACTGTTCCACCGCTTCGGACTCACCGCCGACGACTACACCCCCAAGCCCGCCTTCGCCGTCCTCGCCCGCCTCGTCGAGGAGTTGACCGACTGACGCGCCCCTCCGGAGGCCCGGACACGCCGGCGCACCCGCCCTCCCCGACCGGCCTGAATTCGCTCCAACCTCAGAAGGACCGGCGCCCCTCGCCGTGCGACCGGAGATCGACAAAACCCGACCTGACGGATGATTCGCCCGAGCGGTCCGGCACGGCAGGGTCAGCAGGGACCCGATACAACGGAAGGATCTACTCCGTGCAGGTACGACGACGTGTGGCCCCCCTGCTGGCGGTGAGCGTCATGGCGACGCTCGCCCCCGCGCTCGCCACCGCCCCGGCCACCGCCGCGAACAACGCCGCCCCCGCCGCGAACACCCCGTCCGCCACCGCCCAGAGACCCGACTGGCAGCGGTGCGACGATTCCGAACCGGCCTCGCTCCAGTGCGCCACGATCAAGGTCCCGCTCAACCACGCCAAGCCCGGCGGCAAGAAGATCGACATCGAGATCTCCCGGATCGCGGCGGCCGACCCCGCCAAGCGCCGGGGTGTGCTCCTCTTCAACCCCGGCGGCCCCGGAGGCGAAGGACTCCACTTCCCGTCCGCCCTCGGCAAGGCCCTGCCCGCCTCCGTGAAGGACCGGTACGACCTCATCGGCTTTGACCCCAGGGGCATCGGCCGGAGCAACGCCCTCGCATGCGGGCTCAACCCCGAAGAGATACAGGTGGAGCGCGCCTTCAAGGAGAAGACCTTCGCCCGGGACGCCTCCAGGGCCCGCAGCTTCGCGGACAAGTGCCGGGCCCGCTACGGCGACGCGCTCAAGCACTTCACCACGCGCAACACCGCCCGGGACATGGACATGATCCGGGCCGCGCTCGGCGAGAAGAAGATCAACTACCTGGGGTACTCCTACGGCACCTACCTCGGAGCCGTCTACACCCAGCTCTTCCCCCACCGCACCGACCGCGTCGTCCTCGACAGCGCCGTCGACCCCAAGCGCGCCTGGCGCGAGGACTTCCTGCTGTGGGCCCCGGAGGTCGAGAAGGCCTTCACCCGCTGGACCCGGTGGACCGCCGACCGCTCGGCCGTCTACCGGCTCGGCGACACCCCCGCGAAGGTCGCCAAGACCTTCTGGGACATCGTCGCCCAGGCGAACCGGAAGCCGATCACCGTCGGTACGGCCACCCTCGACGGCGACCGGATCCGCAGCCTGATGCGCGCACCGTTCTTCCAGGCGGGCTACGCCGCCGAGTCGGTCGTGATGCTGAAGAAGGCCGCCGCCGGCAAGCCCACCCCGGAACTCCCCGAATCCCACTGGGACGACAAGGGAGCCTCCGCCCTCTGGACCGTCACCTGCGGCGACGCGCCGTGGCCGAAGAATCCGGGCGCCTACCGCAAGGACGCGATCCGCGACAGGGAGCGCTATCCGCTCTTCGGCGACTTCGCCGCCAACATCACCCCCTGCGCCTTCTGGGACAAGAACGCCGAGCCCGCCACCAAGGTCGACAACAAGGTGCGCGCGCTGATCGTGCAGAACGAATGGGACTCGCAGACCCCGCTGCCCGACGCCCTGGGCCTCCGCGAGGACATGAAGGGCTCCCGTCTGGTCCTCGTCGACGAGGGCGAAGGACACGGCGTCTACACCACCGGCACCAGCCGCTGCGCCGAGAGCGCCGTCACCTCCTACCTCACCGCCGGAACCTTCCCCGCGAAGGATCTGACCTGCAAGCCGAACCCGGCCAAGGACCGCTCCGGGAGCACGGAGCGCCCGAACCCGCTGCCCCTGCCGATGCGCTGATCCGGTAGCCGCCCCGCCTGTCCGGGACGCCCCTTCCTCACCGGCGGAGAAGGGGCGTCCTGTCCGCCGGCGGCCGCCGCCCCCGGCGGACCCGGTCTTCCGAACCGCCCCGGCGCTCTCTACCGTGGCAGGGACACCCATCGCTCAGCCCAGGTGATCTATGCGACACAAGGGGGCTCTGTGCAGGCCGAGTTGGCGACACTGGCGACGACGGGCGCGACGGCTCTGGTGGGAGTGATGGTCTCCGACGCCTGGGCGCACACCCGGGATCGCGTGGCCCGCTTCTTCCCCCGGGGCACGTTCGCGGGAAGCGTGGACGAGGAGCTGGAGGCCTCCCGCGAGCAGCTCATCGCCGCCCGCGACGACGGAGACCCGGAGGCCGCGGCCGATGTCGAGGACGAGTGGCGGCTCAGACTCCGCCGGGCGCTGCGCGAGAACCCCGCCGCCGCCGAGGAGCTTCGGCTGCTGCTCGAAGAACTCGCTCCCCACCGCGCGAGCGGACCGGTCGTCACCGTCCACAACAGCGTCAGCGGCGGAGTCCAGCACGGTCCCGTCATCCAGGGCGAACACTTCTCCGGTCTGACCTTCCACACCCCGGACGGCCCCCGCCCCGGGCCGGGATCCTGACCGGAACCGGGACCCGCCCGGCCCCGATGACCGCCCCGGAGCCGTCGCCCTCCGCCCGCTGCGCTTGAATGGACGGACGGGGACAGCCGGGTTGGACATGGAGGGACGGCCGGAATGAACGCCAGGATCCGCCGCGCGGGTACGAGCGACCGGGAGGCCGTGGTCCGGCTGCTGGACGCGGCCTTCCAGGACGATCCGGTGAGCGGCTGGCTCTTCCCGGACGAGGAGCACCGCCGGTCGAAGCACCCGCTTCTCATGGGAGCCTTCTTCGACATCGTTCTCCGGTCCGGACGCGTCGACGTCCTGGCGGACGCCTCCGCCGCCGCGCTGTGGCTGCCCGTGCCGGAGCCTGGGTCGCCCGAGGAGCCCGAGGCTCTTGAGGAGAGCGGGGACGGCGGTGAGGACGGTCCGGGGCGGCTCCGGGCCGAGATCGACCCCGACAACGAGCGCATCGACCTCATCGGCCGGCTGACCGCCGCGATCCACCCGACGCTGGCCCACGCGTACCTCTGGCTGATCGCGGTGGACCCCGCCCGCCAGGGCGAGGGCCTCGGTACGGCGCTGATCCGCTCGGCGCTCGACCACGGGAACGGCGAGGGCGTCCCCGCCTATCTGGAGGCGAGCAGCCCGAGCAGCCGAGCCCTCTACGAACGGCTCGGCTTCGTGGACAGGGGCCCCGCGCTCGTCCTCCCCGACGGGCCGACGCTGTGGCCGATGTGGCGCGAGCCGCACGTTCGATGACGGTGAGCGGCCCCGGCGCGGGGACGACATCCGCCCCTGGCACGATCAACGCCGCCGCGAACTGATCCCGGAAGGCCGCGAAAGCGGCTCCGGAAGACCTTTCGCGCTCTGACGGCCGATTGCCCGCCGCCGTGCCCCGGGCTGCCTTCGACCACCTGAATCGGCGTCCTCCTCAAGGAGTGGACGACAGAATCCGGTACTTCTGGTGGAGAGCTGCGCGGCCCTTTGTCTCCCCCGGTCGGGGGAGCGTGCGGCGACATGCGCCATTAACCTGTTGACCTGCGGCGCTCGTCATTGCGGACATCGGGGATCGTCCGACTTCGCGTATCTCCCTCAGAAGGATGAGAACACGGGAATCTGAGTCGGTAGGACTGTTTACAGTCTTGTGGGCCTACGCCTAGCGTTGTCGCGGGTAAAACATCGGCAGCATAAATGGTCAGTAAAGTTCAGCTGAAATCAGGACTGCGGAGTATCTGTCTCCATTCCGTGAAGGTCCTGAATTTATATGTGTGGCCCGCCTGAGAGTGTGGGCGGAGCCATGCCCGTCGTCTGTTGAACCAGCTCTTCGACACCGCGCACGGAAGGCCTCCCCCCATGGTGAACGATCGTGAATCCCGGACCCCGCGTGAGCGGATTCTATGCGCGTTGTACGGCGAAGTCCTGGGGTTGCCGGAGGTGGGTGTCGACGACGGTTTCTTCGATCTGGGCGGCGACAGCATCGTCGCGATTCAGCTGGTGAGCCGGGCCCGGGAGGAGGGCCTTGAGTTCACGCGCCGTGAGGTTTTTCAGTGTCAGTCGGTGGGGGCGTTGGCTGTGGTGGCGCGGGATGTGGGTGTGGGTGTGGTGGGTGATGGTGAGGGTGTTGGTGTGGTGGGTTTGACGCCGGTGATGCGTCGGTTCGGTGGTGTGGGTGGGCCGGGGTTCGAGGGGTTTTCGCAGTCGGTGGTGGTGCGGGTGCCGGCGGGGGTTGGGTTGGGTGTGGTGCGGGGTGTGGTGGGGGCTGTGGTGGATCG